>CAJTRE010000010.1 GCA_910578495.1 uncultured Dorea sp.
GCTATGCACTCCCGCAATCCTGCCCAATATTCGCATATCGCGGGATATACATCCCACTTTTATGCTCATATCGGGGCGGGTCCCAAAGTCTTTCGCCCACTTATGAGCAAGCTCATGTGGGCTTAGACCTTTTGACCCTGACATCATGAAATAAAAAAAGCAGGACAAACGGCTGATATATGGATGAAAGCGTGGTATAATCGAATAGTAAAAAGATGGTGAATCAACAGCTTTATAATTGTTAGAAAAGGAAGATAAAAGCGATGGAAGTAAATCAGCCTCTCCTCCGTATTTCTGTGCGGAACTTAGTGGAATTTATATTGCGAAGCGGGGATATAGACAATCGAATAGCGGCGGTAGATAAGGACGCTATGCAGATGGGCGGCAAGATTCACCGGAAGATTCAAAGACAGATGGGGGCAGACTATCATGCGGAAGTATCCCTCAAATATGAGATAGCATGCAAGGGATTTACACTTTCTGTAGAAGGACGGGCAGATGGTATTATTGATACTCCGGCAGGAATCGTCATTGATGAAATCAAAGGTGTATTTCGAGATTTGGATACTCTGAAAGAACCGGTGGAGGTTCATCTTGCTCAGGCGAAATGTTATGCGTTTATCTATGCAGCTCAAAGGGAACTTTCGGAGATTGGTGTTCAAATGACGTACTGTAATATGGAAACGGAGGAGATTAAGCGGTTTCAACAGGTATATAGTCGTGAAGAGTTAAGCGTCTGGTTTTGGGAACTGATTGGGAAATATGAGAAGTGGGCGAGATACCAGATTCAGTGGAAAGAAAAAAGGAATGCGTCTATCAAGAAGATTGAGTTTCCATTTGCATACAGAGAGGGACAGCGTAATCTTACAGCATCGGTTTATCGGACAATTTTGAGGAAGAAGAAGTTATTTATTCAAGCTCCCACCGGAGTAGGGAAAACAATGGCAACAGTATTCCCGGCAGTAAAGGCTGTAGGAGAAGGATTAGGAGAGAAGATTTTCTACCTTACGGCAAAGACGATTACCCGTACGGTGGCGTGGCAGGCATTTGATAAGTTAAAGGAGCAGGCGCTTCGCATGAAAGTGTTGGTACTGACGGCGAAGGAGAAAGTCTGTTTCTGTGAGGAGACGAATTGTAATCCAGAGTATTGCCCTTATGCCAGAGGACATTACGACAGGGTGAATGATGCGGTGTATGAGCTTTTGACGGCATCGGATGAGATGAGTAGAGAGATTGTGGAAGAACAGGCGAGAAAATGGGAAGTATGTCCTTATGAGATGAGTCTGGATGTGTCAAGCTGGGTGGACGCGATTATATGTGATTATAATTATGTATTTGATCCCAATGCCCATCTTCGCAGGTTTTTCGGAGAAGGTATGTCAGGAGAATATCTGTTTTTGATTGATGAAGCTCATAATCTGGTGGAACGCGGACGGGAGATGTACAGTGCAAGTCTCTATAAAGAGGATTTTTTGAAAATCAAACGTCTGGTAAAGCAAGAAGATATAAGACTTGTAAGACGGTTGGAGGAGAGCAATAAGCAGTTTCTGACATTAAAGCGGGAATGTGAGGATTATCAGGTGTTAAACAGTGTTTCGCACATTTATCTCAAGCTTTTGAATCTTATGTCGGATTTGGAACGATTTCTCGAAGAGTGTAACAAAGAAGAGATGAGAAAGGAAGTCTTGAATTTTTATTTTGATGTGCGAAGATTTATATACACTCACGATCATCTGGACGAAAATTATATAATTTATTCGGAATTAGAAACGAACGGACATTTTAAAATCCGTTTGTTTTGCGTGAATCCTGCGGCGAATCTGGGGGGATTTCTGGATAAGGGCAACAGTACAGTTTTTTTCTCGGCTACGCTGCTTCCAATTCATTATTATAAAAGGCTTTTGAGTACGGCAAAGGATGATTATGCAATTTATGCGGAATCGCCCTTTGACACGAGGAAACGGCTGCTGTTACTTGGAATGGATGTCAGTACCAAGTATACTAGACGTGGTTTGGATATGTATCGCAGATATGCAGAATATGTGTACCAGACGGTTTCCGGAAGGAGGGGGAATTATATAGCGTTTTTTCCTTCCTATCGTTTTATGGAGGATGTGTATGAGGAATTTGAAATTCTGATAAGCGAGACGAAGTCAGAGGCGCAGATTGATTATATTATACAGTCGCAGTATATGTCTGAAGAAGCAAGAGAAATCTTTCTTGAAAATTTTGAAGAAGCAAGAAATGGTAGTTTTGTTGGCTTTTGTGTGATGGGCGGAATCTTTTCGGAGGGGATAGATTTGACCGGAGATCAGCTCATTGGAGCATTGATCGTAGGTACGGGACTTCCACAGGTATGTGTAGAACGGGAACTTTTAAAACAGCATTTTGACAAGCAGGAGTTTCGCGGGTTTGACTATGCTTATCTATATCCGGGGATGAATAAAGTGCTTCAGTCGGCAGGGCGCGTGATTCGTGACGATGAAGACGAAGGAGTGGTTCTCTTGTTGGATGAAAGATTTTCAGACGGCAGATACCAGGAAGTATTTCCAAGAGAGTGGAAAGATCATGGGCAGTGCAAAGTAGAAAATGTTATGGGACTGATAAAAAATTTCTGGGAATGCCGGAAGAAATTATAAATAGTTCCAAGAGAAAAATTTCCCGGTCATCCTTGTAACTTGTAAAAGGAAACCGGGAAATTTTCTATTACGTATTTGCTAGTTCAGATTGACTTTCTTCTTCATCATTTGATAAGTTACAATGTATAAAATTACAGATGTGATAACCTGAAATACAAATGAAATCTTCAAGGTATTCAAAACGTAACTAAAATGTGACATATCAGCAACGGGCTGAAAACCGATTCCTGTCAGGAACAGGACAGCGTATACGATAATTGAACATACTGTCTGCAATCCAAAATAAGTAACGATAGAACCTAATATCGGGTGTCCATGGAAGTGTTGCCCGATGGTAATAGACGCATAAATCATAGTTGTTGTTGAAACAGCGTCAACCAACAGGAAAAGCAGGAATCCTAAGATGATTCTGCCAGGGGATGAAAAGCCTGGTATTGCAGATAGTGTGCGTATAATCGTGTGTTTTCCAGGAATCATCAGCGTTGCGATACTGACAAAAATAAACACTTGGTTGATATATACCCAAAGTGTTCCGGTGAGTATCTTAGAAATCAAAATCTGAGATTTTGTAACCGGAAGTGTAAACGTTAAGTATCCTTCGTCAGAGTATAGGTTTTTATAAAACCGGACGGCAATCAAGATACTGGTTGCAAAGGATGTTCCGGCTATCATAAAAATATACAGAAACAGCAGCGTAAAAAAGAAGATGCTGGAGGAATCCACCGATATAAAAAAGAAGAAAAATACATTTGCTGCGATTATGGACAGCAATAGAAACGCATGTATGATAATTAGAAACCGATTCAGCGATTTCATGTCGTATTTCATTAGCTTTTTTAACATTTGAACACCTCCCTGAATAAAATGTCTATAGATTTGCCCTGCTCCGTCCGAATGTCATCTACGGCTGCATTGAGCACCAGTTCTCCATTGTGGATGAAAAGAACGTGATCCAGTATATTTTCAATATCGTGGATTAAATGAGTAGACAAAAGGATTGTGGCATTTTCATTATAATTAGTCAATATTGTGTGCAGGATGTAGTCTCTTGCGGCAGGATCGACTCCGCCGATTGGTTCATCCAAAATATAAAGCTCGGCATCGCGGCTCATAACGAGAATTAGCTGTACTTTCTCTTTTGTTCCTTTGGAGAGAGTTTTAAGCCGAGCCTGTTTGTCAATTCCAAGATCTGCAAGCATAGTGTATGCCCGTTCCGATTGAAAATCTTCATAAAAATCCCGGAAATAAGAAATTAAGTCTCGTATTCTCATATTTTCATCCAGATAGGTTCGTTCCGGCAGATAAGAGATGATTTTCTTTGTCTCTACGCCGGGCGCTTTACCATCGATGAAGATTCTTCCCTCCGTTGGTACGAGTACATCATTGATCAACTTGATAAAAGTAGTCTTTCCGCTTCCGTTTGGTCCAAGAAGTCCGATGATCTGTCCACGTTCCAGAGTCAGATTCAGATTGTGAAGAGCATAGGAAGTATGGTTATATTTTTTAGAAAGACTTTGACATTCCAGAATAGGGTTCATATTATTGTCCCTCCTTTATATGTTCTTTAACGAGTGCAAGTGTTTCTTCCTGTGGGAAGCCCAGCTGCTTCATTTTTTCAAAAAATTCTTGGATATGTTCTGCCGCAAGTTCATTTTTCAGTTGTTTTAACATATGTTCATCCTCCGTTATAAATCGCCCGCTGGTTCGTTGAGAGTATACAATGTTGCTGCGTTCTAATTCTGAAAGTGCTTTTTGCATAGTATTTGGATTCACCGCAGCGTCCAAGGCCAGTTCTCTTACAGATGGAAGACGTTCTCCCGGGCAGTATATGCCGGATACAATGTCATGTCGGATCTTTTCCATAAGCTGTAGATAGATTGGCCGGTTTTCATCTAGGTTCCATGGCATAGATTTTTCTCCTTTCTCAATTGTATTAGATTAATAATACAATAGTACATTCGAGGTAAAATGTCAAGGGAAATAATGAAAAAATAAAAAGCATATTCTTATAGAGGCAGGTAAAGTCCTGTCTCTATAGAATATGCCTGTTCTACATAGCATGCTCCATAAGTTTATGTTTCATCATCTGCGATGATTCTTTCTTGTATATCCGGTTCAAATGTTCCGGCTCTTAACATTGCGATCTCATGTTTGTACGGCGTATAAGATTTCTTTTCTTTTGTCGGCGACTGGATATAGGGTGTTTCCAGAATCTTTGGCACTTGTTCAAAGTCCGGATGCCGCACAATGTAGGAGACAGCGTCAAATCCGATTTCGCCAAAGCCTAAGTTTGCATGACGGTCTTTGGCAGCTCCAACTATATTTTTACTGTCATTAATATGGAATACAGCAATTTGGTCTTTACCAAGAATACGGTCAAATTCGCCTATCACACCGTCAAAATTGTGAATGATGTCATAGCCGCTGTCATGGACATGACAGGTATCAAAGCAGACGCGAAGTTTTTCATTATAAGTGACACCGTCATAAATGCGGGCAAGTTCTTCAAAATTCCTGCCAATCTCAGATCCCTTTCCTGCCATGGTTTCAAGGGCAATGTTTACAGCTGTATCTTTCGTCAATACTTCATTTAATCCTTTGACGATTTGGTGAATGCCGATGTCTGTACCTTCGCCTACGTGAGCGCCGGGATGGAGAATCAGTGTGTGGCTTTTACATGCTTCGCTTCGTTCAATCTCTTTGGCGAGAAATGTGACGGCAAGCTCGAAAGTCTCCGGTTTTACTGCATTTCCCAGATTGATAATATAAGGGGCGTGGACGATGATATCGTCAATGCCATGAGTGCGCATATACTCCCATGCGGCGTCAATATTTAGTTCAGAAATGTCTTTTCTTTTTGTGTTTTGCGGTGCGCCGGTATAAAACATAAATGTGTCGGCGCCATAGGAAACCGCTTCTTTGGCAGAGCCGAGAAGCATCTCTTTTCCGCTCATGCCTACGTGAGAACCTAAAATCATAATAGAACTCCTTTACTGTTATGGTTTCACAATTTTATCATTTACTTTTGAAATTTGCAATAAGTGTTTCAATTATGGTTGTTGATAAGATTTTCTTGTGATAGAATATTTAGTGTTCATTTAAATAGGGCAGGAAAATAGTAGAAATTCGTAAAGGTACGAGGTGAAGATATGAAGAAAATTATAGATTTAATAGAACAGGAAATTGCCTTAGCATTTGAGGCGGCAGGTTATGATCGTAAGTATGCGAAGGTGACGTTATCCAACAGACCGGATTTGTGTGAGTATCAGTGTAACGGCGCCATGGCGGGTGCAAAGGTGTATAAGAAAGCGCCGATTATGATTGCAAAAGATGTAATTGCAAAACTTACAGAGAAGAAATATATTGCGGATATTGAAGCGGTGAATCCGGGTTTTATTAATATCAAGGCAAATGCAGATGCGGTGGCAGAGTATCTGAATGAGATGAAGGCGGATAAGGAACTTGGCATTGAGAAGGCGAAAGAGCCAAAGATGATTTTAGTAGACTACGGCGGGCCGAATGTGGCAAAACCGCTTCATGTAGGACATCTTCGTTCAGCGGTGATTGGAGAGAGTATTAAGAGAATCGCAAGAAAGATGGGGCATAAGGTTTTGGGTGATATTCACCTTGGAGACTGGGGCTATCAGATGGGATTAATTGTGACAGAGCTTCAAAAAAGACAGCCTGATCTTCCGTATTTTGACGATTCGTTTGACGGAGAGTATCCGGAAGAAGCTCCTTTTACGATTGAAGAATTGGAAGAGATTTATCCGACAGCCAGTGGGAAGGCGAAAGAGGATGAGGCATATAGAGAAGAAGCATTGCATGCTACGTATTTATTGCAAAATGGACATAAAGGATATACGGCTGTCTGGAAACATATTATGGGTGTATCCGTTGCCGATCTCAAGAAAAATTACAAGAATCTGAATGTAGAATTTGACCTCTGGAAAGGAGAGTCTGATGCGCAGGCTTACATTCCGGATATGATTGCTGATTTAAAAGAGAAAGGATTTGCCCATGAGGATCAGGGGGCTCTTGTTATTGATGTACGGGAAGAGGCGGATACAAAAGAGATTCCGCCTTGTATGATTCAGAAGTCAGACGGCGCTTCTCTTTATGGAACGACAGATCTTGCAACACTGATACAGAGGGAAGAAGATTATCATCCAGATCATATTATCTACATTGTGGACAAGCGGCAGGAATTGCATTTCGTGCAAGTGTTCCGCGCGGCTAAGAAGACCGGAATCGTGCCGGGAGAGACGAAACTTTCGTTCCTTGGTTTTGGTACGATGAACGGAAAAGACGGCAAGCCGTTTAAGACAAGAGAAGGCGGTGTTATGCGTCTGGAGAATCTGATTGCTGAGATTGAGGATGAGATGTATCAAAAAATTACGGATAACCGTACAGTAGAAGAGAAGGAGGCAAAAGAGACGGCGGGGATTGTAGGACTTTCTGCAATCCGTTATGGTGATTTGTCCAATCAGGCGTCCAAGGACTATATCTTTGATGTGGATCGTTTTACTTCTTTTGAGGGAAATACAGGGCCGTACATCTTATATACGATTGTGCGTATTAAGTCTATTTTGAACAAATATATAGCAGGGGGAGCTTCGTTAGAGGGACTTCGTATGGAGGCTGCGTCTAATGGCAGTGAGAAAGCGCTTATGCTGGAAGTGACGAAGTATAACGAAGTGCTGGAAAATGCTTATGAGGAATTAGCTCCGCATAAAATCTGTGCATATATTTATGATTTGTCCAATGCGTTTAACCGTTTCTATCATGAGACAAAGATTTTATCTGAGGAGAACGGGGAGAGAAAGAAGAGTTATATTGCACTTCTTGTATTGACGAAAGAAGTGCTGGAGTCCTGCATTGACGTGCTTGGTTTCGAGGCTCCGGAGAGGATGTAATATGACAGAGAAATTATTTTACCATGACAGCCACAGACGGACATTTATTGCAAAAGTGCTGTCTTGTGAACCGTATAAAAATCAGTATAAAGTAGTGTTGGATCAGACAGTTTTCTTTCCGGAGGGCGGCGGACAGTATGCGGACACCGGATTTTTGAATGATGTGAAAGTGCTGGATGTGCATGAGAAAGACGATATAATCTACCATACTACAGAAGCGCCTTTGGAAGCAGGACAGGAAGTGTCTGGAAGCATTAACTGGGAAGAGCGTTTTGAGAAAATGCAGCAGCATACCGGAGAGCATATTGTGTCCGGCCTTGTAAATGCAAGATTTGGTTACAATAACGTTGGCTTTCATCTGGGAAGTGATTATTGTACCATGGATTTTAACGGACCGATTACGAAAGAAGAGTTAAAAGAGATTGAGCTTGAGGCTAATCGGGCAGTTTGGGCAAATTTAGATATTGAAGTGTCGTATCCGTCCAAAGAGGTATTAAAGGATATGGAATATCGTAGTAAGATTGAGATTGAAGGTCAAGTGCGGATTGTAACTGTTCCGGGATATGATGTGTGTGCCTGTTGTGCGCCCCATGTGAAACGGACAGGAGAAATCGGAATCATCAAGCTGGTTAATGTGATAAATTATAAGGGCGGCGAGCGCATTACCATGTTATGTGGGGCAAGAGCTCTTCGTGATTATGATAAGAAGGATGAGAATGTCAAAGACATTTCTTCTCTTTTGTGTGCAAAGGAATTAGAAGTATCGGAAGCAGTGAAACATTTGAAAAAAGAGCAGGAGTCTTTGAAGGGGAAGAACGTATCTCTTCAACAGAAATTGCTGAGTTTCCAGGTGCAGGAAATCAAAATGGAAGAAGAGGTTACTGCTGTGTTTGATTCGGAACTTTCGGGCAATGCGCCGAGAGAATTTATGAATCTGATTCTGGATAAAGGTGCTAAAATCTGCGCAGTATTTGCAGGAACGGATGAATCTGGTTATCGCTATGTGATCGGCAGCAGGAATGAGGACGTACGGCCGATTTCTAAGAAGCTTAATGAGGCTTTTGCAGGCAGGGGCGGAGGAAAGCCGGAGATGGTGCAGGGAACGCTGAAAGGGAAGGAAGTACAGATCAGAGAAATGTTATAAGAAAGAAACCGGAAGCCAGAGGATAGATTCCTGTTGGATTCCGGTTTTGTTTAGGTTTGTTAAAGATTTCATTTCAATGATTCTCCAATTTTTCCGATAATGTGGATACTTGTATTTTGGTAGAATTCCGAAAAGTTATTCGAAATAACTCAAGAATTCTTCCATAGCTCCGGAAACCGGAAGGTGTCCGTTGTAAGCCGCCGCCAGTTCCCGCGTTGGTAATTTGTCTTTCATCTCTATTACAAACAGATTGCCGGCGTCATGGTTGAGGCAGAAGTCTGGGATAAATGCAAGTCCAAGCCCGATTTTTGCTAGGTCGATGAGCAGGTCGTTACTGCTAAGCTCTACTTCCGGTACAAGGTCTAACTGGTGTTGTTGAAATAGAGCGTGTAGAAATTCGCTGGTGGTACTTCGTTTGTCCAACATTAAAATCGGATATTCTAATAATTGTTTATAAGTAAGTTTCTTATTTTTTAGTTCTGAAAAGGATTCGTTTGCAATAAATACGTCCTGGAAAGATTTAATCTTTTTTACAGAAAATATATTTCCAAGATACGTATTTGGATAATTGACAACGATGATGTCTACTTGACCGCTTTCTAATAATTCCACGCATTTGATGGAGGTGGCATTGGTTACTTTGATATGGGCTCCCGGAAATGCCTTGTGGAATTTCTCCAGATAAGGTACTAAAAAGTAGCGGCAGATAGTGTCGCTTGCGCCGATGCGAAGCTGACCGCCGCCAGAAGGCTTATCCATAAGCTGTGTTTCACCTCTGCCAATTAAATTCACCGCAGGTTCAACATGACGGAGTAGAATATCTCCCTCCGGAGTAAGCTGTACTTTTTTGGTACTTCTAATAAATAAGGTCTGCCCCAGCTTTTTCTCCAGTGTTTTGACAGACTGACTGACCGCCGACTGGGAAATGTAGAGTCTGCTTGCGGCTTCAGAAAAACTAAGGGTAGAAGCGACATAGTAAAACACTTTATATAATTCATAGTTAATATCCATGATAAGTCCTCCTTATAAAACTAATTGATATTATAAGGTAAAAATCGGTGAATTACAACCAAATTTGTGGTATAATAACGGGAAAGTGATTGGGGAGGGAATTGGACGTGAAAAAATCACATAATATATTGGCAGTATTTGCGATGTTTCTTATGATTATCGGACTTATGATTACCAGTTTTCAGATAGCCATTTACGGAGACCCGGAGTATCGGTTTTATCAGAAGGAATATGAGAAATATAAGGTGACGGAGTCTCTGAATATGACTATAGATGACGTGATGGATGTTACAGAGTACATGATGGATTATCTGATAGGAAAAGAAGCCAAGCTTTCGATTGTAACAAATGTAGATGGGAAAGAGCAGGATTTCTTTAATGAACAGGATCGTCTTCATATGGCGGATGTGAAGCATCTGTTTCTTGGCGGGTTGAGAGTCCGGACGTTCGTATGGATAGGAGCGGCAGTATTGTTAGCTGTATTGGTGGTAAAGAAGGCGGAGTTAAAGAAACTATTGTGGAAGGCGTATTGTGCAGCGCTGGGCGCGTTTCTTGCGGTACTGGCGTTTCTTGGTGCGGCGTTTACCATTGATTTTACCGCCTGCTTTACGATTTTCCACGAGATTTTTTTTACGAACGATCTGTGGATGTTTGATCCGGCCGCGGACTATATGATCCGTATGCTGCCGGAAGGGTTTTTCGCAGATATGGTGGTGAGGATTGTGATAATATTTTTAGGGCTTCTGCTTGCAGTGTGGGTGGCGCTCTTTGTATGGCGTCTTTTGGAGAAACGGCGGAAAAACAATTGATAAGTATAAGTTATAAAAATATTTATTTATATTAATTGTACTAATGAAGTGAAGTGTGTTAAAATGTAGTCAGTAAATCATAGGATTCACAAAATTGGAGGAAGATGTATGAGCAGTGTAAAGCGAGTATATGTAGAAAAAAAAGAAGGATTTGGCGTACAGGCAGCCGACCTTAAAAGTGAGATTAAGAATTATCTCGGTATTCAAAATGTGGCAGATGTTCGTGTGCTGATTCGTTATGATGTGGAAAATGTTTCTGACGAGACATTTGAAAAAGCATGTAACGGTATCTTTTCTGAGCCGCCGGTAGATATGCTTTATAGAGAGACGTTTGAGATGGAGGCAAATAGCAGAGTATTTTCTGTAGAGTTTCTTCCGGGCCAGTTTGACCAGAGAGCAGATTCGGCTATTCAGTGTATTCAGTTTATTAAAGAGGACGAGCAGCCGGTCATTAAGACAGCAGCGACTTATGTGATTATTGGAAAGGATGCGCCGATTTCAGATGAAGAGTTTGAGGCAGTCAAAGCACATTGTATTAATCCGGTAGATTCCAGAGAAGTTGGTATGGAGAAACCGGAAACATTGGTGACAGTATTTGACGAGCCCGAAGATGTAATTATTTTCGATGGATTCAAAGATATGGCAGAAGATAAACTTAGAGAATTATATGATTCTCTGGGACTTGCCATGACATTTAAGGATTTCCGGCATATTCAGAATTATTTTAAAGGAGAAGAGGACAGAGATCCGTCTATGACGGAGATTCGTGTTCTTGATACTTACTGGTCCGATCACTGCCGCCATACTACATTCTCTACAGAGCTTACAGATGTAACATTTGGCGAGGGTGACTATAGAGAACCAATCGAAGAGACATATAAGAGGTATCTGGCAGATCACAGTGAGATTTTTAAAGGCAGAGAGGATAAATTTGTCTGTTTGATGGATCTTGCTCTGATGGCGATGCGTAAATTAAAAAAAGAGGGTAAATTAGCAGATCAGGAAGAGTCTGATGAGATTAACGCATGTAGTATTGTTGTACCGATTAAAGTGGACGGTGTAGAAGAGGAATGGCTTGTAAACTTTAAAAATGAGACACACAATCATCCGACAGAGATTGAGCCGTTTGGCGGAGCTGCTACTTGTCTTGGCGGAGCAATTCGTGATCCGCTTTCCGGACGTACTTATGTCTATCAGGCGATGCGTGTAACCGGAGCGGCTGATCCGACTGTTTCTGTAAAGGATACGATGAAAGGGAAACTTCCGCAGAAGAAATTGGTTCGTGAGGCGGCTCATGGCTATAGTTCTTACGGAAATCAGATTGGACTTGCAACAGGCGCGGTAAAAGAGATTTACCATCCGAACTATGTGGCAAAACGTATGGAAATCGGCGCAGTTTTAGGAGCTGCTCCGAGACGTGCAGTGATTCGTGAGACTTCTGCTCCGGGCGATATTATCATTTTACTTGGCGGACGTACCGGACGTGACGGTTGCGGCGGTGCAACCGGTTCTTCTAAAGTACATACAGAGGAGTCTATTGAGACTTGCGGTGCGGAAGTTCAGAAAGGTAATCCGCCGACAGAACGTAAGATTCAGAGACTTTTCAGAAGAGAAGAAGTAAGCAGATTAATTAAGAAATGTAATGACTTCGGAGCAGGCGGTGTATCCGTTGCCATCGGTGAATTGGCGGATGGTCTGAAAGTCAATCTTGATAAAGTGACGAAGAAATATGCGGGACTGGACGGCACAGAGATTGCTATTTCGGAGTCTCAGGAGCGTATGGCAGTTGTGGTTGATCCGAAAGACACAGCTGAGTTCATGGGTTATGCGAAAGAAGAGAACTTAGAGGCTGTGGAAGTTGCAGTTGTAACGGAGTCTCCAAGGTTAGTGCTTTCATGGAGGGGTAAAGAGATTGTCAATCTTTCTCGCGCATTTTTAGATACTAACGGTGCACATCAGGAGACAACTGTAGCCGTTGATATTCCAAACCGCAGAGATACCGTTCTTACAAGAGAAGAAGTGAAAGATGTAAGAGAGCAGTGGCTTAGTGTATTAAAAGATTTAAATGTATGTTCTCAGAAAGGGCTTGTGGAAATGTTTGACGGCTCCATCGGAGCGGCTTCTGTATTCATGCCTCATGGCGGAAAATATCAGATGACAGAGACGCAGGCTATGGTGGCAAAACTTCCGGTGCTTACAGGAGACTGTGATACGGTATCTATGATGAGTTATGGATTTGATCCATATCTTTCAAGTTGGAGCCCGTATCATGGAGCGATCTATGCGGTAACGGAGTCTGTAGCAAAAATTGTGGCGGCAGGCGGTGATTACAGCAGGATTCGTTTCACATTCCAAGAATATTTCCGTCGTATGACAGAGGATCCACACAGATGGAGTCAGCCGTTTGCAGCGCTTCTTGGCGCTTACAACGCACAGCTTGGATTTGGGCTGCCATCTATCGGTGGAAAAGACAGTATGTCCGGTACATTTGAAGATATTGATGTACCGCCGACATTAGTATCTTTTGCAGTAGATATTGCAACAGAGAAAGACATTATTACACCGGAATTGAAGGAGGCAGGCAATAAGTTAGTATGGCTTCGCATCCCGACAGATGAATATGATGTTCCGAAATACGAGGAAGTTATGACACAGTACGGCAAATTTACAGAGGATGTAAGAGCAGGCAGAATCATTTCCGCATATGCGCTTGACAGGCATGGTGTTATTCCGGCAGTGAGCAAGATGGCATTTGGAAACCGTATGGGTGTGAAATTAGAGCATAATATAGATGAAAGAGATTTATTTGCTCCTGCATTCGGAGATCTTATTGCAGAAGTTCCGGCGGAAAAAGTCAGCGAACTGGGGATTACGTATACTGTGATTGGTGAAGTGACAGCAGATGCAGTATTTTCCTATGGAAATGTGGAAATTGCACTTTCCGAGGCAGAGGAAGCATGGAAGGGAACTTTAGAGAAGGTATTCCCGACGAATTCCGGAGCGGCAGGACAGGATAAAGTAATCAGTAAAGGATTGTATTGCACCTCCGACATTCATATCTGTACACATAAGATTGGGCGGCCGACAGTATTTATTCCGGTATTTCCAGGAACAAACTGTGAGTTTGACAGTAAGAAAGCATTCGAGAGAGCCGGAGCAAAGACAATTGTAAAAGTATTTAAGAATATGAATGCTCAGGACATTCTGGATTCTGTAAATGTATTTGAGAAAGCAATCAGTGAATCACAGATTATTATGTTCCCAGGTGGATTCTCGGCAGGTGACGAGCCGGATGGTTCTGCGAAATTCTTTGCGACTGCATTCCAGAATGCAAAGATGAAAGAAGCAGTAGAGAAACTTCTGAATGAACGTGACGGACTGGTACTTGGCGTATGTAATGGTTTCCAGGCGCTTATCAAATTAGGCTTAGTGCCAAATGGAGAGATTGTGGGACAGAATGCGGATGCTCCGACACTTACTTACAACACTATCGGAAGACACATTTCCAAGATGGTATACACGAAAGTAGTGACGAATAAGTCTCCATGGCTTCAAAATGCAGAGCTTGGCAGAGTTTACACGAATCCGGCATCTCATGGTGAGGGACGTTTTGTGGCAAGTAAAGAGTGGATAGACAAACTTTTTACAAACGGGCAGGTGGCAACTCAGTACTGTGATCCGGAAGGAAATATCACTATGAATGAAGAGTGGAACGTAAACGGTTCTTACTATGCGATTGAGGGTATTACAAGCCCAGACGGACGTGTATTTGGTAAGATGGCACACTCCGAGAGACGTGCAAGAAGCGTTGCGAAAAATATCTATGGTGAGCAGGATTTGAAGATTTTTGAATCCGGTGTAGAATACTTTAAATAATTAATTGGGGACAGAGGAAATATAATTTTCCTCTGTCCCCAATTTCGTTTTCTTATGTCTTTGATTTGATAATACATTTTTCTTTAATTTATCTGCGTTTGCGGATCTTTGTAATGGCAAATGTCAATATTCCAAGGCTTCCGGCTCCAAGAGCAATCCAGAGAAGGAGAGAAGCCGGATCTCCGGTAGTTGGGTGAGAGAGGAGCTCTTTTGCTTTATCTGCAAGGCTCTTCTCCGAGTCAGCGTTATCTTCATTTTTGTTCTCTCCAGCTTCTGATGCGACGTTTGGGTTGTTCGCATTTCTGTTGGTGCCATTTGTATTCTTGTCGTTATTGTTCGGGTTGTTAGTTCCATCTGGGTTTGCCGGATCAGTGCCGGGTGTATTACCGTTGCTTCCATCCAGATTATCTCCTTTTGCCCATGCGACTGCCATTGGTGATGTTCCGTGTATTGTGAATTCGAGAGCAGACTCTGTTTCAACGACATCAAGTACTTCTATATCTCCGGGAGCATAGTCTCCATGCTTCTCAGTGAACATGTGGCTTGCCAGGAAGACGTTGGTGCTTTTATCTACTTCTTTCAAAGTTTCAGAGTGTTTGGCCAATGTCTTATCTGACAGGGAAACGGTTACTCCTTCCGGCGGGAAGTTTTCTGGTGTGGCGTCTACCCAGTCAGTCTCTCCGTCAGCAGAGAACTGAATCTTAATGTTAAAGTATTCCATGTTCAGGTAATTGAACGGTGCGTTGGCAGATTTCGGTGAATCCATAATCGCATTGAACAGCGCCGCTGTAATCAAATCTATTCCGTCCAGACCGGCTTTCTGGAGCGTCTTCGGAATGCTGTAAGATTTGGGAATGTCCGGGTCGATTCTCTGAATAATGTACTGTGTATGTGCTTCGCTGGTCGTCACCATAGTAAATATGGCGGCTTCTCCTTCAGCAGGTATCATGTCAGGCTCTGTAGCGAGTGCTCTGATTGTCGTAGACTTTGTAATCAGGATTGGTTTTCCATCATACAGAATCGTATTGTCATTCCCGGGAACAGGCTCTTTGCCGTCCGTCGTATAGTATATGGCTGCGCCAGGTGTATCACAGGATATTGTGACCTCTACAGAGTGTCCCTCCAGGAAAGACTTGGAGCCTGGAGTGATTACAGGTTTGCTTACCGCAGGCTGCGGCGCGGGCGTCGGTGCGCTCTGAGCGATCTTGCCTGGAAGGGTGGTCTTTGTTTCTTTGTATCTTACGTAGCCGATATATTCTGTTCCGCTCGTACAGTTGTCTTTTTTAGGATTGTCGGAGAAATTCTTTCCGTCAAAGCTGTATTCTACTCCTGGAATATCCGGTACTGGTTTACCAAGATTAATGGTTGCTGTAAACGTAGGACTTCCTTCGTTCTGCTCAAATGTCAGGTTCGGAATATCCGGCGCTTCCTGTTCGAGCCGTTTGAAAGTTATCTCAAGCTCTCCTGAATCGCTTGGCGCAATATTCGCACGCTCATCAGGTTTCTCAGATGACGTTTCGCCATCCGGCCATACAGCTTTTGTACGCACATAGAACGTATGCGTGCTGTCTGGCTCAATCCCCTTGAAATCAGGTGAGTCTTGCCAATCGCCATCATCAATCTTATATTCGTATTCGATCGTATGGCCAAACTGCGGTGCTGTGATGGGATTACTTACCTTTGCGGTATATTCGAAAAATTCATAGTTCTTATCAGGTGCATACATATTTTCGTCAAGCTCTGCCAGCACTGGGTTCAGGTCTTTGCTAAGAAAAGCGGTGCTAATAACTACTTCCTTATTAACCGTTCCAAGATTAAATGTAAATTGTCCATTCTCGTCTCCTTCAAAAGTGTAATTGCCACTCTTAGCGCCGGAAAGCTTTGCGTTTACATCTGCCACATTAAAAGTGAGCTCTTTATAAGAACCTATATCTGCCTTTTCAACCATAGCTGTTAAAGCAGGAGAATCATCTGTAACGCTTAAGTCGATGGATACATCATCGTTTTGATCAATGAAATCCGCTTTGTTTATTTCAGCTTTTGTAATTTTTACGATATTTGTGCCGTCATATGTCCGATCTTCTGCCGTTACATTTTGAAATTTTATTTCCTTTTTCTTAATTTTAAACGAAGACTTGATTTCATCTTGATAGTTCCCTGTACCTTTAATAAGTATAGTAACTTCTCCGGCGTTAGTGAGGTCGGCATTCGCCTCATCCGTCTCGCCGTTACCCGTAATGTATGTTACCGTATAATCTGTGCCAAGTATAAGAGCTTTTCCGTCATATGATAATTTGATTTCCACTTTTTTAGCCTTGTTATCATATGTAAAGGTGTCTGGTGTGTCATCAAGAATATCTTCACCATCAACTGTGATGGATACATCGGCATTCTCGATTGAGGCTGGGCGTATAGTAAAAGTGCCGGTAGTCTTACCAGAGAAGTTGCCGGTCGAAGTCCCGGTAAATTCAATGTCATAATCTCCGGCATTTGTAAAGTCTGTTACGTCGCTGCCGTTGTATTTCATAGTGTAATCATCTTGATATCTGAAAGGAATATCTAAGCCTGTATAGGTAGCCGTTATCTCAGGTATAAGCGGCTCGCCTGTATATGTCGGGGAGTTGATTACGATTTGGAATCCCTCGCTTGTTAAGGGCCTTTGCTGGATTATAATCGGATCAAGGACAACTGTGCGTCCTTCTTTTTCATAAGTCACGACATAACTGCCAGCATCTATGAAAGAAACTTCCTTACCGTTTTTTTCAATCTTTCTGCTCCATCCGTTCAGACTTTCTACGTCGTAATTGCCTCTCGTTTTATTTGCATAGAGAAGGTCGTTTGTCAGATCTCTGCCAGTGTATGGCATGGTGCGAAAGACCTTCTTGCCACTAGAATCTTCCAACTTAAAGTCGTCGGGTATAAGGGCAACCTTCATAGAAAGACCTTTATCTTTTAGGAGTTGGACGTCGTCTGAAGTCAGGGATACGTTGTCCGGATTATAAATGATGGTTCCGGCGCCGGTATATAGTAATTCTCCGTTTTTGTTCTTATTACAGGAGGCGTTCCAGTCATTGCTGTCTCTGGGGAGAGTTAAGGAAGCGCCAAATGGTATGTCGATATTTTCCACCGTATTCTCCCAGTCTATTTTTCCAGAGTTCTTGTTTTGCAGTACAACATCGCCGTGAACTGTAAAGTTTGTATTGGAAACATGGCTGCTGACAAGGGTGTTTAAGTTCGCTGTGTTGCCGGATATGAGTCCTTTCACAATGCTGAAATGCCCTGTATCAGAGGTAACAGTTGCGCCCTGGATAGCCTTTCCATAGGTTGTGCTGCCAGAAGAATGTTCTGTGGAAATAATACCGCCGTTAAGGATGATCTCACCACTGGATTTGTTCGTACCAATGCCCGGGAAATTTCCACTTCCTCGACCGGTTGCTGTAATAGTACCACCGTTGATAATGATTTTTCCAATTTCATTTGTATTGTCATAAGAACCGCCGCCGATGCCGGCAGCGCCGCTGGCATCATCACCACGGTATGTGCTCGCGGTAAGTTCGTCGTCCAGGGAGCCTGCGGAAATCTCCAGTGTGGCATCTTTGGGAACTATGATACCAGGCGTGTTTTTTCCGCCTATGATTTTATTTTTGCCGCTCAGTTCCAGATGGACAGTAGCGCCGGCGCCGATACGGACGGCCTCTGTGTCCTGTCCGGCAGAGAAGGTTCCCTTGTCAATCGTCACACCATTAAACTTAAGGGTGTGTTCTCCGCTCACTACATAAATCTTACTTTGTTTTCCAGTGAACGTATGGCCCGTACAGCCATTTTTACACGCAGTACCGTCATCTCCGAAACTGCTCTCTGTTATAGTGGTTGATCCGCCATTAAACAGAGAAAAGCCACGTGCCTGTGCTGTTCCTGGTATCAATAACGATGCGGCTAATACCCCCGCCATTGTTAATAATCTTTTTTTCTTCATTATGCCACCGCTTCTTTCTATAAAAACTTTTTATTTAAATAATATAAATTTAAATATAATTATGTATTTATATCGTACAAAAGTTATGAAATGTTAAGAGTATCATATGAAATATTGAAAATAGTAGGAGATTTATCTGTATTAGAAGACAAAATTTTTTTGTGAAAAAATATTGTGCTATGAATAAAAATACTTTACAATATTAAAGGATGAAAGTTAAATGCAGCATTAGGAGGTAGAAGTTATGTCATATGTAGATGAAGTTCTAGAAAGAGTAGCAGCGAAAAACCCTGCGGAGCCGGAGTTCCATCAGGCAGTGAAGGAAGTGCTTGAGTCTTTGAGAGTTGTAGTAGAGACAAACGAGGAAAAATATAGAAGAGAGGCTCTTTTAGAGAGAATTGTTGAGCCGGAGAGACAGCTTAAATTCCGCGTACCTTGGGTGGATGATAATGGAAATGTACAGGTGAATACTGGTTACCGCGTGCAGTTTAACAGCGCTATCGGGCCATACAAAGGGGGCTTGCGGCTTCACCCATCTGTAAACCTTGGAATTATCAAATTTTTAGGTTTTGAGCAGGTATTTAAAAACTCTTTAACCGGACTTCCAATCGGCGGAGGAAAGGGTGGTTCTGATTTTGACCCAAAGGGGAAATCAGACAGAGAAGTTATGTCATTTTGCCAGAGTTTTATGACAGAACTTTGCAAATATATCGGGGCAGATACAGATGTTCCGGCAGGTGATATTGGAACCGGTGCAAGAGAGATTGGCTATCTGTTCGGACAGTACAAGAGAATCCGTAGTGTATATGAAGGTGTGCTTACTGGAAAAGGTTTAAGCTATGGGGGTTCTCTCGCAAGAAAAGAAGCTACAGGTTATGGTCTTCTTTATTTCACAGAGGAAATGCTTCGATTAAATGGCGAGGAGCTGACAGGCAAGACAGTTGCGGTTTCCGGTTCCGGTAATGTGGCAATTTATGCAGTAGAGAAAGCGCAGCAGTTAGGTGCTAAAGTTGTGACGGTCAGTGATTCTAACGGATGGGTATATGATCCGGAGGGAATTGATGTTGAGGTATTAAAAGAAATTAAAGAAGTGAAACGTGCAAGACTGACAGAGTACAAAAATTACCGTCCAAATTCTGAGTACCATGAGGGACGTGGGGTGTGGACGGCGAAAGTAGATATTGCGCTTCCATGTGCTACACAGAATGAACTTCTTCTTGAGGATGCCAAAACGCTTGTTGCCAATGGATGTAAAGTCGTGGCAGAGGGTGCTAATATGCCGACTACGATGGAAGCAACAGAGTATCTCCAGGCAAACGGAGTGATGTTCGCACCGGGTAAGGCATCTAATGCCGGCGGTGTGGCTGCATCTGCTCTTGAGATGTCTCAGAACAGTGAGCGTTTAAGCTGGTCTTTTGAAGAAGTAGATAGTAAACTTAAAGGAATTATGATAAATATCTGTCATAATGTAGATGCTGCGGCAAAACAGTATGGCATGGAAGGAAATTATGTGGCAGGAGCAAACATTGCAGGATTTGAGAAAGTAGCAGATGCAATGCTGTCTCAAGGAGTTGTGTAACATACGTTTCCTGTGATAATGGGAGAGTGTTATAGAAGAGTAACAGTTCGGCTGTGGCTGAACTGTTACATAAAAGATTATATGCACAAAAAAAGCTTGCAGATACAAGCTTTTTTAGTAGCGGGAACTGGATTTGAACCAGCGACACCACGGGTATGAACCGTGTGCTCTAGCCAACTGAGCTATCCCGCCATATTAAAAATATTTAGTATTATGGGACCAATAGGGCTCGAACCTATGACCCTCTGCTTGTAAGGCAGATGCTCTCCCAGCTGAGCTATGATCCCATATTTTTAAGTTCGTAACCCGAACTCGCTTTGCTATTATACTATTATAAAACACCAAATGTCAACACTTTTTTTGAAAAAATTCAAAAAAATTTCACCTATATACAAAAAAGCTGAAATAATATATAATACAAAGCATGTAGTGAATAAGAGGAGGACGACACGATGAGCAAAAGCCGGGTGTTTTTGAGAATTATTGTAGGTGGGTATCTGGCCTACCTTGGCGGTGGATTGGTAAAAGACGCATTCATAGATAAACCGGAGCATTATATAGGATTTATGGCGGCAGGAATTTTATTTCTGATATTTGGATTATGGTGGATGCTTCTGGGCGTCAAGATGGCGGCAAGACACGAGTATGACGATCCGGATGATTTGGATGATTCGGAGGATTACGATGATGACGATGCAGCGGATGATATGGCCGATGAGGAAAATCCCGGAATAGAAGACGGAGAATCCGAGCAGACTACCAAAGAGGAGGATTAGTCGATGCGTGTTGGAATGGGATATGATGTTCATAAATTAGTAGAAGGCAGAGATCTTATCTTGGGCGGTGTTAATATTCCTTATGAGAAAGGACTTTTGGGACATTCGGATGCGGATGTGCTGCTTCATGCGATTATGGATGCATTATTGGGGGCGGCGGCTCTTGGCGATATTGGAAAGCATTTTCCGGATACAGATCCGGCATATAAAGGTGTTTCCAGTATGAAGCTTTTGGAATATGTAGGCGGACTGATAGAGAAAGAACTCTATGTGATAGGAAATATAGACGCTACTATCATTGCCCAGAGACCGAAGATGGCGCCGTATATTTTGAAAATGAGAGAAAATGTTGCCGCCATGCTCCACATAGAGGTGAATCAAGTGAATATCAAGGCGACTACCGAAGAGGGACTTGGATTTACCGGAACGGGCGAGGGTATATCCTCACAGGCAATTGCATGCCTTGAAACCATTGCAAATTATAGTTACGCAGTGGGACCGGATGAAACGAAAGGCTGTGCCGGATGCGAGGGGTGCCAGCATACAGGCGGCAGATAGGAGCGCCGTTAGAGAGGACGAGATTATGAAGATTCGTAAACTGGAACTGGAAGAACATGGAAGCACAAGACCGCTTTATGAGGAAATATTTGACGAGGACAGTCCGTCTTTTGTGGACTATTATTATACAGAGAAGACAAAGGATAATCAGATCTATGTGTTGGAGGCGGACGGAGATATCCGCTCTATGCTTCATCTGAACCCATATCGTCTAATGGTTAATGGAAGCGAGAAGCTGGTACATTACATTGTTGCGGTGGCAACGCAGGAGGCTTACCGTCATAGAGGATATATGAAAGCGATTATTAAAAAAGCACTGAAAGATATGTATGATAACGGAGAGAGCTTTACTTTTCTTATGCCGGCGTCGGAGGCAATCTATCTCCCTCATGATTTTCGGACGGTGTATGAACAGAAGAGAAGATTTTATGTGCCGGAGTCTGAACAATGCGAAGAAGTGGTTGAGGAAGAAGCTGCTCACATACGAGACAGTGAAGTCAGCCGGGCGTCAGAGGCGGACTGTCCGGAACTGGCGGAGTTTGCGAATGAAAATCTGAGAGAACATTATCAGGTCTATGCGCTTCGAGACGTTCCTTATTATGAGCGTCTGATCAAAGAGTATGAAAGTGACGGAGGGAAACTCTTGGTACGCCGGATAAATGGCTGTATCGCTGATTGTATGACTTATGTCCCGGATTACAAAGAGGGAGAGGAAAAACATAAGATTATGGTGCGGATTGTGGATGTGCGCAGGATGTTGATGTCTCTTAGCCTTGAAAGTCTTACGGCAGTATGTTTTCGGATCGTAGATCCTGTCATTGAAGAAAATAATCAGTGTGTTGTACTCACCGGAACAGAATTTTCGGGAGTTATGCTGATGGAGGGAAAGCCCGGAAACAGCGAAGGAACAATGACGGTTGCTGCACTTGCAAGTCTGATCTTTGGAGCGGAGTCTGTAGATAAAGTGTGTGAAGAAGACGGCGTAGTGATGTCGGAGCGCATGAAAAAAGAGATGATGAAGATCATCCCTCTTTCTAAAATCTATTTAAATGAAGTAGTTTAACCGTTTATATACGTGAGAGAACTTCCAGAAGATGCGAGTTGTCTTCTGGGTTCATTATACAGAAGCGGATGTATTCACCGGCTAGTGATTCAAAGGAAGAACAATCTCGGATCATTAGTTTTTCTTTTATTGCTCGTTCGAATATATCGGAAGAAGTAACGTTTTCTTTCGTAATTTGTACTAAAATAAAATTACCGTATGCTTTGTATGGTTTATACTGCGGAAGCTCGGATAATTTTTTGTACATTCTTTCACGCTCGGAAAGAATGAGGGTTCGGGTTTCCTTAATATATTCTTTGTCGGAGAGCATTAGTTCTCCGGCATAGGCGCCTATCGTATTTAAGCTCCAAGGATTTTGGTGTTCCAACAGAGCCTTTAGAAATGCAGGACTGCTAGTGATTCCGTAACCAAAACGGAGTCCCGGAGCGGCAAAGAACTTGGATACGCCGCGGATCACCATGAAATTGTCATAATGTTCTGCCAGTGGGATTGCTGTAATTTCAGAAATGTCGGGGGCGAACTCGGCATAAGTCTCATCGATCATTACGAAAATATCCCGCTTTTTACATGCTTCTAAAATCTCGGTAATTTCCTTGGTGCAAAGCGCAGAAGAAGTAGGGTTGTTTGGATTACAGATAATCACAAGATCTGTATCTTCTGAAAATGCCCGGATAAAGTCGGAGACATCCAGAACGAAATCATCGGATTCTTTTAATTGATAGTATTCTGTTGCTGCGCCGGCTAAGGAAAGTTCCCTTGCGTATTCTGAGTACGTGGGACCAAGGATCAGTGCTTTTTTGGGCATGCGCTGGGAAATCAGCAGGGAGATTAGTTCGGTAGAACCATTCCCAACGACAATATGAGCAGGATCGGCGCCGCAGTATGTGCCGATGGCAGATTTTAAGCTGGTGTAATTCCGATCAGGATATCTGCTTATTATATCAAGGTTTTCTGCCAGTTTCTTTTTGACATTCTTGGAGAGCCCAAGTGGATTCACATTGGCGCTGAAACAGACAATCTCCTCCTTGGGAATGTGATAATACTCTTCGATTTTTTCCAGGTCGCTGCCATGAAATTCTGTTTTTTTTGTCATATCTATGCTCCTTATATGTAGAATTTGTGTAACAGTTCAGCCATAGTCGGCAAAATAAACGAATCATGCTTGCATGAATGAGTGTATTTTACTGACTATGAGCGGAGCGCCAGATTATGAGCAAAAATAGTTGCACAGCAACGAATAGCAAGTTAGTGCGGTTTTGCGAATGGCGCGGACTGAACTGTTACATTTCTGGTAACTATATCAGCGTATGGCTTAATAGTTACAATTTGTAACAGTTTTTCTATTTCCGGCATTGCCATTAGTGTTCAAACAATGCTATAATTCATTATAGTATGTTTTCAAAAAAAAGCAACGAAAGATGCAGGTGTCAGTCTTGAAAAATAAGATTCAAAAATTCGCCAAAGGAGACTTCAGACTTGTCAGACCGGAAGTAGTATTTGAGGAAACGAATTTGGTGCTGATTATTGGAGAAGGAGAAGTCTATCGGGGGAGTTTCTTAATAAAAAGCAATAATGACAGTAGGATACGGGGGATTGTGTACCCGTCTTCTTTTCGTATTCATTTTAAAGACCAGGGATTTGAAGGAAGAAATCCCAGAATAGAGTTTTCCTATGACGGAAGAGGATTAAAACCAGGACACGTAGAAGAAGGAAAATTCACAGTAGTCTGTACGGGCGGCGAGTATGAATTGTCGTTTACGGCAATCATTGAAAAGCCGTATGTCATGACGACATATGGTAAGGTGCAAAGTACCGATGATTTTAAGAAACTTGCCATTAAGGATTTTACGGAAGCGGCGAGATTATTCCGCTCCAGAGAATTTTATGATATTTTAAAATATGAAAATGAGAGGATTTTCTATCTTTATGACAATATGAGAAAATGGTCCCTTGGGGATCAGGCAATGGAAGAATTCATGGTAGGTATCAAGCAGAAAGAATGTATTTACCTTACGCTCCAGGGGGAGGGTATGTTGTTTGAGGATGTCCATGAATCTACCAAAGCCATGATTACGCTTATGAAAAACACCTGGGGCTATATGCCGATTCATATTGAGACGGATGGAGATTTTTTGAAGGCAGTAAAAACAGACATTACAACGGAAGATTTTGTCGGTAACAGCTATGAGGTGGAATATTTGGTCCGCGCGGAATATTTGCACAGTGGACGTAACTACGGGGTGATTCGGTTTGTGACTCCTTATGAGACGCTTAGTTATGAAGTGGAAGTGCTGCAGAATCTGCGTTATGACGAGGAACATCATGTACCGGAGTTTTTATTTGCACAGGCGCTGAAAGAATATGTAGGATATATCGGCGGCAGAATTTCTCTGGAGGACTGGGTGGCGAGCGCCACAGAGAAAATATCTGCAATTCGCAAAATTGAGCCGAACAGTGAAATGTATCAGCTTTTGCAGGCACATATTTATCTAATTGGTAAAAAAGCAGAAGACGCAAAATGGATTTTGGAAAATTATAATTATAATCGGTTTGCCATCGGCAAAGATCCAATCACGAATTGTTATTATCTGTATCTGACAGCTTTGGTGCGCAATAACAGCAGCCATAAAGAACGTGTACTGGATGAAATCGGTAAAACCTATATGAGACGTCAGGACTCTTGGATGCTGCTGAATATGCTTTTGCATCTGGATACTAGATATCGTAACCCATACAAGAAACTGGAAGTTTTGGAACAGCAGTTTGAGTTTGAGTTGTGCAGTGTATTGTTTTATCTGGAAGCATATTTGTGTTATCAGGAGAAGCCGACGCTTCTTAAAAAGATTGGGAAATTTGAACTGCAGGTGCTTAATTTTGCGGCAAAATACCGTCTGATCACTAAGGAAGTGGCCCTTTATGTCGCTAATTTTGCCGGCCAGCAGAAGGTATATAATGAGCAATTGTTCCGTATTCTGGAACGGATTTATGCAATTTACAGCGATTCTATGCTGCTGAATACGATCTGTACACTTCTTATTAAAGGAAATAAAACGCAGAAGAGATATTTCTCATGGTATCAGAAGGCGGTGGAGGCAGAACTTAAAATTGCTCAATTATATGAATATTATATGATCACGCTGGATACGGAGAAGTTGAAAGGACCTCTGCCAAGGGCAATCCTTCTTTATTTCCGGCATGGGAATGTGCTGAATTACGAGAAAGCGGCGTACTTGTATGCGAATATTCTGACCTATGAAGTAGGCGGGGAAGAAATGTATAAGGCTTATGAAGAGCAGATGGCTGCTTTTACTATGGAACAGTTGTTAAAACGGCATATTACAGAGCCTTTGCGGGTGCTTTATAAGAAATATTGTAACGAAGAGATGGCGGAGGAATATATGGAAGCAATGCGGGATATTTGCTTCTCTTATTTAGTATCTACGAAAGTACGTAATATGAACTGCGTGTTAGTGATTGAAAAGGATGGAACAGTTAGTCAGAGAGTTCCTTATCGTGAGGATGAGCAGGCAATTGTCTATTTGTATGATAAGGAGTCCCGCATTATATGGGAGTCCGTAGAAGGACGTTATTATACAGATTCGATTCCGTATGAGACGAAGCGTTTGTTTTATGAGCCTCGTTTTCTTGAAATGTGTCAGGAGTATGGGGCGTCTATCGGTAAATGGAAAGAGACGCAGGAAAAAGAAGAACCGACCATTGAAAATCTTCAAATAAACGGGATTGAAAGATACAATGAGAAAGATGTGCTAAAACTTTGCGGCAGAAAGATTGATGAGGATAATTATGTGGAGAATGATTTTCTGACATATCTTTGCTTTGAATTATTTAAGAGGCGGCAGTATGATAAAACCACACTTTTGTATCTGGCGGAGTTTTACTGTGGGGCAACCGCAGATATGAAGAAGTTGTGGAAGGTTTTGAAAAAGAATGGAATTCCGTCGTATAAGATCAGCGAACGCATTATTACGCAGATGCTATTCTCGGAAGATATGTTTGAAGAAGAAGATATTTTTAAAGATTACTATCTGTCAGATAATGTTTATTTCCGGTTAAGACAGGCGTATTTGGCGTATGTATCAAGGGCATTTGTTGTCCATGGGCGAGAACTCAAAAAGAGTGTTTTTGAAATTATTGCTCATGAATGTGAGCAGAAGGAAGATCTGCCGGATATTTGCCGGATTGCGCTGCTTAAATATTATTCCGGTAAGAGATATTCTCCGGATATGGCAGAAGTGCTTCATCAGGTGCTGAGAGAGATGTCTGAAAAGCAGATAGTATTTCCGTTTTATATGAATTATAAAGTGGCTTGGCTCAGAGAAGCACAGATTTATGACCGCTCCATGATTTCTTATAAGGGAACACCCGGAAGTAAGGTGAAACTGTATTATAAACTGAAACATGGCAGAAAAGAGCCTTTGAGCTATCAGTCAGAGAATCTAATACCGGTATATGACAATCTGTACGTAAAACAGTTCATTTTGTACGCAGATGAAGAACTTCAATATTATTTTGAAGAAACTACCGGAGACAAGGTGTTGACGACAGAGAAGAAGACATTGCGAAGCGAGCATAAAAAGAAAAACGGCAAATACGGAAAAATCAATGCTATGATACGGATGACGCCTGCCAAACGTAAGAAAGCAATGCTTGAGTATGAAGAAGAGCTGATTATGGCAGATCAGATATATAAAGTGTATTAAAGCGTTGGGAGAGGAAGAGGAGTAATGATAAGAGACGGTATTTTAGGCTATGATATAAATGAAAAAAACTGTCAGATTAGTTATTATAATGAAAACAAAGACGAGCCGGAGACGCTTGAAGCTTCGGTGGACCGTTATCAGATTCCTCTTATGCTAGGGTATCTTAAAGAACGATGGGTATATGGAAAAGAGGCGAAATATCTGCAGGAAATGAAACCTTCACTGGTAGTCCCGGATTTGTTCGAGAAAGCAAAACGGCGTGAAAAGGTACGTGTAGGAGCGAAAGCGTATGATGCTGTATGGCTTCTTGCTAAGTTTGTAAGCCTTACGCTGGAAGAATTTGCGGATATCCGTTTTATTACATTTTCTGTCCCGTACACGAATGTGGATATGTCTAAGCTTCTGAAAGGAATTGGGCGGCAATTGGGTGTGGCGAAAGAGAATATTGTGGTGCAGGATTATAAAGAGAGCTTCTGTCAATATATGTTCTATCAGCCCAAGGAGTTGTGGCAATATGAATCGGCATTGTTTTTCTGTGACGGTCAGGTGATAAAGGCGTATATGCTGCGCAAACTGAATACAGCGGCGGGACAGGAGACATTCGTGACGGTGGATGAAGTGGCGAGCGCGGCAATTGCGGAATATGAAGCAATGGCTCCTATCATGAATGAGGAAAAGGCGAAAAGTGCGGATGAGAGATTCCAGTCGTTTATACAGAGTATATTTGAGAAAAAGGTAGTTTCTTCTGTGTATTTAACCGGAGAGGGATTTGAGAATGAGTGGTATCCCAATTCCCTCAAGATGTTGTGTAACGGAAGAAGGGCTTTTCAGGGGAATAGTTTGTACAGCCAAGGAGCATGTTACACTTCTATGAGGAAATGTAACGGCTATGAGGAGCGCCCCATTTATTTGGATGAAACCCGGATGATGGAACAGATCACACTTAGGATGCGGGTGAATGGAAAGGAAGGCTGGTATCCGATTGTATCCTGGGGAACTCATTGGTATGAGGGAGACGGACAGTGGGAAGTGATATTAGAGGATACGTCTGACATAGAAGTTCATGTGGAAACGTTGACCGGAGACGAGATTCAAGTGGAGAAGATCTCTTTGGAGGGACTTACGCCAAGAAAAGACTATTCGCTTCGTCTTTCGATTGAAGTGTTTTTCATGAATGAGAGAACATGTAAGATGGTTCTGAAAGATGTGGGGTTCGGTGACTTTTTTGCACCTACGGATTTCCGAGTAGAAAAGATCATACATTTAGGAGGAAGCAATGGGCAGTTTAATTCTATGTCATAAAAAACGCGCCAGACAGCCCTATGTGATCACAAGGGTTCGGATGAAAGTATATACCATTGAAGAATTGTGTTACTATGTATGTAATAATTTATACCTGATTGATTATACGTTTATGAACCATTCCCTTTGCGAGTGGCTGACAGAGGAGCTGGAACTGACGAAACTGGCGGCTATTTTGAGGAATGCGCTGGCGAGAAACTGTTCTGTGGAACAGTTTATTCTTGCGCTTTTACAAGGTTCGGATATCTATGGACTTTCTGAGATCTACAAAATACAGGGAATGTTAGAAAAACTTCAAAATCAGAAGGATGTCATGCGTCTCAAATATAAGGGAGACTGTCTTTTGAAACGGAAAGAATATGCTTCGGCTGTCCTTGTGTATCAGTCTATCGTCAGCGCAGATCGGGATCATACGGTGACCAAAGAATTCTATGGAAAAATCTATGGATGTCTGGGAACGGCATATGGGAATATGTTTTTGTATGAAGAGGCGGCGGCGGCATATAAGGAAGGCTGGAAGCTTTGCGAGAATCGGGATATGATGAGAGCTTATATGTACTGTTGTTATCGTTATATGCCGGAGGCAGATTATGTAAAGATGTTATCGGGAAATCCTCTGTATCTGAGTACCGACGCGCAGTTGAAAGAAGAACTCAGACAGGCGCAGAGTAAGGTCAATATGGATGTGGAGGACACGAAGCTGGAAAGCTGGAAAAAAGAATATCGCAGGATTGACAATATGTAAAAGGTGTGTTATTATAACAGGGAAATTTAGCGTGGTAAAGTAATCAATTGGTAAAGTGGTAAAGCGCTGATTGGTGAATGATTCATATGAGGAGGAAGAATACTATGAAGAAGAGACTAGCGTTACTGCTTACAACTGCCCTTATGGTAACAGCCGTTCTTTCCGGCTGCACAAGCAAAGGAGAGAGCGCAAAAGGTGAAAAGAAAGAGGTTAAAGAATATACGGAGAAAAAATCCGGAGATACTTTTACGGTTGGATTTGATCAGGATTTTCCGCCTATGGGATTTGTTGGAGATGACGGCGAATATACGGGATTCGATCTGGAACTTGCAGAAGAAGTGTGTAAGAGACTGAAGCTTGAATTTGTGCCAAAGCCGATCGCATGGGAGGCAAAAAATGCAGAACTTGCTTCCGGCGGTATTGACTGTATCTGGAATGGTTTTACGATGAATGGAAGGGAAGACGAGTATACATGGTCAGAACCGTATCTGAATAACAAGCAGGTATTTGTAGTGAGAGCGGACGCAGGAATAGAGTCGGAGAAAGATTTGGAAGGAAAGGTTGTGGATGTCCAGACGGAGTCTTCCGCGCAGGCGGCTCTTAACGATCAGGCTAAGCTTTCGGGAACATTTGGCAATCTGGAGGTTGTGCCGGATTATAACACCGGATTTATGAATCTGGAGTCTGGAGCGGCAGACGCTGTGGCGATGGATATTGTTGTGGCTTCCTATCAGATTGGCAAAAGAAAAGCAGATTTTAAGATTCTGGATAAAGAGATTGCAGCAGAAGAGTATGGGATTGGATTTGCGAAAGGCAACGAGGCAGTCCGCGACCAGGTGCAGAACACATTGGAGGAGATGGCGGCAGACGGAACACTTGCTAAGATTTCAACCAAATGGTTTGACGAAGATATTACAATAATCGGCAAATAAAACGGGAAAAGGGCTGTCTGTTTCAGACGGCCTGTTTTTCTTCGGAGAGGAGATACGTATGGCAATTGAGATTATGTTAAGTAAACTGGGGGAAGGCGCGGTAACGTCGTTGGTTATATTTGTGCTGACGCTTGTTTTTTCCCTTCCGCTTGGGCTTTTTGTGTCCTTTGGACGTATGGCGAAAAATCCGGTAATCCAAAATATTGTGAAAATCTACATATCTATTATGCGGGGGACGCCTCTTATGCTTCAGCTTATGGTGATCAATTTTGGGCCATATTATATTCTGGGCTTACAGAATACACCGGATTGGAAGAATACGGCTGTAGCAATCGGATTTATTTTGAATTATGCGGCTTATTTTGCTGAAATTTATCGCGGAGGTATTGAGGCTATGCCGAACGGTCAGTATGAGGCGGCACAGATCCTCGGGTACAGTAAGGGGCAGACATTTCTACGCATTATCCTGCCACAGGTGATCAAGACCATTCTGCCATCTGTTACCAATGAACTAATCACGCTTGTTAAGGATACATCTCTTGCATTTACCATCGGCATTATGGAGATGTTTACGGTTGCCAAGGCGCTTGCATCTTCTCAGGTCAGCATGCTGCCGTTTGTATTTGCAGGAATCTTTTATTATATCTTTAATTTTATTGTAGCGTTTGTGATGGAACGCATGGAAAAGAAGATGAATTATTATCGCTAGGAGGGAATGTCATGAGTTTATTAGAGATGAAACATATTAAGAAAAGTTTTGGCAATGTGGAAGTCTTAAAGGACATTTCTTTAAATGTGGAACGAGGAGAAGTGCTTGGGATTATAGGACCGTCCGGTTCGGGAAAGTCTACGCTTCTTCGGTGCGCAACCAGACTTGAGACGCAGGACGCAGGGGAGGTCAGGTATGACGGTACTTTTGGACTAGTGTTTCAGAATTTCAATCTGTTTCCGCATTTTTCTGTTTGGAAGAATATTACGGACGCTCCTCTTAGAGTGCAGAAAAGAAAGAAAGACGAAGTGTACAAAGAAGCCAGAGAACTTCTGAAAAAGATGGGGCTTGAGGATAAGGAGAATGCTTATCCGTTTCAATTGTCAGGAGGGCAGCAGCAGAGAGTTTCGATTGCCAGGGCGCTTGCTATGAAACCGGATATCCTGTTCTTTGACGAGCCTACCTCTGCCCTTGATCCGGAGCTTACCGGAGAGATTTTAAAGGTTATCAAAGACTTGGCGGCAGAACACATGACGATGGTGATTGTGACGCACGAGATGGATTTTGCGAAGAATGTATCAGATCAGATTATCTTTATGGATGGCGGTGTGATTGCAGAGCAGGGAACACCGGAAGAAGTTTTTCATTCGGAGAATGAGAGAATGAAAGAGTTTCTTGGAAAACTGGCGAGTGAATAATTGATTTTGCGGATGTATTATATTATACTTAAAGTGTTGACAATATTATGAATACGTGGAAGATAGGAGAATTATTATGATAAGCGACAGATACCAAAGCCCGCTTTCAGAGCGCTATGCAAGTAAAGAAATGCAGTATATCTTTTCTCCGGACAAGAAATTTAAAACATGGAGAAAATTGTGGATTGCTCTTGCAGAGACGGAAAAAGAACTGGGACTTCCGATTACGCAGGAGCAGATTGATGAATTAAAAGAACACGCAGACGAGATTAATTATGACGTGGCAAAAGAGAGGGAGAAGATTGTGCGCCATGATGTTATGTCTCATGTGTATGCATATGGACAGCAGTGCCCGAAGGCAAAAGGAATTATCCATCTGGGGGCGACGTCTTGTTATGTAGGTGATAATACAGATATAATCCAGATGTCAGAGGCGCTTGAACTTGTACAGAAGAAACTGGTCAATGTAATTGCCGAACTTGCGAAGTTTGCAGACGAGCATAAAGCGCTTCCAACGCTTGCGTTCACACATTTTCAGCCGGCACAGCCTACAACTGTAGGAAAGCGTGCAACGCTCTGGATGCAGGAATTTATGATGGACTTAGAAGATCTTCAATATGTAAAGGGAAGTTTGAAACTTCTTGGCTCAAAAGGGACGACAGGAACACAGGCAAGTTTTCTGGAACTTTTTGATGGAGATCAGGAGAAGATTGATAAGATTGATTCGATGATCGCCCGGAAGATGGGATTCAAAGCGTGCTATCCGGTATCCGGACAGACGTATTCCCGCAAGGTGGATACAAGAGTGCTGAACGTGCTTGCCGGAATTGCGGCGAGTGCACATAAGTTTTCCAATGATATCCGCCTGCTGCAGCATTTGAAGGAGGTAGAAGAACCATTTGAGAAAACGCAGATTGGCTCTTCTGCTATGGCTTATAAGAGAAACCCAATGAGAAGTGAGCGGATTGCCTCGCTTTCCAGATATGTGATGATCGATGCGCTGAATCCGGCGATAACATCTGCCGCCCAGTGGTTTGAGAGAACGTTGGATGATTCTGCGAATAAGCGTCTCAGCGTACCGGAAGGCTTTTTGGCAATTGACGGAATCTTAGATCTGTGTCTCAATGTGGTGGACGGACTTGTCGTATATCCGAAAGTTATTGAGAAACGCCTGATGTCAGAACTTCCGTTCATGGCGACAGAGAATATTATGATGGACGCTGTAAAAGCAGGAGGCGACAGACAGGAACTTCATGAGAGAATCCGTGAACTTTCTATGGAGGCAGGACGTAATGTGAAAGAGAAGGGAATGGATAATAACCTTCTGGAACTCATTGCGGCAGACTCTGCGTTTGGACTCAGCCTTGAGGAACTCAAGAAAACGATGGAGCCATCTAAGTATGTAGGACGTGCTCCGATTCAGGTGGAGACTTATCTGAAAGAAATGATTTATCCGCTTCTTAAGGAGAACGAAGATATTTTGGGCGTAAAAGCAGAGATCAACGTATAGCATAATATAAGAAGGAGATGATTTTATGAGGAAATGGGGAAAAAAGACAGGTCTTGGACTACTGTTGACAGTATTAATTTTTGTGGCAGGTTTTACTTTTTCGGCAAAAGATGCTCAGGCGGCCAAGATGGGTTCTGCAGTTGTAAAAGTGAAAAATGAATACAGTAAATCATTCGAGGTTTTGACGATTATTAATAAAAAACGTGCGGCTCAAAAGCTTCCACCGCTGAAGATGGATAAGGCGCTTCTTAATACTGCTATGCAGAGGGCGGCAGAGCTGACGCTTTATTTTAGTCATGATAGACCAAATGGAGAAACGTGTTTTTCAATATTTCCGAGCGATTATATTATGGGCGAAAACATAGCGGCAGGGCAGTCGACATCATCTCAGGTTATGAATAGCTGGATGAACTCACCGGGGCACAAAGCTAATATTATGAATCCGGACTATAAGGTAGTCGGAGTAGGCGTTGTTTCGTTGAATGGAGTAAGATATTGGGTACAGTGTTTTGGCGGGCAAGTAAGGCAGTCGGTTTCTAAAAGTTCTTATGGAGATAAGACAGTAAGCGCAGTTATTCCGTTTGACAGACGTTATGCAAAACCGAAATTATCTTATGCCTCCAAGACAGTGAAAGCAGGACAAAAGCTGGCGGCGAAATTAACATTCGACAATGATTTTAGTTCTTATTTTGGAAAGGTAACGGGAACGCCGAAGCAGATTAGGTTTGTAAGTTCTAATAAAAAGATTTGTACGGTTAACAGTAATGGGACAATTACCGGTGTAAAACCTGGAAAAGCAACGATATATATGATGTCCGGAAGCAGCAAAGCTGCTTCTGTAACGATTACTGTTGCAAAATCGGGAAAGTCGGAAGTGATAAAGAAGACGGCGGTTTCCAGCTTGAAAGCGGGAAAAAAGAGCTTTGTTGTTAAATGGAAAAAGCAAAAATCCATTGCCGGTTATCAAATTCAGTATTCTACAGATAAGGGATTTCGCAAAGGAAATAAAACGATTACGATAAAGAACGCCGGTACATATAAAAAGACAGTAACTAGATTAAAATCTAAGAAAAAATATTATGTGAGAGTGCGGACATATAAGAATGTTAAAGTAAAAGGAAAGACAACGAAGAAGTATTCCGGATGGTCAGGGGTTAAAGCAGTAAAAGTGAATTGACAAAAAATTAGCAATATTGACGAAAATCAAACAATCTTAATAAAAAGTTAAGAAATTGGAATGGCGTAAACTCAATGGTTTACGCCATTTTTTGACGGGATTTATTTTGTGTGTAAAATTAAGAATTTGTGAAAAATATCCAAAAATAATATAAAAACTTTCTAAAGATTGCATAAAAATTGGTAAAATGTTATTATAGATACAGTGAATTACATTATTCAAAATATCTATATTAAGGAGGAAGATTATGGAGAAATTATTGAATGATATTTTTTCAACTATTGGAAGTTATCTGTCAAACTACATTTTGATTGCCGCTCTTTTAGGAGGCGGTATATGGTTTACAGTGAGGCTTGGTTTTATTCAGGTGAGAGGTTTCAAAGAGGGTATGAAGAGAACCTTCGGCGGATTGTTTAAGAAAAGCGGCGAGCAAGCTGGAGCTGACGGAATGTCTTCTTTCCAGGCGCTTGCAACTGCTATCGCAGCTCAGGTAGGTACCGGTAATATTGCCGGAGCGGCAACCGCTCTTGCAGTCGGAGGCCCGGGAGCAATTTTCTGGATGTGGATCGCAGCATTCCTTGGAATGGCTACTATTTACGCAGAGGCTATCATGGCTCAGAAATATAAACAGGTAGGTTCGGACGGCGAAGTGACAGGTGGTCCTGTTTATTATATTCGTGCAGCGTTCAGCGGCACATTTGGTAAAGTTTTGGCAGGAATCTTCGCAGTTTTGATTACACTGGCTCTTGGATTTATGGGTAATGCAGTACAGTCTAACTCTATTGCGGCATCGTTCCATACTGCATTTGGAATGCCACAGTGGATCATGGGACTTCTTCTTGCAGTGCTTGCACTGTTTGTATTTCTTGGCGGTACCGGACGTATTGCAAAGATTACGGAGCTGATTGTTCCGATTATGGCTGCATTTTATATTTTAGGTTCTTTAGTTGTAATCATTTATAACTTTAAGGAAATCCCATATGCTTTCCAGGCAATTGTTGTGGGTGCATTCGCTCCTTCTTCCATCGTCGGCGGTGCGGCAGGTGCGACAGTAAAACTTGCGCTTACAAAAGGTGTTGCACGTGGACTTTTCTCTAACGAGGCAGGTATGGGTTCTACACCTCACGCACATGCAGTTGCTAAGGTAAATCATCCGGTAGAACAGGGTTATGTTGCAATGATCGGTGTATTTATCGATACATTTGTAATTTTGAACCTGACAGCATTAGTAATTATTACTACACATTCTATTCCGACAGGAAGAACAGGAGCAGAGCTCAGCCAGTATGCATTCTCTACACTGTATGGAAAAGGAGGAGACATCTTTATTGCAATTTGTATGTTCTTCTTCGCATTCTCAACAATTTTAGGATGGTATTTCTTCGGTCAGGCAAACATCAAATACTTATTTGGATCCAAGGCAGTTAAAGTTTATTCTGTAATTGTTGCCGTATGTGTATTCCTTGGATCACTTGCAGAGGTAGAACTTGTGTGGACAATGCAGGATACATTCAACTCCTTAATGGTAATCCCGAATATTTTGGCGTTGTTTGCATTAAGTGGAGTAATTAAGAAAGTACATGACGACTATTTCAAAAATCATAAAAAATAGTCATTATAAAAAATATGTAATTTTGCATAAAAATTATAATTAACGGTTGTGCAAATAAACTAAATTGATTATAATTTATCTTACTGGTTGAAAATGGATTAACAATCGGTTATTATAGACGTAGGCAATATCAGTTATTGAAAATGCCTATAAAAAATGAACAGTGGGGTTGAAATTTTCCAAGAGAGAGTTGAGTGATTCAGCCGCCGAAGAGGCAAGCCGGATATATGCTGGTGAACATATGCCGGACGAAACTTTCAGGCAAAAGGACTGGAAAACGTACCACATTCTGAATCTTGTGCTGTATGATATGGCTTAGCCAAATGTTTATTTATCAGGGCAAAAGACAGGAAGGACGACTTACGCACATGGTTTAGGTGCTTAGCCGTCCTTTTTTACGATACCGGAGTCATTTCGTCAAGTGTACTGTATTTATGCGAACGGACGAAGACTGAGAAAGGAGAAATGGTTCGTATGAATCGGGGGAAATACATAGTTGTAACCAATAATCCGCTTGTTTGGGATAAGCTTAAGGAAACGCACGATGTAATATACAAAGAAGTTTCTTATGAAGAACTTCTGAAAGAAGTCAGAGACAGAATACATGAAGGGCATTTGCTTCTGACACATCCATTATCCGGAAGCGTGAAGCCCAATGAGACACCGTACAAATCTGTATTAATTTCAGTAGGGAAGGAGGAGGTTGACAGCAGGTCTCTTTCGATTATTGAGAGTGCAATACAGGCGTGCTATAAATTTGAAGACAGAACCGGAACTTATAGTGAGCGGGTTCTGGAAGATTTTCAGTTGATCGACTGGACCTTATTAGAAAGTGGAATGGCATCGGCAGATGTCTGGTAGGTCTTAAATGAGGTTGTAAAGCAGTAAAGCTAAACAATAAAAAATTATTCTTTTGAAGGAGGGAACTTAAAGTGAGATTAGAAATGGGACACATTTACATTAAGGACATTCAGTTCGCATCTGAGTCTAAGATCGAAAACGGAATCCTTTATGTATCCGAAGAAGCCGTTAAGGCGGTTGCTCTTGAGGACGAGAAGTTAAAGAGCGCATCATTTGATATTGCAAAACCGGGTGAGTCTGTAAGAATTACACCGGTAAAGGACGTAATCGAGCCACGAGTTAAAGTTGAGGGAAAAGGAGGAATTTTCCCTGGAGTTATCGCAAAAGTTGATACTGTTGGAGAAGGTAAGACATATGCGTTAAAAGGTATGGCTGTAGTAACAGCTGGTAAGATCGTAGGATTCCAGGAAGGTATCATTGATATGACAGGTCCTGGAGCTGACTATACACCATTTTCTAAGACATTAAACTTAGTTATGGTTTGTGAGCCAGTGGATGATATCAAACCACATGACTATGAGAAGGCAGTTCGTTTTGCTGGATTCAGAGTTGCGGCATATATTGGGGAATTAGCTCGTAACCTTACACCAGACGAGACAAAAGTATATGAGACATGCACAATTAAAGAAGGTATGGAGAAATATCCGGATCTTCCGAGAGTTGCGTATGTTCAGATGCTTCAGAGTCAGGGACTTCTTCATGATACATATGTATACGGCGTTGACGCTAAGAAAATTGTTCCTACGATTATGAGCCCGACAGAGATCATGGACGGAGCTATTGTTTCCGGTAACTGTGTGTCTGCATGTGATAAGAACCCAACATATGTACACCTTAACAACCCGGTTGTACATGATATGTTTGAACAGCACGGAAAAACTTTCAACTTTGTATGCCACATCATCACAAACGAGAACGTTTACCTTGCAGACAAGATGCGTTCTTCTGACTGGACAGCAAAACTTTGTAAGATGTTAGATCTTGATGGAGTTATTGTATCTCAGGAAGGATTCGGTAACCCGGATACAGACCTTATCATGAACTGCAAGAAGATTGAAGCTGAAGGCGTTAAGACTGTAATCATTACAGACGAGTATGCAGGACGCGACGGAAAATCTCAGTCACTTGCTGACGCAGATCCGGCGGCAGATGCGGTTGTAACAGGCGGTAATGCAAATCAGGTAATTATCCTGCCAAAACTTGATAAAGTAATTGGAACTCTTGATTATGTAACAAAGATTGCAGGTGCAAGTGAAGAGACACTTCGCGAGGATGGCTCTTTAGAGGTTGAGCTTCAGGTACTTACAGGTGCAACTAACGAGACAGGTTTCAATAAACTGAGTGCAAGATAAGGAAGGGAGGATAAGAAGAATGGCTAAATTAAAAGTAGTTCATTACATCAATCAGTTCTTTGCACAGATTGGTGGAGAAGAAAAAGCAGATTATCCGGTAGAGCTTCGCGCAGGCGAGGTTGTGGGACCGGGACTTGCATTAACAACAAACTTTAAAGACGAAGCAGAGATTGTTGCAACAATCATCTGTGGAGACTCTTATTTCAATGAGAATCTGGAGAGCGCAAAAGCAGAAATCCTTGCTATGGTAAAAGAGCAGGCTCCGGATGTATTTATCGCAGGACCGGCATTTAACGCAGGTCGTTATGGTGTTGCTTGTGGTACAATCGCAGCAGCAGTTCAGGAAGAACTTGGAATCCCATCTCTGACTGGTATGTACGTAGAGAACCCGGGTGCTGATATGTTCAAGAATCAGGTATACATGATTTCTACAAAGAACAGTGCCGCAGGTATGAGAGATGCTGTTACTAAGATGGCACCTTTAGCTGTCAAACTTGGTAAGGGAGAGGCAATCGGAGCTTCTGCAGAAGAAGGATATATGCCAAACGGCGTTCGTGTAAACTTCTTCGAGAAAGAGAGAGGATCTCAGAGAGCTGTTAATATGCTTCTTAAAAAATTAGCAGACAAACCATTCGTAACAGAGTTCCCAATGCCAGACTTTGACAGAGTTGAGCCTAATCCGGCAGTGAAAGATCTCGCTCATGCTAAGATCGCCTTAGTAACTTCCGGTGGTATCGTTCCAAAGGGAAATCCGGACCACATTGAGAGTTCAAGCGCTTCTCACTATGGTGAGTATGATATTGCAGGCGTTATGGATCTTACAGAAGAGACATATGAGACTGCACATGGTGGATACGATCCGGTATATGCTAACGAAGACTCTGACCGCGTACTTCCGGTTGACGTTCTTCGTGATATGGAAAAAGAAGGAATTATTGGTGAGTTACATCACTTATTCTATACAACAACAGGTAACGGTACAGCCGTAGCATCTTCTAAGGCATTTGCTGCTGAGTTCTCTGCAAAACTGAAAGCAGACGGAGTAGACGCAGTAATCCTCACCTCTACTTGAGGTACCTGTACTCGTTGCGGTGCAACGATGGTTAAGGAAGTAGAAAGAGCAGGGATCCCTGTAGTACACGTATGTACAGTAACACCAATCTCTATGACAGTTGGTGCTAACAGAATCGTTCCGGCTATCGCTATTCCACATCCTCTTGGAAATCCGGCTCTTGATCCGGCAGAGGAGAAAGAACTTCGTCGTAAGATTGTTGAGAAAGCTTTAAATGCTTTAACAACAGAGGTTGACGGACAGACTATCTTTGAGTAAAAAGTGAGAATACTTAATTGCAAAGGAGACATTACAGACATGAGTAAGATTTATGATGTTGTCATCCTGGGTGCAGGTCCTGCTGGTTTAGCGGCAGGACTGTACGCAGGCAGAAGCCGTCTTTCTGTACTGATCATTGAAAAAGGTCAGGATGGCGGACAGATTGCTATCACAGATGAGATTGAGAACTATCCTGGACAGAATGTAGAGGGTGAGTCCGGACCATCTCTGATTGCAAGAATGACTGCGCAGGCAGAGAAATTTGGTGCAGAGCGCGTATCTGATACAATTACAGAGGTTTCCCTTGAGGGAGATATTAAAGTGTTAAAGAGCGCAAATGCTGAGTACCAGGGAAGAAACGTTATCATTGCAACAGGCGCACACTCCAGACCGATTGGATGTAAGGGTGAAGCTGAGTACACAGGTAAGGGTGTTTCTTACTGTGCTACATGTGATGCTAACTTCTTCGAAGATTTTGAAGTGTTCGTAGTAGGCGGCGGCGATTCTGCTGTTGAGGAAGCTATGTATCTTACAAAATTCGCAAGAAAAGTTACGATTATTCACAGACGTGATGAGCTTCGTGCGGCAAAATCTATTCAGGAGAAAGCATTCAAAAACGAGAAGATTGAATTTATGTGGGATTCTGTAGTAGAGGAAGTTGGCGGAGACGACATCCTTCAGTGGATGAAAGTGAAAAACGTTAAGACTGGTGAAGTTACTACTGTTGAAGCTGATGAAGAAGATGGAATGTTTGGTGTGTTTGGATTTATCGGAACTATTCCAAATTCTAAAGTATTTGAGGGAATCATCGACATGGATGAGCGTGGATACATCAAGGCTGATGAAGATATGCATACAAACATCCCAGGCGTATATGCGGCAGGAGATGTTCGTATCAAGAGTTTAAGACAGGTTGTAACAGCAGCCGCTGACGGAGCAATCGCAGCAATCCAAGTAGAAAGAAGCATGTCTGACTACTTTTAAGCACAGCACAGTCTACAGAAAAACATAAGCGACGTGTATACACGTAAGCAGATGTTTTTCTGTAGACTGGAATTGGGCGAATAGCCCAAGAACGAGGTCACGAAGTGACGATCTTGAGTTGGCTGTGCGAGAGAGGTACAGCGATGGCAGAACATATATATTAAGGAGGAGATTCCAATGTTAGATTTAGATAAGAACACATTTGGGCCAGAGGTATTAGAAGCTGAAGGCTATGTATTCGTAGATTTTTATGGAGATGGCTGTGTACCATGTCAGGCTTTAATGCCAAAGGTACACGAGTTCGCTGATACATATGGAGATAAGTTGAAATTTACATCTCTGAACACAACAAAGGCTCGTCGTCTTGCAATTGCACAGAAAGTTTTAGGACTTCCTGTAATGGCTATTTATAAAGGTGGCGAGAAAGTAGAAGAACTTGTAAAAGACGACTGTACACCAGAGTCTATCGAGGCGATGATTAAGAAATACATCTAATTGGATGTTTTCTTGAATCATAGAAAAAAACTTTATTTTGTATTTTAACAGAAAGGAGAAAGCATAATTATGGCTATTTTAGAAGGCAAAAAAGCAATAATTATCGGAGACCGTGATGGAATTCCGGGACCAGCTATCGCTGAATGTGTTCAGACTGCTGGTGCAGAGGTTGTATTTTCATCAACGGAGTGTTTCGTCTGAACGAGCGCAGGCGCAATGGATCTGGAGAACCAGAAAAGAGTAAAAGATTTCGCAGAGGAGTATGGTGCAGAGAACTTAGTAGTAGTTCTTGGCGCTGCTGAGGGCGAGGCTGCAGGACTTGCAGCTGAGACTGTAACCTTAGGCGATCCTACTTTTGCAGGTCCATTGACAGGAGTCCAGCTTGGACTCGCGGTATATCACGTATGTGAGCCAGAGGTCAAAGGTGAGTTTGATGAGGCAGTTTATGATGAACAGGTTGGTATGATGGAAATGGTTCTTGATGTTGATGACATCGTTTCCGAGATGGAAGCTATCAGAGAGCAGGTTTAATCTAATCATACTATTTTAAGAAGAGGGGAAGTCCCAATGTGTTCCCGCATAGAGGGATACTTCCTCTTTTTGTTAAAAACTTAAATTTCCGGGACATTTATTCACGCCTTCTATATTTACTTGTGAAAAATGTCAGCTTTATGAAAAGTTAAAGAAAGGTGGTAAAAACCAATGAACAGTGTAATTAAAGGTGCAAGTTATGTACTGGCACATACACCACAGATGGTGGTATATAATGGAACAACACAGACAACAGAGAGAATTGTTAATCCGGAGTCTGAATACTTAAAAGAGTTAGAAAGTCATCTTCGTTCTTATGAAGATTGTGTAAATTACTGGCCAAACCAGGTATATATTGGAAATGCTACTCCTGAGGATCTTGTAAAAGTAGAGTTCCCATACTATGACAAGGTAAAAGAAGGAGCAGACAGATACGGAAAATATGGTGAGATCATGCCGGAAGAGGAGTTTATTCTTCTTGTTCAGGCTTGTGACCAGTTTGAAGTAGTTCTGCTTGACAAAGATTTTGTTGCTGCTCACAAAGAGGCATTTGCAGCTGATCCGATCATTACAGAAGACATTGTAGCAAGAGTAGTTGAAGGTGTTGAGCTTGCTGCTATTGAGGCTGCTGTAAAAGAGGAGCACGCAGAGGGACTCTATGTTGCAGGCAAATTAGTCGGCTGTGTAAAAAGAGCACATGATATTGATGTGAACTTATCTGCACACGTTATGCACGAGAACTTAATGAGTAAAGCATCCAGTGTTCTTGCATTATTATATGGTGTTAAGAATGCAGGAATTAGTAAAGACGACGTAGAGTATGTGATCGACTGTGCTGAGGAAGCATGTGGTGATATGAATCAGCGTGGAGGCGGTAACTTCGCAAAAGCCGCTGCAGAGATTGCAGATCTTAAAAATGCAACAGGTTCTGATGCGCGTGGTTTCTGTGCAGGTCCGTCTCACGCACTTATCGAAGCTGCTGCTTTAGTAAAATCAGGCGCTTATAAGTGTGTAGCTGTAACAGCCGGTGGATGTACAGCGAAACTTGGTATGAACGGTAAAGACCATGTGAAGAAAGGTCTTCCAATTTTAGAGGACTGTCTGGCAGGATTCTGTGTAATTCTTTCAGAGAATGACGGCGAAAACCCGGAGATCAACCTTGATATTCTCGGACGTCATACAGTAGGAACAGGAAGCGCTCCACAGAATGTTATCGGAAGCCTTGTAGCTGATCCACTTGAGAAAGTTGGAATGAAGATCACAGATATTGACAAATACTCTCCAGAGATGCAGAATCCGGATATTACAAAACCGGCAGGAGCAGGAGATGTTCCGATGGCTAACTACAAGATGATTGCAGCTTTGGCAGTTAAAAAAGGCGAGATCGACAGAAAAGAAATCGCTGGATTTGCTGAGAAACATGGTCTTACAGGATGGGCTCCAACACAGGGACATATCCCGTCAGGAGTACCGTACATCGGATTTGCAAGAGAGGATATTCTTGCAGGAAATATTAAGAAAGCAATGATCGTAGGTAAAGGAAGTCTTTTCCTTGGACGTATGACAAACCTTTTCGATGGTGTGTCTTTCGTAATTCAGGCAAATACAAAGGCAGAAGCAGAGGCGGCTGCAGGTGTATCTGAGGAGGAAGTAAAAGGACTGATCGCAAAGGCTATGAAAGATTTCGCTGCTTCCCTGATAGCAGAGTAAGGGGTGTTAAAAATGGCAAATAATATTGAAAAGATGATTGCCGATACCTTTATGGAGATGGCACAGGGACTTGAGACGGGAAGCTTCGGAAAAAGACCTAAAGTTGCGCTCACCGGTATGGGCAGTGAGCATGGAGAAGAAAACTCCATGGCAGCGGCAGTAGCGGCTGCAAAAGACGGCATCGATGTATATTATATCGGTACTTTAGAGGCAGAGGGTGTTACAACTATCAAAGTGGCTAACGATGAGGAAGGTCACGACAAGATGGAAGAAATGCTTGCAAATAAAGAGATTGACGCGGCAGTAACTATGCACTTCCCATTCCCAATCGGAGTATCTACCGTAGGACGCTGTGTAACACCGGCGCAGGGAAAAGAGATGTACATTGCAAATACAACAGGTACATCCAGTACAGACCGTATCGAAGGCATGATCAAAAATGCAATCTACGGAATCATTACTGCAAAAGCATGCGGCAATGCGAACCCGACAGTAGGTATCCTGAACGTTGACGGTGCTCGTCAGACAGAGAAAGCTTTAAAACAGCTTCAGGAACAGGGATATGATATTGCATTTGCAGAGTCCGGAAGAGCAGACGGCGGATGCGTGATGAGAGGCAACGATGTTCTTCAGGCATCACCGGACATTATGGTAACAGATTCTTTGACCGGAAATATTTTGGTTAAAATGTTATCTTCTGCAAACACAGGTGGAAGTTTTGAGGCCACAGGCTACGGCTATGGACCTGGAATCGGCGAGGGATATGAGCAGTTAGTTATGATCGTTTCTCGTGCATCCGGAGCTCCGGTTATCGCAAATGCAATCCGTTACGCGGCACAACTCGTAAGAGGTAAAGTGTTCGAGGTAGCAAAGACTGAGTTTGCTGCAGTTAAGAAAGCAGGTTTGGCCGAGATTTTAGCAGGTGTAAAAGCATCTTCCAAACCGGCAGCGGCAGAGGAAGAAGTAAAAGAGCCTCCGAAGGAGATTGTAACTGCACAGATTCCTGGAATCGAAGTTATGGATCTTGAGGACGCTGTAAAAGCTCTTTGGAAGATTAACATTTATGCTGAGAGTGGAATGGGCTGTACAGGTCCTATCGTTCGTGTATCTGACGCAAATCTTGCAAAAGCAGAGGAAGAGCTTAAAAAAGCCGGATATATCGGCTAATCGCACGATAAGAATGATTTGAAAATAATAACGAAGTGGCATTTTGGATAAGTTCCGAAATGCCACTTTTATTTCCGTTTTTCCATTTTATAATAAATACGGGGTGGAAAAATATGGAAATAGTCTTAAAATCAGTTGTTCATGAAATACATTTTGGTACGTGGGGAAAGAAGGCGTTGGCATGTGGTTATATTGTGGTATTTATCCTTGGCTTGTGTAAGATTGGAATGAGTCAGAAGATTGTGTATCCAGAGGCGGATACATACGTAGAAAAGGGACTTGTGAAAGCGGCAGGGTACGGAGAAATGCGAAATCCTGCCGCTCGTTTTTTGAAGCAGTCAGATAGTCTGATAGAGCAGCTAATGGAGCAAACGGAAGTTTTGGGAAAGACGGAAGTATTTCCCGATTCCGGCGGAATTTCCAATGGTTCGACAGACGAAAGGAACGATATGTCGACAGGACAAGAATCTTTTAAAACTTCTGTAAAAAGGACTGTAAATGAGGAGATGACAGATAGTATAAAGTCAGAGATTCCGAAAGTATTGGAAACAGATGTGGTAAAGCAGGAGATTCCGGAAGTGCCGGCGGAGACACCGGTGAAAGAGCCGGAGGAACTGACGTCTCAGTCAGTGTGGAAAGTGACTCTGGATGGAAACGGCGGAACTATAACGCAGTCTGAATATAAATTTGAGACGCCGGTATTTGTAGCGGCTGATTTTGCGGAACCCAAAAGGCTTGGAAAAGAATTTACCGGATGGTACGAGGATAAGGCTTGTACCCAGTGTTTTAAAAGTGCTTCTGAAGAAAGGAAAGAGCTGACATTGTATGCGGGATGGAAAGAATTTGACGGATTTGTCTCTAATGAGAAAGGATATATTACAGAGTGTATTGCTGCGTCCTTTGACGCGGAAGATGGTTTTTTGGTGCTTCCTGCCCACGAGAGCTGTATCGGAATGGAAGCCGGTGCATTGAGAAATGTGAAAGAATCTGTTATGGAAGTTTATATTCCGTCTAATATTCAATATATTGCGCCGGGCACATTTGCCGATCTTCCCTGTCTGATGTTTATCGAAGCGGCGTCTGATAATCCGTTTTATTACAGCAAAGACGGAGCTCTCTATGAAAAGGACGGGACGCTTGTGGCTGTTCCGAAAGAATAATATTTGAATATTTAAAAGTGTGGTGCTATAATAAGTTGGATTAAAGATGTAGGGAGACGTCTATGAAGATTCAACAGGTGACGGAAGACAAAAAAAAATATCTGGATCTTTTGCTGCTGGCAGATCCCCAGGAGGACATGATCGACAAGTATCTGGATGAAAGTACGTTGTTTGTACTTAGTGAGGATGAGATTGTCAAGACGGTATGTGCGGTTGTGATGCTGAAAAACGGGCAGTGTGAGATTAAGAATATAGCAACTATGCCGGAAGAACAGGGAAAAGGCTATGGGAAATACATGATTGATTATGTCTGTGAGCATTTTAGTGAAAGATGTCAGATGATGTATGTAGGTACCGGGAATAGCAGGAAGACAATTGAATTCTATGAAAAATGCAGGTTTGTAAATTCTCATATTGTAGAGAATTTTTTTACAGACAACTATAAAGAGCCGATTTATGAGGATGGGATTCTTTTGACAGATATGATCTACCTGAGACGCCCGCTTTACGCACAGATTGATGTGAAACGGGTAGTTAATCTGGCGCTTGAAGCTGGACGGATTCTTTTGAAAAACGGTGGAGAGATTTTTCGTGTAGATGAGACTATGACTCGTATTTGCAACCGTTTTCATGTAGATAAAGTAGATACGTTTATGTTAAGTCATGGGATATTTATCAGTGCCCAGCATGGGGATGAAGAAGTATACACGAAAGTAAAGCATGTCCCATTGTCCGGCTCTAATTTGGAAATCGTAGCTGAAGTCAACGACTTGTCCAGAGAAATATCTTCAGGAAAAGTTACGCTTGAAGAGGCAGAAAAGAAGCTGAAAGAGATTGAACGAATGCCGGGGGCAGGATACTGGCAGAAGATTCTGGGAGCAGGTCTTGGAAGCGGATGTTTCGGCTATCTGCTATGCGGTGCGGGGAGAGAAAGTATTCTTGCCTTTTTTATCGGATGTCTGTTATATATGTGGGTTCTTGCGGCGAACAAACATAAGGTATCCAAGATCGTAACCAATATGGTCGGCGGCGTGATTATCAGCAGTCTTGCGATTTTGGCAAATTATATATCCGTAATGGAGCCTTTACAGATAGACGGAATCATTATCGGAGGAATCATGCCGCTCATTCCGGGAGTGGCGTTTGTCAGTGCCATAAGAGAGATTGCAGACAGTGATTTCTTGTCCGGGACTGTGCGTATGATCGATGCATTGCTTGTGTTTGTATATATTGCCATCGGAGTGGGAATATCTCTCAGTGTGTATCGAACTCTTTCGGGAGGAGGGCTTGGATTATGATTGTGTTTTTGTTAAAAAACATGCTTTGTTCTTTCGCGGGAACGATTGCATACGCAATTTTATTCAGTGTGCCGAAGAAATATTATGTAAGCTGTGGATTTACCGGAATGACAGGATGGCTGGTGTATCTGTTTATCACGCAGGCTACGATTTTTTCGGCGGCGGTAGGTTCTTTTTTCGGGAGTCTGACAGTCGTGCTTATATCCCGGATGCTGGCGGTACGTATGAAGTGTCCGATTACAATATTTCTTGTGTCCGGAATCTTTCCTCTTGTGCCGGGAGCGGGAGTGTATTATACTGCATATTATCTGGTAACAAATGAAATGGGATTGGCGGCGGTCAAAGGATTGGAAGCGATCAAGATTGCGTTTGGCATCGTGCTTGGCATTGCAGTTGTATTGTCAGTTCCAAGGGGCGTGTTTCAGCTTGAATACTGGAGACAAAGAAGATACAGAAGAAAATATGAATAGATGAGGAGAAGGATCATGAGTAAAGTAAGAACAAGATTTGCACCAAGTCCAACAGGAAGAATGCATGTTGGAAATTTAAGAACGGCGTTATACGCTTATCTCATTGCAAAACATGAGGGCGGAGATTTTATGCTCCGTATTGAGGATACAGATCAGGAGCGTTTCGTAGACGGAGCGCTTGAGATTATTTATCGTACGCTTGAGAAGACCGGACTTGTCCATGATGAAGGGCCGGATAAAGACGGTGGAGTAGGACCTTATGTACAGAGCGAGCGTAATGCGTCCGGATTATATTTGGAGTATGCGAAAAAACTGATTGATCAGGGAGACGCTTACTACTGCTTCTGTGACAAGGAGCGTCTGGAGTCTCTGAGAAACAAAGTGTCCGGAGAGGACAGTGCAGAGATTATTGTTTATGACAAACACTGCCTTGGACTTAGCAAAGAAGAAGTACAGGCGAATTTGGAAGCCGGAAAGCCTTACGTTATCCGTTTTAATATGCCGGCAGAGGGAACTACAACGTTTCAGGATGATATTTATGGTGATATTACGGTTCCGAATGAGGAATTAGAGGATTTAATCTTGATTAAATCCGACGGTTATCCGACTTATAATTTTGCGAATGTTGTGGACGATCATCTAATGGGAATCACACATGTAGTACGGGGAAATGAGTATCTGTCCTCTGCGCCGAAATATAACAAGATCTATGAGGCGTTTGGATGGGAAGTTCCAACTTATGTGCACTGTCCGCTCATTACAGATGAGAACCACAAGAAGCTGAGTAAGAGATGCGGACACTCTTCCTATGAAGATTTGATCGATCAGGGATTTGTGACGGAAGCAGTTGTAAATTATGTGGCGTTACTTGGATGGTGTCCGTCTGATAATCAGGAGATTTTCTCTTTGGAAGAATTGGTGAAGGCGTTTGATTACCGTCATATGAGTAAATCTCCGGCGGTATTTGATATTGTGAAATTGAAATGGATGAACGGCGAGTATTTGAAAGCTATGGAGCTTGAGAAATTCTATGAGATGGCACAGCCTTATATTTGTGAGGTGATCACGAAAGACTATGATCTGAAAAAGATTGCTGCCCTTGTAAAGACAAGAATCGAAGTATTCCCGGACATCAAGGAGCAGATTGATTTCTTTGAGACGCTTCCGGAGTATGACACAGCGATGTACTGTCATAAGAAGATGAAGACGAATGAGGAAAATTCTCTGGAGGTATTAAAAGGCGTGTTGCCGCTTCTTGAGGAGCAGGATGATTTTAGTAACGATGCATTATTCGAGACGCTTAAAAAATACGTGGATGAAACAGGCGTAAAGACAGGATTTGTTATGTGGCCGGTAAGAACGGCTGTTTCCGGAAAACAGAATACTCCGGGCGGTGCTACGGAGATCATGGAGATTCTCGGTAAGGAAGAATCTTTGGCACGTATTCGAAAAGGGATTGAATTATTGAGTAAGTAAGGGGTATCTATGAGTTTAAACAATGCTCAAAAAGAGGCTGTCGCTCACTATCAAGGGCCATGTATGGTTCTTGCCGGTCCCGGTTCCGGGAAAACGCTTACCATCGCCAAGAGAATTGAATATTTAATAAAGAAGTATCAGGTAAGGCCAGAAGAAATTCTGGTCATTACCTTTACGAAGTATGCCGCAAAAGAAATGAAGCAGAGGTTCTACTGTGTGATGGATCATCAGCCGCTTCCTGTGACCTTTGGAACTTTTCATGGCATTTACTACGGAATATTAAAATGGGCGCATGGGCTTTCTCAGGCAAATATACTTGCGGAGGAAGAAAAAAGAGCTCTTTTGACGGAAGTTATCGGAAAGATTGACTGGGGTGACGAAACGGAACTTTTAAAAGAGGAAGATTTTTTGAACGGTCTTCTGGAAGAAATCGGAAATATTAAAAATAACCGGCAAAATATAGAGACTTATGAGTCAAAGCGATATGGTATTTCCAGATTCCGGAAGATATACAAATTATACGAGGAAGAAAAGCAAAGACTTCGGAAACTGGATTTTGAAGATATGCTTGTAAAGTGCTGTCTGCTCTTTGAAAAAAGACCGGATATACTGGCGAAGTGGCAGCAGAGGTTCCGGTACATTTTGGTGGATGAGTTTCAGGACATTAATCAGGCGCAGTATGATGTGATCAAAATGCTGGCGGCTCCTTCTAACCATCTGTTCGTAGTAGGAGACGACGATCAGTCCATCTATGGATTCCGGGGAGCAAGACCGGGGATTATGCAGACGTTTATGAAGGACTATCCGGAGGCATTAAGAATTATTCTGGACGTAAATTATCGCTCGACAGCTCATATTGTAAATAGCGCGCTCAAGGTGATTGCCAATAATCAGAACCGCTATCCAAAGAAGATCTGCGCTCAGAAAGCGGCGGATAAAAATGTTCATGTACAGGAAGCAAAAGATCCCTTCGAGGAGAGCAGGTATATTTTGGATGAGATTAGAGAAACTGTAAAAGAAGACGTTTCATTTACAGATATTGCAGTTCTTTACCGGACAGTGTCGGATGGCAGGATTCTGGCAGAGACGCTTATGGAGTACCAGATTCCGTTTCAGATGAAAGAACATTTGAATGATATATACGATCATTTTATCGGACAGGATTTGTATAGTTATTTGGCGCTTTCTCAGGGAAAACAGGAAAGAGCGCATTATCTGAGGGTGGTGAACAGACCGAACCGTTACATCGGCAGAGACAGCATGAGTGAGGGAAGAGTGAGTTTCGAGAGTCTGCGGAATTTTTATTGTGATAAGAAGTGGATGCAGGATCGTATCGACCAGTTCGAGTGGGACATGAAGATGCTCCGGGATAAGGCTCCTTACGCAGCGATACAGTATATCCGAAAAAGTATTGGTTATGATGAGTTTTTGAAAGAATATGCATCTCGAAGAGGTGTTGACGGGGAAGAGCTTTTTGAGACTCTGGATGAAATTCAGGAGCGTGCCAAGGGTATGGCGGGAATTGAGGACTGGTTTTTGCATGTGGAGGAGCATAAAAGGATGCTAAAAAGCAGGGGGCGAGAGACGGATACCGGGCAGGGGGTGTCGCTTTTAACGATGCATGGTGCGAAAGGACTGGAATTTGACACTGTATTTATTCTGGGGGCGAACGAAGGCGTGACGCCTTATAAAAAAGCGGTATTTGAAGATCATACGGAGGAAGAAAGACGTCTGTTTTATGTAGCTATGACGAGAGCAGAGAGAAAGCTTACGATTAGTTATGTGAAAGAAAAAAACGGAAAGGAGATGTCCCCTTCCCGTTTTGTCGGTGAATTATTCGCAGGCTTATAATTCTTCAAATTCCTGTTCGTCCATCCATTCATCGAAAGCGTCGGCGGCGATTTCGTACTCATCGTCATCTTCGATGTTGGAGAGGACAGGCTCATCGTCGACTTCTTCGTAGCGGTAGATGTATACATCGCCGTCAACACTTTCACCTTCATCGTTCAGTGGAAGAAGGGCGATGTATTCTTTGTCGTTTACCTCGTAGATTGTTAAAACGGCACACTCTACAACTTCATCATCGTCCAATGTTAAAGTTACAGTGATAACCTCTTCTTCTGGATTCATATTCTGTTCACTCATAAGACCATTCTCCTTTTGTATTAAGATAACTTAACTGTATCAAAGGAGAGGGCAAAAAGCAAGGATGTAGTAGCCAAAAGTAAGAAAATGTTGTAAAATAGACATAGTTGTTCAGTTATGTATTGACAAAAGAGGTGCAGGGAGGAAGATGTTATGTATAGAAAAAAGATATGGATGGTGGTTGTACTGTTCATCTGTGTAATAGGAATGACAGCCTGCAAGAAAAATGTAGGAAGCCCCGAAGATAATGCAGTGAAGGAAGAATCAGAGGAAGAGAAAGAAGAGGAAGAAAAAGAAACATTTCTCATAGGGTTTACTGCGATAGATATGCAAAATCCTTATTTTATCACAGTTGAAAATGCGATTAGAGAAATAATAGAAGAAGAGGGCTGGACGATGATTACGAAAGATCCGGGGACTGATTCGAAGCTTCAGGAAAAGCAGATTCAGGAGATGATCGACGAGGGTGTGGACGCTGTGATCTTAAGTCCGGTGAACTGGGATGAAATCACACCGTCCCTGCAGGCGTTAAAGGATGCGGGAGTGAAGATTATCAATGTAGATACTCAGGTCAAAGAGATGGATTATGTAGATGCTTATATCGGTTCAGATAATAGAAAGGCAGGTTATATCTGCGGAGAAGATCTGATTCAAAAGTGTCCGGATGGAGGTAAGATTGCCATCTTAGAATGTCCGACGCAGAATTCTATCAATGATCGTATTACAGGATTCGAGGAAGCTATTGCTGAAGCGGAAAATGGATTTGAGGTCGTAGACAGGGCAGATACAGGCGGTGAATTTGAACGGGCGCTTGAGGCTGCCAGAAAAATTCTAATGGAACATCCGGATATTTGTGCAATCATGTGCGGGAATGACCAGCTTGCGGTGGGGGCAAAAACGGCCGCCAATGTACAGAAACTGGATCGTCTTATTATCTATGGCGTAGATGGTTCGCCGGATATTAAGAAAGAACTGAAAAAATCAGAAAATCAGATTGCAGGTACAGCCGCACAGTCCCCGATCAATATCGGGAAAGAGACGGCGGCAACAACGATCAACATGTTGAAAGGAGAAGAATACGAAAAGGAAACTTATGAAGAAGTTTTTATGATCAACAAAGAAAATGTTGAAATGTATGGAACGGATGGGTGGCAGTAATACCGGAAAGGATAAGGCATCATGAAGAAAATACAAGGACAGCCGCTGCCGTTAGGAGTGACGGTAAGTGAAGAGCGAATCAATTTCTCAACGGCAGTTCCGAATGGGAAAGAGTGTCGGCTTCTTCTATATCCTGTGGGAGAGAAGACTCCCTGTAAGAGTTTCGATATGCAGGAATCTCTGGGAGAAGTGCGATATATCGCATTGGAAGATATTGACGCAGGACAATATGAATATAATTATGAGATTGACGGTGAAGTAACGCCGGACTACTATGGAAAAGCATTTGCCGGAAGAAGCGTGTGGGGAAAAGCGAGCGATATTTCGAAGCATGAGGTAAGGGGTGTGCTTTGCCGGGAGGATTATGACTGGGAAGGCGATAAACGACCGTCTCTTGCCAAGAACGAGGTGGTTGCATACAGTCTTCATGTGAGGGGCTTTACAAAAGATTCCTACTCGAAGGTATCTGCAAAAGGAACATTTGAAGGCATTGTAGAGAAAATCCCTTATTTTAAAGACCTTGGCGTCAATCAGATTCATTGTATGCCGATTTATGAATTTGAAGAGTGCAGAACACCCCGGAATTACTGGGGCTATGGTGAAGCGTATTATTTTGCGCCTAAGAGTGCTTATGCGGCAGGAAAGAATGCGGTAAAAGCGTTGAAAGACCTTATGAAAGCATGTCACAAAGAGGGAATCGAGGTGGTGCTTGAGATGCCCTTTGAGCCGTCTGTACCGTCTCTTACAGTGGTAGAATGTCTGCGGTATTATATGATGGAATATCATGTAGATGGGTTCATCTTAAATGATTCTGTAGAGTCAACGAGAGTGGCGTTTTCAGATCCGATTTTGAAAAATTCGAAGATTCTGACGCACAGAACAGAGTTTCAGAACGTTATGCGGCGTTTCTTGAAAGGCGATGAAGGAATGGTAGAGGGTGTGATCTACTGGCTCAGACATATTGGTAAGGACGAAAGGAGTTTCAATTATATTGCGTCCCACAGTGGATTTACATTAAATGATCTGGTTTCTTACGATGGAAAGCATAATGAATCCAATGGAGAAGATAACCGGGATGGGACCGATTATAATTTTAGCTGGAACTGTGGAGCAGAAGGACCGAGCCGTAAGAAAAGCGTTTCTATGCTTAGAAAGCGGCAGATCAAGAATGCGCTGTTTTTGGTTTTTCTGGCTCAGGGAATGCCTTGCATTTTATCAGGAGATGAGTTTGGCAATTCGCAGAGTGGGAATAACAATGTCTATTGTCAGGATAATTCGGTTGGATGGGTGAACTGGCGGGGGCTGAAAAACAACAAAGAGCAGTATGAGTTCGTAAAAAACCTGATAGCGTTTCGTAAAAAATTTAAAGCGTTTCATCCAGAAAACGAGATGACAGGAGTCGACAATGTATGCTGTGGTGTGCCGGACGTGTCTTATCATGGGGAGAGTGCGTGGAGAACGCCTTTGGAAGTATACAGCAGGCAGCTTGGAGTTTATTACAGCGGAGCGGCGTTAAAGGGTGAGGATTGCTATGTGATTTACAATATGCACTGGCTTTCTCATATATTTGCGCTTCCGTCGCTTCCCAAAGGGAAGAAATGGTATAAAATCGCGTCTACGGACGATGGGATTTTGGAGCAGCCGGAGCTTTCAAAAGAACAGAAAGCGCTGGAGGCAGATGCAAGAACAATTATTGTATTAGTGGGACGATAACAGGCAGCAGATGAGTGCAGGTAAATTCGGACGGAAATGGAGTAAGAAAATGAAAGTGTTAGAACATTTGCGGACAATTAATCACCATAAGATGTTGGTAATGAAGATGTGCTTTAAAGTGGGATTGTATAAGCAGGGACTGCTTCATGATTTGTCCAAATATTCTCCTACGGAATTTTTGGTTGGGTGTAAATATTATCAGGGAACGAGAAGTCCTAATAATGCCGAGCGTGAAGCTACCGGATATTCCAGGGCGTGGCTTCACCACAAAGGACGGAACAAGCACCATTATGAATATTGGATTGATTACAGCATTAATCCCGGGGAGGGGATTATAGGCCAGAAAATGCCGGTGAAATATGTGCTTGAGATGTTTGTGGACAGAATTGCGGCTTCTAAGACGTATAAGGGGAAAGAGTATACAGATGCGTACCCTCTGGAATACTATGAAGAAGGTACGGCAAAACTTGGGAAGATGGTACACCCGGAGACGATGGAGCTTTTGCACTACCTGTTAAAAATGCTGGCAGAAGAAGGGGAAGAAGAGACTTTCCGGTGTATACGGCAGAGAAAAAAGGAACTAAAAAAATCTTATAGAAAAACTTGTAAAAAACTTGATAAAATATGTTGACATTTTCTTACATATATAGTATTATAATTTTCGGACGGTTTGAGAACCGTCACTTGCGGAAGTGTCGGAACTGGCAGACGAGCAAGACTAAGGATCTTGTGAGCAATGCGCTCGTGTGGGTTCAAGTCCCATCTTCCGCAGTTAGAAAGTAAAGAAAAGGCCTGGAGGGTATTAAACTATCCGACAGGTTTTTTGTGTGTTCTGATAGTTTGTGAGGGCTCTCAGTGACATATATTTTTATTCCTTGCCGGTGTCGGGGGCGTTTGAGGCTACGGTATATTTGCTCGATCTTTGGTCGATTCATGTGTCGAAGTTTCCGTAAATCTCATTAAGTAAAGGTATAGCAGAAAAGCGTAGGCTGTCATTGATGGGATGATTGCAACAGGAATGGAAATATGATAGTATAAAGAAAAGAAAGCAGGTGTATGGTTATGGAGAAAGAGAATCGGGAGCATAAAGACAGCGTTTTTGTTGACTTATTCTATGAGGATGAGACGGCAAAAACAAACCTGTTGAGTTTATATAATGCACTGCATGATACAGAATATCAGGACGAAAATATTGTCCACAAGATAAAGGTTTCGGATGTCCTGTATAAGAATTTTAAGAATGATATTTCTTTTGAGGTAGATGGGAAGGTGCTTGTTTTTGGAGAGCATCAAAGTACAGTAAATCCCAATATGCCGCTTCGCTGTCTGCTATATGTCGGAAGGGCATATGAACAGCTGGTAGATAAAAAGGCGAGGTACAGGACCACATTGGTAAAGATACCTACGCCGGAATTTTATACGTTCTATAACGGAAAGGAAGATTTTCCGCTGGAGCAGGAATTATCCCTGTCTGATGCATTTGAGAATCCGACGGGTGAAAATTCAGTGGAGCTAAAGGTAAAGGTTGTTAATATCAATTCAAATAAGGCGCATGAACTTTTGGGGAAGTGTGGCATATTAAGAGAATACAGTCAGTTTATAGATACGGTAAGGAAGTATTCAAGAGAAGAGGATTCTATTAAAAAGGCAATTAATGATTGCATTAAACAAGGAATTTTAGCGGATTATTTGAAGCGCAAGGGCAGTGAGGTGACGAATATGTTGATAGCAGAGTATAGTTATGAGGAAGATATGCAAGTGAAACAACAGGAGGCGCTTGTTTTATCAGCGAAAATTTTGCAGACAGTGAGACGGCAGACTGGTATTACAGACGAGCAAATAGCACAAGAGGTCGGTTGTACAGTAGGGGAAGTTCGGAATGTAAGGCAGATATTCGGTATATAGTTTATTATGAAAGGGTATTGGCGGAACTGATAGTTCAGTTCCGCCGTTTCTGATTTTTGTAAGCCAGATAAAAGCGAGGTCTTTTTCACATAATTCTACAAAATTGGCGGGGTGTTGTTAGCCATCTTTTTTCTTTATCATAGAAGTGATTTTATCGAAAGAAATAATTATAGTGGTTTACTTTAAAAATTGTATAATTATATGAAAATTAGAGTATATGTATAAAAAATAAGAAATTTATTACATATTTTTAGTTATTATATATAAAAAATTAAAATCTATTTTTGATATTCTGCGAATTGAATAGCGCAATGAATAAATATAAAATATGAATAGGTTTGGAAGTGCTTCTGTTAAATAGATTGTAACAGTTCAGCCTGCGCCATTCGCAAAACCGCACTAGCGTGCTATTCGTTGCTGCGCAACTATTTTTGCTCATAATTTGGCGCTTTGCTCATAGTCGATAAAAAACACTCATTCATGCAAGTATGATTCGCTTATTTTACCGACTATGGTTGAACTGTTACAATAGATTGAAATCAAAAAATGATAAGGAGAGATTCATGAATGATGGAAGATAAAGGAAAAATCACAGAAAAGAGAGTACCAACATTTTTAGAAGCAATATTGCCGATTATTGTCATGCTCGTTGTTCTTACAATAGGAAAAGGCCTGATGGGACTGGTTACAGAGCCGTTATTATTGTTGGTTACGGTGTTTGCAGGCATTCTGGCATGGAGAATGGGGTATAGTTGGGATGAAATGATGCAGGAAATCTGTCAGAAAGTTGCGCGTGGTATGCCGGCGATATTGGTTTTGATTTCTGTAGGAGCTGTTGTCGGTACATGGGTACTTTCAGGTACGATTCCCATGATGATATATTATGGCATCCAGATTGTGGACCCTAAGTGGATGCTAGTGACGTCATTTATTATCAGTGCGCTTGTGTCTATCTGTTGCGGGACTTCATGGGGAACAGTGGCGACTATGGGAGTGGCGCTGATGGGAATCTCCAGTACTTTAGGGATTTCGCTGCCGGCAACAGCAGGCGCGGTAGTGGCCGGTTCTTTTTTTGGAGACAAGCTGTCGCCGCTTAGTGATACAACAAATCTTTCCCCAATAGCAGCAGGGAGTCAGCTTTATGAGCATATCGGACATATGTTGTGGACAACGATTCCGGCAAGTATTATATCCCTTGTTGTATATGCAATAGCAGGAAGTGGAGTTGCGGCAGGTGTAGATGTAGAGTCTGAGACAGTTACGCAGATGTTGACACAGTTAGACCAGATGTTTCACTGGAATATTCTGCTGATTTTACCGATTGTGGTAGTATTAGTTGGCTCCATTATGCGGAAACCAACGATTCCAGTTATGTTACTGTCCAGTGGAGTAGCAGGGATTGAAGCGATTATTTTTCAAGGTTCATCTTTTGCAAATGTTATTGCAAGCTGTGCCAACGGATTTACGGTATCTATGGTGAACCGCGAGGGATGGAATCCCGAAACAGCATCAGAGGAAGTGCTGAAACTTCTTGAAAGAGGGGGACTTTCCAGTATGATGAGTACATGTCTTTTGGTATTTTGCGCGTTTTGTTTTGCTGGTATCATGAGTAAGTCAGGTTCGTTGGATGTAATTCTGAATAAGATTCTGTCAGTGGCAAAGAGTACAGGTACTTTGATTACTGCAACTGTGGCATCCTGTATTATTATGGCATTATCAACAGGAAATTCGTATTTATCTATCCTGATTCCGGGAGAGATGTTCCGGAAGGCCTATATTAAAAGAGGTTTACACCCAAAGAACCTTTCGCGTACATTGGAAGATGCCGGGACAGTATTTGTTCCACTGGTTCCATGGTCCGCTGCCGGTGCATATATGACTTCTTGTCTTGGAGTGGAAGTTCTGGATTATCTACCATGGGCGGTACTTTGTTATGTAGGATTTATCATTGCAATCATTTACGGATTTACCGGTATTGGAATCAAAAAACTTACGGAGGAGGAGAAAGAAAAATATGAGGCTGAGATGGGGCAGGAGGTATGAAATCTATGATTAAACTACTTAAAAATGCAAACGTATATGCACCAGAGCCATTAGGCAACAAGGATATTTTGATTGTCGGTGAAAAAATATGCCGGATACAGGAGGATTTGAGGATTTACGAGAATCTGCCGGATGTAGAAGTGTACGATTTGGAAGGACGATATATTGTTCCTGGATACATTGACCTGCATGTCCATATAACCGGAGGAGGCGGGGAAAAAGGCCCGGCTTCCAGAGTGCCGGAATCACAGTTATCAGCATTTCTTATGAACGGAGTTACGACAGTAGTCGGTCTTCTTGGTACGGATGGGATTACGAGAAGTGTGGAAAATCTTGTGGCAAAGGCAAGGGCTTTGACAGAAGAAGGGATTACAGCTTATGCATTGACAAGTTTTTATGGATTTCCGCCTGCGACGATTACAGAAAGTGTAGAAAAGGACATCATGATGATTCCGCCGATTATCGGAGTCAAGACGGCGGCATCTGACCATAGAAGTTCTAATATTACAGGAGAGGAGCTGATACGTCTTGCGACATCTGCAAGAAGAGCCGGACTTTTAAGCGGTACTCCGGGTATGGTAACTATTCATATGGGAGATGGAAAGAAAGGCCTGGAACCAATTTTCTATGTATTAGATCATTCGGATCTTCCGCCGGATAAATTGCTGCCCACGCATATGCACAGGAATCAAGGATTGACAGATCAGGGTGTGGAGCTTGTGCGAAGAGGCGGATATATAGATTTTACGGCGGGATGCGATGAGGATGAGCTTTTGAAAAATGCAGACATTGTTCTATATACTCTTGATCAGCCCGGGGTAAAACTGGAGCACATTACCTTATCCAGTGATGCTTACGGAAGTCAGCCGCGTTTTGACAAAAACGGAAAATGTATCGGACTTACATATGCTTCCTCGGAATCCTTACATAAAACCATTCAGATACTGGTGAAAAAAGGAATGCCTTTGGAGCAGGCAATCAGGCTTCTCACAACAACGCCGGCGTCCCTTCTGGGAAAAACAGGAGTCAAAGGCTGTATTGGGGTTAATGCGGATGCCGATTTACTTGTATTGGATGCCGGCTTGGAGATAGATGGTTTATTTGCGAAGGGACAGACAGCATTATGGAAAAAAGAATTAAAGATGAAAGGAACCTTTGAATAAACAGCACAACGTAGAATGGAGAAATGGTCATGGATGTTTTGGAGCAAATCAAAAATCAATACGATACGTTAAGTAAGACACAGAAAAAGATTGCAGATTATATTCAACAGCATACGAATACTTGTTGTTTTGCAAGTTTGAAGGAGATTGCCGCCGCTACAGGGACAACAGAGGCCACTGTGATTAAATTTTCCAAAATGATTGGCTATGCAAGTTTTCAGGACATGAGAAACCAGTTGAAAGAAAGAACTCCGGATTGGACAACACCAATTACGACAGAAGCGTTTTCGGATCTTCCATTTCAAGAGCTTTTTAGACGGAATAAGACGCAGCAGGAGGAAAATTTTGCGGCGCTATGGAAAACCGGAAATGAAAAGTCTGTTAAGGATGCGGTAGAACTACTGCAGAATGCTAAAAAAATTTACTGTGTAGCCTGCGATTTTTCCAGTGCGTTATCCCAGTATTTTTATGCACGCTTTACACGTCTGGGACTTAATATTGAGGATGTTGGAAGTAAATCCACAACGGAAATCCTGCATTCGTTAGCTTTTGCAGATGAAAAAGACATCATCGTTGTATTTTCCTTTGCAGAATATAGTAAGATGACGCTGGCGATAGAAGAATATATGAGTGTAAATAGAATAAAGATATTATGTTTTTCAGACAATGAGTCAAGTCCGGCGTCCCTTATGGCAGATGTATCTGTCGTATGCAGTACCAGGCATTTTATCCTCTTAAATTCTATGATGTCTGTGATTATATTGATTGATTTGCTTGCCGTAGCATTTTTTAATGAGAATAAGGCTGTGTTCATAAATCATAAAAGAAAACTGGATAAAATGCAGAGGTATCTTTTTGAAAAAAAAGTAATGCCTCTTGACCGCATGGATCCTCTTTGAAAAGGGAGGGAGAGAAGATATGTCCTTGGAAATCAAACATTTCTTGATTATATGTCCTTTGGCGTTTGTGGCAGGAATTATTGATGCGATTGCGGGCGGCGGAGGTCTTATTACGCTGCCGGCATATATGCTTGCCGGACTGCCTCCTCATTTTGCGATTGGAACCAATAAACTAGGGGCAGGACTTGGGACGGCGGCCGCGCTTGGGAAGTATATGAAAGATGGATATGTGAAGCGGAAACAGGCTGTTGTGTGTGTCATCTGTGCCTTGGCGGGTTCTGCGGCAGGAGCTGAATTGGGTATTTTGGTGGATGATGAAATCTTTGGGTTCATTATGATTTTGATTCTTCCGGTAGTTGCCTTTTATGTACTGAAAGAAAAAGATTTTGATAAAAAACATGAGGCGTATACTGTCAAAAAGATGATTGGCTTATGTATTCCGGTTGCATTTGGCGTAGGAGTGTACGATGGATTTTATGGAGCAGGTACAGGTACATTTTTTCTTCTGTTGTTAACAGGTGTGGTTCATATGAATCTTCGGGAAGCTAATGGAATGGCTAAAATAAGTAATCTGGCAACCAATATAGCGGCATTTACAGTTTATCTTACAAATGGTTGTGTACTCTGGCCGTTGGGACTTGCGGCAGGAGTATTTGGGATTGCGGGAAATTATATTGGCGCAACAGTTTTTGAAAAGGGCGGCTCAAGGATTGTAAGGCCCGTTATGCTAATTGTATTGACAGTTTTTTTTATAAAGGTTTTTAGTTCCGTTTTGTAAATATGAGCAAGGTATATAGAAATATGTACCCTGCTCTTTTCGTGTTTTATTTCTTTTTTGCTGTACTTTAAGTTTGAATATCAGAGTAAATGAAGTATAATAAATATAAGAATCTGAAAACCTAACGTGTAGGAAAACATGAATATCATATGAGATATATTGCACTATAAAGGAGGAAAGATCTATGCTGGAAAAACTGGATCTGACAAAATCACTGGGGAAATCAGAATATAAGGAGAAGATGCCGGGATTAGAGGCAAGACTTGGCAAATTGCAGAGAGAATGTACGAAGCGCAGTATTCCGGTTATGATCGCATTTGAAGGATATGGAGCTTCCGGAAAAGGTGTGCAGATTGCAGAACTGATTCGAGCGCTCGATCCGAGAGGTTTTGAAGTTCATGCAGTGGAAAAGGAGACGGAAGAAGAACGGCTGCATCCATTTCTCTGGAGATTCTGGGTGAAGATGCCGGCCAAAGGACGTATCGCTATCTATGATACAAGCTGGTATCGGAAAGTGTTGGGAGATAGATTTGATAAAAAGACGAAGAAAAAAGAGCTTGCAAAGGCTTATGATTCTATCTGCTCTTTTGAAGAGCAGATTACCGATGATGGTACGATTCTCATTAAATTGTTTCTCGCCATTGATAAGAAAGAGCAGAAAAAGCGTTTCGATAAGTTGTCAGAATCAAGAGAGACGGCATGGAGAGTCAGTAAAGGTGATTTCAGGCGGAACAAAGAATTTGAAAAATACGAAGCCATGAATGAGGAAATGCTGGTACGAACGGATACGGAGTATGCGCCATGGACAATCGTGGAGGCGGCAGACCGAAGATTTGCTGCGGTAAAGATTTATTCTACGGTGATTCGTGTGATTGAGGAAAAATTACAGGAATTTGATCGCATAGAATCGTTAAAAGAGCCGGCTTTGTGTTATGAAGGGGAACCGTTAGAAAAACTTGGAGAATCTATTCTTTCTAAGGCGGATTTGAGTCTTTCTTATACAAAAGAAGAATATAAAAAAAAGATGGGTAAGCTGCAAAAGAAGATGGAAAGGCTTCATGGGGAATTATATAGAAGAAGAATCCCGGTAGTCCTTGCGTTTGAGGGATGGGACGCGGGAGGCAAAGGCGGAGCCATCAAGCGTCTGACAAAGAAGATGGATCCGAGAGGGTATGTGGTGCATCCAACGGCCGCGCCAAATGATATTGAGCGGGCACATCATTATCTTTGGCGTTTCTGGACAGATATGCCAAAGGCGGGGCATGTGACCATCTTTGACCGCACATGGTACGGGCGTGTGATGGTGGAAAGAGTCGAGGGCTTTTGTACCAGACAGGAGTGGCAGAGAGCTTATAAAGAAATCAATGATATGGAGCGGGATCTTGCAGATGCAGGAACAATTGTGTTAAAGTTCTGGATGCAGATAGACAAAGAGGAGCAAGAGCGTAGATTTAAGGCGAGACAGAACAATCCGGAGAAACAGTGGAAAATTACAGAGGAAGATTGGAGAAACCGCGAGAAGTGGGAGCAGTATGAGGAGGCAGTTGATGAGATGCTTATTCGTACCTCTACACCCAATGCGCCTTGGATCGTAGTGGAGGGAAACTGCAAATATTATGCAAGAGTCAAAGTTTTAGAGAGCGTGGTAAATGCGATTGAGGAGAGAATCAGGTAATCAGATCAGGAATAGCCATTTAGGAAAAAGCAGGAGGCGATTGTATGACGATTAGAGAGGAGCTTGAAAGCAGGGAGAGACAGTACCTAAGTCCCTATGCGGCGCTCAGCAGCAACTCCAAAGGCAGAAGACGAGAAGAACGGCAGTGTGATATTCGTCCAGTGTTTCAAAGAGACCGGGACCGGATTTTGCATTGCAAATCTTTCCGTCGCCTGAAGCAGAAAACACAGGTGTTTCTTCTTCCGAAGGGGGATCACTATAGAACCAGACTCACCCATACGTTGGAAGTATCCCAGAATGCAAGGACGATTGCAAAAGCGCTCCGGCTTAATGAAGACTTGGCGGAGGCTATTTCATTAGGCCACGATCTTGGGCATACGCCGTTTGGCCATGCGGGGGAACATGCACTTGACATGGTAAGCCCCCGGGGGTTCAAGCACAATGCACAGAGTGTACGTGTGGTAGAATGTCTGGAGAAGGATGGCAGGGGCTTAAATCTTACATGGGAAGTGATCGACGGAATTATGAATCACAAAACCAGTGGAAAACCTCATACATTGGAAGGACAGATTGTGCGCCTGTCGGATAAGATCGCATATATTAATCATGATATTGACGATGCAATCCGAGGCGGTATTTTGAAAGAATCCGATATTCCGCGCAGATATACAGAAGTTCTTGGTAATACGGCGAGAAGCCGTCTGGATACGATGGTGCACAATGTCATTATTAATAGTATGGACAGACCTCAGATCCGGATGTCTGAAGAGGTAGAAGAAGCCATGTCGGAGCTTCGGGATTTTCTTTTTGAACACGTGTATATGAATCCGGAAGCAAAAGGGGAAGAAAGAAAAGCGATCAATATGATCAAGAATCTGTACAAATACTATATGGAACATTTGGAAGTGATTCCGGAAGAATTTTTGAGAAGAATGGAGGAACACCACGAGACAGAGGACAGGATGGTGTGTGATTATATTGCCGGAATGACGGATACATATGCGGTAAAAAAATTTCAGGAATATTTTGTTCCAGAATCTTGGAATTTTTAAAAGGAAATCGAACACTTTTGTCGAATATTATATATAAGGGCATTTTGATTTGATAAGAGGGAAGAGAAGATGTATTATTCCGATGAGATTATAGAAGAAGTAAGATCGAGAAATGATATTGTAGATGTGATCTCCAGCTATGTGAAGCTTCAGAAGAAAGGAAGTTCTTATTTCGGACTATGTCCGTTTCATAATGAGAAATCCCCTTCTTTTTCCGTCAGTCAGATTAAACAGATGTATTATTGTTTTGGTTGCGGCGCCGGAGGAAATGTATTCACGTTTCTGATGGAATACGAGAATTATACCTTTCAGGAAGCACTGAAATATCTGGCAGACAGAGCAGGCGTAGAACTTCCGGAAGAAGATTACTCGGAAGCCGCAAGAAAGAGAGCAGATCAAAAGGCCATCCTTCTGGAGATCAATAAGGAGGCTGCAAAATATTTTTATGCACAGCTAAAAAGTCCACAAGGGGAAATCGGCCTTACCTATTTGAAAAGAAGAGGATTGTCCGATGATATTCTCAAAGCGTTCGGACTTGGGTACGCCGGAAAATATAGCGATGGTGTGTACAAGTATTTGAAGTCTAAAGGATATAAAGACGATATGATCGCCAAGGCAGGACTTATCAATATTGACGAACGTCATGGCGTAAGCGGTAAGTTTTGGAACAGAGTGATGTTTCCGATTATGGACAGTAACAGCCGGGTGATTGGATTTGGCGGGCGAGTCATGGGAGACGCCAAGCCGAAGTATTTGAATTCCCCGGAGACTGCAGTGTTTGATAAGAGCCGTAACCTATATGGGTTGAACCGGGCAAGAAGTTCGAGAAAACCGTATTTTCTGCTCTGTGAGGGATACATGGATGTAATTTCTCTTCATCAGGCAGGATTTACAAATGCGGTAGCGTCCCTTGGAACAGCGCTGACGCATGGTCATGCTACTCTTATTAAACGATATGTCAGCGAGGTATATCTGACGTACGACAGCGACGAAGCAGGAACTAAAGCGGCGCTCAGAGCGGTGCCAATCTTAAAGGAAGCGGGAATTACGGCAAGGATCATCCGCATGGAGCCGTATAAAGATCCGGATGAATTTATAAAGAATCTTGGCGCCGATCAGTTTGAGGAACGGATAGGAAAAGCAAGGAATGGATTTTTGTTTGGTTTGGAAGTGGCAGAGAGAAATTATGATCTTGCTTCGCCGGAAGGAAAGACGGAATTCATGAAAGAGGCGGCGAGAAGACTTGCTGAGTTTGATGAAGAGATTGAGAGAAATAATTACATAGAAGCTGTGGCAAAGGTGTATCACGTAGGATATGAAGAGCTGCGAAAACTGGTGATTAAAATGGCGGTACAGACCGGGCTTGCCAAACCGGTGGAAAGACCGAAACAGACGAATGCAAAAGGCAGAGAGAAAGAAGACGGCCGCAGAAAATCCCAGAAGATTTTGATTACATGGCTGATTGAGGACGAGCGTATTTTCAGACAGATCTGTCCGTTTATTACGCCCGATGATTTTTCGGAGGGAATCTACAAAACGGTGGCGGAACTTCTGTATGAACAGTATGAAAAGGGCGATGTGAATCCCGCCCGGATCATGAATCATTTTACTGATGAAGAGGAACACCGGGAGGCCGCCAGTTTGTTTCACACGAAGATCCGGGAACTTGAGACGACGGCAGAACAGGAAAAGGCATTAAAGGAAACTGTAATCCGGGTGAAGAACTATAGTATTGAGGAAGCTGCAAAGAATCTGGCGCCTACGGACATTGCAGGTCTGCAGCGTGTGATGACGGCGAAGAACGAACTGCAGAACCTTGAAAAACTGCATATTTCCATTAATTAAGGATAAAATATAATCAAGCAATGAGAGGATGGATACTACATGGAAGAAAACATGGTAAAATTTGAAGAGAAACTGAAAGAACTTGTGAAACTTGGCAAGAAGAAAAAAAGCATTCTGGAAATTCAAGAGGTCAATGATTTTTTTCATGACATGGAATTAGATTCTGAGCAGATGGAAAAAATCTTTGAATATTTAGAAAGCCAGAATATCGACGTGCTTCGTATTAGTTCTGAGGATGATATTGACGACGCTGATATTATAATCTCTGAAGAGGACGAGGTAGATGTAGAGAAGCTCGACCTGTCTATTCCGGATGGAATCAGTATTGAAGATCCGGTCAGAATGTATTTGAAAGAGATTGGTAAAGTGCCGCTTCTTTCGGCAGAAGAAGAAGTAGATCTTGCAAAACGTATGGCAGACGGCGATGAGAATGCGAAGAAACGTCTGGCAGAGGCGAACTTACGTCTTGTTGTCAGCATCGCAAAGCGTTATGTGGGACGAGGGATGCTGTTTCTGGATTTAATCCAGGAGGGAAATCTGGGACTTATTAAAGCAGTCGAGAAATTTGATTATCAGAAGGGCTTCAAATTTAGTACCTATGCGACATGGTGGATTCGTCAGGCGATCACAAGAGCAATTGCTGATCAGGCAAGAACAATTCGTATTCCGGTGCATATGGTGGAGACAATCAATAAACTGATTCGTGTATCCAGGCAATTATTGCAGGAGCTTGGAAGAGAGCCTTCTCCGGAAGAGATTGCGGCAGAACTGGACATGCCTGTAGAGAGAGTGCGGGATATTTTAAAGATTTCCCAAGAACCGGTTTCTTTGGAAACTCCGATTGGAGAAGAGGAAGACAGTCATCTTGGAGACTTTATTCAGGACGACAATGTGCCTGTACCTGCAGAAGCCGCTGCACAGACTTTATTAAAGGAACAGCTTGATGAAGTATTAGATACGCTGACAGAGAGAGAGCAGAAAGTGTTAAGACTTCGTTTTGGTATGAATGATGGACGTGCCCGTACTCTTGAGGAGGTAGGAAAAGAATTCGATGTTACTCGTGAGCGTATCCGTCAGATTGAGGCGAAAGCGCTTCGTAAACTCCGTCATCCAAGCCGCAGCAGAAAATTGAGAGATTATTTGGATTAAGAAAGAGGCGCCTATGGAACTATCAAAAAGACTTACTGCGGTTGCGAGTCTGGTGACAGAGGGCGCTTCTGTTGCAGATATTGGAACCGATCATGGTTACATACCGATATATCTTATGAAACAGGGAATCGCAGACAAAGTAATTGCTCTCGATATTAATAAAGGTCCTTTGGAGCGGGCGAGACTTCATATTGTTGGACATGGATTGAAAGGGCAGATTGAAACAAGGCTGTCGGACGGTCTGAAAAAAGTTGAGCCGGGAGAAGTAGATACAATGATTGCCGCCGGGATGGGAGGAGCGCTTGTAATTAAGATATTGACGGAAGGCAGAGACGTGGTGCACAAGCTTGATTACTGCATCTTACAGCCGCAGTCAGAGATTGAGAAAGTCCGGAGATTTCTGGTGTCTCATAATCTTAAGATTGAAGTGGAAGATATGGTGGAAGAGGATGGAAAGTTTTATCCCATCATGCTTGCAATTCATGGTGATACGGAGCATTATGAGGCTTATGAGTATTTGTATGGGAAGAAATTGTTGGAAAACAGACATCCTGTGCTTCATAAATTTCTGTTAAGAGAGAAGAGCATACAGGAAAGCATTTTAAGTCAGTTATCGAGAAGGACCACGAGTGAGAGTGCAAGGCGGCGGGAAGTACAAGTGCATGAAGAGATGAAACTTACGCTGAGGGCATTGGACGTATTTAAGAAGTGAGGAAAGTTCTTGGATGTAAAATATGCTTAGAATATGACAGGAGAAGATATATGCTGTGTAGAGATATCATGAATGTGATCGAGAAATCCTATTCTGGAACCTATGCGTTGGAGTGGGATAATGTAGGACTTCTTGCGGGCAGAGACGACAAGGAGGTAAAGACCGTCTATGTGGCGGTGGATGCGACGGATGAGGTAGTGGACGAGGCGGTTCTCATGAAAGCAGATATGCTGATTACCCATCATCCGTTGATCTTTGGCGGTATAAAGCAGATTACGAATCAGAATTTTATTGGGAAGAGACTGATAAAACTTTTGCAAAACGACATTTCGTATTATGCTATGCATACCAATTATGATGTGCTGGGTATGTCGGTGATGTCCGGGAAGAGGCTTCATATGAAAAATCCGGAGGTGCTGGAAGTAACAGGACATTCTGAGAATCCAGATACAGTTGGTTTCTTAGAGGGGATCGGAAGGATTGCGGATTTGGAACAAGCAGTAACACTAAGACAGTGTGCTTATGATGTGAAGCAGGCATTTTCTTTGGAATCAGTGAAAGTATTTGGAGATTTGGAAGGCAGAATCCACAGAATTGCAGTCTGTCCGGGTTCCGGTAAGAGTGCTCTTGGCATAGCCGTTAAAAAAGGCGCAGACGTTTTGATTACGGGAGATATCGGGCATCATGAAGGGATTGACGCTGTGGCACAAGGACTCGCCATTATTGATGCGGGACATTATGGAATCGAGCATATTTTTGTAGAGGATATGAGACGGTATCTGACAGAACACTTAGAAGGGGTTCTGGTTGAGGGAGAGCCGGTAAGGCATCCGTTTGTAATGGTATAGAACAGGAGGCGGTAGTATGGAAGAAATCATGTATAACGTAAAAATTGGTGACGAGGTGCGCGCGTATCAAGGGGGAACGCCTTATTCTGAGATTGCAAAAGAGTACCAAAAGCATTTTGAAAATGATATTGTACTTGTGATTGTGAATGGAAAACTCCAGGAACTTCATAAGACGGTGAAGTGTGACTGTATATTAGAGTTTGAGACAACTGCCGGAAATATGGGACATAATTCATACAAAAGGAGCATGAGCCTTCTTCTTGTAAAAGCGATCTATGATGTTTCCGATCATGTTCATGTACGGAAAGTAAGAGTGCATTATTCGTTGAGTAAGGGCTATTATTATACTATTGATGGTGATATTTCTTTGACGGAGGAATTTCTTGAGAAAGTAGAGGAAAGAATGCGGGAGATGGTGGAATTCAATCTTCCGATACATAAGAAAAGCGTCAATACGGATGACGCCATTGCTCTTTTTGGACAGCATGAAATGTATGATAAAGAACGGCTGTTCAAATACCGCCGGGTGTCGAAAGTAAATGTCTACAGTATCAATGAGTTTGAGGATTATTATTATGGATATATGGTGCCGAGTACCGGGTATCTGAAATATTTCCACTTATACAAATATGACGATGGTCTTGTGTTACAGATGCCGGAGCAGTCGAAACCCAAGGAAGTACCGGAGTTTGAGCCCCCGAATAAGCTCTTTCAGGTGTTGAAAGAATCTACCAGATGGGGAGATATGCAGGAAATAGAGACGGTTGGCGCTTTGAATGACAAGATTACTCAAGGAAATGTACAGGAGATTGTTCTCGTTCAGGAAGCGCTGCAGGAAAAGAAGATTGCAGAAATTGCCGCAACGATTGCCTCAAAACCGGAAGTGAAGTTTATCTTGATTGCAGGTCCTTCTTCTTCCGGAAAAACTACATTCTCACATAGATTATCTATTCAGCTTCGTGCCTGTGGACTTACGCCTCATCCAATCGCAGTAGATAATTATTTTGTAGAACGGGAAGAAAATCCGAAAGATGAAGACGGTAATTATGATTTTGAATGTCTGGAGGCAGTGGATATTTCACTGTTTAACCGACAGCTTACAGAACTTTTGGAGGGGAAAGAAGTTGTTATCCCAAGATTTAATTTTCTGACCGGTGAGAAAGAATATCATGGTGATACGAAAAAACTTGGGGAAAATGATGTGCTTGTAATTGAGGGAATTCATTGTCTGAATCCGAAGCTTACGATGAGTCTTCCGGATGAGAATAAATTTAAAATCTATATCAGCGCTCTTACGCAGTTGAATGTAGATGAGCACAACCGGATTCCGACTACGGACGGAAGACTTCTGCGGCGTATTGTGAGAGACGCACGTACAAGAGGATCTTCTGCAGCAAGAACCATCAATATGTGGCAGTCTGTAAGAAGAGGAGAAGAGAAAAATATCTTTCCATATCAGGAAGAAGCAGATGTGATGTTTAATTCTGCGTTGATTTATGAATTGGCGGTATTAAAGCCTTATGTGGAGGCACAGCTTTTTGGTATTGATAGAAATGCACCGGAATATATGGAGGCGAAAAGGCTTCTAAAGTTTCTGGATTATTTTGTTGGGATTGGAACCGAGAATGTACCTACGAATTCGCTGTTGCGGGAATTTATTGGCGGAGGATGCTTTGACATATAGTTTAATTATTTAGCTATGCGGTAATATAGCCATACAGATTGTGCAAGTATGCTTGTGACAAGATGTATGGCTATATTATCATATGGCGTTTAGCCATGTAACGAGAGCATTAGCTGCTTAAGCAGCGAAAAAGACTGCGAAGCAGTCGGGCTCGAGTTAGCTAAATAGTTAAAAAATCTTTGTAACGTTTTGAAATCTTTTGACTCATATAAGATAGGAGGTGGATTGGGTGGAAGGATTTGATGAGGTTTATAAGAAATATCTTTCCGAAGTCTATCGGTTTCTTCTGAAAATCTGTGGAAATCAGGATCTTGCAGAAGAATTAACCCAGTCCACTTTTGTAATCGCATTTGAACAGATGGAAAAATTTCGTGGGACGTGTAAGATATCAGTCTGGCTTTGTCAGATTGCAAAACATGAATATTTTGCTCACATAAGACGTCAGAGACGATTTGTAGAAGAAGATGCGATTGCGCATGAAAAAGCGCCGATAAGTGTAGAAGACGAGGTGATCGATCAAACGGAAGCGGTGAGGATACAGAAGATATTAAGTACCCTGCCGGAACCGTACCGGGAAGTATTTACTTTGAGAGTGCTGGGTGAGCTTGGATTTGCGGATATCAGCAAATCGTATCGAAAGAGTGAATCCTGGGCGAGAGTTACTTATTACCGGGCGAAGAAGATGATCGCAGAAAGACTTGGAGGTGAGACGGATGAATCAATGTAATGTCATTCGGGATTTGCTGCCTTTATATCTGGACGAGGTGTGCAGTATGGACAGCAGGAAACTGGTGGAAGAACACCTGGAACATTGTAAAGATTGCAGGCGTGAATTTGAAGAGATGAAGGTAGAACTGCATATCGGAAGAGTGGAGGAAGCAGACGAGAGAGAAATAGAGGCAGAAGAAGAAAGGCTCCTGCTGGAAGGAAAGAAAGCGCTGGAAGACAAAGTGAGGAAGGATTATCAGCTGAGTCTGGGTATTTTGGATATCGTTCTGAATTTTGGCATTTTCGTCTGGTGCGTGTATGCCTCTGCAACTTTCGGGTATGAAGCGGTGACGCAGAATTTATTGCCAGAGCCAGGACCTCTCACAGGGCTTTTAGAAGCAAAATATATGCTTTTGATACTGGGCTTTTTGTATGTATTCTTCTTTCTGTGGGAGATCGTGTATTTCTTGAAAAATGGATGCAAGATAAAGCGGAGAATTTTTGGGGAAGTGATCATGTATTCGCTGCTTTCAAAAGTGGTGTTTCTGGTACTTTTTTGTATTGTGGGCGCAGTATTTCTGAGTTCTATGATGGTGTAATGACAGAAGATTTGGAACGTGAGGGTAAATGAAATGAAGAAATGGACAGGAAAAAGAATTACTTATATTGTAATGGGCATTATTTCGCAGGCAGTGTGCCTGTATCCGTGGCTTGTGATAGGGGGGAAACATTATAATGCCCCGATGTATCTGCTGCGGATAATCGGGCATCCCATGGAGATCTATCTAAGGGATATGTATGGTGGAGAAGTTCTTGCAGGGGAAATGCTAAAGGATGCAAAATCTTGCAGCATTGCGCTGTATATACAGCTTCTTATTATGGTGACTGCGCATCTTTTTATGCTGATTCACCTGATTTTAAATCTGACGAGGAAGCGTTATGCAGATGCGTTGGCAGCCAGCGCCTCGGTAATGGGATTTGCGGCGTGTTTTTTCCTTGAGATGGGCGCGTCGGGAGAAGGGCTTTTGTCCTTCTTGTATCCTCTTTTCATATTGATGAGTTATGGATTCACCTTTATCGGCGGCAAGATGGCGGAAGAATGGAATGAAGCTGCAAAGCGCGAGAAGGAAAATGAGAAGATAAGAAAAGAGCTGAAAAAAGAGAAACGAAGACGCCTTCGGTTTGACGGCAGATATTCCAAAGATTTTTACCATATGATCTGGAAGAATTTTAAATACAACTGGAAAGACTACCGTCTGCTTACCGGCGCAGGCATTGTCTCGATAGGCTTATTGTTTGTAAGTTCCGGTATGCAGGAACTTTTAAGCGGAATGGATACGAAAAATGATTTTGCCAGTGGGCGGGGCATGGATGCCGTACTTTTGAATTTTATGGTAGTATTTACTACGCTGGCAGTATTTTTGATTACATATATTTTAATTTACTATTTGAAAAACAGAATGAAGAGTTTTGGAGTATTGCTTACGCTGGGTATCCGCCGGAAAACTTTGAATCTGTTTGTAGGAATAGAGCTTGGAGCAAGCATTATATTGTCTGTTCTGGGTGGTCTTGTACTTGGCAATGTGCTCCTATTTGGTTTTCGGAAACTGGTGATGTATGCCCTGAGCGGTAAAATTATTTTTGGTATGATGACGGGGAAAACCTATGTAAAGACTCTGGGTATGGCTGTACTTGTATTTGCACTGGCAATCGTAGTTACTTACGGCGTATACAAGGAGACCAATGTGACGAAGATGCGAAACGGAGATATCCGAAAGGAGAAGATGCCGGGACAACTTAGCTCTCTTGGATGTTTGGTTGGTGTTGGATTTGCGACATATGCGTTATTCCAGTTTTCCAAACTGGAAAGTGCAGAGGGATTCACATCAATCGCTCTGTTCTTGCTTGGTGTATATCTGATTTTAAGAAATGGCTGGGGAATGGCACTGAGACATGAGCGGAAGCAGGAGAATCGTTATTATGGAAGTTTGATTCCGAACAATCCTTTGTATCATAAGTTTAAAAAGACGAGCCAGTATGTATTCTTATTGGCGGTTTTGCACATTTGTACTTTCGTGTTATTTGCAAAAGACGCCATTGCTCCGGTTCTTGCACCAGAGCCGGAGACACAGCTTCCTTATGATTATGTATGTCTGGCAAACAGTCAAGATGATGAAGTGCTTGGACAGATGGAAGCGGCAGGAGTAAAGTTAAAAGAATTCCCCATGGTGCGGGCAACGACGGTAGACCGTACTGTATGGTTAGAGGATTTTCGTTTTCCGGTCATACCGCAGGGGCAGAATATCGGAATTTCAGAGTCTACCTATTATGAACTAAAGAAACTGCTTGGAGAAGAAGTAAAGCCTCTTCCGAAACTAGACGCAGAAGGAGAAAAGATCTACATTGTATATCAGCAGGATATTGGGGATAATGCGAAACCAATTGATTATTATATGACCAGAAAGAATCCGCAGATTTATATCGGACAACCGCTAGAAAAACATGACTGGGTGGTAAGGGATAAGATTTATATTCCAAGAACAATCGCAGGCTCGGAAATGAGTTCTTTAATTGGTGTATTTCGAGAGGGAACTCATGAGAATATCGTGGTGTTTTCGGATGAATATTTTGAATCTGTAAAAGAGAACTGGAAAAAGAAAAATGTTCTTACCGGTGAAGATATAGATACAGAGGTAGAAGAAGCGGTAGAAGGCGTAAATATTCATGAGTGGCCGAATCGATTAGTGTTGGCGGACAGTGAAAACGCAGATCAGAAAAAACTTATTACAGCCCTTCAGAGCTTCAAGGAAAATCATGCAGTGGATGAAAAATTCGATGGAATTGTACCGTCTTATTATGGGAAAGAAGAGACAGCCAGTGAAAAGATTGCGGAGCGTCTTTTGAATACCATTTCCAATGGATTTATTATCGCAATTCTGTTAGTGATTAGTATTTTTATTTTGTATATGAAGATTGAGTCCGAGCTTTCGGAGACAAAACGGCGTTATGAATTTCTGGACTATATGGGAATGCCAAAGAAAGAAAGAATAGCGTCCCTTAGAAAAGAAATCCGTCGTTTTGTATGGAGGCCGCTTGCCATAGCGGCAGTGAGTGTTCCGATGTTTACGGTGATTTTGTGGAAACTGCGTCATTTCAGTACAGCAGAAATGTTCGGATATGCAAAGATTATCAGCGTGACAGCGGTGATTTATATTGTGGTGCAGGTTATTGCACTGAAAGGACTCCAGTATTATGTAATCAGAAAGGTAGAGGGAAATCAGAATGGAAGATAAGAGAAGAGAAATGGAAGAAGTGCAGGTAACATTGGCAGACGAGGCAGAAGTTCTTAAAGTGGAAAGACTTCACCGCGGTTATTCATGGGGCGATAATGAGCAGACAGAAGTATTGAAAGGATTGGATTTTACTATTTATGAAGGTGAATATGTAGGAATTATTGGAAAATCCGGATGTGGTAAGACAACGCTTTTGAAAGTATTAGGATTAATCGATCCTCCAACAGAGGGAGATATTTCTTTCCGGGGAAGAAATTCTAAGGACTTATGGTTAGATGAGCTGTCTGATATTCGAAGAAGAGAGATTGGATTTGTATTCCAGGATTTTTATTTGATGGACGCTCTGACGGTGAAAGAGAACATTATGCTTCCGATGGTGTTAGATAAGGCAGAGCCGAAAGCTGCAAGGGAAGAGGCTGAAAAACTGGCAGAACAGTTTGGGATTCATCATCTGCTTGAGAAGAATCCGTACGAATTATCCGGTGGCGAGAAGCAGAGGGTGGCAATCTGCCGCGCGCTTTGCAATGATCCAAATGTGATTCTGGCGGATGAGCCTACCGGAAATTTAGACGCAAAGTCCGGCGATATCGTGAATAAAGTCATGGAGGATATTAACAGAGACATGAATAAGACCATTATTCTGGTTACTCATAACCCGGAGATGGCAAGTTATTGTAGTAGAATTTTGATGTTGAAAGATGGTTCCGTACGGAAGGAGTTGAAAAGAGAGGGCTCCAGAGAAGAATTTTACGAGCAGATCATGAAAGAAATCAGTGCGGGGAACTTGTAGAAACCATTGAAGGAACGAAGGAATGAAGGATGAAGCATAAATTATCTATAACAAAAGAACAGATTGCAACGATTCTGTTCGGGTTGGTTTTACAAGTGTATCTTCTGTATCCATGGATACGGACAGAGATAGGAAACTATAATGTATGCACCTTTCTGTGGGGAGCATTCAGAGAGGGGAGTTTTACAGACTTTGTTTGCAGATGTTTTCCGAAAGGCATAGAGCATTTGACAGAGGCAGAACTTTCTGTGATGATTATTTTTTGCGGTATTCTGTTTGGATGTATGTTGATAGAACAGATATTGATCTTGAGTTCTGTGATATGTTCTTTTTTCCAGATGGCGCCTAGAATCTTGTCTACTATTTCCAGTATTCTGACCGTTGTCATGTGTATGCCATGGGCAGAGGTTGGGTTTGTAGGTGTGAGGCCGGATGGAGTAACTACTGGTGATGGAATAAATACTGCGGGTGCAATATCAAAAGCTATGTTTGTTTATCCGTTTTTTATGATCCTTATAACAGGAGTGTGGTTTATCTCAATCCGTATTATGGGCGTGTGGGACGAGGCTTCTAAGAAAGCACATGAAGAACGCATGGCGAAAAAGGCATATCGGAAAGAACGGAAAAGAAGACTCAAGTTTCCAGGAAGATATTGCAGGCTTCATTATCGAGTTCTGTGGAAGAACCTCTGGCATAATCAGAAAGATTATTTCTTTTTACTATTGGCGGGGATTGTATCGGTACTATTTATTTTTTTAGGAGCAGGTTTGTGGAATATGCTCCGCAATAGTGCAGGCAGTCAAAATAATGATTATATAATGCTGTCCTTATCCGCGATCATGATGGAGTTTATTGTGATCAGCATAATCATTACATTTTTATTGCTTATGCTGGTGCTTGCGTTTTACCGGAAGAAGAGAATGGCAGGCAACGGACTCTTTGAGACGCTGGGAGTTAGAAGTAATGTAATGTTTGCGGCATGGATGGTGGAAATGACAGCTGCATTTATCATTTCTGTGGCGGCAGGACTTTTGCTTGGAAATGTGCTGCTTCGATTGATCAGAACAGGGATTGAAAAGATATTTCCAGAATTGGGAAGCTTACCGATGCCAGAGAGCATGATGTATATGATGACAGTATTTATTATGTTTCTCGTCAGCCTTTTGGCCTACGGATTTGCCCATGATATAGATACCGGGCAAAAATCGGCAGACGGAAGGGCGGCGGCAGTAAGACAAGAACCTATGCCGGGGAAATACCGGATGGTATTGCTTGCGCTCGGTGTATTTTTGATAGGGGTGAGTCTTTCTCTCTTTGGACAGAGACGTATGTCAGAGAATATTTATCTTCTGTGTTTGTTTTTCGCTGGGATGTATCTGGCGTTTCGCAATGGTTTAGGAATGTATCTGGAGCGTAAGCGAAAGAATATGGGAAAATATTTGCGTGACCTTCCGAAAGAGCAGATGGTTTATTATCGTTTCCAGACAACGGTAAAATATATGATGTTATTTCTGGTGCTGGATGTATGTGTATTGTTTTTCTTCTCCATGCGGGTATCGTCTAATCAGGCGGCCCAAAAGGCAGAGAATATTTATCCCTATGACTATGTGTGTATGGCAAATGACGGGGATGAAAAAGACAGGGAGTTGTTTGATAAGTTGAAAGAAGAATGTAAAGCTAAGATTACAACTCTGCCTATGATGCGTGTGACAACATTGGACGCTACATCAGAGCCGAATAAATTTCTGGAAGTTGTCCCATTTCAGGGACAGAATATCGGTGTGTCTGAGAGTACATATCGGGAGCTTATGAAACTTGCGGGGGAAGAACCAAAAGAAGATCTGGGACTTTCCGATAACGGGAAGAATATCCATATTGTATATCAACAGGATGAGGGGACAGATGCAAAACCGTTAGACTGGTACATGGGAGTGAAAGAACCTTTTGTTCATATCGGACAGCCCCTTTTAAATCATAGTCCGTATACCCGCAGAGAGACGTATCCGATTCGCGAAATTGCAGGAGAAGAACGGGTGATTCTAACAGGTGGTTTCCGAAAAGGAATCTATGAGAATATAGTTGTTTTTTCCGACGCTTATTTTGAAAAGATGAAAGATGACTGGAAGTCAACGGACATCTGGACAGGTGAACCTGTGGAGCCGGAGGAGGCCAAGCTTGAAGTGAATATCCACGAGTGGCCGGATCAGCTGCAGCTTGTCCATGTGCCGGAGGCATACCTGAATCAAGCAGATGAGATTATTCAGATGTTTCGTGAAAATCATGCCTATGATGAATTCTTTGATTCGCAGGTGCAAAGCGCATATTCTAAGAGGGAAGAGATACAACAGAGAAATATTGAGCGTCTGCTGGAAAGTGGAGTGAACGGGTTGGTAATACTGCTTCTTCTGGCGGAGGGAGTGTTCCTACTGTATATGAAAGCCAAGATGGATTTGCCGGAGATGAAGGTCCGGTATCAGTTTATGGAAAACTTTGGAATGAGGGAGAAAGAACGTTTTGCTTGTGCGAAACGAGAAGTTTCAAGATTTGTCTGGGTTCCATTACTGCTTTCTGTACCGTTTGTGTTGGTCTTTACGGTGGAAACTTTTTGGATGCGTATGCCCACGAAAGATATGCTGCTTCGGTATGCCGGGTATGAAGCGGTCATCTGGTTTGTCTATGTGGCAGTGAAAATACTCGTTCTCAAGTTTTTGGAACGGGAGATAAAAAAGACACTGGCAGAGAAATTATAAGACTGGGAGGAAGAGGGATGGAAGATAACCATGCAGTAATTAAAACAGAGGGATTGATTCGTAATTATACTGTGGTAGAGGAT
>CAJTRE010000011.1 GCA_910578495.1 uncultured Dorea sp.
GAAATCTTCAGGGTTGTTGTCTATTATTTAATTATCAAGGTTCTTGGTTGTTTGCTGTCTGCTGTGTTCCGCGAGTCAGCTTGATTATAATATCACCGAATGTTTCAAGTGTCAACCCCTTTTTTGATTTTTTTTACATTTTTTTCATATTAACTTTAAAAGTTACTATTTTCCAGGGTTTTATCTATGTTTTTACAAGATATGTTTTCCTACTATCTCTTATCTTTTCTCAAACACTTCTTTTTTCTTACATCACATACGCTCATATTACAGGAGAAAGAAAAACGACCTGAAAACTATATTCCAAGCCGTCTTTACTCTCAACGGAGAAAGAGGGATTTGAACCCTCGCGCCGGTCACCCGACCTACACCCTTAGCAGGGGCGCCTCTTCAGCCTCTTGAGTATTTCTCCAGCAAAAGTAATTATACCAGATTTTCCTCTATTGTCAATTACTTTTTTTAACTTATCACTTTTTTGTAACTATTCAACCATTTACTCTTCCACTGCCTTCGGTTCTTCCTGCTCTGCCTCTGCCGGATTCTCCTGTTCTCTTGATGCAAAATGCAAGAAATATGCATAAATATCTACAATAGCCTGATAAAGCTCCTCCGGAATCTCCGTTCCCAAGTCAAGCTGAGTCAAAACAGTCGCCAGTGAATTATCTTCAAAAACCGGCACTCCATTGTCATTTGCAATTTCTACAATCTTCTCGGCAACATAACCAAGCCCTGAAGCCACTATGACAGGAGCCGCATTTTTATTTTCATCATAACGCAATGCAACAGCTTTTTTATTTAGCGAATCATCATATGGTGACATTTACCGTATTTCTCCTTTCGAAAATTTTAGGAAATGCGGCGGAAACCGGAATAGAATCTTTTCCCTTTTCCACTGCAAGATATTCCAGCTCTATCTTATTTTTCTTCATGATCTTCCTAATATCTTCTCGAATCTCTTTCTCATGCTCGGCAAGATTCTCAGGATATTGAAGCCGCATATCCATTTTTCCATTTTCATAATACAACAATACGTCGAAGAATCCAACATCTTTCATATCAAATTTAAGCAGAAGTTTCACACCTCTTTCATTCGAACCTGCTTCCCCCGACTCTTCATTCGGGTCAACCCATATTTCAGAAAACACAGGCACACCGCTTATAATCATAGGAAGCATTGCATGCATAACCGGCATATACACACTTTCATTTGCCAGCATTCCATTCAGAATATTTAAAAACGCTTCTCTGTTTTCAACACCGGCTTCTCCCTTTACGCCCGCCTGAATAATATCAAGAAGGCTGTCTGACCATGCAGTTTTTCCCGCCGCCCTGTCAAAATCTACATTACGAAACATCTCGCGAAAGCTTGCTGCGTTCATGCCTTCGAACCTCTTCTGGAATGCCGGGAAGTTCATCAAACGCTGAAACGCCTGTGTAAGCCCATCCATGCTCGCATTTTCGTAGCGCGACGTGTTAAATGCCAGAAGAGCAACCAAGTCACGCAGAGTACCCATATTTTTCGTTTCTGCTACGTATTTTCCTAAGAAGGGAATAATCTCATTCTTTAACAGCGCCACGTTCCTGTCATTATTTCTCAATGCTCCTGGCTGAAGTCTTGCCGCAAGAGCGCGCAGACTATTCCGGTCGCCCTGAAATAAATACCCTTCCATCTCCTTCAATTCGCCTTCTATATTAGAAAGGAGATGTTCAGAAGAGGACATATCATTATATTTTTTCAGAAAATCCAAAATCCCCGCTTTCAACTCAACCGTAGAAGCCTCTTGCATCATCTGGCGCATCATATCAAATAGCGGTCCTTGCATCCGGTTTGCTCCCGCCATCTGCCCCTTTATAAAATCTTTTAACTGCTCTGGAGAAAGGTTAAGCATCTGGAACAAATTCTGGATCTCATCCACCGTCCCCTTACCTATACCCGCTTCCACCAGATTAGCCATTCCACTGAACAGCATCTTATTCATGATCTCCCTCAGTTTGGGAATATCACGAAGACTCTGAACGAAGTTACCGAAGTTGGATTCATAGGAAATTCCCGGACGTACCTCTTGCTGCCCTCCGGATTCCTGTCTCCCATCCGGCCTTACAACCTTATCCGGCGCAACCGGATTTTTAATAGACAAATCGTCTGTCTGCTGTTGATTTTGCTTGTTAATTGGTGTATCATAACCCGTTACCGGAGTCGTTACTTTTAAAATATTTGACATTTTTTCACCTACTCTGTAATTTTTTCTTATTTTTTTCAACCAAAATGACGATATACTCACTATATAATATTGAATAAGGCGGTGCTAATATTATGGATAACATGCTTGAAATGTATCTTTATGAAACAAACACTCTTTTAGAACAATTGGATGAACTTTTGATAGAGGCTGAGAAAAATGAAGATTTTACAACTAATGATGTAAATGAAATCTTCCGTATCATGCACACTATCAAAGGCTCTTCTGCCATGATGGAATTTTCTTCCTTAATGGAGATTGCACATCATATAGAAGATTTGTTCTTCTATATCCGTGAAAACGGTTTGGATTCCTTAAACGAATCACATAAGAATGATTTGTTCAACCTCATGTTCCAATCCACTGACGCTCTTCGTGCCGAAGTTGAAAAAATCGAGAACAATGAGCCTCTTAGTAATAATGTCGACCATGTCATTACAGATATTAATAGTTTTTTAGAAAAAATCCGCGGTGGCGACAACGACGCTGGCAAGGACGATAAGACTGAAGCTTCATCTGATAATGAAAACAAAATTGCTATTATCAACCAGAAAATAAGCAGCTGTCCGGAAAGCGAGCTTCCTTATTTTATAAGGATTCACTTTGAACAGGGCTGTGGTATGGAAAACTTACGTGCTTTCATGGTTGTTACAGCGCTTAAGGATTTGGAAGTTCCTTTTGAATTCTTCCCGTCAGACGTAGAGACAAGTTCTGAAACTACCGAGTCAATTATCGAGAACGGTTTCTTTGTTGCTTTCTCTTCTCATGACGACATCGAAAAAGCATTACATATTATAAAGGAACAAAACAGTATAGAGACTTATGAAGTAATTGAGAATGCTGCTGCACAATCGAAATCAAAAGCTCCTGAGGCAACAGACGCCGATTCCGGCAACAAAGAAGCTGCCAGCGGTGCTCCTGCCAAGTCAGCGTCATCCTCTTCTTCACACAATGCACCTGTGAAACAGAGTCTTATTAGTGTCAACCTGTCCAAATTGGACAGTCTGGTTGCGCTTGTAGGTGAGATTGTAATTACCGAATCTATGGTTACATCTTCACCGGATCTTCAGAACCTTAAATTAGATAACTTTATGAAGTCTGCACGTCAGTTAAGAAAACTGACAGATGATCTTCAGGATATTGCCATGTCTCTTAGAATGGTTCCGGTATCTGGAACTTTCCAGAAGATGAACCGAATTGTCAGAGATATGAAGAAAAAACTTAATAAAGACGTACGTCTTACAATTATTGGAGAAAATACAGAAGTAGATAAGACAATTGTGGACAGCGTGGCCGATCCGATCATGCACATTGTACGTAACTCCATGGACCATGGAATTGAAGAATCTGTGGAAGAACGTATTGCTGCTGGAAAAGAACCTCAGGCTGAGATTATTCTTTCTGCTACCCACACCGGAAGTGAAGTTATTATCTCTGTAGAGGATGATGGCCGCGGAATGGACACAGAAGCTATTCTTGCCAAAGCAGAGCGAAACGGTATTCTAACCAAACCGGCAAGCGAATATACTAAGAAAGAGATTCTTTCTCTTCTTATGCTCCCAGGTTTCTCAACCAATGAATCTGTTACAGAGTTCTCTGGTCGTGGAGTCGGCATGGACGTTGTAAAAAAGAATGTTGAATCCGTAGGCGGTTCCATTTCTATTACAAGCGAACTGGGGCAAGGAAGCTGTACAACCTTGAAGATTCCTCTTACAATGGCAATTGTAGATGGAATGGAAGTTTCCGTTGGAAAATCCATGTTCACAATTCCGATTGCCAATATTCTTTCTTCATTCAAAGCTCAGAAAGAAGAGATTATATTAGATGCAAGCGGCAATGAGATTATCAAACGCATGGATAAATTCTACCCGATTGTTCGTGCACATGACTTATATCATATAGAAACAGAAAAAACAAATATCGAAGACGGTATCTTGATCTGGGTTGAAGCAAGTGATAAATCCTACTGCCTGTTCGTAGATGAACTACTCGGAGAACAGCAGGTTGTAGTAAAACCGCTCCCGCCATTCCTCAGCAATTTCAACATTAAAGACTATGGAATCAGCGGCTGCACAATTCTTGGCGATGGAAATATTAGCATTATCCTTGATATACTCAACTTATATAATGCTGCACAACACCGTTATTAAATCACTAAACTTACAGAAATCGGAGGAGTAATTATGTCAGTAGATACAAGTGAAAACATCATTCAGGAACAGACAGGTGAGCCGGAAGCTATTATTTCTACGGAGCGCTTCCTCACATTCACTTCTGATGGCCTGACCATAGGAGTAAGCACGAACTACGTAACAGAGATTCTTACCAATCATGCTATTACAATGCTTCCGCTTGTTCCGGACTATGTTAGAGGAATCATCAACCTGAGAGGTCAGATCATTCCAATTATCGATATACGTCGCCGCATGGGAAAAATGCCCATCGACTTTACAAGTACAACCTGCCTGATCGTGCTTAATATCAATTCCATCTCTATTGGTATTATTGTAGACGCAGTACAGCAGGTAATGGATATTGACCGCAGTCGTATCTCTGCGGTTCCGGTCGAGAATCAGCAGGAGTTGATCAATGGAATGATTTCTTCCGGCGAGCGTTCCGTAATTCTATTTTTAGACTGCGAACAGCTTATACAGACATACTAAAACAAAAGGAGTACAATACACATGTTAGAGATTACAGAAGGGGATTTTCAACGTCTCGTCCATTTTGTAAAACAAAATTACGGAATTGATCTGTCCAAAAAGAAACAACTTATCACTGGAAGACTTTCCAACACGATCATTTCCATGGGATTTACCACCTTTCAACAATATGTGGATTATCTGTTGAAAAATAAAAAACCGGAAGATTTAGAGTTAATGCTGAATAAACTCACAACAAATTACACATATTTTATGCGAGAGAAGGTACACTTTGACCTTTTCAAAGACACGATTCTTCCATGGCTGGAAAAAACAAAAACCAACAAGGTTTTAAGTATTTGGAGCGCCGGTTGTTCTTCAGGAGAAGAGCCTTATACGATTTCTATGATTCTCAAAGAGTATTTCGGCGCAAAGGCTTCTGCCTGGGATACCCGCGTTCTTGCAACAGACATTTCTCAGAATGCTTTGACCGCAGCCCAAAACGCTGTATATGATGAAGCATCTCTGAAAGAACTTCCGCCGGGATGGAAATCCAAGTATTTCCGTTCTGCCGGAGAACCAGGATTATACACTATCTCGCCGGAAATAAAATCGAATGTAATCTTTCGTACCTTTAACTTAATGAATCCTATCCAGTTCCGCCTGAAATTTGATGTAATCTTCTGCCGGAACGTTATGATCTATTTTGATCAGGATACGAAGAATGCGCTCGTGAACCGCTTTTATAACGCAAGCAACCCCGGCGGATACCTTTTAATTGGTCATTCTGAAAGCTTGAATAAAGAGAGTACGCCTTATAACTACCTTAACCCGGCAACCTATCGTAAAGCTGAATAGGAAAACTGCTCTCGTAAATAGAAAGGATGCTGACTATGTTAAATAACAAAATTAAAGTATTAGTTGTAGACGATTCCTCACTGTTTCGTGAATTATTGGTTCAAAATCTGTCTACACATCCTGATATAGAAGTCGTCGGATACGCAATCAATGCTTTCGACGCCAAACATAAAATTCCTATTCTACGTCCAGATGTAATCACTCTGGACGTAGAAATGCCTGGTCTGAGCGGAATAGATTTTTTAAAGCAACTGCTTCCAACGAATCCACTGCCCGTCATTTTAGTGTCCTCACTGAACCTTTCTGTCTTTGAAGCACTCTCAGCCGGAGCGGTGGATTTTGTTCGAAAGCCGGATCTGAGCGCTCATAACTCCAAAGATATTTTCTTTTCTAATCTAAAAACGAAAGTTGTTATAGCGTCAAAAGCTAAAGTACATGCAAACAAAGTTTCTCTCGGAACATCTGCCGACATATCGTCAAAACCAGTGATTAATTCCACCTTACCATCTTCTGTTCTTAATTCCACGATTATTGGTATTGGTGCTTCTACCGGTGGAACCGAAGCGACTCTCGATGTACTAAAGCAGCTTCCTGCTCAAATGCCCGGTATTGTCGTTACCCAGCATATGCCGGAAGGATTCACTGCTATGTACGCAGAGCGGCTGAATCGTCTTTGTAACCTGACAGTAAAAGAAGCGAAAAACGGGGATATGATTCGTCCGGGACTGGTACTCATCGCTCCTGGCGGTATGCAGATGGAAGTCATACGTTCTAACTTAAGTTATGCCGTACGAGTATTCCCGGGTCAAAAGGTAAGCGGTCATGCGCCTTCTGTAGACGCACTGTTTACCTCTATTGCCAAAAATGTAACAATCAATCAAGTAGGAATTATTATGACCGGTATGGGACGTGATGGAGCTGATGGCCTTCTTCAAATGAAGCAAAAAGGCGCCTTCACTATCGGTCAAGACAAAGAATCCTGCGTTGTATACGGTATGCCGATGGTGGCGTATAATCTCGGAGCTGTCACAGTACAATCCTCCTGTAATAACATTCCTTCCGTACTGATGAATCATTTGAAAAAGATGTAAACAGCTAAGATTCTTTTATCAGAACGTTATGAATTTTCAGTTTCTGTCGATATGTAAAATATCAGGATACTTTACCAGATAGCCACTTAAATAAAGGAGAACATCTATGAAAATATCCAATAATAATATATTAAAAACATATACTGATTTACATTCTCATACAAAAGGGAAGACAGGAACTTACAAAACTTTGGACAGTGAGCATAATTTCGATGCTATAACTATACAGTCGAATCCGAGAGATATTGCAGAGCATACCTTTTCAAGTGCGCTTGCAAAGAAATTATCTTCCGATGTCGCAGCTCCCGTTTCACAAGAATATCTGCAAGATTTGCGTAAACAGGTTTCCACTCGTTCTTACCAGCCGGATCCTATTGCAATTGCAGCTAAGATTCTATTGGTTGAGGAGAGATAGATATGAAAGACTTTTCACAGTTTATAGAGGTCATAAAAGAATTTAATGACCTTTTTGACACGCTGATTCCCATTGAGCAAAAGAAACTTGACGCTGCGGTTAAGAATCAGGTGAGTTTTGTAGAAGAATGTATGAACAAAGAACAAGCAGCAATTCTTCGTCTCCGCGGTCTTGAAAAGAGACGGGAAGAGGCTCAGAAAGCGCTTGGTATGGAGGAACTTACTTTCCGTCAGATTTTGGAAAAGGCTCCTGAAGACGTTCGGCCTGTGTTAAAACCATTATTCGATACATTATCGCAACAGGTTCAGACGTTTCAATCCGTTACCACCAGTTCTAAAGATATTATAGAAGTTAATCTTCACAACATACAGAATTCTCTGCAGAACGCTTCCGCCGGAGAACAAGTTTATTCTCCCAAGGGTGTGTCGGAAAATTCAAAAGAAACTCACTTTACAAGCCGTTCAGTTTAAAAGACTAGGAGGAATATAGAATGATACGTTCAACTTTTGCAGGTTTTACAACCGCACAGCTTGCAATGGCCGCAAGTCAGCGCGCACTTGATGTAACCGGTCAGAATATTGCGAATATTAATACTATAGGCTATACAAGACAGCGTTTGGATATTAGCAGCTTGAGTACAACAGGCGCTGATTTTCATAATTCGCCGTTTAATGTAACTGTAGGATATGGAGTTCAGATGACAGGTGTGTCACAGCTTCGCGATCCTTTCCTTGATATGCAGTACCGTTCCCAGATGGCAAAACTTGGAACTTCCGATGCAATGGCCGCTGGTCTTGAGCAATTAGAGCCTGTTTTTGATGAGACTACAAGAAACGGTATCCGCACCGCTCTTGAAAGTATTACCAGTTCTTTGAACAGTCTGTCTAAGGAAACCGGGAATAAGGAATTTGACGCAATGGTCCGCTCTAATATGCAGATTCTTCTCAACCTGTTCCACAACACTGCGACAGACTTAGAAGCTATCCGTAAGGATGCAAACGAAGGATTTGTCATTACAGATATTCCGGAAGTAAACCAGATTCTTGAGAATATCTCCAATCTTAATACAAGTATTAAGAACAGCCAAATACTCGGTAATCCTGCTCTGGAGCTTCAGGATCAGAGAAACGATTTGCTTGATCAGTTATCAAGCTATCTTCCAATTTCCGTAAAATACTCTGATAAGCCGATTGGTCCCGGTCAGACAGTGGAAGTGTTAGACGTTTCCTTTACGACAACAGATGGAACGAAGATTTCATTGATTTCTGATATGAATTATACATCTTTTCATGCAGACATCAGCAGTCAGCCTGTTACCCTTTCCGTTGGCGATCTAAGTAGCGGTAAAGTCATAGACGTAACAGAGACTCTTGGTTCTGGAACGTTAAAAGGAACTCTGGACTTCCTGAACAAATCTGGAGATTTCGACAACAGTGACTTCAAGGGACTTGGTTACTATGAAAAGGCATTCGATTCTCTTGTAGAAACTTTTGCTACTGCATTAAACGAGGCAAATAAAGCTGTAAAGTTGGATGCAAATGGTAAGCCGATAGAAAACCCTCCCGGTTCTGGTCAGTATGAAATGGAAGATCGTCCACTGTTCGAGCAAATTGATCCAAATAAGCCCTTTAGCGCTTCTAATATCAAACTTGCAGACAACTGGGTAAACGGCACTTATGGAGTCACTAATTCTACTGATGTTATAGATGGTAAGATTGGCGCAACTGCAAATGACAGCGTCTTAAACATGATTAAATTATTTGACAGTGATCTTCAATTTAAAGTAAATGGAAATACATTCTTCACAGGCTCTTTTACTGACTGCTTTAAAAATATTGAGAGTACTCTCGGTGTTGATAAGAAATCTGCTGAGACAATGGTTACGAATCAAATTGCTGTCCTTAATCAGACTGCCAATTCTCGTGACGGCGTATCTGGCGTTCAGTTAGATGAAGAAGGTATGAACTTGATGCATTTTAACCAGTCTTACACTGCCGCGGCCAGACTTATGACCACATTGGATGAAGCTCTGGATACATTAATTAATAGAACCGGTGTTGTCGGAAGATAATCAGGAGGAATAATATGAGAATCACAACAAACGCAATATTAAGAAATTATAAATCTAACTTAGGGCAGTCTCTTTCTAACTTAGACAGTTGCAGAACGAAAGTTATGACCGGACGCAACTTCAATTCCGTTTCCGAAGATCCTGCCAGTGCTCTTCGTGCCGCTACTTTACAAAAAAGATATGCGCAGAACCAAGACTACTTAAATAATGTTGAAGACGCACAGTCCTTTCAGGATTGTCAGGAAGATGCCGCTATGCAGATTAATAATGTCGCACAAACGCTTAGTAAGAAATACGGTCTTGAATCCTTAAATGGAACAAACGGTTCTTTAGAAACACGTAAGACCTATGCAGATGCATGGCGCGGTGCTCAGGAAAGCATGGTTCTTAGTCTCAACGCTTCCTACGAAGGCAAATATGTATTTGCCGGCGGCGACGGAAAGGAACCTCCGTTTGCATTGAAAACCGATGCCAGCGGTAAGCAGATTCTGACTTATCGTGGAAAAGACGTGAATGATCCTGCTAATCAAGCTATTTTGGACGAATTATCGAAAGAATCCTTATACATTGACTTAGGTTTTGGTCTTTCCTCTTCTGCCGATGGTTCTTTAGATCCATCCAGCGCTTTTAACACCAGTCTTCCTGGTCTCAATTTGATAGGATATGGTCAGGATGCGAATGGTAATCCAAAGAACATGATTCTTCTTGCGGGAGAAATTGCAAATGTACTTGAAGCAGATAACTTTGACAGAGACAAATTCAAAGAACTTTTGGACGGATTTGACGAAGGAAGAAGTACCGTACTAGAGCAGGTAACAACTCTTGGTACAAAGACAGAGTTCTTGAACACAACTAAGGAGCGCTTAAAAACAAATGAGATCAGCCTTGCTACGCAATATGACACTGTTGTCAATGCTGATATGGCGGCCGCTATTACTAACTTCTCATGGGCGCAGTATGCTTATAATTCCGCTCTGAAAGTTGGAACCAATATTTTATCGCCTTCATTTATTGACTTTATGAAATAATTATGTTTAAAAATGAAAGGGGGGATTCCACAGTATGGAACAGCTTATTAAAATCACAACCGTACCAATTCAGTACGAACTCAAAATCAATAAGGCCAGGTTAGAATATCAGAATAGCAAGGCTGAGTTGGAAATCAGACGAAATGAAGGAGGTCTTTCCATTAAGAGCCGTCCTGTACGGTTAAATCTTGATACTTTTGAAGCGAGAAATTCTATTACACCTACCACTGCAAGAAGTGTGAAACAGAGCGCCGAAAAAGGAAAGACAGCAGCTTATAACGCAACTGCCCAGTTTGCCCAGGAGGGACAACTCATGTTAAAAACAGATATTGGAGAAGATGCTATTAATCAAGTTATTGCACAACGCACACAGCTTCCTACCGGTGATTTTCAATTAGGTTTTATCCCGACAGAGCCTGTTGAGATAAATTATCAGCCTGCCAGTCTGACAATTAACTATCAGATGGATAAGTTGAATTTTGATTTGAAGGTTGCAAATGGAAACTTTGAATTTATTCCTGGCAATATTGAACTTACAATTACACAACAACCTGATTTATTAATTGAATACATTGGCGGACCAATCTATGTTCCACCGAGTGCTGATCCAAATTATGAAGCATTAGATGTAAGGGCTTAATGAAATTAGGCCCTTACTTTTGTATACACTTACCATATACATTTATACACATAAGGAGGTATTACTTTGAATATTGAAGCAAAATACTTTGGAAATGTTACTTATGACAATGATGATGTGATTCAGATCTTAAATGGACTGTTTGGTTTTGAAGAATACTCACAATATCTTTGTATTCCATTTCAGGAAGACGACAGTGCTATGCTCTCCCTGCAAAGTTTAGATGATGAAAATCTATCTTTTGTTTTAATGGACCCTTTTACTCTTGTTTCCGACTATGCCCTTACGCTCTCTGCACAGGACAAAAAGGAACTTGAAATTAATGATAACAACGACAATCTCGCATGTTATGTGATTTGTGTGATTCGTGACTCTGTAGCAGCTTCTACGGTCAACCTGAAAGCTCCTTTGGCTATTAATACTGTTAGCAATAAAGCCAAGCAGATTATGCTGGAAAATACCGAGTATACATTCCGTCATGAACTTGGCGGTCTAATGAAGAAGGAGGACTAGACATATGCTTATACTACAACGACGGAAAGGTCAGTCACTTTCCATTAATCAAAATATTACTCTGACAGTTGTAGAAACCGGCCCGGACTGGGTAAAACTTGCCATTGATGCACCGAAAGAAATCCCTGTTCTCCGTTCCGAGTTAAAAGAAGCTGCTGATGAAAATAAGAAAGCTTCCCAATCTGCATCTATGCAAACTCTGGGGGAACTTATTAAAAAGAACTTATAACTTTCTTTAGATACTCAAAAAGAGTGGAAACAAAATTTGTTTCCACTCTTTCTTCATTCTATACTTATCAAATTATTCTCTACACATCCGATACATATGTATTTGAATATCCTAGCCGGAGAATCTGCCACTTGTATCACGCAATTGGAACTGAGATAGCAAATCTTTCAAAAGCTGTGCCTGACCGGATAACTCTTCACTTGTAGCAGCGCTCTCTTGTGCTGTTGCAGAGTTCGTCTGTACAACACTTGAAATCTGATCTAATCCCTGAGTTACCTGAGCAACTGCATTAGACTGCTCATCTGTTGCCACAGTAATCTTATCCACATAATTTACAGCGCTCTTAGTTCCCTCTACAGTTTCAAGCAATGCCTGTGCTGTCTGATCGGCAATCTTTGTACCGTTTTCAACTGCCTGAATAGTTCCTTCAATCAGAACAGTTGTGTTATTCGCTGCCTCTGCGCTCTTAGAAGCCAGATTACGAACTTCATCAGCTACAACAGCAAATCCCTTTCCTGCTTCTCCCGCACGAGCCGCCTCTACAGCCGCATTCAGCGCAAGAATATTTGTCTGGAATGCAATATCCTCAATAGTCTTAATAATCTTTCCGATATCGCCGGATTTCTGACTGATATCTCCCATTGCAACAATTAATTCTTGCATATGTTCATTAGATACTGTTAATTCTGCCTGTGCCTGTGATACTTTCTCACTTGCCTCTTTAGAATTACCTGCAGTATTCTTAATCTCACGAGAAATCTCATTAACGGTTGCCGCGAGTTCTTCTACAGAACTTGCCTGTTCTGTAGCTCCCTGAGAAAGCGCCTGTGCGCCTGAAGACACCTGATCTGCTCCGCTTGCAACCTGATTTGACGCCTCATTAATTTGAGACAATGTATCGCTCAGATTGTGGTTCATATGACGAATAGACTGAAGGATTGGTCCAAAATCTCCTGGATAAAGACTCTCATCTGATTTCAAATTAAAGTTTCCTTTTGCCATCTCATTCATAAGATAGGTCAGATTCTTCACAATATCACCAAGTTTGGTACAAGTAAGACGAACATTCTTTACGAGAGCACCAATTTCGTCTTCAGCATCATAATCCAACTGATGAGACATCTGTCCGTTTGCAATTCCGCTCATAACCTCTTCTACTTGTCTTACCGGACGTACAATCATTTTTGTAACTTTTATGCTAATAATAAGCGCTAATATAATAGATACTGCAAGCAATGATGCAACGAGAATAACTGCATTATTTGTCATCTTAACACTATCTTCTATTGCCTTCTCCTGAATAGCAGCCGTTTGCTCGTTTAACGGTTTTACTACATTTACTACATTCTCAAGCGCCGGTGTACACTCCTCAAGAATAATTTTGTGAGCCAGCTTAAAGTTACCATCGTCCATTGCCTGAAGCACGTCATTTCCAATTTCAAACCATGCGTACATCGCATCTTCATACTCTTTTAATGCTTTCTCATCCAGAATGTTCAGCTTCTCAACAAGTTCGAAGTTAGTACGTATCTGCTCCATATTATCTTCAATACTCTTTTTATTCTCTGATGTCACCTCTTCAGAAATTACACAGTCTCTCAAACGACGAGCAGCAATATTTGCAGAGATACGATTCCCCTTGATAGCGTCATCCGCTTTTATCACTTTTTCCACAAAATACTCTAGCTCCTGATTCGTCTGTTTAAGTTTACTAATCGATATTAACGCAATAATAATACTAAAAATCAGTACCACGCTAAACCCCATTATTAACTTACTTCTTATTTTTAGTTTCTTCAGCATATTCATCCTCCTCTTTGCCTTTAGTTCTTATATGTGATAATCTAATAAGAATATCCTGTAATTCCTTCCTTTTTTTTACTGCCGCCCGCTTCATCAGCCTTATCTGCCGGATCATCCAACAAAATATCAGTAAAAAAGGAAAACGCTCTAAAATTGGGAAATATTGTACCATATAATCTTTTGGCGGAAAATACCATGTTCTTTTCTTTAGCGACCACTCTTTTTCCCGATCTCGCTCATAGAAATCCAAGCGTAACCCCTCTCTTGGAAGTATGCGGTCTCCTAAAGATCTATTTCTCTCTCCACCCGAGAGAACATACTCTTCTAACTGTACTGTCACGTCATCATACGGAACATCTCCCTCTTCAAACCACATTCGCGCAAGATTATATATTTGAATTGAAAAATCTGTAAATTGGGCTTTTTGCAAAAAATCTTTAACAAATTCCCACTTGAACTCTTCTTCAAGCATTCGTAAAAATTGCCAGTAATCAAGAATATCTCTTATCTTGAGTAGTTTTCTTACATACAACTCAACCATCTTTCCAACGATATAGAAATACTCATCCTCTTTTTCCAATATATGAATAAAACGATAATCGTTTTTCAAGCGGCATCTCTTAATCGCACCTGCAAAACGTTTCTTGTACACCTTATTCTCAACTGGAAACTGTGTATAAAACACAACCTTCAGTCCGGGAATCCTTGTATAAATGATTCCTCCATCTACCCGATTTTCCTGGCGTTCATAATCCATATCCTTCATAAATTGATGCACAACGCACATTTCTGTATCTTCCAAAAAAATCTCAATAGCTCCAAGATGAGCCATCTCCGGCTGCTGATATAGTTTCCTATATCCAGCCCCCGACAGAATCAATGCGTGTACACGATGTCTTTCCAATTGCCACATGAGCACCTGTTCTGCGCGCTCAAATGCATTATTAAGAAGCAGAGCCTTATGGTACTTTTGATAAAACTGTTCTTGCGAATCTATAAAACCGTTCTTCTCTACTCCCAGAGCTCCCAGATATACAATACTGAGAACATTATGGAAATCACATTCCTTTAACAGAACTTCCCAATTTATTGCCTTTCTCAACACCGGTGCAGGGCGCTGATTAATGACAGCCTTCAACAGCATAAACATATATCTGGTTTCGTAATTAATCTATCTCACTTCCTTATACAAAAAATATCCGTCATTATTATATATCGGAACATTTATTAGAAATATTACATTTTTTTTCATTTTTTTTTCTTTCTTCTCTAATTCTTCTTTCTTCAAAAATATCTGTCGCAATTGGGTTGTAAATTGCATTCTTTTCATCCGCCGCCACTGTTCCGGCAACCAGCGTTATATTTCTCTTCTTCATGATCGTGACAAGCTCTCTCGCATGGCTCGCCACCAATACCGTAATCCCATGATAATTCACCTCATCGAAAAGCTGCATTAGATCCCATGACATATCTGGATCTAAATTGGCGGTAGGTTCATCTGCCAGTAAAACCTGCGGCTCTGTGGACAGCGCACGAGCTAACAGCGCACGAGCCTGCTCTCCCCCGGACAATTCATTCGGAAATGCGTTTGCCTTCCCTGCAATGCCCACCAGTCCAAGAGCGCGCAGAATCCTGCTTCTCATTTTCCTATCATCTTTTCCCGCCGCCATAAGCGCCAACATAATATTATCATATACCGTCCGGTCTCCCAACATTCCTATATCCGGAGACATAATACCAATCTTACGCCTATAATACGGTATTTTGTTCTTTTTTATCAAATCCACTCTCTTCCCACAAGCCGTAATCTGGCCCGACGTTACCTCCTCCTGCTTCATAAGAAGGTGTAAAAGCGTGCTTTTCCCTGCTCCACTCTTACCTGTAATAAAGACAAACTCTCCTTTTTCTATCTCGAATGATACATCCTCCAATGCGATTTCATCCCGAAACATCTTCGTAACATGATCAAATACAATTTCTATCATATGGATTCCTTCCTTCAAAAAACAAGAGCCATTGTGCCTCTTCTATTCGTTGGTACAACAGCTCTTTGTTTCTATTGGTTCTCATAAAAAGAAGCTTTTCCCGCCAGTTTACGACTGATAACCTTATCAATATCAATGGTACGTTCTAAAACGCTTTTCATCTGTCTACTGACTGAGACAAGCCGCTTCGCTAACTCATCTTCTGATTCTTCCGGCTCACAGCCATTCAGAAGCGAAGCCATCGTTTTTCTTTCCATACTGTCTACCGCTTCTAGAATAGCATATATTTTGCGTTTTGTCTCGCTTGCTTTGTCCATTTCATTCTTACGCATCTCCAAGAGAAGCTGCACCGAATCTCTGTCATTCCTGGAAAGGGTATCTGCAAGCTCTTTTGTCAGTCGTTCAATCTCCAATAGCTCTGTATAATTTCTCTGTTCCAGCTTTAATATCTCGACTAAAAGTTCATTCTGGTTCTCCATACTCTTCTCCACTTTATGTTCCGGCCACTTTATCGGCTTCCTTAAATGCATCTCGCAGTTCTGACACAAGCGGCTTCAATTCCTCAATTACCACTGGGTTTCTGCCTGCCTGCAGTCTGCTGAGCTCAAATAAAAAGAATTCATACATTCTGCGCAAATCCATGCTGATACTATATTCCATATTCAAAGTATGATTCAAATACTGGACAATCTCCTGTGAGCGCACAACTGCTCTCTCAAATATTTCGTATTCCTCTTCTTCCAACGCGAGCTGTGCTCTTGTCAGACGTTTGAGCAACTCATCATAGAGAAGTAATAATCTCTCGCCGGATGTCATTGTATTGACAGACTGCATCTTATATTGTTCATATCCATTTTGATACATATTAGTTCCCTTTCATCAAACTTCTTAGAAAGAAGCTCCAAACTGGCTCAAGTAACTACTCTGGCTGTTCATCTGAGAAATAAGAGTCTCCAGACTTGTAAACTGTTTAATATAACGATCTGTCTCTGCTTTCAGTCGATCCTCAAAAATATCTATCTTCTTATTAATCTCTTCCAGTTGTTTGTAAATAGCGTTATCTGTAATGCTTCGCGGAGCCTTTGAAGTACCTGCTTTCTCAACAAGGACTCCGTAACTTCCAATATTGTTCGCATACTTCTTCACAACGTTCTTCATATTCACCGCAAGTCCGGATCCAGACGTTACATTTCCATCTGCATCCACTGTACCATTCTTAGTGAATAAGTTCTGTACATTCTCCGGATCAGCCTCTAATGCCGCTTTAAATTTCGTCTCATCAAATGTAAGCTTACCATTGTCAGAATAAGTGCTTGATACACCAATTCCAATCTTCTCCAGCTCCGCCAGATCCATCGGATTAATCGCCCATCTGAGATCACTGCTCAATGCATTAAGATCACTGTCACCGAACAACAGACCTTTTTTAGCCTGTTCTTCATAAAGCTTAATCTCATCTTCGCTTAACTCTTTTTTCTGATCGGATGTCAGCGGTGCATAAGAGCGGTCTGGTCTAGTCGTTACTTCAGAATTAACCAGCTTAATAATCTCATTATACTCCTCAACCATCTTCTTGACAGTCTCGACAACCTTCTCTGTATCTACCTTGGCACTAAATGTTATCTCCTCTGCGTCCTTATCACGAACGAGAGTTCCATTTTCCTCTTTATATCCGAACGTTCCTTTTAATCCAACGGTCATGCCGTCTAATGTAAAACTGTTAGAATCTCTGCGAATCTCTACCTCTTCACCGGAATCTCCATATTTCACCATTACAATGGCATCTTGTCCACGAATCTCACTGCCTTCTTCCGGCAGCGCATCGGCGCCGAACATACTCTTTAAAATTCCTAAACCTGTGTCATCTCCATCGGAATCTGCACCAAACCAGATAGAACCGCTCGCGCCTTCCTCTTTGGAAGTAACAGTAAATTTATCGCTTTCTTCCTGATAACTGATAGTTAAGTCCGTCTCATCGTTAATTCTCTCCATTAAGCTGATGACAGTATCGTCTTTCTTAATCTCGATTTCCTTGCCGCTGATATTTACTTTCACACTATCTTTACCGTTCCAGTCAATACCTTTCGCAAATCCTGCTTCCTCAAGTTTCGCATTCAGATTCACCCTGTTAGACTCTCCATAGTTCAGCTTAAGCGCTCCATTTTCTCCCATAAGAGCGCTGTCTCCATTCAAGATAGAAAGCGTAGAACTTGAATCCGTTCCACCGCCCGGAATCTTCGTCTCGAACTTCAGACTATAAGTGCCATTACTCTCTTCTGCTTTGACTTCAATTCTTCCTTTGCCAAAAGACGTATCCAACTGCTCCTGCATGGAGTCTGTGATTGCCTTCATCAAATTTTCCCCGGACTTTCCTGCCAGCTCTTCTTCTGATGGAAGCTTAATAGAAGCCGTCTTTCCATTGTATTGAAAAGTCAGTTCCTTTCCTGCAATCTTCTCTGCGAAAGATACTTTTCTCATCAGTTCAGCCTCAGTCAGTTCCTTAGAGCTGACACCCTCGCTTGTAACTGCGGTATCCTTCTCGATTTCCAGTGTTTCAAGAGCTGATCCGCCTGTAATCTCTAATGTATTTCCAGCATTATTAATATTCTTAAACGTAAGCTTATCTCCGTCTGTTTCAACCTTTAAAACATCTGCCAGATTCTTAACTCCGTCTTCTCCCGAAATCTCAGTATCTGCAAATATCTTATTGAGTGAATCTGCAACATTTGCGGCAGTATCAAACTTATAATCATTACCATCCGCATCTTTGCCTCTCAGATAGACCGTATACTCTGATGTTCCATACTTAATCTTCAGAGACTTGCCCTGCAAGTTTTCAACTGTCTCTTCTGCTGTAGGATCAATCCCTCCACTCTCCAGTGTTTTGTCAGAGACACTTCCGGAGGATGACAATCTTGCCTTCTCAGCCAACTGTTTGATTGCCGAAATTGACGGCGATGAACCTGACTGTGCCGTTCCGGATACGCTGACATACTTACTATTCGCACCTTGCGCTGTAATCACAGAACGTCCCCAGAACATAGAACTGAATAAGTTTGTAGCAGAAGACATCGTTGATGTATACTTATCTCCAAAATTAATCATCTTATCTGTAATATTACGGATAGCAGTCTGCTTCCACTCCAAAGAAGTCTTTTTCTGTCTCTGCTGCTCAATCTTAATCTTCGTAGAATAAGTCATCTGCTCAATCAGAGTATCTCTGTCAAGTCCGCTGGCAAGTCCGCCAAAGCCTCTAATACTATTACTTGTTGAACCACTCAAGCCGCCAATACCATACATAATAATCTCTCCTTTTCTCTGTTATTATAATCAATTCAAACTTTACAAATTCAAATTTACCCTGTACTTATCTATCGGCATATAGTATACTTTAAATAATAGGTTTAAGAACTTTTATTACGAATGGAGGAATTTATTTTGGCTACTATAATTGCTCTCACGAACCAAAAAGGGGGCGTAGGCAAGACAACCACATCAAGCGCGCTGGCTGCTGGACTTGCCTCTTTCTATGATAAAAAAATACTTGCAATCGACTTAGATCCACAGGGCAGTTTAGGATTCAGTCTCGGACTTGATATTGAGGAGTGCTCTACGATACACGACGTAATGACTGGCTCTGTTGGGATTCGGGACGCAATACAGACTACCGATTATTGTGATATTATCACTTCTAATATTCTATTGAGCAGTGCAGAACTTGAATTTACATCTGCCGGCAGGAAGCTTTTATTAAAGAACGCACTGGCGCCTGTTCTAAACGACTATGATTACATTGTCATTGACACTCCTCCGGCTTTAAACATATTAACCGTAAATGCTTATGCATGCGCAGACCATTTGATCATTCCGATGGCGCCGGAAATCCTCAGTCTGCTTGGACTGACACAGTTAAAAGAAACGATTGATTCCGTAAAACAAAGCTTGAATCCGTCTCTGAACGTCCTTGGCATTTTGCTCACCAGATATAACCAACGCACACTTCTCGCACGAGAAGTAAAAGAAATGGCAGAAAATATCGCCTCTCAGATTGGGACAAGAGTATTTGACACACAGATACGTACAAGCGTAACTGTTGCCGAAGCCCCGGCTCATGGCTCAAGTATATACGATCACTCACCATATGCTAAACCGGCTCTGGATTATCAGGCTTTCGTTGATGAGGTTGTAACATTCACATCCGGCACACAGGAGGGAAAATAAATGGCAAGAAAAAGTAACAAAACCTCTCATGTTCTGAATCTTTTGGCAGGACACGAAGACAAAGAAAAAGAAACGCAAGAAACACAGAATACGGAAGCCGCCAATATAACAGAAGATAAACCGGCGGCTTCCCCACAGAATATCTCTGTCATAGATAAAACCGAAGACGATGCTCTGGCACAACTTATACAAGAGCAGCTTACCAAAGAACTAGAGGCTGCCACAGGTACACCGGAGGCAGACGAAGCTGCGGAAACCACGACACCGGAGGCAGACGAAGCTATCGAAACCACGATGGCGGAAGCAACAGAACAAACTGCAACGGCTCCGCAACAGTCTACTGAGACAGATACAGTAGAGACTCCGAAACAGTCCGTTGAGACGGAAACGATGGAAACAAACGACATGCCGAAAGCTGAAGCGGCTCCAACGCCTGCCCCTGAAACCGCTCCGGTAAAAAAAGAACCTGACTTTGTTACGTTAAATGTTATGGAGCAAGTTGTTAGAGACAAGATAATCTACTTTATGCGTCAATTTGAAGTGTGTACTTGTGATAGATGTGTTGCCGATACCATAGCCTTAGCGCTCAATGGTCTGGCTCCGAAATACATCGTTACAACACCTGCCGCCGCAGATCCGCTTCTGAGTTTTTACACTAATAAGTTCATCTCTGATATAACTGTAGAAGCAACAAAAGCATGTATGACTATTAAGGAAAACCCAAGACATTAAAAGAGAAAAATAGGGTGAGGGACCGCTCGTACGAGTCGTCCCTCACCCTATTTTTATTCTTGAATATCCTAATGATCTTTAATATTCTCCCAGATTTCATTAACCTCATCAATACATTCCATATAGATCTGTGCAATCATATTTGTCTGTAATCCGAGTTCTTTTGTCAACTCTTTAATCTTCATCCAGTCTGCCTTCTCATAGCTTAAAATCAGATCATATAACATTCCCGTTTTTCCTTCGCCTGAGACAAGTGCAGTCCTTACCTCTTCTACAATCGGGATGTCCTGAAGAATCTCTTCTATCGTTGCGTCAATCATATACTCCAATGTAGAGAACATACCCATCAAATATGCGTCTGACGGATTAATTGGAAATCCCTTCATCTTTTTAACCAAGGAAGAAGCAAAATTAGCACGCATGAAAGATGTTTTCAGAAGTTCCTCCGACGTCTGCTCGTCTTCTTTGAAGCTGAGCAGATATAACCACTGCTTGAGCTGACTGATACCAACCCTCATAATCGCCAGACGGATTGAGGACGTCTCCTGATGTGCCGAGGCTGAAAAATAAGCAGAATTCGCCATCTTAAGTAAAGAATATGTAAGAGATGCATCTCTGCTTACAATCTCCTCTAACAACTCCATATCCGGCTCATCCTTCGTAACCTCAATAAGCAGATGATAAAGATTTCCCTGTAAATATTCCATCTTACTTGTCTTAGTAATCGTAGCATCCGCAATATAGCTTCCCTCTACATAATCAGCCTGAAGCTCTTTGGCAAATTCAAGCTCTTCTATGGAATTAACTCCGGTTGCGATGAATTGCTTTTTAAATCCATGAGACATCTCCACGATATTTGCCAAAGAACGTTTCTTTGTATCTGTTACTTCTCCTGACACATCTACTTTGATATAATCGACATGTTCCAGCATACTAAAATACTTCGGGTTAAACTGAAAATCATTAATCGCAAAACGATACCCTTCTTCCCGATATTTTGCAATGAGTATCGTTGCCAGAGGATGAACAATAATACTGTCTTCAATCTGGATAATTACTCTATCTTTATCAAACATCTTCGGAGTATTTCTGAATAATAATGCAGGAGTAAAGGTCATAAATGTCATCTTATCGGTAAAAATACGATTAGAATTTTCCGTTAAAAATGCAACCATCGTATTAGCCGCTACACTGTCATTACTGGAGTTATAAAGACTTTCCTCATCTCCTTGAACCATCAGCTCTGTACCTATAATCTCTCCGTTTTTATAGTCCTTGATTACCTGCTGCACTACATACTTATCCATTATTTCTTTCACTCCTATCTATCAGTCTGTCCATGACTTCTACAAGGTGTCCGATTTCCGGTTTTGAAAGCTGCTCGTCTGCTCCAAGCTTCTTACCTTTAATTCTCATTTCTTCATTGATCAAAGAAGAGAAGATGATAATCGGTAAGTCTTTCATTCTGTTGTCTTCTTTGACAAGTTTCGTCAAACGATGTCCGTCCATTTCCGGCATCTCAATATCTGTGATTAAAAGACTTGCTTTTTCTCTGAAATCAGAATCATTGGAAATCTCACACAGATAATTCCATGCTTCCTTTCCGTTATTAAAGCTTGCAATGTTGGAATAGCCAGCGCGATTCAGCGCCTCCTGAATCATCTTGGATAGAAGCAGTGAATCCTCCGCAAGAATAATGCGATGGTGTTTCTGTTCTCTTATTCCAAGATTATCGATCTCTTCCATCTGAATACTTGTCTCCGGAGCAATCTCTGCTACAATCCGCTCAAAGTCCAGAATTGTTACCAGATTTTCTCCACACTGTGCAATTCCGGTTGAAACCCCCTCTCTTCCATGACAGAGCGTCTTATCCGGTTTCTGAATGTCTGTCCATGATATTCTGCTGATACCAACGACTGTATGCACACGAAAAGCAATATGCATCTTATTAAAATTCGTAACAATAAATAAATCTCTAGAATTTTCTCTCTCTTTCTCGTGCGCTTCACATACCTCGCTGCTAGTCAGGTATTTCGGTAAATTCACAACTGTCAACAAAATATCTCTCGGCTTGAAGATTCCCTCTATATCCGGATGTGAATGTGGAATAGGCTTAATACGATCCTCCATCATAATCTCACGTACCTTTGCCACATTGATTCCATACAATTCTCCGAATATAGTGAACTGCATAATCTCAATTTCATTTGTTCCCGATTCTAATAAAATTTCTGTGTCTGCCATAGTACCCTCTCCTTTGCTTTTTTTATTATAATATACGCTCAGTCTTTCCCATTGTACGGACTTTAACCTGTCCGGTAGCCACGTCGATCAACATCGTTCTGGCATAATTAGCGCCCGTATCCTCCCCGCATAATCGAAGTCCCTCGGACATCAATACTTTTTTTACCATCTGTGCATTTCTCTCGCCGATATTGCCAAGTCCTCCAGCGCCGCTCATCTCAAACATCTTTGCGCCGCCTGCAATTTTACATACCATTCTCTGCTTCTGCCCTCCGAAAGCATACAGCTTGCGCAGCGTCTCCCGGATACCTGTATCCGCAAATTTAAGAATATTAACATTGCCTGATACATTATTTTCAGGAAGCATGATGTGCAGAAGCGCTCCAAGTTTGATCATGGGATCGTAAAAGCTAATACCTATGCACGAACCTAATGCATATGTAATTAAAATCCCTTCCTGCCTTGCTATCTTCATATCTGCAATACCGACAGATATTTGTTTCTCCATGTTTACTCCACTCCTAGCTTTTTCATTAAAATATTCAATGATTCTACATTCGGCAGTAACAGCATATTACTATCAAGATCTTTATTCTCTATATGAAACTGCCCTGTAATCATCATGATTCTGTCAGAATGAATTCCCATAGTTGCCATAGGAAGACTTAAGATTCCTCCCAGCATATTGACGGCAATCTGAGGTACCGACAGATTGACATTGACATTTGTCAGCGACGACAACGCATTGATATAGGATGAGATCATAATGTTAGCTACTTCTGTAAGCGCAGACACATCGATCTCTTCAAACTGCGTAAACTCTACTTTCTCTCTTCCAAGCATTCTCATTAAAATTTCATCTGAAAATTCCTGCGTCAGAATAAATAACATAATTCCTTCTATTTCCCCGGACATCTCCACTAAAACAGCAGCAACAATATCCTCCGGGCCTCCAAGATAATGAAGCGCCTCATTAAATTCCAGAATATCTACTTTCGGGAGGTTCATGCTGACTTTAGTATTTAACATTCCTGACAACGCCGTTGCCGCATTACCATTCCCTATGCTTCCGATCTCCTTAATAATGTCGATCTCCATGTCGTTCATTTCTTCATATTTATTTAACATCATTTACCTCTTTATTGTCTTAACGCATTAATTGTATTTACAACTTCATCGGATGTCTGCACCATTCTCAACGCATAGGCATATGCTCTCTGGCTTTCAATCATCTTCGTAATTTCATCCGCCGTATCGACGCCCGACATCTCAAGAGTGTGATCCCTTAATTTCGCGCCTCGCATAAGATAAGGCTGACCGTTTTTCTCTACCGGCGAAAACTCATTGTTACCAACACTTAACATTCCATCCAGAATATTGAATCCATATACTCCCAGCGGACTGCTAAGTTTACCGTCTGTCACAGTAATGGGATTCCGGTTCTGATCAAGCACCAGATTGCCACTATCATTGACAAGATAGAACTGGGTGCCTCTCTGGGAAAGGCTGAAATGCCCGTTTCTTGTATAGGTAATTGTTCCGTTCTGCGGATTGCGGAGCATGAAAAAGCCCTTATCTACAATCGCATAATCCAGCCCGCTGTCCGTAGGCAAAAAGCCCGAAGGATCAAACTTTGTATCCGTCTTCCCAACAAGCGTTCCTGTTCCCGCCTTGAGCGGAAGATCCGCTCCCGTATAGTTGTTCAGGCTATAATACATCAGATCTGAAAAAACGGCCGACTTAGGTTTGTATCCATAGTTATTCACGTTGGCAAAGTTGTTTGCTACAACATCTAATTTCCTCTGCTCTTCAATTGCACCGCGCGCCGCAGTATAAAAAGATGTATACATTTTCTATCATTCTCCTTCCTCTATACCTGATTATTCTCCCTTACATAGAACCAATCTGTGCGGCTTTACTAATTATCTGGTCATACATTCTAAGAACCTGAGCCGCACTTTGCAGTGAACGCTGACTAGTCATCATTGCTGTCATCTCATCTATCATTGACACATTAGAATCCTCTATGTATTTCTGCTTCACCGCCACATCCGCATTCTGAGGCTGCGCGTTTGCCCGGAAGACTCCACCGGTAATCTTTGTAAGCTGATTATAATCACCAAAATCTACAAGTCTCAATGTTCCAAAATACTGTCTGCCGTCGATGCTTCTTATATTTCCCTGACCGTCTACTGATATCTCATCTGTGGTAAGACGAATCGGGCCATTCGTTCCCATTACACGCCCCACTCCATCAAGTCTGAGATACCCTTGATTATCCAGATTAAATGAACCGTCTCTTGTATAGACATTACCATTCCCTGATTGAATCACAAAGAACCCATTGCCCTGTAACGCCAGATCAAGATTGCTTCCTGTCTCTTTTAACCCTCCGTCACTATAATCGGTCACTCTCTCAACCGCTGTATTCACTCTTGACGCCGTTCCGATCGGAGTCCTTCCCGTCTTATCAAAACGGTATATCATCTGATCGCGGAAGGTACCTTGAATCACCGTATCGCTTTTATATCCCGGTGTAGACACATTGGTCATATTATTACTAATCACATTCAGATTACGGTTCTGCGTAATCATATTAGATGTCAAATCATAAAACCCCTGAAACATTTTTTATCTCCTTTTCATCATTATATTTCTGCATGAATTTTCTTAATTTCTTAATAGCGCTCGTATGTATCTGAGATACTCTGGGCTCACTTACCTGAAGGACATACGCAATCTGCTTCATATTCAAATCCTCCATGTAATATAGCGAAAGTACCATTTGTTCCTTTTCTTTCAGTTGACTGATACCCTCTGCCAGAACCTCCTTCACTTCCTTTTCCAGAAGCCGGTTCTCCGGCTGCTCTCTCTCCTCACCTCTGGGGAGGTGAAAACTGGTCTTATTATCCTGCGCCTCCGCCAAAACCATATCCAGAGAAAGTACATTGAATAAAGAGGCTTTTCTGACTGTCTCCCGATATTTCTCCGGAGTAATATTCAGATACTCCGTTACCTCCTGAACAGATGGATAATATCCAAGTTTATTATATAACACAGACACCGCTTCCTCAATATCTCTTGTATTCTTTCTTGCACTTCTTGGAACCCAGTCCTGCTTTCTTGCAAGATCAATAATCATTCCCTTGATCCGCTTGGATATATATGTTTCAAATTTCACATTCTTATCAAGGTCAAACTTATCAATCGACGCCATAATTGCAATGACTCCCTCATTAACAATATCGTCCACCTGAGAAAAACTCATATAGATATCTCTCATTTGGAGAGCAATACTTCTCACAAGATAAATGTACCTCATAACAATTTCCTGCTTCACTTCCAGGTCGTTCGTCTCTTTATACAATTTTAGAAGCTCTTCGTTCGACTTGTTTTTATACTTTTCCTGTGCATTCATACATATGCCCCACTGACTGTTTCCTATACTGTAATATTTCCAACCGCCTGTATCTGAATATTGTTATTAATCTCATTAAACGAAAGTACATATACATTCGGATAAAACTGCTCAATCAAATGATAGAAATGTACTCTCACAACCTGACTGGTAAGCACAATTGGATTCTGGTGGAAATCTTCAAACTTCCTGATCTCCTCACCCATCTTGGTAATAACCGTCTGAATCACTTCCGGACTAAGAGCCAGATATACGCCCTGATCTCCTGCCGTCAAACTGGTGATAATACTCTTCTCAAGCTCTGTACTCAAAGTAATAACTTTCATGCTTCCTGCATCACAGAACTTTCTTGTAATTGTACGTTTCAATGCGATACGCACATTCTCGGTAATAGAGTCAATATCCTTGACCGTCATGGATGAATCAATAACAGTCTCCATGATCGTCTCCATATCCTTGATCGGAATTCCCTCTTTCAGTAGATTCGTCAGAATCTTCTGGAAGTTACCATATGAGATAACGCCCGGTATCAATTCTCCTACTAATTCCGGCGTCTGTTTCTGCATATTCTCTATCAGACGAACCACTTCCTGTCTGTTCAGAAGCTCATACGCGTGTCTCTTAACAGTCTCCGACAAATGAGTAAGCATTACAGAAAGAGGATCGATAACCGTATATCCGTATATCTCTGCCATCTCCTTCTTATCCACTGTAATCCACTTACTCGGAATTCCATATGCCGGTTCAATGGTATCAATTCCATCAATCTGTTTTTCCGGATTCATAGGCTCAAGCGCCAGATAATAGTCTACGAGAATTTCTCCTCTGGCAACCTCTTCACCTTTTATCTTAATTACATACTGATTCGTGTTAAGACTCGAACTATCTCTCAAACGAATAGATGGGATAACAAGTCCCATATCCTGTGCGTACTGCCGTCTGAAGATGACAATACGTTCAATCATCTTACCACCGCTTGATTCATCCACAAGCGGAATCAAACTATATCCAAACTCCATCTCGATTGGTTCAACCGTAATCAGAGAATATACACTGTTAATATCCTTGAAGTCAGATTCTGCAGCCATCATCTGTTCCTGCTGTATAGCCTCCATCTCCAGCGCCTGTGCATCCGGCTGTACCTCTGCCATCTCTCCCATACGGCGCATAAGCTGCCATCCGCTAAGCAGCAATGCCAGAGAAACCACACCAAACTGAAATTTTGGCATTCCCGGTATTAATAACAAAACTGCAAGCACAGCGCCTGTCATCATGATTGCTCTCGGCTGTCCCATAAACTGCTGCGAAGCGTCTTCATTCAGACTTCCGTCAGAAACCGCACGAGTTACAATCATACCCGTTGCCGTAGAAATGAGAAGCGCCGGAATCTGGGATACAAGACCATCACCAACCGTAGCAATAGAATATACGCCAAGAACCTCTGAGAAACTCATTCCACCCTGAACCATTCCAATGACGGCTCCTCCGATGAAGTTGACCGCCGTAATAATCAAAGACATTACCGCGTCTCCCTTAACAATCTTCGTAGCACCATCCATAGCTCCGTAGAAATCGGCTTCTTTCTGAATCTTATAACGTCTGTCCTTCGCCTGCTGCTCGTCAATAAGCCCTGCGCTCAAATCCGCATCGATCGCCATCTGCTTACCCGGCATAGCGTCAAGTGTGAACCTCGCTGCAACCTCTGCCACACGCTCTGCACCTTTGGTAATAACAATAAATTGTACAAGTACGATAATCAAAAATATTACAAAACCAACAACTACATTGCCCTGTAATACAAAATCACCCATGGACTTGATAACTGCACCGGCATTTCCGGAGTTTCCAAGAATATTTCTCGTAGAACCAATATTGATGCCAATACGGAACAAAGTCGTAATCAAAAGCATCGATGGAAAAATAGAGAATTCCAACGGTTCCTTGATGTTCATACTAATCAATAAGATGATCAGTGATATGGAAATATTCAAAATAATCATAACGTCCAATAAAAACGTATTTAATGGTATAATCAGCAGCAATACAACCATTACAACGATTAATGATACTGCGTTATTTAATATTTTTTTCATTTTCTACTCCATCTTTTTGTTCATTCGGAATACCTGAACTAGAATTTCAGCAACTACACCATAGTATTCCGCAGGTATCTCACATTCAAGTGGTGTAGTTGCATAGATTCCCCGCGCAAGAGGACGGTTTTCAATAATCGAAACTCCGTTTGCCTCTCCAATTTCTATAATCTTTAATGCCAGCCTATCCGCACCTTTCGCAATAAGGATAGGGGCATTATCATGGTCAATATCATATTTCAACGCTACTGCATAGTGCGTCGGGTTACGGATAATAACATCTGCATCCGGTACCGCCTGCATCATACGGTTTCGCGCCATACTTCTTTGCAGATTACGAATTCGTCCTTTAATCTCCGGATTTCCTTCCGTCTGCTTAAACTCTTCTTTAATCTCCTGCTTACTCATTTTAATCTGTTTTTCATAAGCATACCACTGATAGAAATAATCAAAACCCGCAATCGCTGCAAACAGCATACCTACTTTAAGCACAATTCCCATAACTTCTTTGAGCGTATAGGCAAAAGCCGCCTCTGGCGCTAAGTCCGTCATCTGTGCCACAGACACAATCTCACTACTCAACAGTTGATACAATACAATCGCTAAAACAATAATCTTAATAATTGATTTTATCAGTTCCACTACGTTCTTCATAGAGAAAAGATTCTTAATTCCCTTGAGAGGATTCAGATTCTTCAGTTTAAAGGCCGCAGCCTTTCCGGTAAATAAAAACTTCGTCTGCACGCCTGTTGCAATAACCGCAATCGCTATTGCAATAAATCCAAACGGCAGAATCAACTTTGCCAATAGTATTACTGCCCTCCAGCCAATCTCCTGTAATATACCATAATCAAACGCCCCGACCTCCTGCGTTGCTGCAAGAAATGTAATCATAAATTCTCTGAGCGATCGGTACATTGAAGGAAACAACGCCTGCAGACTGTAAAAACACCCCAAAAGCGATGCAACGGCTATTACATCCTTGCTGGAAAATACATGACCTTCCTTTCGTTCGTCCCGCCGCTTTTTGGGGGTGGCTTTTTCGGTCTTTTCTTCAGCCAACTGTGTTCACTTCTCTTTCTATCATAAAAATGTCAGTATTCCACTCAGGGTTTTCATCATCTCGGAAATGATCTTATTCATATACTCACCCATTGGTGAAAACAAAATAACCAAAAGCAACAGTCCTACAATCAATTTGATCTGAATGTTGATAACAAAAACACTAATCTGCGGAACCGCCTTGTTCAAAATACCTACACCGATTTCTACCAAAAATTCCGCCGCAAGAATCGGCATTGACATTTTCACAGCCATCTCGATACATTGCATGAAAATCTCCAACATTCTCTGCGGCAAATTCTGTGTAATGATGATACCGCCATATGGAACAATCTCTGCTGACTTTATAAGAATCTGCATGAGAGCCAGATGACCGTCCACAGCAAAAAACAACAACATCAACCATGCCTGAAACATACCTCCCGTCACCGGAATCTGTGCGTTACTCTGCGGATCGTATACCGTAGCCATGGAAAGACCCATTTGGAAATCTATAATATGTCCACCAAAGCTCAAAATCAAAAAAAACAGCTCCGTTGCAAATCCAAGCACATATCCCGCCACAAATTCTTTCAACAGCAAGAGTCCATATTCAACTGTACTTTCCACGTCAAACGCCGCATTTTCTGAAAAGGAATAAATTGCAAACGTTAATACAAAAATCATCCCCGCTTTCACAAGCGCCGGTATATTTTTCCGTCCCAGGATAGGGTTCAGAAGAATAAAGCCGGACATCCGCATCAGAATCAGAGTAAATAACGTCAACTGTGCGGTATTGTCTATAAGCATACTCTCATTCCTCCGTCTTTACTGTACTATCCTTAAATCCCTTGAACCAGCTCAAAGATATGCATCGTAAAATCCCGAAGCTGCTGAAGCATCCAATTACCGTTAAACACAAGAATAATACCGATTACCAACAGCTTTGGTACAAACGTAAGCGTCTGCTCATGTATCTGTGTTGCTGCCTGTAAAATAGAAATCAGAATACCAATAAGCATACTGATCACAAGCACCGGGCCGCCAACCTTCACACACAGAACAAAAGCTTCATACATCACATCTGACACTAACCCACTTGTCATCTGTCCGCCTCCTTATCTCATCACTGAAAACTTTTAACAATCGATGAAAACAGCAATTCCCATCCGTTTACAGTTACAAACAAAAGCAATTTAAACGGCAGTGAAATCATTGCCGGCGGCAACATCATCATACCCATGGACATCAGTACACTCGATACGATAATATCAATAATCAAAAACGGAATGAAAATCAAAAATCCGGCAGTAAACGCCTGCTTTAACTCACTGGTCATAAATGCCGGAATAACGACTGTAAGCGGAAGTTCTTTCACATCTTCCGGTGGTTCTATCTTGGACATCTCCGTAAATAATTCAACAGACGTCTTCTCCGTATGACTCAGCATAAACTCTTTCAAAGGTACTTCGGCGCGTTTAATCGCCTCTTCCTGCGTAATCTCCTGATTCTTATAAGGAGTATATGCTTCTGTATTAATCTGATTGATAACCGGAGTCATAATAAATAACGTCAAAAACAACGCAATCCCCACCAACACCATGTTTGGCGGAGTCTGTTGGATTCCAAGCGCATTTCTCAAAAAAGATAATATGATAATGGTTCTTGTAAAAGAAGTTACCATTACCAAAAGAGACGGAAGAAGTGCTATGATCGTAAGCATGAGCAATATATCCAATGTAGGAACCTGATTCCCATTGACATTTATAAGTGAATCATACACCGTCTTCTACCTCCTCTTTTTCGTTATGTCGCTAAGTTTATCCACAAATGATTTAAAGTCAGAAACTTTTTTCCCCTGTCCCTCGGGCTGCGGAGACAGAGGCAGTAACTCATCTTCCTGAATTTCAGATAATATGTTAATCTGTCCTGCGGTAATTCCCACAAGTAAGTATCTGTCTCCAACCTGCAGAACAGCTATATGTCTGTCCTGTCCAACCGCAATCTGGTCGATCAGCCGCATATACCGGGAATCCTGAAGCTTTCCCATTCCTTTTCCAATATATTTGCTGGCAATATAACTAAGATATATAATAAGTACCGCTGCTAGAAAAGTAAAAATGATTCTCAGCATATAATTCCTTCCTACTCCAAAGTTGCAAAGTTTATTTTCATAATTTCCGTAATTCTAATACCAAAATTATCTTCCACTACAACTACATCGCCCTTTGCGATACATTGTCCATTTACCAGTAAATCTACCTGTTCGCCTGCCAGTTTATCAAGAACAACCAGCGAGCCTTTCGTAAAGTCGAGAATATCTTTTACAAGCTTTCTCGTGCGTCCGATTTCTACAGAAATCTCTAACGGCACGCCCATAATCAATTCCATGTTCTCTTCCTGCTCGCCTTCCAGAACAATTTCTTTATTCTGCGTAAGGTTCGGACGGGTAACAGGCTGTACGTTAATCATCTTAGGCTCCGGCCTTTCCTTCGGCTCCTGCATCTGTTGCTGCATTTGCTGCATCTGCTGCATCATTTGCTGCATCATCTGCATCTGAAGCATGGAAGCGTCTGCCATCGGCGGCATTGCCATTGGCTGTGCTGGGGCCGCTACCGGCTGTGTTGGGGCTGCCATCGGCTGTGCTGGGGCCGCCATCGGCTGTGCTGGGGCCGCTACCGGCTGTGTTGGGGCTGTCTGTGGTACGTCTGCTACTGGCTGCGACGCCGCAGATTCCTCCGGCTGTGACGCACCTATACCGCCACTTAACATCTTCTCAATCTCTTCCTGTGAAAGAGTCTTGCCCGGCTGTTCACTCTGCGCAGGCTCTGCCGCCGGCTCAACAGCCTTCGGAGCCTCGTCCTCAATCGGTATCATTGCGCTCTCTGGAAGAATACCCTCCACCAAACTCTTTGCCAACCGGATCGGCATAATATTAAAGAATTCACTCTCCATCTGGTCTGCAATTTTAAGTGTGAATCCGATAACAACCATCGGGCTGTCATTTGGAAAACTTGTATTCTTAAACTCATCTACATCATCCACTTCAAAGGATGTCGGCGTTGAAATATTTACCACTTTTCCGAGAAATTCTGACAACGCAGTTGCAGACGCTCCCATCATCTGATTCATGACTTCACAGACGGCGCTGATATTCATCTCATTTAATTCAAACTCCTCGTCAGACATCTCCATGCCCATCATTCTCTCAACAATGACTTTCACATCATGTCTTTTAAGGAGCATTACGTTCTTGCCTTCTAATCCCGAAACATACGTAATGGTAACACCAACTGCAGGCTCCACTCTGCCCATATTGAACTCGCCCTTTTTCATCACATTCACAACCGGAGTCGTGATGTCGACACGGGTGTTCAGTATGGTAGAGACTGCCGTTGCAGACGCGCCAAGACTAATATTGAGCACTTCGCCGATAGCGTCTATCTCTAGCTTACTAAAACATTCAGAATTCATATTTCTCTTACTCTCCTTCTAGAAAATTTTTTCTTTTTCTATTTTCCAATCTCCAGTGCTTTCTGCGCCATCAGCTTTATCGCATTAAACGCTGTGATATTTGCCTCATAAGACCTCGTGGCAGACATACTGTCCGTCACCTCTTTTACAAGATCCACATTAGGCATCATCACATAGCCGTTCTCATTTGCGTCTGGATGTTCCGGATCATAAACAGGCTGCAAGTCTCGCTTGTCTTCCACAATATTAGTTACCTGCACGCCGCCTTTTTCCGATACGCGGCGGCTTAAACGACTCTGGAACTCAGAACGGAACGATGGAGCGCTGTTTTTAGCTTCCAGAACTACCATTTTTCTGCGATATGGCCCGCCGCTTTCAGTCCTCGTTGTATTCATATTGGAAATATTCTCAGAAGCAATATCAAGCCTCTGTCTCTGTGCAGTCAAACCGGACGCACTAATATCAAATGAATTTAAAAAAGACATCTTTAAGCCTCCTCATTATCCAATAATTTTTGTAACTGTTGACAAAATACGTTCTGGCTTAAATGGTTTTACAATAAAATCCTTTGCTCCTGTTTTAATAGCCTCTACTACCATTGCTTCCTGTCCCATTGCAGAACACATTACAATGTTAGCGTCCGGATGTGATCCCTTAATTGCTTTAAGAGCCTCAAGTCCATCCATATTCGGCATAGTAATATCCATGAATACCAGATCCGGATTCTCCGCATTAAAAGCATCAACTGCCTGTGCTCCGTCCTCAGCTTCTACAATATCCGTATACCCTGCCTGTGTCAATGTGTTTTTCACCATCATTCTCATAAACGCCGCGTCATCTACTAATAAAATTTTTGCCATTTCATTTTTACCTCACTTTTTTCATTTTTGTTTCTTTATATACTCAGATAACTTTCATAATTTATCTGGTAATCACTTATTTATTCGCCTTTTAAACCTTCTACCCGGTCTTGAAGCTTTACAGCAATGTTCTTATTATTTACACCAAGCTGGCCTTTGAACCATGGCTGTCCTGCAACATGTATATATACCGGTGAATCCTGTGGTTTATTCAGATTGATTACATCGCCCGCATGAAGATTGTAAACATCCTCAAGATTCATTCTCGCTGTACCAAGCTGTGCCATAACATCAAGCTTAGATTCCTTAATGCTGTCAAGGATCTCTTCCCTACTCTCTTTTCGAGTCGTCTGATTGTCCTTATCTGCCAGATGCTTGGTCTTATCAATAATATCAAAAATATTGCTCAGAAGAATACCTGGAATACATATATTCATTGTATCCTTGATAGTACCAATATGGATAGTCATCATGATAATGACAACCGTCTCATCCACACTGATTCCCTGAAACATACTCGGGTTTTCCTCAATTCTTTCAAAACTCGTATTAAGTTTTATGTAACTCGCCCACACATCCGTTGTAATTGCCACCAGATACTTGATGATCCTCTCATACAACGCAAGCTCAATGTCTGTATACTTATACGCAAAGTTAACAGTCGAATCCTCTCCTAAACCACCGAGCATACGGTCCATCATAGAACTCATAAGTGTCGGCGCAATATGAAAAAGCATAGGAGGATTCTTCGATTGATCCTGAAGCTCCACTCTTGCAAGTGTAATAACGTCCGTTTCATTCAACGCATTTCCAAACTCATAGTACCTTTGTTCTTCGACACCTACGATCTCTATCTCACTTGCAACCCGGAACAATCCATTAATCTGAGAGGATGCAATCCTACAATAGTTATCATAGATGCTGCGCAACATCTTGAGCCTGTCTTTTGTATATTTTTTCGGACTATAGAAATCATATTTCCGATAATTCTCTTTTGGCTTCTCTTCTTTTGCGGGTTTCGCTTCTGCATTCTGCATGGAATTCAGAAGCGCATCTATCTGACCTTGTGATAGTACATCTGCCATCCTTAATTCCTACTTTCGCTAGATTTTACCTGTCCATTTCTGAATAATATTCATCCAGGCTCTTTTCCACCGAACCAGACTTGCTGATAATCAGCTCTACTCTTCGGTTCTTTGCCCGGTTCTTTTCCGTATCAAACGGAGCAATCGGACGATACTGTCCATATCCTACAGATACTAACTTCTCCGGACTTATCCGAGTCTTCTGCTGTAAATACACCGTAACATTTGCCGCTCTTTCTGCTGACAATACGCGGTCTGTATCTACATTGATATGGTTGCTCGCCGACGCCTGCGTCGTATGTCCCAACACTTGAATCTCCTTAATCGATTTGGAAACTCCGCTGATAATCTCAGCAAATTTCTCCAGAATCTGTTTACCTGCCGGTTTAATCTCAGAACTATTTCCATCAAAAAATATCGAATCTCTGAACGTAACGAAAGTATATCCGTCGCCCTTATACAACTCTACCTCCGCAGTCAGACCTGCTTCTTTGACGGAAATCTGTAATTTCTCAAATAATTCGTCAAAATCTTCTTGCGCCTCTTCACTCAAAGCTCCCGGAACATCCTCGTTTCCATCTTTCACATCTTGTGTTACGATCTGAGACACATCTTCCGCATCGGGATTAAAACTTTTTACAATCATTTCCCATTTTGCCTGATCGACTGTAGATATAGAATATAGAAGTACGAAAAAGCATAAAAGCAAGGTTACCATATCGCCGTAAGTGTCCATCCAGGACGCGCCGCTCTCCGAGGCTGACTTTCTCTTTTTCATCTTATCACCTTATTATTTCTTTTCTTTCTTTTCTTTCTTCGCTTTCTTCTTTCCTTCTCCGCCGCCTTCTTCTCCGCCTTCTGACGCCATAATCTTCTGTCGTACGTCTTCTGCAAGATAAGTAAGCAGTCTTTCTTTCAAGAACTTCGGATTATCTCCGGATTGAATGGCAAGAATACCTTCAATAACAATCTGCTTGTATAAGAGCTCTTCTTCGTTTCTGCCTCGCAGCTTCTTAGCAATCGGAAGGAAGAAAACATTGGCAAGCATACAACCATAAAATGTAGTTATCAATGCTACCGACATATCCTGTCCGATATTACCGGCGCCTCCGCTGTCTAAGCTCATACCTTTTAACATATTGATAAGACCAACCAACGTACCAATCATACCAAATGCCGGTGCGTATGCAGACGCTTTTTCATACAAACCAAACGCCTCTTCATGTCTCTGTGACATCGTATCAAGCTCATTTTCCATGAGCGCCCGAACTTCTTCAGGTTCCGTAGCGTCTACAATCATCATGATTCCCTGTTTAAAGAATACATCATCCAACTCGTTTGCTTTTTCCTCTAGAGCAAGAAGTCCATTTTTTCTTGCAAGATAAGCCATCTCAACAAGAGTATCAAGCAATCCGCCTATGTCGTACTTTCCTCCCATTACTACGAGTTTCATATGCTTTCCTACCTCTTTAAGTGTTCTGGCCGGATAACTGGCCACCACCGCACAAATAGTACCGCCCAGAACGATCGCAAGACTGTTATAATCTACGAAGTTCCCCATGTTTTTAGGACTAATACCTACAAATAAAATCAATACAAGGCCAACAACTATACCGCCAATACTTGTAAAATCCACGTTATATCACCATCCTGACTTTTATCTATTTTCACGGTAACAATGAACCTTCCCATTGTACTCGATTGTTTTCTGAATTATCTCTTCGGCACTTTCTTTCACAATATAGAATTTTCCATTCATCATAACTACCTTTGATTCCGGTATGATCTCTACCATCTCAATCTGCATACAGTTCAATACTATCTTCTCATTATTCAGTTTCGTTAACATTATCATAGGTTTCCCCTCCTCATTCTTTAAGTTCTCCCGGGATATAAGAACTATCCCGGGAAGATATAATTATAATTAACGTTTCATGTTTACCAATTCTTCCAACATCTGGTCTGTTACGGTGATAATCTTAGAGTTTGCCTGAAAACCTCTCTGCGTTGTAATCATCTGTGAAAACTCGTTAGCAAGGTCTACATTCGCCATCTCCAGATAATTACCTTTGATTACACCTGCCGGCCCGCTTCCCGGTTTTACAGCAGTTGCTGTACCCGCATTCGGACCAATACCATAGTAATATCCAGCGGTCTTCTCAAGACCGTTCGGGTTCTCTACAGTGACCAATGCAATCTGACCAATCGCAATTGAACGGTTCTTATTATCCACACCTACGATAGTTCCGTCTTCGTTGATCTTGTAGCTCTGGATCTCATACTGCTCTCCGGTATCCGGATCGACAGGAATCTGGATTACAGACAATTCGTCTGAGTATACTGCCTCAACTCCCGGTACACGATCTGTTCCAACAGCTACTTTGTCAATAGTTCCGCCTATAGCCCTGACATCTGTATCAAAATTCTCTCCAGCCGCACCTGCATTATTGGCAGTAACTGTTAAATTCACCGTATTATTAGCCGCATCAAAGTCATTCAAGCCAATCGTACAACCCTTATACTTTCCATCGGTTCCGTCAGCCATTGTTCCTGTCACTTGTTTTATCCACTCATTAACTGCATCTTTAAAATCAGTCTTATTGGTTTCAATCTGTACCCCGCCAATTGAAATTGTTCCAGCGGCATTACCTGCCGGCGGAGTAAAGGTAACAGGTGCTTTCGTCAGCTTCCACTGACTCTTTGTCGCCGGCTTCTCCGGAATACCTGTTCCCGGTTTCAGTGCATATCCATATACATAATTTCTTTGATCGTCTACCAAATATCCATTGTTATCCGGACGGAAGATTCCGACTCTTGAAAGACTAAGTCCGGAATCCGCTACGTTCGTAAAGCTTCCGTTAATCATGTTTCCTACTAAGAAGAATCCTGTTCCGTCAATCATACAGTCCATCGGATCGGATGATGGAGACGGCGCTCCTGTTGAGAATGTAGGAATGATGGAACCTGTTGTTACACCGTATCCTACCTGAGATGCATTACGTCCACCAGAACCATTGGCAAGATCATTTCCTCCCGCACCATTGATGGATGTAGAATACATAGAATCCAGAAAGTTAAAGCTTGCGCCTTTAAATCCCCATGTATTTACGTTCGCAATATTGTTACCGATTACGTCTAATTTTGACTGATGTGTTCTCAGGCCCGCAACACCTGCAACCATTGATCTAACCATTTTATATACTTCCTTTCTTTTATAACCTGTCTTCGCTGTTTTTGCTGTCTTTACTGCGTCTATCCGTCACACAGACGCGAAACCTCCATAAAATGGTCCGGCTTACATTAAGACAGCGCTGTCAATATTTGTAAATATATTGTCTTTCATCTCTGTTCCCGCCATCGTCGTGATGACTACATTATTCGGAACATTCACAATAAATGCACCGTTCTCTCCGATAACAACTACGTCTTTCGCACCTTTTGCTCTCGCTTTCTCAACTGCTTTATTTAAGTCTTGCATAAGACCGTCTGTCATCTCGATTCCGCGTTCCTGAACTCTCTGTGCGGCATGTTTGGAAAACTGAATATTCTGTTGTTTTCCAACTTCCTTGTTTAAGAGTTCGCCAAACGGCACGCTTGCCTTCGCAGGTACTGACGCATGCTGAAGCTGAAGCATTCTGGCGTCTGTAACCCGGCTGATCTTATTCATTCTCAACATCCCCTTTCTCGGAATCTTCTTCATTTCCATCTTCAGGGACATTGTTGCTGTCGTCGTCTTTCTTAGGCACTTCTCCAACTGACATGATCTGGGATAGTTCGTATTTCTCTTTTCCTATGTAAACGTACTGAGCGCCCGTAAGATCAACTCCCGTAACTACTCCGGTCTTCTCTTTTATAATTTTGCCCTTCTCATCCAGAATTGCTACGGTTACTTCTTTACCGATCATTCCCGTCGAATATCCTGTCAATGTAACTTGAGAAAGATTATTCATAATAACACCAAAATTCGCAATTGCATTTGACACGCTGGTCATAGCATTCATAGTTGCCATCTGTGTCATCTGATTCATCATTTCACTGTTACTCATAGGACTCGTCATATCCTGGTACTGAAGCTGTGCCGCCAAAAGCTGCCAGAAATCATCCATACTCATTTGACTGTTGTTTGCTTTCGCTTTAGTCTGTGTCGCAAGCATCTCGTTATAAATGTCAGTGCGTCCACCTACGCCTTCTACTGCCATTTCCTTCATCTCCTTTCTTTAGATTCTATCCGTCTTATCACTACGCCTACTGCATAAGTCCAAGACGAAGCTTCTGAATAAATTGGTGAGAATCATCGGTCTGATTCTTTCGATTCTCTTCACGTTGTCTCTCCTGCTCGGAATCTCTTCCCGTATGATCCTGATCTCTTCCTTGCTGATGCAGATAATCATTTTCCTGTTTATCTACATAGACAGTTGTTGTGTCGCCAAGATTCTGCTCCATCACATAACCAATCTCTCTGGCATTGTGACTGATAAGCTCCAGAGTTCTCTTCTCTGTACACAGAATAGAGATTATTGTCTGGCCCTGCTCATAGTTTACTTTAATAGCAATCTTACCTAGATTCGCAGGCTCAAGCTGAATCTCAAACTCCTTCACCCCTTTACTGGTCTTAACCACCAGCTCTTCCGTCAGTTTCTGCGGAATTTCTTCCGGCTTTGATACGTGAACATGTTCTGTCGTTTGACTCTCCTGAACATTGCTTTCATGGCGTACATTAGATACTGCCGCCGTCTGTCCGGCTTCCGGCTGTCCTACATTCTGCACCTCATAGGATGTACCTTCTGTCTCTCTTGCAGCCTCCGGCTGTTCTTCGGATAAGCGTCCACCTTTCGTTTCTTCTTCTCCTACGGCTTTTAACTGTTCTTCCGGCAGCTTTATATCCACCGTTTCCTTCGCCTCTTCCGGCTTTATACCATCCAGTATGATTCCGGTTTCTTTCCCCCGGTCTTTTCCGTTATTTACGGATAAGTCCACAGCCTCGGCCTCGGTGTCAGCTCCTAACTGCGGCTGCTCAGTACCGTCAACGTCCATGACAGGTACTGTCGAAGAACTCTCTTCATCTACAGGCGCTACTAGCTGCATTGGCTGAACGATTTCGCCTGTTTCTTCCGGAATAACCTGATGTACCAAGTAATCCGGTATGATCTGTCCCATCTGTAACGATAACAATGCCGCTTCATTTGTTGTTCCCGGAAGTTTACTATCGTCCGAAAGAGATTCCTGCTCTTCTTTGCCGGAAGGCTTCTTAGAAGTATCCTTCATCTCATACCGTTCTTCCAGAACCGACTTGAACGCATCCTTGTTATCATTCACATCTTTGGTGTTCTTCTTGCTCTCTGTCTTTTGATAACGAACATCCGCCACCGCCATATTTACCTGATTCATGGTATCCTGCCTCCTTTCTAAAATATAATTTGATATATAGTAAACTGCTTACGCAGTATTACCCGTTAATTTTTGCCATCGCTCTTTTCGTAGAAACAAATTCCTCAATAAACTGTTCTTCTTCCTTCTGAACTTTTACATTATATTCTTTCTGTTTCTGTTCTTTCAGCTTGCCAATCATGGAAGTCTCTTTCTTTCCTTCAATCACTTCGTCGCGCTTCCTCTGTTCTTCTTCTTTCAACTGCGCAAGTTCTTCATACTTATTCCTGATTCTGACTCCAAGCTGTTCAAGATAGTTCTCATATGTTTTGATCTTTCTGATCGTCATTCCCTGAAAGCGGCTCTCCTCCAACTGCTTACTGCACAGGAGATGTTCTTCTTCAAGCTTTGCAATCTCATCTTCACATACTCTTACTTTTAACAACGCTCTTGCGTGTTCTGTTTTTAAGTTTTCCAGTATCTGCTCCTTGTAGTCCAGTACAGTATTCAAGGAAAAAAAGAATTTTTTCATCTTCCCGCACCCCTTTTACCATATTACTTTAATATATCATTCATCTGTTCGAATACATCTTCAATCGAAAAGCTCTCGTTAATTTTCTGAGTTAGAAATTCGTTCACTTTATCAATCTTAGATATGGCAAAATCCAGCTTCGGGTTAGTGCCTGATTTATATGCTCCAATAGATATGAGGTCTTCGTTCTTCGCATATACACTCAGTATATCCCTCAGCTTAGAAGCTACCTCTTTATGCTCCTCGCTTACAATATTACTCATAAGACGAGAAATACTTGCATTAACATCAATTGCCGGGAAATGATTCTCATTCGCCAGCTTTCTGCTTAAAACAATATGACCATCCAGAATACCTCGCACCGTATCTGCTACTGGTTCGTTGGTATCGTCGCCTTCTACCAATACGGTATAGATTCCCGTAATAGATCCCTCTTCAAAGTTACCACTTCGCTCCAGAAGCTTCGGAAACTCTGCATAGATAGAAGGAGTATATCCTCTTGCAACCGGCGGCTCTCCGATTGCAAGCCCAATCTCTCTTTGCGCCATTGCAAATCTGGTAAGAGAATCCATCATAAGAAGAACGTCCTGTCCTTGATTCTTGAAATACTCCGCTATAGTCGTCGCCACAAGCGGACATTTCATTCGGAGCATTGCCGGCTGGTCGGAAGTCGCTACAACAAGCACACTTCTCTTCATTCCCTCCGGCCCTAAGTCCTTTTCTATGAACTCCCGTACCTCACGTCCTCGCTCTCCTACAAGAGCGATAACATTAATATCAGCCTTAACATTCCTTGCAATCATACCAAGCAGCGTACTCTTTCCCACACCACTTCCCGCAAAGATACCGATACGTTGTCCTTTTCCTACCGTATTCAGTCCATCAATCGCCTTCACTCCTAATTCCAGAGTGTCCGTAATCGGCGGTCTTGTAAGAGGATTGATATATGTATTCTCAACATAGTAATGTCTCTGTGAATCAAATTCTTTCAGACCGTCCATCGGTTTTCCGGTCGCGTCTATAATCCTTCCTCTCAAGAACTCCCCAACGGGAATCTTCAGCCGCCTTTTCGTATTTCTCACGAAACTCCCCGCAGAAATACCGTTCATATTATCATATGCCATCAACTGAATTTTGTCGTTCTTGAATCCAACGACCTCTACTGGAATCTGCTTTTTCATCTCCTCGTTGTAAATCATCGCAATATCTCCGATACTGCTGTAATTACCGGAAGATTCAATTGCCATTCCTACAATATTTTCAACTTTACCAATATAGCTTACCGTTTCCGATTTCTGAATCACTTCCGGCAGCTTTGATAACATAAGCATTCACCTTCTTATCCTCTGACATTATTGATAATGTCTTTGATATTCTCAAGCTGTGTTCCTACACTTGCATCGATAATCTCATCCGGAAGCTCTATAATACAAGTCCCTTCCTCTTCATTTTCCATGGCAACGATCTTGATATTATCAGATAGATGCGCCAACGAATCTAAAAATTCTGCATCTACATCCAACGAGAGAGCTGTGTTGCATTTCGTAATATAGATCTTCGCCCACTGTCTCTTTGTCATCTTATCAGTGGCAGCCAATATCATCCGCTTGACAACGTCTCCGCTTGCCTGGAGACTCGTATGTACAATCTTTTCTGCAACTGATAAAGCAATTCTCTTCAAGTCGTCTACATATTTTTCCAAAATACGCGCCTTCTCATGACTGACACTCTGGATTGCATCCGCCGCATTACGCTGCAGCTCTCTGATTTCTTCACCAAGATGTTCCATGTGTTCCTCATACGCTTGTTCGCGGCCCTCTAACAGTCCTTGCTCGCGGCCTTCTCGATATGCTTCTTCCCTTAGAAACTCTGCTTGTTCCCTGGCCTCTGCCAATAGCGTCTCTGCTTTTATCCGCGCCTGTTTCAGAATTTCTTCTTCAGAAACGGAAGGGGGAACCGGTTCTTCATCCTGTTCGCCGCCTTCTTCCTCATCTTCTTCTACTGATTCATTTCTTTCTATCTGAAACCCCGCAAAAAAATTAAATGGCTGTATTTCTTCTTCCTCGCCAGGCTGTTTCATAATATTATGCAATGATTTCATCCTTTCCACTCTTGACTATGATCAGCTCGCCAGCCTCTTCCAGTCTTCGGATAACGCCAACGATTCTCTGCTGTGCCTCTTCAACATCTCTCAATCTTACGTTAACTGTAACATCGAGATCGGACTGAATACTCTCTGCCATACGTGAAGATACATTTGCAAATACAAGATCTTTGATCGTATCGTCGGAACCTTTCAATGCGTACACAATATCCTTGACATCGCATTCTCTGATAAAACGCTGGATAGATCTGTTGTCCATAGACACAATATCCTCGAACACGAACATCTTCTTTCGAATTGTATCTGCAAGTTCTTCGTCCGTCTTGCCCAACTCGTCGAAAATGTATTTCTCATTACTTCTATCCATATGATTCATTACATCTGCAATGTAATCAATACCGCCAATCGTTGTAAAGTCCTCTGTTGTAAGAATATTTTCAAATTTCTTCTTCAAGGATTCTTCTACAATCTTAATGGCTTCCGGAGAAGCGCTCTCCATTCTCGCCACACATTCAACAACTTGTATTCTCTTCTCTTTCGGTATCTCACTGATGACCGCAGCAGCCTGATCAGAATCCGCATAAGACAGAATCAATGCAATTGTCTGCGGACGTTCATGCTGCAGGAAAGAAAACAGGTTCTTCACACTGCTTTTCCGAATAAATTCGAAAGGGCGCATCTTCATAGATTTTGCAAGTTTATCAAGCAAAGTCTGCGCCGCCGATTCTCCGAATGCTTTCTCAAGAACCGCTCTCGCATATTCCATACCCCCGTCTGTCACAACTTTCTGTGTCAGACAGGTTTTATAGAATTCATCCAGAACCTCCTCTAATTGTTCCGGTGTAATATGACCAAGCTTGGCAACTTCAATTGTCAATTTCTCAATATCACTCTCACTCAGGTGCTTATAAATCTTAGATGCTTTTTCCGCACCGAGTGATACGATAACTGCCGCCGCTTTCTGTTCCGGCGCCAACTTATTATTCTCCATCTCCACCGCCTCCATTTAACCAGTTCTTTAATAGCTGCGCAGATATTTCCGAATTTTGTTCCGTAAATTCTCTTACGTTCTTCTTAAGTTCCATTCCCCTGTCATTCTGAATCTCCTGAATCTCTTCATTCACTTCTTGAACCGGTTCAAAAGTCTCTTCCTGAAGAGCCGCTTCTTCCAGCTCTTCTTCTGCTTTACGGCGTTTTTTACGACGAATAAGTAAAATTACCACAAGCGCTGTCAGAAGCAGTATTACAATTGCTCCGATGATCAGATAGATCAAAGGTACTCCTTTCAGACCGTTTTGTTTTGCGTCATCTTCTTCATCTTCTACAGATTTATAGAACGGAGCGCTGGCAATCGTAATCTTATTCACACGATCTCCCGCTTCGATTCCTGCCGCATTTCCGACCAGTGAACGAAGCTGGTCTTCCGAAAGGCTTCCATAGCCGCTTCCATTAATCGCTACGGATACAGTTAAATCGTCTAACGCTCCCGGTGATACCTGACCTTGTTCTTTCACCTGATCTACCAGGTATTTTCTGGACAGGCTCTCACTGGATGCACTCGAACCACCGTTATCTCCATCAGTATTATACTGAGGAGTATCTGCATTTGTCTCGGAGCCCGCTACTCCTCCAGCGTTATTTCCAGTATTAGAATTTTCTCTAAAAATATCCTCCTGCTGTACAATTCCCGTCTTATCTTCTTCATCAATCTTCTCCGGTGTAGTATAAGTTGTAGATTCACGAACAAGAGCTTCCATATTAATCTGTGCTCTTGACGATACACTTACATTCTCTTCACCGTAGATCGGACCGAGAACCTTCATAACTTTTTTGTCAATCTGATTCTCTACCACCTTAGCGATCTCTTCTGCGTCTGAACCGTCTGCTCCGGAATCAGCATCGGGTGATACATCCTCACCGTTACCGTCAAACACCGCTACGTCTTCCAGCTCCATCTTCGGCACACTCTTGGCAACCAATCTCTGAATAGCCGCGGCCTGATCTTTCGTCGGAGAACCTCCGTCTTCCATAGTTACAACTGCTGTTGCGCTCGACTTTTCTTTCGCCGTTTCGCTGAGTGCATATTTACTCTCTTCACCAAGCGCAATCGTTACTTTCGCATCCTTCACACCATCAAACAAACGGATAGTAGAGCCGATACGATCCTGCAATTCATACAGCTTGTATGTTTTCTTGTCAGAATCTGTTGTCATCATGCTGGCATTATCCGTAAAGGTGTCATATGTAAATCCACTCTTCGGGTATCCCTCCTGAACCAACTGTGCTTTCGTCTTATCAAGAATATCGTTTGGCACTGAAATCGTGGAGTCATTATCATAGCTGAACTCCACTCCATCTTCCTGGAGTTTCGTTATAATCTGCTGCGCCTCTTCTTTACCAAGTCCCGAAAACAACACTTCATAGGGCTTGTTGTTCAGGATAACCGCAAGAATAATCGCTCCCACCAACAGCACTGCTATCGCCGCTATCACGATCTTCTTCGTCTTACTGCTTAGTTTTCCCAATGTTTCTTTTATCTGTTCAATTACCTTCTTCATCTTCTCAAAACCCTCTCACCTAATACTTATAAGCTAATCCTCATGATTTCATTATAAGATTCAAGCGCTTTGTTTCTCAAAGATACAAGCATATCCGCTGCAAGCTGTGCCTGCGATGACGCAATCATAACGGAATGTGCGTCTTCAATCTGTCCTGTTGCCAACAGATACTGTTTCTTCACCAGATCATCTTCTGTTGTTCTTACATTTTGAACTGCCTCGTTAAATATACTTTTGAATGCAGACACTCCGTTCTGTTCCGGCGTTTTTCCAATCTGATCAAAACCTTCTCCAAATTTTATCAAATTAATCGGCGTAATAAATGATTCTCCCATGTCTTATCTCCTCCTACGTGTCACTAACCTTTGATTACACTACGGTATCTTGCAATATCACCATTCACAGACTGAAGTAAATACTGATAATGAAGCGCTGTGCGCGCAAGCTCCGTATACTCATAATCCATATTCACGTTATTCTCATCCACTCTTGCGGAATCGGTCACTTCATATTCCAGATAAGCAGAACTGTTGATTGCGTTCCGCATGGCCGACTGGTTGTGACTCTGGCTTGCCGCCTGAAGCTTATTGCGGAACGTTTCCTCAAAGCTTACGCTTTTCCGCTTATATCTGGGAGTATCTACATTAGCAATATTTTCAGATGTAATCTCCTGCTTCTTCCACAAATAATCCAACGCTTTTCCCGACATTGCAATCGTATTTCCAAACATTTTAACACCATCCTCTTCCTATATATATTCTTCTTTTATAGACTATAACCAAAAACTATTATTATTCCAACTGCTCACAATCGATTGACTCGCGGTCAAAATTCTGCTCTGTAAACTCAGCTTCATCAACTCTATCAAATATGCCGCCTCATCCGACGTTATCTGATTCTCCGTATTCGTTGTATTATGTACTGCCGTCCGGCTATCGGCTGTTTTATCTTCAACCGTCAGATCTGTCTCCATGTACCCCTTAATCTTCTGAATATAATTCTGCGTCTCTTTAAACGGAGGAACACCACCGTACTTTCGCACATTACCCTCTCCAGCATTATATGCCGCAAGCGCAAGATCAACATCTCCGTCATAACGTTTCAGTTTCTGGGAGATATACTTTGCTCCGCCCATGATATTACTGCGAACGTCAAAAGGATCGTCCACTCCGAGAGAACGAGCGGTAGCCGGCATTAACTGCATAACTCCCTGCGCTCCCGCCGATGATACGGCGTCTGCGTCAAAGTTCGATTCCGCCTTTGCCATTGCCTTTAATAGCTGTACGGGAACATCATATACCTTTGCCGCTTCCTGGAAAACAGACTCCATACTCTCCGGCGCTTTGATAGTATCCCGTTGCGCACGAAAAAGTATATCAGAGAACGAATTCTTATCTGATATACCTATACTCGTTTGAGAAAAAAGACGAGGTAAGTTAAATTGCTCTCGTCCTTGTACTTGCCTAAATATATTCCCGGAATTATATATATTATATTTATACATATCATATATATTATACATATTATCAATATAACCATTGCCGATTGTTCCTTGTGTCCTCATGCTGCATTAACCCCTTTCTCTTCACAATATAAAATGACAATGGATTTCTAACCTGTCATATAAATAATAATACACTTAAATATATATAATAATAACACCTTTTTTTTTAAAAGAAAAGGGTTATTTTATTTTTCGACATTTTTTCCCTGCCCTAAGCCTCTAAGCCACAAAACCACGTACTTTAGGTGTATAATGTATTTTTTTCCACTTAAAGTATTTACTTTTTTTCCTTTCCGATATAAAATAAGGATAAAACATATTTAATAAAATTACATAGGAGGAGAAGAAAAGTGTTTAAAAACTTAAAAGTCAGGAGTAAATTACTGATTTCTTTCGGAATTGTCATAGTGCTTTACATCGTGGCAATCATAGTTTCTTCATTAAGTCTCAAAGGCGTTTCCAACGGTCTTAAGGATTTCTACAATATTCCTTACCCAACTGTTGAATCTTCTTTAGCCGCTCAGGCATTCACTAAGCAGATACAGTTAGATGTATGGCGCGCTTACGAAACGGAGGATAAGGCTGAAACTCAGGCTCTTCTGCAAAATATTTCTGAGAACGAGAAATTACTGGAGTCAGCGCTCAACGGACTTATATCATCTTACCGTGGAGACTCTGCTTTATTAGACGCAGTCGAAGAAGCCAGCGCCAAAACAAGCCAGCCAAGAGCAGAAGCAATGAAGTATATTGCCGCACATGATGATGACAAGGCTCTTGCAATTATCAGTGGAGAGTACAACGATGCCTGCCTTGAATTCAACAATGCTTTGCAGGAAATTATCAACTCTGCACACACTCTTTCCACAGAGTATTATAGTGATGGTATGTCTACCACAACACGTTGTATGGCCGCGTTGCTCATATTAGCGGCTGTCAGTCTGGTGATTACCGTTTTCTTAGTTCTTTCTCTTACCAAAGGCTTGAGAAAACCAATTCAAGAGATTGAACATGCAGTAAAAGAGATGGCAAAGGGTAATATGCAGACTGAGGTAACTTATCAGTCCTCTGACGAGCTTGGTTCTCTTGCTGAGAATCTTCGATTTGTACTGAAAACATTATCTGCCTATATTAAACATATCTGTGACCGTATGAACTCTCTCGCAAGCGGAGATTTCTCTGTTGAAATGGATATGGATTACCTGGGTGAATTTGAGTCTATCAAGCATTCCGGTAATAAGATTATCGAATCCTTGAATGATACTTTAGGACAGCTTCATCAGGCATCCGATCAGGTTGCTAACGGTTCCGAACAAGTATCAAGCGGTTCTCAGGCGCTTTCTCAGGGAGCTACCGAGCAGGCAAGTTCTGTTCAGGAATTAGCCGCAACAATCAACGAATTGTCCGGTCAGGTTAACGACACAGCTAAGAATACACGTGAGATTAACGAGCTGATTTCTCTTACTTCCACAGAATTGGATGAAAGTAATAATCAGATGGAATCTATGATGAATGCAATGACTAAAATTAATGACAGTTCAAGTGAAATTGAAAAGATTATTAAAACAATTGAAGACATTGCTTTCCAGACAAACATCCTTGCATTAAATGCCGCTGTTGAGGCTGCAAGAGCCGGCGAAGCAGGCAAGGGATTTGCTGTTGTAGCAGATGAGGTAAGAAGTCTTGCTTCTAAGAGCGCTGAAGCCGCAAAAGATACTACAGCATTAATCAGCAATTCCTTACAGGCAGTTAATGAAGGAAACGATATTGCAGGCGCTACTCAGCAATCACTGGTTAAAGTAGTTGCAAACGCACAGCAAATCAGCGAAATCATGGCGAAGATTACAAAAGCTTCCGATATACAGGCAGAAAGCATTCAGCAGGTTACTCAAGGCGTCGATCAGATTTCTTCCGTTGTGCAGACCAACTCTGCAACCGCAGAAGAAAGCGCTGCTGCAAGTGAAGAGTTATTCGGTCAGTCAAGCTTGCTGAAGAGTCTCGTAAACCGTTTCCGTCTTAAAGGAATGGCATCTTCACAGCCAAGTACATCAACAAATACTACCGCATCTTACAGCTCAAGCAGCTATGAGAATGACAGCTACAGCAGTTCAAGCTCTTTTAGCTCAAACAGTTATGAGAGTGACAGCTATAACAGCCCAAACTCTTTTAACTCAAACAGTTATGAGAGTGACAGCTATAACAGCCCAAGCTCTTCAAGCTCAAGCAGTTATAAGAGTAACAGCTATAACAGCCCAAGCTCTTTTAGCTCAAGCAGTTATGAGAGTAACAGCTATAGCAGCCCAAGCTCTTCAAGTTCAAACAGTAGTTCTCGCCGTTCAAACAGTAGTTACAGCCGCAATGGCAACATCAACACTCATGTTGATAATAATGATAAATATTAATACTTTCTTACATATAATATTAAGCCGAGCTTTGAAAAGCTCGGCTTTTATTTTTTCTCCTTATTTGTACTTTTCTGGACAAAATGCCGGCAGGCCGGAAGACTACACATCGGACACAGCAAAAAATGTCAAACGGGAAATGGATTTCCCGAAACTTATTTCAAGGAGGAAATATATAATGAGAATTCAACACAATATTCCAGCGTTAAACGCACACAGAAATTTATCAAACAATAACTCAGCAGTTTCTAAAAACTTAGAGAAGTTATCTTCCGGTTACAGAATCAACCGCGCAGGAGATGACGCTGCAGGTCTTGCTATTTCTGAGAAAATGAGAGCTCAGATTACAGGTCTTCAGACAGCTCAGAAGAATGCAGAAGACGGTGTATCTTTAGTTCAGACAGCTGAGGGAGCTCTTACAGAGGTTCACTCTATGTTAAACCGTATGGTAGAGCTTTCTACACAATCTGCAAACGGAACTTACTCTGCAAAGAACCGCGAAGAGATGCAGAAAGAGATTGATGCTTTAACGGCTGAGATTGACCGTATCAGCGATACCGCTAACTTCAACGGAACAAAATTGTTCCAGGGCGGCGGCGGAGCAGGTGGAGCTGCAGGTGTACCGGATGTAGTAGGATTAGAGCCTACTGAGACAGCAGCAACGAAATACAGTGGAACTGCTGGAGCATTTCCAGCAGTGACTACTACAGCTTTGACGGCTGGACAGAGTGTTTCCGTTACTCTCAATTATACGGATGCAAGTGGAAAAACAGACAAAATTGATATTGCACTGACATATGACGGTACTAATTTAGTAGGAGCTGATGGTACAGTATATACCGCTGCTGACCCGACAAAACCAACTGGTAAAGAGCTTGGTGATGCATTTGCAAAAGCAATTAATAGCGACTCAAAATTAAAGAATGTGTTCAAGGCTACAGCTGATGCAAACACTGGAGCACTGACATTGGAGGCTAAAACAGCTGGAGCTACAACAACTGTGAACAAACTTGAGGTGTCAGTTGCTGGAGCTGCTCCAACCGTTTTAACTGTAACTAATACAGCTGGAGCTGATGCTTTCAACTCATACTCTCCTACAGATGGCGGTGATGTATTCACTGTTGGCGGTAAAAAATTTGTATTTGATGCTAATGGTCCAGATGGTTATGATGCAGATGTACATGTAGGAAAAAATTTGCAGGAGGTAGCTGCTCTGATTAAACAGCAGACAGGTTATGCACCGGCAGTTAATGGTACTGCGCTTGACTTCAAAGCTCCAGCAGGAGCAACAGGCGGAGCAGGCGGAGAGGTTGTTATCGACCTTCACGTTGGTGAGTCTTCTGCAGACGCTAACAAGATTTCTGTTAAGATCAAAGCTATGAGTTCTGCTTCTCTTGGCGTTAACTCTGTAGATATTACTACAGTAGCAGGAGCAAAAGCTGCAATCGATACAGTTAATGATGCAATTGATACTGTATCCAGTATCCGTTCTGACCTTGGTGCACTTCAGAATCGTCTGGAGCACACTATCAACAACTTAGGTGTTCAGACAGAGAACATCACAGCTGCTGAGAGCCGTATCCGTGACGTAGACATGGCAAAAGAGATGATGGCTTACACTAAGAACAATATCTTAGTTCAGGCTTCTCAGGCTATGCTCGCACAGGCAAATCAGGTTCCACAGGGTGTTCTTCAGTTATTACAGTAATTACAGAATAACTCACATATTAAACCGGGCTTCGAAAAGCCCGGTTTTTTGGTGGTGAAATTCACATTGTAAAATTTTTTAAATGGATAATTTGGGAAATGTTTCCTTTAGCATTTCTGACAATTCTTGAATCTGCTGTTCTTTTTCCTTCAACTGCTGTTCCTGTTCTATCAGCCATTGTGCTTGTTCGTTGAACTGTAACTCTTGTTTTTCCAGTTGTTGTGCTTGTTCTTTCAGTTGTCGTGCTTGTTCTTCCAACTGTCGTGCCTGTTCGTTCCGCTGTTGTACTTGTTCTATTAACTGTTGCGCTTGTTCATTGAATTGCTGCTTTTTTTCTTCCAGATCCTTCTTCTGGCTAATTATCTCATTCTGTATCTCATTAAGCATCGACTGGGCTGTATTCCAATCCAATTCCACTAATTCTTTTGAAAACATCCACATCACCTCTTCTGTTAATTTTGTACAAATTTTTTATTTAGGTTCGCTCTGTCTGTATTCTTCCTAACAATTCTTGAATCTGTCTGTCCTTCTCTTCCAGTTTCTAATCCTTCTCTTTAATTTTACGCACGGATGAATAAAATACCACAGGAAGAACTTCCTGTAAGATTAAAAAGTATTTACTGTATGGAAAGTATAAATATACGATAGCATACCTGTCCATAAGAAATCTATATGAAAATGGGCTGATTCTACAGAATTTTAAATGAATTTCACCACCAAAAAACCGGGCTTCGAAAAGCCCGGTTTAATATGTGTGTTATCCTGTAATTGTCTGTTGTAATTACAATAATTACTGTAATAACTGAAGAACACCCTGTGGAACCTGATTAGCCTGTGCGAGCATAGCCTGAGAAGCCTGAACTAAGATGTTGTTCTTAGTATAAGCCATCATCTCTTTAGCCATGTCTACGTCACGGATACGGCTCTCAGCAGCTGTGATGTTCTCTGTCTGAACACCTAAGTTGTTGATTGTGTGCTCCAGACGGTTCTGAAGTGCACCGAGGTCAGAACGGATGCTGGATACATCGTCAATAGCTGCGTTTACTGTATCGATTGCAGCTTTTGCTCCTGCTACAGTTGTAATGTCAACGCCTGCAACTCCAAGAGATAAAGAACTCATAGCTTTAATCTTTACATCAATAGTGTTTGCATCATCAGAAGACTCTCCGACATGAAGTGCAACCTGTGTTGCTCCTCCAGTTTTTGCCGTAAAGGCAACTGCAGTATTAGTAGTAGTATCCACGGCATAATTGCCATTGACATTAAGAGCAACGCTCAGAGCAGCAAGATCCTTAAATGTCTTACCGTCAGAACCATCAGCGTTTGCAGCGTAAGTATATGTCTCATTACCAATAGTAACTGTGTCGCCGTCCGCAAACGTACCGCTCATATCGTAAGTGATAGTTTCATCAGTGCCTTTTGTTGTGATACTGCCGCCATCAATTGTAGTATCTGTGCCTGCACTTGCTACGATACCCATTACTTGTACTTTGCTGCCTGCAACATTGGATGTGAGAGTCATTCCGTCCTTATCGCCGCCAACAGTAAACAATTCATTTAACGTACTGTCTGCTTCTATTGCTGCCTTGAGGTTAGCAAACGTAGCATCATCGTCTGCGCCTGCTTCAAACTTAATCGTAGCGCTCTGAACTTTTCCAGCTTCATCCGTGTATGCAATCTCGAAAGTTTGCTCATCTCCGTCAGTGCCTCCAGTAATTCCACCTGATGTATACACAGAAGCTACGGCAGCATTTACTGTTTCAGTAGCAATCGCTCCAGCAACAACAGCTGTTGCTTTTACAGCGCCAGATGTTTCGCCGCCCTGGAACAGTTTTGTTCCGTTGAAGTTTGCAGTCTCGCTGATACGGTCGATCTCTTTTGTAAGAGCGTCAATCTCTTTCTGCATTTCTTGACGGTTGTTTTCAGAATATGTTCCGTTTGCAGACTGTGTAGCAAGCTCTACCATACGGTTTAACATAGAGTGAACTTCTGTCAAAGCTCCCTCAGCCGTCTGAACTAAAGATACGCCGTCTTCTGCGTTCTTCTGAGCTGTCTGGAGACCTGTGATCTGAGATCTCATCTTCTCGGAAATAGCAAGACCTGCAGCGTCGTCGCCTGCGCGGTTGATTCTGTAACCAGAAGATAATTTCTCTAAGTTCTTAGAAACTGAAGAGTTGTTGTTTGTTAAATTTCTGTGTGCGTTTAACGCTGGAATGTTGTGTTGAATTCTCATTATATTTCCTCCTTGAAATAAACTTCGGGAACTCCATTTCCCGTTTGATAGTTTTTTGCTGTGTCCGATGTGTAGTCTTCCGGCCTGCCGGCATTTTGTCCAGAAAAGTACACTTATTTGGACACATTGAAAATTACTTTTCACCTATACTATCGGACTGTTTTTTTATATGATAAGTATTTTTTTAATAAATTTTATATTTTTTATAATCTTTTATTCGATTGTACATTGTACTCCGCCCTACATTACATATAGAAGCGAACTCTTCGACCGTAATTAATTTATTTTCCCACATACAATAGAGCTTAGGAAAATTCTGCGGCATAGAGATTTTAGGCTTTCCAAATTGTACTCCCCTTTTCTTGGCGGCGGCAATTCCTTCTGCCTGCCTTGTGCGTATGTTATTTCTCTCATTTTCAGCAACAAAGGATAAAAGCTGTAATACAACATCGCTGATAAAGCTGCCCAGCAGATCTTTCGTCTTTGTCGTATCTAATAGCGGCATGTCCTGAATAATAATATCCGCACCTTTCTTTTTGGTAATAATTCTCCACTGTTCTTTGATTTCTTCGTAATTTCTCCCAAGACGATCTATGCTTTTTGTAATGATTACGTCGCCGGATTTTAATTTCAGCATCATTTTTCTGTAGGCAGGACGATTAAAATCTTTCCCGCTTTGTTTGTCAACGAAAATATTTTCTTTTTTTACACCAAATTCTTTTAAAGAAATCATCTGGCGTTCAATATTTTGCTCTCGACTTGATACACGTACATAACCATATAAATGTTTTTCCATAGTGTGTTCCTCCATTCTGTCAATTATTTTTTTAATTAAAACACATTTGTAAAAAATTAACAGTTAATGTAAGTATATTTTCAAAAAATAAAGACGGTGTTTCTTTAGTTCAGACAGCTGATATTCTTGACTTTTTCTTTTATTAACGATATAATTTTAGTATATTTTTATAAAGGAGGCAGTACTATGGATCCATTATCTTATGTATGCAGGGGCTCTCTTTATAATTGGGATACTACTTTTTTAGCTAATGTCGGCTATCAAAGAGAATCAGTTAAAACAGCTCTTTTTTATTTTTACGATGAAGAACCGGATTTTGAATTTCCGCTTACTGTGTCTTTCAAACCGAGCGGTGAAGAGTACACTCATATTTCTTATATCTACACATTAACAGATATGAAAAAAGGTGTGGACGATATGAAGGATAGCTGCTACATAGTATCAGGAACTTCTATAGATGTACCGGAACTTAGAGAAGATATTCGAGTCAATGTTTCGTTTCCGGTAGAAATTCATATGGAAGACGGACAACTTGAGCAAAAACCTGATGTAAGAGTTCTTTTGACCGACATCAGCGCCGGAGGTTTTATGTTCGTTTCTCATGAAACTTTTGCTATAGGCTCTGTTGTTTCTTTTATGTTTTCTTTTAAAAAGTATCCTGCGTATATTAGAGGTATTATAAGACATGAACGCCCAACTCGCACACCAGATCTTAAAGGATATGGATGTCAGTTTACGGGCATATCTTCCACAACAGAATCTGCGATTCGCAATTTCGTATTTCAGGAAGAATTGATTCAAAGAAGGAAAATAAAATAGTGTAGAAAGGGGGTCTCCTCTTTCTACACTATTTTTTTATTTACACCTGATACTTATTGATAGTTTCCTGTATCCTCTCTTTCACAATAGCCGCAATTTCTGTTGTCTTCATGTCTTTGTATTCATCATAAGATATAGGTTCAAGAAAATGTACCTGCACAGTTACCGGTGCAGTGCTATTTGTATCAAATGGCTTAAAAGAGTCAATAAGCGCCACAGGAATGACTGGACATTTTGCTTTTACTGCTGATTTGAAACTTCCTCCTTTAAACTCCCCTACTTGGTTTCCATTTCTGGAACGTGTTCCCTCTGGGAATATCAGATAATTTCTTCCCTTCTGTACTTCCTTGGTCACATCTATAATAACCTGCATAGCCTGACGGACATCATTTCTGTCTAACATATAAGCTCTCATACAGGCAAATACCTGCTTTAGAAACTGAACATCCGCCACCTCTTTTTTTGCAACTACGGAAAACGGCGCAGGACAGACGTCTACAATCGCCAATACGTCATACAATCCTTGATGGTTTGGGAAAAACATGAAACCATTCTCTTTTGGAATATTCTCCAATCCATGTACGTCAATCTTTACATTACCACCTTTGTTTGCTCTGTTGGTGATAAATTTCAACATTTTATAATGTTCCTCTTCTGTATATTTATCCACGTGACTGGCATGGTAACATAATTTTATCCACATGTATGGCACTAAAATAATATTACGAAATACCATCAATAATATTCTTTTCATGATTTAACTTAACTCCTTTTATCTATTTTTATCTTACGTTTAACCTTTCCGCTTTCTTAAGTATAATATCCCTCCGCCTGAATGTAAAGGAAAACCAAAACATCAAATATACCTATTGACAATTTATTTCATTATACATATAATACTATTATAGTTAATTATTCAAGTAGTTAACTAAGCAACTAATGTTGAAAGGAGGACCTTATGCAAATAGATATAAACAATGAGAAACCTATCTTTATCCAAATAGCAGAAGGTATTGAAGATGGTATTTTAACCGGAGCATTTCCGGAAGAAGGGCAGATACCTTCTATCACAGAGTTCTCTGTAAATTATAAGATTAATCCGGCAACGGCATTAAAGGGAATTAATCTTCTTGTAGATGAAAATATTATTTTTAAAAAGAGGGGTGTTGGCATGTTTGTAGCAAAAGGCGCTGTAAAACAACTGCAGAAGAAACGGCAAGATCAATTTTACGACAACTATATCAGCCGGCTAATCGAGGAAGCGAAACGACTCGGTATCTCTGGAGATGAAATTATTGCTATGATAGAAAGGGGATTTGCAAAATGAGAAAACTCGAAGTAAAAAATGTTTCGAAAACGTATAAAGATACGAAGGCGCTTGATAATGTAAGCATTTGTCTGGAAGAAAATAAGATTTATGGCTTGCTTGGAAGAAACGGAGCATAGATATATAGACAAAAATTGCTAAACAGCTAATGTAGATTTAGATAGTGAGGGGAGTGTATAAACACGTCCCTCTTTTTTAGATGTGTTCTGATTGTTTGAGATAAACTCTAACAATCTTTTATGCTGGTCTGCAAAATTAAACTTAATTGTAATTTCGTTGTTTTCGTGGATATAGATTGTATCAATCAATTCAGCTAATATTCCACGGTTTAACTCGGTTATGTTCTTATGTTTCAAGAACATTTGTAGGTAAGGGTCATTATTGCCTACGCCTTTTGAGGAAAGCTCAATCTCGGCTTTAAGATTGACAATCGCATTTTTCATGCTGTCTTCCTTTGCTTCAAATTTGGCTTTCATTCTCACATATTCAGCTCTAGTAATCTCGCCACACTTCCAGTCCATATACAAATTGTCTATGACATTAGTAATCTTTTCAAGCTCATGTTCTTTGGTTTGTAATTGCTTTGTCAATCGCAAGGACTGATTGCATACAGCTTCTTGCTTATTGATTTCTGTGATTACTTCTGCCATGTTACTAACAAGAGAAATTTGTACTTGAATTGCATTGAGTACGGCTTCTGTCAAATCTTCTAATGAAATGCTATGACGGCTACACTTATCTTTATTTTTTAAAGCATAAGTAGAACACACATAATAAGTATATTCTTTGGTTTCTCCATTTGCCATGTTCTTTTTGTTAGTTTTCTTTGTCATGCTCTTATCACAATCTGCACAACGTAGGAAACCTGAAAACAGATAGACATTTCTTTTTGTAGGAGCAGTACGGGTATCACGTTGAGATAAAGACTGTGCCATTTCAAAGGTTACTTTGTCAATAATAGGTTCGTGAGTATTCTCTACGATAAACCATTCACTCTCTGGCGTTGCTATCGCTTTATGAACCTTATAGCTGATTACTCGCTGTTTCCCTTGTACCATATCCCCGATATACATTCGATTACTTAAAATTCTGGCTATCGTTGAAATGCCCCACATACCGTCATTCTTTGCTTGATTAGGTGTTTTGAGGTTCAAGCCTTGACTGTGTTTGTAGTCCGTAGGTGTAGGTACGCCTAATTCGTTCAAGTGTCTTACAATACCGATTTTACTCATACCGTCCTCTACATACCAGCGGTAAATATCTCGTACCACTTGTGCAGGGACTTCATCAATGATAAGGCAATTTTTATTTGTTGGGTCTTTCTTATATCCATAAGGAGCGAAAGCCCCAATAAACTCGCCATTACGACGTTTCATGTTAAAGGTACGTCGAACATCATTAGAAGTTCTTGCTGAATAACGGTCATTCATCAATCCCGTAATCGGAACGTCCATACCGTCTGTAATCGACTCTGGATTTTTGTAAGTGTCAAATGACGGACTTCCCAGACAGATAAATCTTGTGTTATAAAGTGGAAAAAGTTCTTCTAAATAATAACCTTGATCTGCATAATTTCTGAATGTTCGTGCTAATGTCTTGCAAATAATACAATTCACAAGACCAGCTTTCACATCATCAATCATACGGATAAACTCAGTTCTTGCGTCATCAGTTGTACCGCTGATACCGTCGTCGATATAAATATCCACAAGGATATATTCTTCTTCAAAGAAATTTTCCAAGTATTCACGGATAATCTTTTTCTGGTTCGTAACACTTAAACTTTCGTCGTTGCCGTCGTCCTTTGATAATCGGATATATACAGCAATTCTCCATACCATGTGATTTTTGCTATTTGATTTTTTAACTTTTCTAACTCTCGGCATATTGATTTCTCCTATTAGAAAAGTCATTTATCACTCTTTTATTATACCATATTTCGCCCATTTTTTCAGTAACTTTTTAGGCTCTTGAAGTAATTTATCAAGCAAAAATCAAGCGTTGGAGCGTCCTCATTAAACACGACTTTTACAAGTATTTTACCACATAAGAAGCAGTAGGGATTGTTTAATTCCTCTATGCAGGCAGATAAACGTTCTTTGTTGGAAAGAGCCTTGTCGGTATTGATTGACTTGACCGCTTCCAAATAATCGGAACATACTGTTGTCTGCTTATTTCCTAAATCATTCAATAGATATACCCCCTTTGCTTTGTTGTTTAGCAGTTTTTAATTAAATATAAGCAGGCAGACGGCTTTGGAAAGCTCCGTTAGTATCTCAACTATTCCCATTCTTGTGGGCAGAACCGCACCATGCGGACGTATCATTATTCTGTGAGGATAGGTCGTGGCAAAACGACTTTTCCAACAGTCGCTCTCGGATCACTGCGTGGGTCGCTCGCTTTCTTTTGAAAAGGTCGTGGCGTGCAGTCCCCGTGGCTCGCTATCTCACAAACGTATCTGTCTGCTTTATTCAGTTGTCAAAGAGCTGTGGCGAAAGCGTGTTGCTTTCATGTGTAAAAACAGTAGCGGAGCAGGAAAGAGGGGGACATTAAATCATGCTCCGCTAAAAACTACTTATTCTTCTGGTTCTAAGTTCATATCTTAAATATCAAAACCTAAAATCATTTTGATAAGTGCTTCTCTGATACGTCCTTTTAATTCCATATCTACAACGATATAAACATTGCCATATTCATCATAAAGTGAACGTAAACAGCACTTAGATATGTACGGGTCATAAAATGCCAGCAATTTTTCAATCGCTTTTTCGTTTCCGTCCATAGCTGATGAAATCAAGTAATAGGACGGCTTCTTAAATAACTGTTTCATTTTCTAATGTTCCTCCTTGAGTATTTTTTTCATAGTTTCCAAAGCGTGATGTCGGTTTCTAAATACACCGCTTTGCGTGATTTTCTGCAAGTTGGCAATTTCACTTTCTGTCATTTCCAAGAAGTAATACATCAACAGAGTATTGCGTTTTCTTTCTGGAAGTTTCTTCAAGGCTTCTGCCAATTCATCATCAAGGACACGAATATCAATGCCACATACTGAAAAGATTGTATAATCTGTTTCGTAGTCGTCCCAAACAGCCATTTTATCAACAAGGACATCTGGCAATTCGCTGAAAGATATTTCTTTATTCTTACGACGGTTTAATTCCTTGTAATAATCTTTCACGACACTACGGACAACTTTCTTTAAACAACTTTCAAAACGACATTGAACTGTTTTCTGGAAGTCAGACGGTTTCATCAATCTCACCTCCTTTCCTTTATGATTTGAAAAGTGTTTATCCCTCTTTCCGCACCATATAAGGACAGCTAGGTGTAATTTAATGACCTCTTTTGAAAAATTTTTAAATTTTTTTCGGGTATGAAAAAAGCCCGCACAAAACGTATAGTCTGTACGAGCCTTTAAAGCTAAAACATATTCAATTTTTAATAGTGTGCTATTAGGTGGAATTTGATTGCAAATAATTGTACTTAAAGCTTTCCATAACGCAAGCCCCCTTAAAGCACCGTATCAATGTTGGCATGGTTTTTCAAATTACTCTGAAAAATTATGAACTGTTCCTTTTGGAAATGTAATTGTCAGTCTTGTATATTCTTTGTCCGTAGAAGCAATATCCAATTTCAAACCCAATCTATCGCATAATTTTTTCGATAGATACAGTCCCATACCCGTTGCATTTGCCTTGTTTCTATTAGAACCAGTAAAGCCTTTTTCAAATACACGGGATAAATCAGACGTTTTTATTCCACAGCCATTATCTTCAATCACAAGCAGTATATTTGTTCCGTTGTCTTGACTGTATATCGTCAGTTTATTTTCCTGCTTGTCAAAATACTTAATCGCATTTTGCACGATTTGAGATAGAATGAATATCAGCCATTTTTCATCAGTATAAACGACATTTTCTATATCATGGATATTGATAATTGCTTTCCTTTCCATAAGCGAATGACGGAATTTCAGAATAACATTATGTATCACTTCGTCTAACTGCAACTGTTTTACAAAATAGTCCTTTTCCGTATTTTCACTCCTTGCATAGTAGAGCATTTGTTCCACCAACTGAAATATCTTGTCTGTTTCTTTTTTTAACGTGTAATTTTTCGTATTATCAAACGTCAAAGACAATGCTCCTATCGGTATTTTAATTTCATGGGCGAAACTTTCCACATATTCTTGATAATCCTGCTTTTCCTCTGTGATTTTACCGATTTCATCAGTCATAGATTTGCAGGCTTTTTTTAGTGCGTAGTAATAGGCTTCATTTTGAAATTCTTTTGGCTTTGGTAAAACGTCTGCAATATAGTAGGTTTCTTCCAGTCCGTCTACTAAATCAATAATATGTTGCGAAGCCTTACGTTTCTTCCGATACAAACACCATTGAAAAAGCCCTTGTATGCTGATGAACAGAATTACCAGCAATACAACAAACAGCGTATCTACACCGTAGAAAATCAAGAGAAATGCTACTAAGGCAAGAAATAAAAGCTGAAGCAATATCTCTGTTATTTTTTCTTCTAAGAATGTAAAAAAGCTCACAGTTTCCAACCCTTTCCTCGTATATTTTCCAGTAAGTGAACAATCCCGATTTCTTTCATTTTCTTTTTTAGACGGGTCATATTAACCAGTAATACATTCTCGTCCAAATAATACTTATCGTTCCACAGCTTTTCTAGTAGTTCTTCTTTGCTAATAACTTTATCTTCGTTCATAAAGAAGTAGTACAAAATACGAAATTCATTTCTTGTCAGTTCAATACTTTTCTCTTGATACTTCAAAATAGATAAATGTAAATCAAGGGTACAATCCTTTTTCACAAGCTCACGGAAATTGTTCGGGTTTGACAACTGCAATGCACGCTTGATCTTCTCAAGAAGAATAAGCGTGTCATACGGCTTTGTGATGAAGTCAATTCCACCCACTTGAATACTTTTCAATTCATCTGAATTTGTATCTCTGCTTGTTACAAAGATAATAGGTACGGGCATGACTTGTTTTATTTTCCTGCATACCTTATAGCCATTTTCATACGGCAGGTTAATATCAAGCAGTACCAGCTCTACGGAATATTGTTTTAATTCCTCTGTCAGATTTTCAAAATTAGTCAATAAGACTGTTTCATATCCTTGTGTGTTCAATAGTTTAGAAAGCTCCAGACGAGTGATTTCATCATCTTCGATAATCGCTATTCTCATTTCCACACCCCCTTGATTTACCATTATAATAAACTAACGGTAGGAGAGCTAGAAAAATCTAACTCTCCTCATTGATATTTCGTTTGAAACCGATATAAGTTGCAATCCAGTAAATACCATAGAAAAAGAAGAAAATTGCTAATCCACCAATAAAATAAAGCAGATAAGTATATTGACTTTCCAACAAAACTTGATAAATATTATTTATGGAAGTCAACATACAGAAGCTGGCAAGAATAGAATAGACAACTGGGACACCAAATAGTATCAATAATTGCTTTCTGATAGTTTTAAATAATGATTTATCATTTACCCCCAATCGTCGAAGTGTTTGATAGCGATACTTGTATTTAGTAGCGTCACTTAACGACTGTATCGCTAAAATTGTTCCAACAGCAGAAATCAAAATAAAGGAACTATAATAGCAAACGCACGCTATTATTGCAGTCATTGAATTTTGTTGTTCAATAGCAGTACCTCTGACACTTACTCTATAAGATTCGTCATATCTTTCTCCATTTTCGTCTACTCTAACAAATTTGCTCTCCATATCTTTAATAATTTTATTTTCCAGTTCTGCCTTTGTTTCTTCTTTTGTATCTATAATCAGATGACGTTCTATTACTTCCAAACCTTGCGTATATTTATCAGGAACAACCATCGTAAAAGTGTAATAATCTGTATTATTCATGTTATACCAAAATGATTTTGTATCAATCGCTTTTAAATGTAGATTTTGAGTTAAAAATTGAACATTTTTTATATTACTGTTATTTTCAACTTTATGCAAAAACTGACTACTCATAACGAGAAAGTACTCATCATCTTTTAGCTCTATTGTGTCCATTCCACGTAGCTTTAATAATTTATTATATTCGCTCAGTTTTATTACAGGATAGAAATCATTCATTTGGTTGGCTTGATTATTTGGTTTATCATAAATATCAAATTCAATAATTTCATTTATTGTATAATCTTCCGCAACAATATCAGTATATTCGTTTAAATTGTCAAATGGTATACTATCATCAAATATCTCTACATCATATGGAGCTGTTAATTCCAACTCTGCTTGATACAATCCCTTATTGATACTTGAAAGATTTAAGCACAATAATGAAACTAATATCAACAAAGAAAGTGTGCCAAATGTAAAGCTCATAGTTCTTGCTTTTGAGGCGAATGTTCTTGCAACAAAAAGATTATCTTTCTGATATTTCTTCTTTTTGTTTTTTAAGACAACAGATAAAATCATATCAGAGCACGTCGCAGATACTCCATAAATACTAATAATCAACATAGCAAGACTGAACATTAAATAAGTAAAAGTCCCTTGATTATTACTTTTTTCAAAACTGAATTGTGAATTCCAAAGAAGAAGTGAAGTAACGCCAACAATAATACTCACAACAAAAATAAGGTTTCTTCTTTTTCTGCTATGAAACATATTCTTTTCATTCTGCTTGTCGAAATAAAGAAAATCGTGTACTGTCATTTTCTTTATTCTTCGTAAAAGATTAAGCAAAACTAACATATATATTGCTAAAAAGTATATTATAAGTAATCCTATTGAAACAAAATTTAAAGCAATAAAAACAACTTCTGGAACATCTAATATTTTTACAATAACTAAAGATATAAATTGGCTGAATAACAGACCAATAGGAATAGATAATAAAAATGCTAGAAATCCCAATAAAATATTTTCTAATACCAGCAAATGAGTGATTTTCTTTTTCTTTATCCCAAGAAGCATATACATTCCTAATTCCTTGCTTCTTTTTTCAAACATAAATTTAGTTGTGTAGTTAATTAAATAGCATACAACAAATATAATGATGATATTAACAAAAGTTACAATTCCTTCTAACAAGTCCATTTTTGAAGATAATTTTACAACTTCATCAGAGCTTGCTATCAGATTAAATGCCAGTATCAGTGAAAATGATATTGTAATGGTTACAAGATATATCAAATAGTCTTTTAAATTTCTCTTTGTATTTCTTACCGCTAATTTACCTAACATTTCCCACTTCACCTCCAAGCAAGGTCAATATATCCAATATTTCATTGAAGAAGTCTTTTCTGTTTTTTTCTCCTCTGAAAATTTCATTGAATATTTTTCCATCTTTCAAGAACAGAATACGTTCACAGAAAGATGCACTAAATGAGTCATGTGTAACCATTAAAATAGTTGCCTGCATTTTCTTGTTAATATCAGACATAGTTTCCAATAATAGCCTTGATGATTTTGAGTCCAAAGCTCCAGTCGGTTCATCAGCTAAAATCAGTTTCGGTTCATTGATTAAAGCTCTTGCACAAGCACAACGCTGTTTTTGACCGCCAGAAACTTCATAAGGAAATTTTGACAAAATATCTTTAATGCCTAATTTATCAGCAATAGCATGAACTCTTTTCTCAATATCAGCAGAGTTCTGTTTGTTGATAATCAATGATAAAGAAATATTTTCTTCAATCGTTAAGGTATCTAAAAGGTTAAAATCTTGAAAAATGAACCCTAGATTTTCACGTCTGAAATCAGCAAAATCTTTATCTTTGATTTTGGTAATATCTTGATTGTTGACTGTAATGTGTCCGCTGGTTACAGTATCAATCGTAGAGATACAGTTTAATAAAGTAGTCTTTCCAGAGCCACTAGCTCCCATAATCGCTACAAATTCGCCCTTATCTACATACATAGAAATACCGTCAACTGCTTTAGTAATATTCCCAGTATTACTACCATAGTATTTCTTTACCTGTTCTAAATTCAAAATGTGTTCCATGAAAACCAATCCTTTCTATTTCTTCATTTATTTGATTTTGATTACAGTTAAATTATAGCAAGGGCAACATTCAATTACACTTACAGTTTTGAAAGTAAACAGATAATAAAAGAGCCGTGGAAATGCAGATCACAATTCTGTGAAGCATTTTCACGACCCTTTTCTTACACTTTTATTTTTGTTTTTTTCGTAATGGTATAAATGTATTCTTCTGGTGTAGGACGTTTATTCCCAAAATACTTTTTGAAATTTGCCTGCACCTCTGGGTCGGTGCTGTTCATAGCTTCATCAATCGTTGCTTCAATATTCTCCCGAACATCAGATAATGAAACACCGCTAGCTTTTGCACCTGCCTTTAATGCTTTTTTTATATCTCGTTTTTTAAGTCCTATCATTCAAACCAACTCCCTAAAATGCGTTAATCTTCTTTTTCAAAAATTAAATCAATCTTTCGCATACAACCTTTTGCGTCAATTTCTGTAGGTACAAACCCAACATAGCGATACCCATTTTTTGCATAGCCATTGATAATTTCCTTATGTTTATCGGTGCAAAGGAATACAACACCTTTCGCAGTATAATTGATTTCTACATATTCATATTTTTTCATTTACAAGACCTCTTTTCATATAAAACTCTTATACAGATTGCTTCATAAAATCTTTATTTTTAAGTAACTTTTTGATGTTTAAAGAACTATTCTTGATTTTGATGGATTATCTTGACAGTAAAAAACATGTACCATACTTTCTTTATTCGGAACATTATTACCTGCACTAATCCATTTCCTACGAGTATAGCTTTTTCCATTTACCTCATATTTAACTTTTATCAAAAATGGAAAAGTTGCACCGTCCATTGCATGAACTCGTGTTGATTTATTGTTTATTTTTAACCACCATTGTTTAGTGACCGAAATTACAGTACCCATTGTTTCTTTTTCCATTTACATCACTCCAATTAAAATATATTCTTCATTTTTCTTTATTTCCCTTATTTTTGCGATATTCTTTGATTACTTTATTTCTTAAAGGAATACCAACACCCAATATCAATCCTACTACTAAAATAGTTAAATCCATGAAATGAAACACCTCACTTTTCTAAAATTCTTTTTTCTTCATTATTGCTAGACTGATAAGATATGAAATAGTCAAAATAATAACAGAAAGTAACAAAAATAATAAAACATACATTTGTGGCTCAAATTGAGGGAGCTTTTTTAAAAGTGCATATAAATCTATTCCCATAAATTCAGTAGCCTTTATAATAAGCAGTCCTATGACAAATATAAATCCCATTACACCTATAATAGCAATTCTTCCTTTTTCGCCACCAAATTTCAAGATAAAAGGAAGCATGATTGATAAAATCAATAAAATAGTAGGAAATAAAGAACCTGCTGTTATAAAAATTTCATTAAAACTGCCTGTTTTTGCAATACCAATAGCAATTAAACTAATAACAGTTCCCAACAGCAAAGAAGTTATTCCCGAAATCAATCCGAAGATATATTTTTCCAGTACATAATCTTTTCGTGTTATCGGTAAAGAAAATAAAAAAGCATTTCCATTATCAAATTCATCATAGCTAATTGAACTCAACGAGAACAATGAACCAACAAAGCCTAAGAAACCAATAGGAAACGAAGTCCCTGGAGATGTTATTATCATTATCAGTGAAATGGCAACAATCGCCATAAAGAAGTTTTTTTGTCCTTTCAGCAACTTAAAATCTTTAATCAATAAACCTTTCATTATTCAACACCTCTAATCATCATTGTTATTACTTCGTCTATATTTCCTTTTTCAATCGCTATCTGAGGATAGTTTTCGGTATAATACTGTTTTTGATTAGTTAAACAACTATATCCATAGCTTTCTTTTTTTGTACGTAAAATATATTGTCTGTCTAATTTAGAATATTCTTCTTCATCAACTTTAAGCAGGGCATAATCGCTTAATAATACATCAGTATCTTCGTGCATGATTACCTTTCCTTGATGTATCATATAAAGGTCATCACATAAAGTTTCTAAATCACTAGAAATATGAGAACTAATTAAAATAGAGCGTTCTTCGTCCTTTTCTATAAAATCTCTTAGCATTTCTAGTAATTCATCTCTAGCTATTACATCTAATCCCGCCGTTGGTTCATCAAGAATTAACAACTTTGCATTATGTGAAACAGCAACTAAGACTTTTACTTTCGCTTTCATACCAGTTGAAAAATCTTTTATTCTTTTATTTCGTGGAAGCTGAAACTTTTTAACTTGTTCTATAAAAAATGATTTATCAAAATTTTGATATAGACTATCAATAATAGGAATAATATCATTGATTGTTAAATATCCACTAAAGCCAGAGTCTGAAAGAACTACTCCCAAATCTTGTTTATCTTTTGCAGTAAAATCTTGTAATGACTTTCCAAGAATATTTATAGTTCCACTATCAAAGGAAATTAACCCTAAAATAGCTTTAAATGTAGTGCTTTTTCCTGCACCATTTTGACCAATCAAACCAGTTACATGACCTTTCTTTACTTCAAGTGAGCAATCAAGCGAAAAGTTTTCATAACTTTTTTTCAAATGTTCAATCTTTAACATATCTAACCCTCCAAAATTAACTCAAATAGTTTTTTTATATCTTCATCACTGATACCGTAACATCTGCCTTTTTGAATAACTCGTTCTAAATCAGTTTCTAATTCCTTTTTCTGCTCCTCTAATAAAAGCTCCGTATTTGTAGCAGTAACATACGTTCCTTTTCCATGAATTGTCACTGTAAATCCCTCATTTTCCAAGTTATCGTATGCTTTTTTTACAGTTAAAGCACTTATTTTTAATTCTTTTGCAAGAGAACGAACAGACGGAAGATTATCATTTTCTTTTAATTTTCCATTCCGAATTAAAGTTTTAACTTGTTCTACTATTTGCTCGTAAATAGGTATCATTGAAGAATGGTTTATAATAATTTTCATCTCACAGCCCCTTTCTGTATAAACAGTATATAACAGAGTGATGCTGTTGTCAAGTGTTATATAGTGTTTGCACAAAAAGAGTGAAGCGTGCAAATCTGATAAGAAATGCACGCTATATCATTTACCCTACAATCTTCCAGTTGCTATCCTTATGTAGCACAAGCTCATACTGCGAAACTAAAGTTGCCTTTGTCTGATTATCAAGGAATTTCACAGCAACCTTAACTTTCACATTATCCCCGTCCTTTGTAAAGATAGGGTTTACCAGTTCAGAATAAAGGTAGTCCCTGCCGATAGGTTCAAGCACATTTTCCGATACATAGTAAGCAAGCTCTTTTTCTGTGGCTGTCGGGTACAGTTTAAAGAATGTTTCCAGAAATGAGGTAGCGTCATTGACGGTATCAGCGTCCACGCTTGCGTCTGCTTCTGATGTCTTTGGCTCATAATCTGATTTTTCGATTGCTGGTGCAAGGGTAGGGTTCTGAATGATTACCATATCTCCGTCAGCGTCCACATGGACTATTACGGTATAGGTTGCCTTGACCGCTGTTGTCTGTTCTCCCTCTTTTATCTGCTGATCTACTTCGTAGGTAGCAGAAAAAGTGTCCGTTCCCGACTGTTCGATACTCCATACAATCACATCTGTAACCGTGGAACTGGTCGGTATATCCGTTCTAATTGTATCAACATTCAAGTCCTGCAATTCCTTTGTCAGATAACTGTTGATTGCCTGCGTCCTTGCTTCGATAACTTCTTTGCTGTTGTTCCATGTGTAATAGGACTTCGCAAAGTTTTTCACGAAATTTTCAATCCCGTTGGTGTCCTGCAAGCGAAGCTCTATCACTTCTTTTTCATGGGTCGTGTGCTGGTCGATAGCCGTAAAATTCTTATACACCCCAAAGCTCACGCTTGCGATAAGCACCACCCACAATGCAATCACGGTTTTCTTATGTGTGCCTACCTTGACAGTACGCACCTTTTTTTCTTTGATATTTTCTGTCTGTTTCTTATTCTTCTTAAACATATTTTCAGTCCTTTCTATTGTTTTACTCGTCCTGCACCGATTAAGTGCTGTTGCCAATAACTGCTGGTTAAGTCTGCATATCCGATAGGGTCGCCTGCATGGTACATCTGATTATTTCCTACATAGTAGAGTAGGAAAGCACCGCCTTTCCCTATTTCTAAGGTAGGTTTGTGCAGTCC
>CAJTRE010000012.1 GCA_910578495.1 uncultured Dorea sp.
TTGCGGACATTTGAGAAGATATAAAAAGATAGTCAAAAAGACATATATAATTTATTTTAAGAATAATATAACAAAGACAGGCTGCTTTTATCCTGCCTTCATTCATTATCCTTTCATCCGCTTAATCACCTTAAGCCTTGTGAACTCTTCTCTTTCTTTCTCCTCCAGTGCGTTATTAATCGTATACACCAAGTTCGTATACATCGGAATCGTTATATTCTTGAGTGCATTCGCTCTTTTCTGCGTCTTTTTAATATTTGTCGCCAGACGATATGCCGAATTCTCTACTTCGGATAGTTTCAGCGTCAATGCTTTTACCTCGCGGAACGCCGCACGCGCCATGTCAATAGACTCGTGCGTTGTTCCAAAGGAATACGTTAAATCATTCAGTTTGTCATCAAACTTCACATGTGGAATCTCCATTCCCATAATACTTCTCGTCTGAATGCGGATAGACTCTTCAATGGGAACCGTATAAGCAAGTTCCTGCACCTTACTGATTCCATGTTCAATGTTGGCGCGCTGCAGACACGCATACGCCCTTGTAAACGTCGTATCAATCTGCTCCTGTATATCTTTCGCCTCATCAATCAACGTCATCAGTTCCTTGAGAAGAATATTCCGCTTTTTATCCATCAAGTCATATCCTTGATGTGCCAGCGCAAGAGAATTCTTCGCAAGCATCAAGTTTCCCTTGGTGGGAAATTCTCTTGGGTCCATAAAGCTCCCCCTTTCGCCTAGTCTGTTTCACCCGGCCAGAACTTCTCTATCAACTTCGTGTCAATACGATCCAACTCTTCTTTCGGCAGTAAACCAAGAAGCTTCCATCCCAAATCCAATGTATCCAGAATAGTTCTGTTTTCTGCCTGCCCCTGTCCGATATAATGTTTTTCGAATTCTTCACCGAATTGTAAATATTTCTTATCAATCGGCGATAACTCATCCTCACCAATAACAGACGCTAAGTTTCTCGCCTCGCCCACCTTAGCATAAGCCGAAAATAATTGATTCGCAAGATCTTGATGGTCTTCTCTTGTATACCCGGCTCCAATTCCGTCCTTCATAAGGCGGGACAGTGACGGTAGAATACTGATCGGCGGGTACACTCCCTGTCCATGAAGATTACGGTCAAGTACCACCTGTCCCTCCGTAATATATCCGGTAAGGTCCGGAATCGGGTGCGTAATGTCATCGTTCGGCATCGTCAGAATCGGAAGCTGCGTCACTGAGCCTGTAGACTCCGTCACAATTCCCGCACGTTCATAAAGTGTTGCCAGTTCGCTGTACAAATACCCCGGATAACCTTTTCTGGACGGAATTTCTCCTCTGGAAGAGGATACCTCACGCATAGCCTCCGCAAAAGAAGTCATATCTGTCAGAATCACAAGAATATGCATATTACACTCAAACGCCAGATACTCTGCCACAGTAAGGGCCACCTTCGGCGTAATCAAACGTTCTACCACCGGATCATTTGCCAGATTTAAGAACATACACACATGATCGGATACTCCGCTTTCCTCAAATGTCTTACGGAAAAATTCTGCCACATCATGCTTAACGCCCATAGCGCCAAATACAACTGCAAATTCACCCTCTGCGTTATCTCCCAAAGACGCCTGTTTTACAATCTGCGCCGCAAGCTGGTCATGAGGAAGCCCATTTCCAGAGAAAATCGGCAGTTTCTGACCACGAATCAACGTAGTAAGTCCGTCAATGGCAGAAATCCCAGTACGGATATAATTTCGTGGATACTCTCGCTTCACCGGATTTAACGGCAGACCGTTCACATCTCTTCGGTCGGCAGAAGTAATCGGTTCCAGTCCATCTACCGGCTCCCCGACGCCATTAAACGTACGCCCCAGCATATCCGGTGATACTGCCACTTCCATAGGGTGTCCGGTAAGTTTCGTGTGCGTATTCACAAGAGACATATTCTCTGTTCCCTCAAACACCTGAATCACCGCTTTATCCTCATTAAGTTCTACGATCCTCCCTATTTTCCGGATATTTCCCTCTACCACAAACTCTACGATTTCATCATAAAATGCGTCCTGTACTCCTTCCAGCACAACAAGAGGACCGTTAATATTACTTAGCCCAAGATATTCAATCGCCATAGCTGTTTCCTCCTCTACGCATTTTTTTCAATCACTCTGTTATAGAAATTATCAATCTCAACTTTATACATATCTAACATCTGTAAGTTATCATTAGGCACATCATACTTAATGGCAATCACTTTCTCAAAGATTCCCTCCGCTTTCAGCACAGACATCGGCATACCCATAGCTACAAGCTTTCGGCTTTTCTTATATAAATACAAAATGACATCCATCATCTTAAACTGTTTCTCCATAGACACGCAAGTATCATCTTTGTGGAATGCGTTCTGCTGCAAGAAGCCCAGCCGAATCACTTTCGCAATCTCAAGGATCAGCTTCTGATCGTCCGGAAGCACGTCTCCACCGATTAATTTTACAATCTCCATCAGACTGCTTTCTTGATTCAGAATCGCCATCAACCGGTTTCGATAGTCGACAAACTTCGGCGATACATGATCCGAATACCATCCACTCAAATCATTCAAATATTCACTGTAGCTTGTAAGCCAATGAATCGCCGGGAAATGTCTTGCATACGCAAGGGATTTATCCAATCCCCAGAAACAGCGTACAAATCGCTTCGTATTTTGTGTGACCGGTTCAGAAAAATCTCCTCCCTGCGGGGAAACTGCACCGATGATTGATACAGAACCAGTCGCTCCGTTTAACGTCTGCATCATACCTGCGCGCTCGTAAAACGCAGACAGTCTGGACGCCAGATATGCCGGGAACCCTTCCTCCGCCGGCATTTCCTCCAATCGTCCGGAAAGTTCACGAAGTGCCTCTGCCCAACGGGATGTCGAGTCTGCCATGATAGCCACATCATATCCCATATCCCGATAATACTCCGCCAGTGTAAGACCTGTATAAATAGATGCCTCACGAGCAGCCACCGGCATATTGGATGTATTTGCGATCAGAGTTGTCCGATCCATCAGCGGATTACCGGACTTTGGATCGACTAACTCCGAAAATTCCTCCAACACCTGCGTCATTTCATTTCCACGCTCACCGCAGCCGATATAAATGATAATGTCTGCATCCGACCATTTCGCAATCTGATGCTGTGTCATTGTTTTTCCTGTACCAAACCCACCGGGAACGGATGCAGTTCCCCCCTTCGCAATCGGGAACATGGTATCTAAAATCCTCTGTCCCGTCACAAGCGGAACGCTCGCCGGATAACGCTTATGCACAGGTCTTGGCACACGTATGGGCCACTTCTGAGTCATGGTAAGTTCTCTCTTCCCGCCGTCGCTCAACTCAATGGTAACCAACACATCATCAATGGTATATTGTCCGTCTTCAACGACAGACACAACCGTACCGTCCACATCCGGAGGCACCATACACTTATGTACAATCGCGCGGGTTTCCGGTACTTCTGCTATAATCGTGCCTCCATGAACCATATCGCCCACACTAACCATAATATGAGTATCCCAAAGTTTCCTTCGATCCAGAGAATCCACACTGACACCACGAGTAATAAATGCCCCTCCGGTATCAGCAATTCTTTCAAGCGGCCTTTCAATTCCATCAAAAATATTATTCAAAATTCCGGGCGCAAGTGTTACAGAAACTGCCGCCCCGGAAGCTATAACTTCCTCGCCTGGACGAAGTCCTGACGTCTCCTCATACACCTGAATCGTCGTCAGTTCCTTATCAAGAGAAATCACTTCGCCCACAAGACGCTCTTTTCCCACATATACCATCTCTGACATCTTGAACCCATTCTTTCCTTTCAGATAGATAACAGGGCCATTAATACCGTAAATATTTCCATTCTTTACACTATCCAATTGCCGAACCTCCTCTGAACAAGAATTTCTGGTACTCACTCTCCAACGCTCCTTTATAAGCATGGTCTATCAAAATATTGCGCTTGTGAATCACTGCACGCACTCCGCCTACAAAGTCCTCCTTACTGATCGTAAGTTCCATCCCCGTATGCTCTTCCAGATAAGTCTTCCTATCTGCATCCGTAGGATTAATATATATGGTCATCTCCTCACCGCCCGCGAACTGTGCGGCTTTTTCAATATATTTGACAAGAAGATCACGATATTCTTCTGTTTTCATAAACTCCCGAAGCTTTAATTCTACCTCATGGAACAACTGTTTTTTCAAGTCTTTATGCATTGCTCCAATCTCACGTTTGAGTTCGAGCTGCGCCTTTGACATAGCCATATTAAGCTGTTGACGGGCATTTACACTCTCCGCTTTGATACGTGTCTCAGACTGACGCGTGGCTTCTTCCTTATGCTGCTCGGCAAGTTTTTTCAGTGCGTCTTCATGCCGCTTCATAATCGCATTACCCTCGGCTCTTGCCTCTTCCATCGCCGCAACACGCAGGTGCAAAATCTTCTCTTCTACTGTCAAGGTTTCCACCTTCTTCCTATAACTTTAATCCAATTGCTTCATTTACATAAGATGTGATAAAGTCTTTCTTACGTCCGGTTCCGTGTCTGTCAGGAATCTCAAGCAGAAGCGGCATGGTCCTTCCCAGTTTAATCTCATCGATAAGATCCGGGAACGCACGCCCAAACTTCTCCGTAAGCAGGATGATTCCTACCGTCTTGTCGTTCACAGCCGTCTCAATCGCCTCTCGAAGCTCGTCTCTTTCGTGAACCACGACTCCGTCCACACCTGCCAGTCTCATTCCTGTCAGCGTATCCACATTATCACTGATTAGATACATCTTCATCTTACAATTTACCCAAGATCATGAAAGAGATGATAAGTCCATAAAGACATACACCCTCCGCAAGACCTACGAAGATCAGTGACTTACCAAGCGCACTGGAGTCCTCGCTGATTGCGCCAAGCGCTGCAGAGGCGGCGCTTGCAACGGCGATACCACCACCCACACAAGATAAACCGGTAGAAAGTGCAGCGGCAATATAGCCAAGTCCTGTAGCATTGGAAGCCGCAGCGCCTGCCGCCTCGGCAGCCTGCACTGTATCTCCTCCAAACAGCATAATCCCTGCTGCCAGCATTGCTCCAAAGAAGAAAAACGCATTTGCTCCAATCGCTCTCTTATAGCGTTTCTTCGATTTTTCTCCAAGCAGATAATATCCGAACGGAACAATAATGCTGAGTATCAGCGTTGCAATAAGTAATAATTTCACTGTTAAAGTCATAATTCATATCCTCCTCTTATCTGGATCATTACTGTCCTTTTGTATGATGAATAAATGGTTTAAATTCTCTTCCGCTTCCTTTATAAAAACGACTGAACAACTCGTAATATTCAAGCCTTAACACCTGAATTCCCACAACCAGTCCCTCCAGCAGACAGACAAATATATTTCCTCCAATAATGCCAAACCAGTTCGGCGTTCCGGCTTCTGCCCCTGAAAGCATAAGCACAACCTCCATCATGGCCGCATGGCTCACTGCAAACGCGCCGATACGCACATAAGACAATGTATTGGAAAAATAACTAAGCAACGTCTCAAACAATTCAAAGAATCCCTGCACCAGAAACATCCCTTTACCACCTTCCAGATGTTTGTGATTATGTTTCACAAGATTACCAAGAGGCTCTTTGAATATAAACATCAGAATCGGTATTCCAAGGAAAATCACCATCATAATATTTCCCGGCATCTGATGTCCCGTCATATAAAGCACCACTGTCAAGACTAAAAATCCATAAAACACCAGTCCTGCCACACCATTATGCGAAAACCACAGGTTCTCTACATCATGCGCTTTTATTGCATTGACAATCTGGAAGATCATCACCAAGATATTCAGTCCCATACCAAATGCAACAGAGACGATAAACACTGTATTAAGCTGTCCGATAAACGGCAGATTAGTCATTGCTTCTGCAGGCCTTAGCCATATCGCCGGAAGCACGTCCTCAAAACCAAAGACGCTTCCAAACATAAACCCAAAAAACATAGAAAAAATTCCCGCTATCGATATAATCCCCGCAAGATTCATCTTCTTCGTCAGATATAAAACGCCGCCAATTGCAAACAGACAGAAGCCTTGTCCCACATCGCCAAACATCGCCCCAAAGATAAACGTATATGTAAGCGCTACAAATATCGTTGGATCAATCTCATTGGTGGACGGAAGCCCGTACATCTTAATAAATGTCTCAAAGGGCTTGAAAAATTTGGGATTTTTAAGCTGTGTAGGCGGCTCTCCAAAGAATTTCTCCCGATCCTCTTCCACCACAATAAAGATACGGTCATCATTTTTAGTCTCTTCGATGAACTTCTGAACATTTTCTTCACCCATCCATCCGCAAAGGATATAATAATCTTCCTTACTGTCCTCTTCTTCAATTCTGGCAGCCAGTTTTCGAACATCGAAAATGTTGGACAATTCTTCCAGTCTCTTACGTGCTCCCAAAAGTTTGGACGCATTTCTCTGCATCAAGTCGTCCACTTCTTTATCAACTTTCTTAATCTCTTTCCGAAGCTTACTGATCTCTTTTTCCAGATCTTCACAGGACTGCGCGGGCGTCCCAACGTATTCTGTCGGCAGTGTGATCCGTTCAAAGTGAAGCGAATTAAATACAGAATCCACTTTGCTTACTTCTCCATTCGATACAAAATAACCGCCGTAAACATAATTTTCATTCCGTACGCCCTCTATAAATACTGCATTGAGATCTTCAAACAAATATTTTTCAAGTCTCCGGTAATAATCTACGGAAATTCTTCCAAAACGTGCTTTCATATAACGATAGGAAGACACTTTGTGAAGTTCAATATCCAGTGGACCAAACGGTTGTAATATATTCAGCTTCTCTTTCTTTTCTTCCTTTTTCTTCTTCAGCAGTTCTTTCTTCTCCTGTAAATTCAGATATTCGTGATTGACGTCTCGAATCAGGTCCATCATCTCTTCCTGCGTCATAATCACATCTGCATGTACTTTGTCATCTTTAATGAGTGCAGTGAACTGCTCCACTTTCGCCAGCGGCTCCCGGTACGGATTTATCTCCACAAAGGGGCGCAGATTATCCGTCGTCTTTAACTCCGCCACTGCATTTTCAAGCTGCATCTCATATTTCGACAAATATATATCGCAGACTCTGTCAATATCAACTTTGGGTCCGCTGATGCTCAAGAATTTCATCTTTACGATCATTGAATCACACCTCCTAAGTATCTAAGTGTCTCTCTTGGCGTCAATCCATAACGGATACACTCAAGAGCCGTCGTCAGCTTGTATATCTCTTCCTCTTTCAAAAACAGATACGTGCTGATCGTTGCTATGGAATATGGATTCCGGCGCCTGTCCACAAGGTACAACTGCCTCAGGCAGTCTTTGTATAACTGTTCTATCGTCTTTCCTCCGGCAAAATGATACTTTTTCTCATAATACGTATTTTGCAGCAGACTCTCAAACTGCTCCACGTTCGGCGCTTCTACTAACGCCTTAAACTCTTCTACGTTCAACCGATAATGAATTGGTATCGTCAGTGAATATATATCCGGCGGCGTCATATGGTAATACTTTTTCGCACGATAAATCCACTGAACATTCAGAAGATCGATCTTCGTCCCATAATCCCTTGTAAATAACTCAAGCTCCTTCTTTTTCAGATTTCTTCTCTGCTTTTTCCAAAGCGTCACGAAGTAATAAAGCTCAAGCGCCAGATCATAGTCAAACATCGTACCCTCGCCCGACTCTTTAATCTTACAAAGCGGCGCATAATATTCTGTACCTTTCAAATTCTCTACCAGTTCATCCACATTTCTCGACGTAATCAGTCTGTCGATGCAAATCTGGGAATAACGGTCAAACACTTCTTTTTTATAATCCAGATCAAACGGTTTGTCATAATGATTGAATACAATCCTAAGACAATAATTGATAAGATCTATCTCATATCTCTTCCAATATACTTTCAAAAACTTCTTCTGTTCCATTCCTGCAAACCGAAACATCTTTACCCAGTCGCCATATAGCGACTGATACAGAACCTTTTCCACATTTCCTCTATGGTACAAAGAAATGTCCAACTTATTCATGTATCCAGCATAAGCGGGCTGCTCTTTGAGATATTCTATCGCCTGCGTCACGCTCCCAAGGGAAGCAATCTTCTCAAAATCCTGATCAGTAAGAAGTTTTGCCTGCATAGCCCGGATTTTTGTCACAATCCCGCTATAAGACATAACATTGCCCATGTTTTACACCTCTACGATATGCTTTATAATCTCCTTTGCATATATTTCATGATTTTCTTCATATTCTTTCTGAAGATGCTCGAGCATATATTGATTCTTTTCTCTTTGCTTGCTCAGAATCTCATCCACTTTCACCTTCGCCTCTTCGCGGATCGCAGCCAATTTTTCCTGTGTCTTCTCTTCCAACTCACAATCAAACTGATTCCTCTCCGCTTGGATTTTCTTCTCAATCTCCGCCTTTTGCTTCTCGGCATGATCCACAATAGCTTCCGCCGTCGCCTCAATCTCCGATAACTGTTCAATAATAGAGCCCATACACTTCCTCCATTCTCCATACAAGTTATTTACAGATCATCTGTCATCTATAATACACCTATTTTTAAAAAAATCCAGTGGTAATTGACTTTTTCTCCTCCAAAAGTTACACTAAATGACATGTAAATTTATTATTTATGCTAAAGAAAGGAATCCATTATGAGATTAAGAAATATCCCCCGCGCTGAGAGCGTACTAGAAGCTTCCAAACTGGTAATTAAAAATGAAACCGGATGTCGCGGCAAGTGGAAGGATATCGTCTTCCAAAACAACTGCCCCATTCATATCGAAGTGGGCATGGGGAAGGGACAGTTTATTCTTGCTCTCGCAAGAAAGAACCCAGATATTAACTATATTGGTATTGAGAGATATTCCAGCGTTCTTCTTCGTGCGGTGGAAAAACTGGACACATCCTGTCAGAACGCAGAAACTCCCGGCCATCCGGGGGACTGCCCGAATAACTTACGTTTTATCTGTATGAACGCCGCAGATCTTACGGAAGTCTTTGCCCCCGGCGAAACGGAACGCATTTATCTAAACTTCTCAGATCCATGGCCAAAAGCAAGACACGCAAGACGTCGGCTTACTTCGACAGAATATTTCCGTCGTTACGATCGTATCCTTGCCCCTTGCGGACAGGTGGAGTTTAAGACAGATAACCGCGCACTTTTTGACTTCTCTGTGGAACAACTGGAAGGCTCGGACGTTTGGGAGATGACAGCTTGTACCTACGATCTGCACCATGATAAAGTTATGAATGACGGCAACATTATGACCGAATACGAAGAAAAATTTTCCTCTCAGAACCATCCCATCTGTAAGTTGATTGCAAAAAGGTATCCATCTGTCTCCGGCAGCATATAATAATAATGAAAACTTATGTCCCGGAGGATGCAGATGAGAAGAAAAAAAAATCGGAACGTCAGACAGCGGATCTGTGCCATAACTTACCACAAAAGAGGATTTGGATGTTTCTTGTCCTGCATATGCAAATCCATGCGGGAGGTATACGTCATCTTAAACTCCAATGCAGACTGCCGGACAAGATAAGGAGGTCGGAAATTTTTGTTCCATGTAAATGACCATACTTTTAAAACAGAAGTTCTCGAAAACCCGGAACCTGTTCTCGTTATGTTCTATGCAAACTGGTGTAATAAATGTGCCATGATGAAACCGGTTGTCGAAGAACTTGAAACCCGATATGACGGCATATACAAATTCTGCAGCGTTGATATTGAAGAATCCCAAGTGTTAGCTTCTGAATATGATACTGACATTGTGCCGGCTTTTGCATTTTTCAACGGCGGTATCCAGACGGCCGAATTCAGCGGCATGGTAAGCGAAGACATTTTTGAGGCGCGCCTAAAAGAAGTTTTCCACTAATTCTTCAAAAACTATTAAGAAAAAGTTAAGCCGGATTTTATTTGCAGAGGTTCCTGTATATGATATATTAGAAAAGAATTTATTTACAAAACCAAGGAAAAGGAGGAACGGTGGAAAACACCGGTTAAATTTATGAAAAAATATAGAAAAATCGTGCCGCTTCTTATGGCATTGACCGTAGCCTGTACAAGTCTTCCGATCACTGCCAAAGCTGACAACTCCAAAGTTGTTACACTTGGCGCTAATCTTTCAAAAAAACAAAAAGAGGATATGTATAAATATTTCGGAACAAATGCGGACAAAGTGGAGACGATCGAAGTTACCAACGCAGACGAGCGCAAATATATGGAGGGCATCGCAAGCGAAGCCCAGATAGGCAAAAGAACCTATAGCTGCTCTTATGTAGAACCTACATCCGAAGGCGGTATTCAGGTAAAAACAGCGAACCTTACCTTTGTGACCAGCTCCATGATTGCCAGCACACTGATGACCTCAGGTGTAGAAAACTGTAACGTTGTGGCGGCTTCCCCCATCGAAGTATCCGGAACCGGCGCACTCACCGGTATTATGATGGCATATGAGACAGCCAGCGGCGAGAAACTGGACGAAGAACAAAAAGAAACTGCAACAGAAGAACTTGTAACTACCGGAGAACTTGCCGATTCCATCGGAACACAAGAAGCGGCCGATCTGATGAATGATGTCAAGCAGGAAGTCATCAAAGAAAAACTTACAGACACTAAAGAAATAGAAGAAACCGTTAATGATACGGCAGACTCTATGAACATTACACTCACAGACGAGCAGATGGCAAAAATTGTAGCTTTGATGGAGAAAATCGCACAGTACGATTATGACGTAAATTCTCTGAAAGATACCTTAAATAATCTGGAGGGGAAAGCAGAAGGCTGGTGGGATAAACTCACAAACTTCTTCAAAGGACTGACCGGAGATAAAGACAACAACGGTGGTATCATTAACAATACGAAAGACGACATTCTTGGAAAAGATGTTGTGACAGACAGTACATTGGACGAAATCAAAGAAAAGGTGAAAAATGCCGATGCAGAAGGTTGGTGGGATAAACTCAAGAACTTCTTCAAAGGGCTGACCGGAGACAGCGATAGCAATGATTCTGCCGATACGAAAGACTCTTCTGATGAAGCTGCTGAATAAAAATATTTCCAATAATCAAAAAGAGGTATCGCAAAACCATCAAATCAAATGGTTTTATGATACCTCTTTAATGTTAAACCGCTTCCAATACATAAAGTCTGGATTCAAAATCAGTACAAGGTTTCATTTGGCTTTCAGTCTCTCCCGCTGTTACATCAGATGTAATCAACCCAAGATTCATCAACTCATCACCATAGTGTACTCTTCCTGTCAAAGAATTTCGGTATTGTAGATCTACATCTAATCCCTTCAAACACACGCGAGTATACGCGGCATTTACAACATTCAGAATACGATACCATCCTACAATTGCTGTTTTTTTATCTTCACTAACTACCATCCACACTATTTCATTTCCTTCAAACGGACTTTTTAACCGATAAAATGTACCATATTGCAAAAGTATGCGATATTTTTTCATAAATTGTACCTGTTCTTTTACTTGTACAATTTCTTCTTCTGATAATTTGTTTAAATCCAATTCATAACCAAAAGCGCCAAAATATGCTACATTTGCTCTGGTATGTAATGGTGTATTTCGAAATACTTGATGATTCGGAATCACAGAAACATGCGCACCAATACTGCTGATTGGATAACACATAGATGTTCCATACTGAATCTTCAAACGTTCAACCGCATCCGAATCATCACTTGCCCAGCCTTGCGGTGCATAGTAAAGCATTCCCGGATCAAATCGACCACCGCCGCTTGCACAAGACTCGAACAAAATCTTCGGAAAATGACTGGTCAACCTCTCATAAAGATCGTATACTCCCAGTATATATCTATGGAATACCTCTCCTTGACGATCCGCTGGAAGGCACGTCGAATAACATTCCGTAATACTTCGGTTCATATCCCATTTAATATAAGAAACTTTTGCATTCTCCAAAATCTTTGAGATCATCTCGTAAATAGAATCTACCACTTCTTTTCTAGAAAAATCAAGTACATACTGGTATCTTCCATGAGACTGATTCCGTCCCGGTACAGCAAGTATCCAATCAGGATGTTTGCGATAAAGATCTGAATCTTTATTCACCATCTCCAATTCCACCCAAAGACCAAACTTCATTCCCAGAGCTTCAATTCGATCTGCCAATCCAGTAATTCCATTCGGAAGCAGCTCTGGATTCGCAATCCAATCGCCTAAGCCTGTGTGATCATTACTTCGTTTTCCAAACCAGCCATCATCCAACACAAATAATTCCACACCACATTCCTTTGCCTTTTTTGCAATTTTAACCAGTTTGTCTTCCGTAAAATCAAAATAGCTCGCTTCCCAGTTATTATTTAAAATCGGCCGTTCCCGATCTCTCCAATATCCTCTTGCAAGGCGTTTTTGATATAATTTATGGAATACCTGACTCATCCCATTCAATCCATTATCAGAATATACCATCACTGCTTCGGGAGTCTGAAAATATTCTCCCGGTTCAAGCTTCCAATCAAATCCCTGTGGATTAATTCCTGCCAATAATCGTAACGTATCATGAGCGTCCACTTCCGCCTGCATCAAAAAATTGCCACTATATACAAGGGAAAATCCGTAAACCTCCCCCTGATGCTCATTCGCAGACGGACGTTTTAAAACAACAAAAGGATTCTGCTCATGGGAAGAATTTCCCCGCATACTGTCAATGGCAGTAATTCCCTGAACTAACATACGATTTTTTATATGACGCTCTCTAGACCAACACCCTGACAATTGCATCCATTCATAATTATAATCTGGAAGGTCCAGACATAAACTCATCGCCTGTGTTAAATGAACACTTTCTTTACCTTCATTTAAGAATTTAACACTTCTTGCTATAATTCCATTCTCCCGAAAAATAGTGTACGACAACTCTGCCTTCACTCCGGTTAAGCTATCTTTTACCTCAACCACTAATGTCTCTGCCTCTGAATCCGCTTCTGTATAGGTTGCCGGCAAACCATCTAATTCAGGTTTTCCCTCAATCAGTCTATGCCCCAGATACTGAAATTCCGAAATTCGACTGCCGTTATTCTGCAGAACTTCTACTGCCGGACGGCGATAATCTGTTGTACCGTATACCGGGAATTCCTGACGTACATGCTCCAATGAAAACAATCTATCATTTTCATAGACATAAGACGTCATTGGCCGCGGTGCTTTCTCTGACAGATAGGAAAAATCTTCCCTGTCATGAATCTTCTTACCACAATACAACTGCCCCAGATGACCATTTTCCATAATCATCATAATGTAACTAATGGTTTCATTATATAAATGAAAAGTCTTACTTTTTTCATGAAAAATAATATCCATACTTTTTCACCTTCATGCGGATCATTTTCAGATAAGGCATCCTTAATTAATAGAATTATATTTAAAATTCAAATACTGCAACTCCGTATGGTTTCAGACTATATGCAAAAGAATAAGGTCTTCCGTCACATTCCTTTTTCTCAGCCTTGTAAACAAGCGGTCTTTCTTCCCCGGTTCCGCCGTATTTCTCATCATCACTATTAAGAATCAGCTTATACTGTTTCCGTTTCGGAACTCCTACGCGATAGTCTTCTCTCTCCATCGGTGTAAAATTACATACAAAGAGCAGATTCTTCTTACCATCCTTAGAACGTCTCATAAAGCTGAAAATGCTTCTATATGCATCATCCGCATTAATCCACTCGAATCCTTCCCACGAATGATCGTTGTCATACATCGCTTTTTTCTTCTTATATAAGTGCAGCAAATCTCTTGTCCAATTCTGAATCGCCTGATGTTCCTTCTCCGCCAGCAGATACCAGTCAATCTCTCGCTCCTCACTCCATTCACGAAGCTGGGCAAACTCCTGTCCCATGAACAAAAGCTTCTTCCCTACATGTCCCATCATAAATGCGTATCCAACCTTCAGATTCGCAAATTTATCAAAGCCAAGTCCCGGCATCTTATTCAGCATAGAGCACTTCAAATGTACAACTTCATCGTGTGACAGTACCAGAATATACTTCTCACTATACGCATAACTCATAGCAAACGTCATCAGATTGTGATTATCCTTACGGAAATACGGATCTAACTTCATATACTCGGTAAAGTCATGCATCCAGCCCATATTCCATTTCAGGCTGAACCCAAGACCGTCGTCTTCCACATCTCCGGTCACTTTCGGCCATGCAGTAGACTCCTCTGCAATCATAATCGCACCCGGATTTCTTCCCAGAACAACAGAATTTAAGTGCTTAAAGAAATCAATTGCTTCCAGATTCTTATTATCGCCATACTTATTCGGAACCCACTGTCCATCCTGTTTGCCATAATCCAAATAGAGCATAGAGGCAACCGCATCCACACGCAGCCCGTCTATATGGAAATGTTCCACCCAGAATAACGCATTGGAAATCAAGAAGTTCCGCACTTCATTCTTTCCATAATCAAAAATCTTCGTTCCCCAATCTGGATGTTCTCCCAGTCTTTTATCTGCATATTCAAAAGTCGGCGTACCGTCAAAATCTGCCAAACCATGCGCGTCCCTTGGAAAATGTGCCGGGACCCAGTCCAGAATAATACCAATGTTTTTCTGATGCAGGTAATTCACCATCCACGCAAAATCCTCCGGTGTTCCGTATCTGGATGTAGGTGCAAAATATCCGGTCACCTGATACCCCCACGAACCGTCAAACGGGTGCTCCGCAACGCCGATAAGTTCAATATGCGTATACCCCATATCTTTTACATATTTTGCAATCTCTTTTCCAAATTCACGGTAGGTATAAAATCCTTCGTCTTCCCGTCCAATATGGCGTTTCCATGAGCCAATATGTACTTCATAGACAGACATTGGCTGTTCTTCATGCTTCCATGTTTTACGGTTTTCCATCCACTTAGAATCCGACCATTTAATATTGCCGATATCTACAACTTTTGAGGCCGTTCCCGGTCTCAGTTCTGCATGGTTAGCAAACGGATCAGCCTTGAAAATATACTCATTCCGGTAAGTTTCGATACAATACTTGTACATTGCATATTCTTTTACATTCGGCACGAAACAAGTATAGATTCCCAACGGCTCATTTCTTTCCATTGGATTCGTTTCCATATTCCATTCGTTGAAATCACCCACTACAGAAACTGATTCTGCATGTGGAGCCCATACAGCAAAATATACCCCTTCTTTACTTCCTTTTTTTACTCTGTGCGCGCCCAGTTTTTTATAAATCTCGTAATGATTTCCCTGTCCGAATAAATACTGGTCAAGCTCTCCGATTTCATATGCTTTTTTTCTTTTTTCAGCCATATACCCACCTTCTTAAACTCCAATTTTCTAATACTCTAATTATACTTTACATTCACACAAAAATAAAGAGTTTTGACAGATAAGTTTTGTCAAAACTCTTTATTTTTTACTAGATTCTAAAATCTTCTTCCTTCAAAATAACTCTGTCTGAATCGTCCGTACCCTTTCTGAAGACTCTTCTTGCCAGATGTTTGACATTTGCCTTCTGAGAATGAGCAATTGCCTCATCCATAATCTCTTTTACTTCCGCGACAGTTACCGCATGATCCTCTCTCTGCATTACATCAATTCTGCTGTATAATGCAAGGATACCCATTTCATCCAGTTTATAGCCATTTTCTTTAGCATAAGTCTGACCAAAAGTAACAAGCTCGTCGTTAATAAATATCGGAAGTTCCAGTTTGGAAGTAAACTTTCTCTTGAAATCTGGATTGGCAGTTAGTACACGCTCAAGCGGTTTCCGCTGATCTTCAAGAACGAAAAGCATCTCTCCGGTCTTCTTCTCCATCAGATAACTTAATTCTTTCACCGTTCTGGAATTTAATTTACCAGCCTGCTCAATAATAATTGCACCACCGCCAAGTTTCTGTATAATATTCGCCAGCTCTTTCTTATTCAGAGACTCTCCGGTAACAATCGCAACCTTACCCTGTTTTAAGTTTCTCTGCTTCTGAATCGCTTTCACAATATCAACTGCAAGAACTGTCTTTCCAGAACCTTTTCGTCCAATCACTAATAAATTTCCAGTCTTGGATGTTCCCTCTCTCTGGGCTCTTCTGTCATTATCGAGAACCTCAACGATCTGCTCACTCATACCACGAACTGGTACAAAATAAGAAAATAGCTTTTTCTGTTCCTCTGTAAGACCTGCTTTTAATCCAATCTCACTTGTAGCACTAAGGTCATAACGTCCAGTCACAACAAATCCTGTGTCGAACGGTACCCCGCCTTTGGATTTCTTGATTCGCTTCTGAATCTCATCCTCTGACGGCTCCTCCAGTTCCAGTACCTCATCTGTCTGTGAATGTTTTGCTAACTTTTCTGCAAAAAAATCGTCTAAGTCAAAAGTTTCTTCTTCCGCCTCTTCAAAATCTTCCTCACTAAGCTCCTCTTCTTCAAAGCCTTCTTCGAAGTCCTCTTCTCCAAACTCCTCTTCTTCGAAGTTCTCATCGAAATCGTCTTCCGTAGCAGCTACTTCCTCAAAGTCATCCTCGTCAAAATCGGCTCCAACCAACTCTTCCTCATCGAAATCGGCTTCTTCAAAATCTTCTTTCAGCTCTTCTTCATCAAACTCGGCTTCCCCAAAATCTTCTTTCAGCTCTTCTTCGTCAAACTCGGCTTCCCCAAAATCTTCTTTCAACTCTTCTTCATCAAAATCAGCTTCTGCAAAATCTTCTTTCAGCTCTTCCTCGTCAAACTCAGCTTCCCCAACGCCTTCTTTCAGCTCTTCCTCGTCGAACTCGTCTTCCCCAAAATCTTCTTTCAAGTCTTCCTCGCCAAACTCGGTTTCCGCGAAATCTTCTTCCAGCTCTTCCTCGTCAAACTCAGCTTCCCCAAAATCTTCTTCTAATGCTTCCTCGTCAAAGTCCTCCTCTAACGAATCGACAAGCGGCAGTTCTTCTATAATATCCTCTTCGATTCCAGGAAGTTCAGCAAACTCTTCATCCTCCGAAATCTCTTCTGTATAATTAACATCCAAAGCTCCAAAAATCTCTTCGTCAAGATCATCTTCATCTTCTTCAACAACAGAAATTCTGGTAGTCTCTGATGGCGCAACTCTGCTCTCTAACTGCTCCACTAATTCGAGAATATCATCCGGCAGTCGTTGTGTGGGAGCCGTTGCAACGTCTCCCTGAGCTGCTTCTGGCGTTGTCTTTCTTGCCGTCTCCGCTGCTTTTCTTGCCGCTTCCTCTTCCGCCGCCTTTCTTGCCGCTTCTGCTTCTGCCGCCTTTCTCGCCGCCTCTGCTTCTGCCGCTTTTCTCGCCGCTTCCGCCTCCGCTGCCCTGCGTTCTCTTTCCAACCGTTCTTCTTCCTGACGCTTCAGTACAGCCTCACGCTCTTTCCGGAGTCTCTCTTCATCTATCTTCTTCTGTTCTTCAATAGCATCTGCATGTGCTTTCTGTTTTTCTTCCCATTCTTGAAGAATGTCCTCAATCTTCATCTGACCATCAAGCACAAGTTCTTCTTCTTTTTCTGCCATTGCTTTTGTCTCAACATTAATTCCGCTTGCAAGCGCAACACCCTGAGCAAGCGCTTCTTCTAACGTAGCGCCTTTTACAACCTTCATAATTCCGGATTCTTCTTTCACCTCAGAAGCCACTTTAGGTCCCTCAGAAACTATTGCAAATGCACTTTTTATCGTTTCTTCTTTCTCCTTTACTTCCGCCTCCTTTACTTCTGTCTCCTCCGTATGTACGCTTTCCTCCTCCTGAGCCTGAGAAACTATCTCCTCTACCGGCTGCACAGTCTTTACACGTGGTTTTGCCGGAGCTCCCGGTCTGCTGTCGTACTTCTCTTGTTGAAGAGGCGTAAGAGGCTTATACTTCATCTTCAATTCCATCGCCTGATATACATATTTGCCTTCACTGAACCACAGAATAAGATCATCACATTCTTCCAGACACTCTGCCGTCATACCGGCTTCCTGATACAAGCAGGCTAGTTCATACGCCCATTTTTCGACATACTCTGCTTTCTTAAACTCTTCCAGCGCCACAATCTGCTCCCCAATCGACGCTCTCTGTGCTTTCAAAATCTTGTATTTCAAAACATATTGATTCGGATCTTTCGGAGCCACCTTTGTAAACTCCTCATAACAATCCGAAGCCTCTTGCGTATCATGCATTTTAAGCGCTAATAACGCCAGACGATAGATAATCTTTCTGCTTCCAGGCGCACGATCATAAGCCACAAACAAAATGTCGCGGCTCTTCTGATATTCTCCATTAAATTCATAAACCTCGCTGACGGTATTGAGCATAGACGCATTCTTCACCCTTCGCCAGTCGATAGTGTCTGCAATTTCCATTGCTTTTTTATATTGTTTTTGCTCTGTATACTCCAAAAGCTGTTCTGTTTTTACCCGATATTCGTATTTATCCAACTCGCTCACCTCAAATTATAGTAAATTTCATTTTCTTTATAATTTTGCTGATACCAGTTTAGCATAAAAGACAACCTATTGTCAAAATATACGTTTTTTTTGTTATAAAAAAATAGTAACTATTCAACTCACTTTATCGGCTATGGCTGAACTGTTACTAAAAAAATAGCCATTACAATCTTCCGAATCATAATGGCTATTCTATATTAAATTTATCATATTTTATATTCTCTAAACCGGAGGCATCTTCTATTTATTATCAGTTCCCTCAACCGTTTTTCTTTTATAACGATTTATAACTCAAAGTCTCAGTTTATATTTTAAACTTTCGAAATCCTTATTTATATCCCTCATCTCATATATAAAATAATTTCTTGATTATTATTATCTATAACCTTTCCAATTATATCCAGTGCCCTTATTATTTGTCTATAATTGTATTGGGTTATTCCTTCTATAATCTTTATCTTACATATTATATAAATTTGACCGATTAGGTAATGTTTCTTTACACATCTTCTAATCTCTTTGAATTGCTGTGGTATCTTACTCAATATGTCTGCAGATGTAAATATTCATCGCCCGGTATTATCTTCTCCGATCTTTCTTTTCATTCTTAATTACCGGTTATCTTCTATGGTTAAGGCTTAATAAATGGGAACCTGTATCTGCCATACCACTAACATATTGAATTGTTGATTCGATTAAATTGTCCAATGGATTAAGCCTCCTTTTCTTATATTTCCTTTGAGAATACTTCACAAACATATGAAATATATCTCTCTGTCCTCCTAAATAATAAAAAGTTAATATTTACTTTTTGCAAGAAATCCTTTCTCGTCAGATTTCTTTGTTTATTATTTGGATTTCCTTTGGATTGACTCTATAATAACATGTCAATCCATATTTGTCAACACTATTTTTCACTTTTTTATCAATTAGTTTAATACTCTTTTTTCATATACTTATTATCTGACTTTTTATGTTTTCTTTAAAAATTCATAAAATTCTTTACAATTACTGCTTCATGCAGTATAATCAATACCAACTTTTTAATACATTTTCATGAAAGGCAGGATTTTATGACTCACACAAGATTACAGGCAACACCTAAAAGAATGGTATTTATCTCCTTAACAACAGCGATCACTTGCATATTTGCACCACTGTCTATTCCAATTCCCGTCAGTCCGGTCCCCATAACTCTAACGAATCTGGTTCTTTTTATCAGCATTTTCGTACTCGGATGGAAGGATTCACTAATCAGCTATACAGTGTATCTACTCATTGGTTTTGCGGGACTCCCTGTATTTTCCGGATTCACTGGAGGAATCGGTAAACTTGTCGGACCCACCGGAGGCTATTTGATAGGTTTCTTCTTTCTGATATTGATAGAAGGTTTGTTTATCCAATACTTTCCGTACAAAAAAAGCAGTGCATTCATAGGAATGGCACTGGGCATGGCAGCCACCTACTTATTTGGTACAATGTGGCTCGCTATACAAATGAATATAACCTTTATTGCCGCACTGTCTGTCGGCGTACTTCCTTATTTACTTGGAGATGCCGTCAAAATTGCTGCTGCCCTTGTTCTTGCACCTATGCTGCAATCTCGCCTGATGAATATCAGCCGATAAGCCGCACAAAGTTATTATCTTTCTAAAAAAATAACTATTCAGCTATAACAATTCGAGTTTCGACCGTTATACAGTCTTTTACGCTGCTTACGCAGCTAAAAAGGATGTTGAACTTCTACTGATTGTTTTCGTTCAACATCCTTATCTTTATATTCTAGCCGCGATAATAATTGATCAGACAGCCTTTTAAGATAATCTCTCTTTCGGCCTCTGTCATATCTCCGAGTTTTAAGGTAATTTCCTTTAACGCAGCACCCACAACATATGCTTTCACCTCCGAAACACGCTCCTCCACCGCTTTTCTTACATCCGGCACGAAGATATAATCTCCGTTTTTGAAACTTAATTTCTCATGGTCTTCCTCTGTAATGAATGGAAGCATTCCCCAGTTAATAAGATTAGAACGGTATCTCTTCGTTGCATACTCATTTGCGATATTTGCCCATCCTCCAAGCACTTTCTGGCAGGACGCCGCCTGCTCTCTAGCAGAGCCATCTCCCGGTTTCACTGCAAAAATGGTACTTCCTACGCCAAGATTACCCTCACCCACTTCCGGATAGATTTCTTTTACTTTCGCCATCACCGATTTTAATTCTCCCAACACTTCCAACGGACACTTTCCTGCCTCAATAGCTTTCTGCGCTTTCTGAACTTCTTTTGCCCGTCCCACATATGCAGGATCTTTTCTGGACAACGCAAATTCTGCAAGTCCTAACGGGTTGGAACGATAGGACGAAGTCTCGCCAGACGGAATCAGCTCATCCGTTGTCGTCACCGGATCGTGAATTTCAGATACAACTTTCAACAACAGATTCTCAGCTAATACCGGCATTGATGGCCAATCCTTAATATTGGGCCCAAACTTGATCTCTACAGAAGAGTCCGCCTCTCCCTTACTGTCAAACACGCGGTTTGTATAAATCTTTTCATCAAAATAATATTTCTGTCCGGTATATTCCACATCCACAGCCGTTGCCGGAGTTAAGAAACCTTTATTTGCCGCAGTAGCCGCGATAGAACGTGCGTCCATAAGGGCAACCGATGCAATCTGCCCGTTCTGAAGCTTAGAACCTTCACGATTCGGGAAGTTTCTTGTAGAGTGGCGGATGGAAAATGTATTATTCGCCGGAGTGTCTCCTGCGCCAAAACAAGGACCGCAAAATGCCGTTTTTAAAATCGTTCCCGCCTGCATAAGATCTGCCGCTACGCCATTTTTCATCAATTCCATATAAATCGGCGTACTCGCCGGATATACACTGAACGTAAATGCATCCGAGCCAATGTAACGTCCGCGGATAATGTCTGCCGCCGCACAGATATTTTCAAAGCCCCCTCCTGCACATCCTGCGATAATCCCCTGCTCTACATATAATTTGCCATTAACCACTTTATCCTGAAGACTGTACTCTACTGCACCATCAAGACTGACAAGCGCTTTTTTCTCCACATCATTAAGAATGTCTTGTAAATTTGCATTGACTTCCTCAATCGTATATACATTAGACGGATGGAACGGCATCGCAATCATAGGCTTAATCTCGCTCAAGTTCACATAAACCATTCCGTCATAATAAGTAACCGCTCCCGGATTCAATTCTTTATAATCCTCTACTCTTCCATGAATCTCGTAGAACTCCTTAATCTTCTCATCTGTTTTCCAGATAGAAGAAAGACAAGTTGTCTCCGTAGTCATAACATCAATACCGATACGGAAATCTGCACTCAGCTTAGCCACACCCGGTCCCACAAACTCCATCACTTTATTGTTTACATAACCATTTTTAAATGTCGCGCCAATAATCGCAAGAGCAACGTCCTGAGGTCCTACGCCTTTCATTGGCTCGCCGTCTAAATAAATAGCAACCACCTGCGGCATCTTAATGTCATACGTTTTATTCAGAAGCTGTTTCACAAGCTCTGGTCCGCCCTCTCCCATCGCCATTGTACCGAGAGCGCCGTAACGGGTATGACTGTCAGAACCTAAGATCATCTTACCGCCGCCCGTAAGCATCTCGCGGGCATATTGGTGAATGACTGCCTGATGAGGCGGTACATATACGCCGCCATATTTCTTCGCACAGGAAAGTCCGAACATATGATCGTCCTCATTGATCGTACCACCTACTGCACAAAGTGAATTATGACAATTTGTAAGGACATAAGGAATCGGAAAACGCTCAAGTCCTGAAGCTCTTGCCGTCTGGATAATTCCTACAAACGTAATATCGTGAGATGTCAGTTTGTCGAATTTAATCTGAAGTCTATCCATATTCCCAGAAGTATTATGCGCGTCAAGAATCTCATATGCCATCGTATGTTTTGCCGCCTCTTCCTGAGACACGCTCTGCCCTGTCTTTGCTGTCACTTCCTCTGCCCGCTCTACAATCTCGCTTCCATTAAGCAGCCAGACGCCTTTATCATATAATCTCACCATATCTTTCTCCTCCTATGCTTTCATATATTTCATGTGATCTGCTACCATCATAGCAATCTTAAATGTCAGCGCATCATCAAACACGCGGACATCTAACCCTGTTTTTTTCTGAATCTTTTCCAGCCGGTAAACTAATGTGTTTCTATGTACATAAAGCTGTCTGGACGTCTCAGATATATTCAGATTATTGTCAAAAAATGTATATACTGTCGTAAGCTCTTCTTCCTCGAACAACTCCGCGGCTTCTCCGTCAAACACTTCTCTTAGAAACATCTTGCACAAAGATTCGGGGAGCTGATGAATCAGTCTTCCAATTCCAAGCCTGTTATATTCCAGAATATTTTTTTCCACATAAAATACCCGTCCTACCTCTAGTGCAAGTTCTGCTTCCTTATATGATCTGGACACCTCGCCCAATTCATCGACAATCGTTCCATATGCCACCCGCACGCTCACCATAGCCTCCATATTCAGCGTGTCGGTGATTACCTTTGCCGTATGCTGCACTTCCCGCCACCCTTCTGTACACTCCAAAGCTTTCACAAGAATAATATGCCGTTCATCCACAGCAGTAACAAAATCTCTCGTTCCAGTGGCGTAAAGTCCGCGAAGCGTCTCCATAATCAGCGTGTCTCCCTCTGTCTTTGCCTCAATGACATAAACAATGCGTTTAAGTTCTGTCGGAATCTTCATCTTCTTCGCCTGATTGTACACATCTACCAGAAGCAGATTATCCAGAAGCAGATTCTGGATAAACCGGTTCTTGTCCATCTTCTCCTTATATGCAAATAACAAGTTGGAAAGCTGGCTTACTGCCATCCTTCCTGTCATCGCAATGTCAGAAGTCTGTCCCATAATTCCAAGAACGTACATCGGTTCGTCCTCATCTGATATGAGAAAATATCCCTCTTGCGTTTCCAGCTGTTCCTGCACCCTCTCTGGCCCTCTGCCAAATGCCGCTGCCTTTTCTTCAAACTTTATCATTTTTTCACATGTCATCACAAGACATATTCCCTGCATATCCCAGACAGCACAGTCAAGACCGGTAATCCTTTTTATATCCTGTACAGTTTTGTGTAAAATTTGATTTGATAACATAGAAATGCCTCCTGATTCTCTACGTACACATTTATTCTAGCACATGATAAGAACGGTGTCTAACTATTTGATACTTTATTTGAACGCTCCAAAAACTCAAAAAAGCCGGCTACACACCAATCGCACTTCAAACTGGTGAAAACTGCTGGACAACAAACATCCTGCTTGCCGCAATGGTTGGAAGCGCTGGAGAAGCAGGAAACACCTTGATGAATACCAAATATCCAAAAACTTATCAAACACCAGAAATGGTTGAGGCTCTGAATCGTATAAAAGTATTGTTTGAGAAATACACGACAGAAGACGCTATCGGCGGACAATTTGCCAACGCGGCCAATAACTTTTATCAGGGACAGGCTGCCATCATTTGTAACGGGCCATGGCAGATTCCGGATTTTGAGAATCCAGACAACGCACCGGAAGGTTTCATCAACAAAGTAGGTGTTGCGAAATTTCCAGAAAATACTATGCTTGAAACTTATCCTGAAGGATGGGTTGTCTGTGCAGATTCAAAAGAGAAACAAGAGGCTGCTATGAAGCTTCTTCAAGTATTTACCGATGCAAAAGGACAGCAAGCCGCAATGGAACATACAAAAGATGTACCATGCAGCGATAATGTAGAAATCACAAAGGAATTTGCAGCAGAAAATAAACTGCTTGTTCAAATGCTGGAGGATAGAAAAGATGTGAAATACAAATTTGCAACTTTTGATATCAATGCTTATCCAAGCGTTATTGACTCTTTCGGCAAAAACTATCCAGAATTAATTTATGGAAATATCACATCAGAAGAAATGACCAAAAAAATGGACGAGGCGGCTGCGAGTGCACAATAATGAAAAGTAAAAGCTGTTCCTTTCATCATATTTGAAAGGAACAGTTTTTTAAGAAAGAGGATTTAGATGAAAGTTAAAAAAAGATGGATTGCCACATTTCTTACACCGGCAGTTCTGTTATATATATTTGTTTACGCTCTATCACTGATCACGCTGATTGCAACTTCCTTTTCTGACTGGAGAATTGGTGGTGAAATTGATTTTATAGGAATTTCCAATTACAAAAATCTATTCGCACAAGAGGCGTTTCACGCTGCAGTAATGAATACAATAAAATGGATTCTGCTCCAATCTACTATACATGTATTGATTGGCGTTATTTTTGCACTGTTGATATCAAAGAGAACTCGATATACAGCATTTGCCAGTACGGTATTTATGATACCAAACATTATTTCTAGTGCAGCTCTTGGCATGATGTATTTGTGTATTTTAAATTCTAAATTTGGTCTAGTAAATTCTGTAGTTCGTATGTTTGGTAATGAATCGTTTTCTCAAAACTGGTTTATGGACCCTAATACTGCGTTTTTTTCAGTGACTATGACCTGGCTTCCATTTGCAATACTGTCGCAATGCTGGTAAAATCAGAAATGACCACTGTCTCGTCATCTATCTATGAAGCTGCTGATATTGACGGTGCATCCGGCTTCCAAAAAAGTTGGTATGTCACACTTCCCCTCATGAAACATGCGATTGGAACAGGCGTCATTATATCCGCAACATCTATGTTACAAAAATTGGATTTGATTTTAATGACTACCAACGGCGGACCGGGAACCAAAACTTTGAACCTTCCGCTTTATATCTATGAAACATCTATGCGTGACAATCAGTTTGGTCTTGCCAGCGCCCAAGGTGTAATTCTGATTCTCATAGGACTTTTTTCAATTTTGATTATCAATCGAATCTATGGCATGAACAAAGAAATATAGAGGAGGAAAATTGTTAATGAATATATTCAAATTATCAATGACAAAATTATTTCGTTTCTTATTTTTGAGCATTATTATTCTGCTCTGTATAGCGCCATTTTTATGGGTGTTCGCCTCCTCATTCAAATTAAATCCAGAGATCTTATCGTCCAAGTTTGGATTCCCCACAGGTCTTCACATTAAAAACTATGCAAATGCGTTTAAGATTGCCCCGATTGCACAGTATTATGTAAATAGTATTATTGTTGGCATAGGTGCAACATTACTGAATCTGGCAGTGATGGGGATGGCAAGTTACATATTATCCAGAGTCGTATTCCGTTTTAAAACATTTTTTCGCATGATGTTTTCAACAGCGTTATTAATCCCGGGAGCCGCTCTTTTAATTCCTCTTTATAGTACAGTCAAAGCAGTCGGTCTTCTGGATACAAAATTAGGATTAATTATCGTCTATGCTGGATTCGGGATTCCAACTAGCCTGTTTATTATTTCTGGTTATTTTCTGGCTCTTCCAAGGGAGTTGGAGGAATCAGCATATATAGACGGAGCCGGATTTTTCTACACTTTTACAAGAATTATTCTCCCTCTTGCAAAGCCAGCATTTGCTACCGCTGGGATTCTTCAATTCTTGACTTGTTGGAATGAATTTCAGTTTGCGCTTACGTTGACGACAGGGCATGAAAGCCGAACGCTTCCAGTCGCGTTATTTTATTTCAAAAGTTCCTTTGCCAGTGATTACGGAGCAATGTTTGCTGCAACCATTTTGATTTCTCTTCCTAGCATCGCAATCTATATGCTGTTGCAAAAGCAAGTGATTTCCGGAATTACAAGCGGTGCGGTGAAAGGATAACCATTTAAAATTTAAAAATCATAGAATGGAGCTTAAAATAAACATGAAAACAATTAAAAACAACGGAGTAAAAATTGCTGTAATCGGAGGTGGCAGCAGCTATACACCGGAACTGATGGATGGATTCATCAAACGACACAAAGAACTTCCGATTCGCGAAATTGTCCTTGTGGATATTGAAGAAGGTAAAGAAAAATTGAAAATCGTCGCTGAAATGTCCCAGAGAATGTGGGATTCTTCTCCTTGCCAGACAGAAGTTCGTTCCACCTTACACAGAGAAGAAGCTCTTCTTAATGCAGATTTTGTTATCACACAATTACGCGTTGGACAATTAGATGCACGCATTAAGGACGAGCGGATTCCACAATCACATGGTCTATTGGGACAAGAAACAAACGGAGCAGGCGGAATTTTTAAAGCCCTGAGAACAATTCCGGTAATCCTAAATCTGATAGTCGATATGAAGAAGTTATGTCCAAACGCATGGCTGATTAATTTTACAAACCCAAGCGGTATGATCACAGAAGCTATTTTACGTTACGGAAACTGGGAAAAAGTAATCGGTCTGTGCAACGTACCAATAAGCGCCATGGTAAAAGAAAGCCGTATTCTTGGGCACACTCCGGATGAACTAAACTACCTCTTCGGCGGATTGAATCATTTTCACTGGCATAGAGTCTATGACAAAAACGGACAAGAAGTTACCGATAAAATGATAGATAATATATATAATAAAGAATTTGGTATTGTAAAGAATATTCACGATGTTCCGTTCTTTATGGAGCACTTAAAAGCTATTGGCATGATTCCATGTCCTTATCACCGTTATTATTACAGACAGGAAGAGATGCTTCAATTCGCCACAGAAGATTATGAAACCATTGGAACACGAGCAGAACAAGTGAAACAGACAGAAACCGAACTGTTCGAACTGTATCAGGATGTAAACCTGACCGAAAAACCGGAACAGCTATCAAAACGAGGCGGTGCGCATTATTCAGATGCCGCATGCGAAGCTATAACTTCACTTTACAGAGATAAAAAAACTTATATGGTCGTTTCAACAAAAAATAAAGGTGCTTTGCCGGATCTCCCTCCAGACTGTGCCGTAGAAGTTTCCTCTTACATTAGCGCTTCTGGTCCTCTGCCTATAGCCTTTGGCGCCTTATCCCCAGCAGAGAGAGGCTGGCTTCAGTTGATGAAAAATATGGAGTTATGTGTCTGCGAAGCCGCAATCTCTGGAGATTACGGTATGTTGATGCAGGCATTTGCCTTAAACCCACTAATTCCATTTGGTGAAAGGGCAAGGGAAGTCATAGACGAACTTCTAATTGCGCATAAAAAATATCTACCACAGTTTTCAGCAACAATTTCGGCTCTTGAAAACAGGAAATAATATAACATTAACAGAAACAGGAGAAACGCCATGTATCTTGGGATTGATATTGGAGGAACTTACATAAAATACGCATATATTGACGATACGTTTCATATTCAACGTGTTTGGAAGAAAGAAACCATGGATTTTAAAGACAAAAATGGATTTTACGACGAACTGTGCAAAGGGCTTAATACAGAAAACATTTCTCTTATAGGTATTAGTGTCCCTGGAATAGTGGACGATATAACCGGCGCGCTCCTCTCTAAAGCCGCAAAAAAAATTGAAGTTTTAAAGGGTACAATCCCTGCTCAGGAAATCGAAAAAAGACTAAAACGTCCGGCGAAAGCCTTAAATGATGGAAAAGCCGCAGGTTATTGTGAAGTGCGAATGGGAAATGGAAAAAATACCGCCTCAAGCGCTTACTGGATTATCGGAACCGGAATTGGAGGATGCCTCTGCAAAGGAACTGAAATTATAACTGGAGCTAACGGTCTTGCTGGAGAGTTCTCCCATATCCCCATACGCCGTACAGATGGTATTTGGGATGTTCTGGGCGAAAATGCGTCGGCAGGTGCACTGTCGCGTATTTACAATATACGCTATAAGAAATCTAAAAAGCCTCCTGTACAGACGGCAGAAGAAGTCGTGGCTCTATCACGTAAAGGTGACGCTGCCGCAATAAACGCAGTCCATGAATGGATTCACTATCAGGTACAGGGTTTACAAATATTAGTATCCATATATAACCCCGAAGTCATCTGCATTGGAGGCGCTATCAGCCATGATGAATCTCTAATTGCCTGTATCCGTCAAGCATTTGTTGAGGCAGACTATTGGTTTTCCGATATTTTGACAACAAGAATCGAAAAATGTCAATACGGAAGCAACGCAAACCTCCTTGGAGCAACGATGTATGCTGCTAAATCAGGAAACAAAGAGGATATCTATTAATTTTAATATTTGTGGCACTGATGAACGCAACTGGTATTGTTTTTCTTTGGGCAAAAACTGTAAATTTAATTTCTTGTAGACAAAACCACTGGATAAAAACCGGTGGTTTTGTTACTTTCAAAGTTTTTGCTCCGCCTTAGGATGTAAAGATTAATTAATCACGCAGCATGATTACTTCATCTGCTTTCTCCGCCATCATCCGCATATGCGTCACTACGATTACACAGATTTTGTCTTCATGCGCCAGTTTTTGAAACAGTTGAATAATCTCATCCGCTGTATCTTCATCCAAGTTACCCGTAGGTTCATCTGCCAGTATCACTTTCGCCTGACAGGCAACTGTCCTCGCAATTGCCACTCTCTGTTTCTGTTCCCCTGACAGTCTCACCTCCTTCACTTATTAGACACGCATTTGACAGATTATATTACATATTTAATAAATTTTCCTCAAAACAACTATGCTGACATAATAATACAGGATGTGCAAGTAAACCCGCACATCCTGTTTATTTGTCAGCACGTAACCGAATAGTTACCACTAGTTTGTAATTGTCTGCTCTGTCTCTTTATCAAATACGTGAATCTTCTCTGCGTCTAATGCAAACTTCACTGTATCGCCTGTTCTGGCTGCTGTCTTAGGCTCAACTCTTGCTGTCATGCTGGAACCTTCATAATCAAAGTATAAGAATACTTCTGCTCCGAGCATCTCGTACACACGAATCTTTGCTTCGATTACAGTATCCTGAGATTTTGCAAGGAACTCTGGCTCATCATGTACGTCCTCCGGACGAATTCCAAGAACAACGGTCTTTCCATCATATCCGCCGTCAATAAGCTTTTTCGCTTTGTCTGCGGAAAGTTTGATAGAAGACGGGCCTGCCTGTAAATATACATCGCTTCCCTGTACTTTACATACCGCGTCAACAAAGTTCATCTGTGGAGAACCGATAAATCCGGCTACGAATAAGTTACATGGACGATCGTAAAGTGTCTGAGGTGTATCTACCTGCTGAACAACTCCCGCATTCATAACTACAATTCTTGTACCAAGAGTCATAGCCTCTGTCTGGTCATGTGTTACGTAGATGATCGTTGTACCTAATCTCTGATGTAATTTGGAAATCTCAATACGCATCTGTCCACGAAGTTTTGCATCAAGGTTTGATAAAGGCTCATCCATAAGGAATACTTTAGGATTACGAACGATCGCACGTCCCATAGCAACACGCTGTCTCTGACCACCAGAAAGCGCTTTTGGTTTACGATCAAGTAATGCTTCCAAATCAAGAATCTTTGCTGCCTCTCTTACCATTTTATCAATCTCATCTTTTGGCACTTTTCTTAATTTCAGACCAAACGCCATATTATCATATACTGTCATGTGTGGATACAGCGCATAGTTCTGGAATACCATCGCAATATCTCTGTCTTTTGGCTCAACATCATTCACAACTTTGTCACCGATCATTAACTCTCCAGACGAAATATCCTCAAGTCCTGCAACCATACGAAGCGTTGTAGATTTACCACAGCCGGACGGTCCTACGAAGATAATAAACTCTTTGTCTTCAATCTCAAGGTTAAAGTCTTTTACTGCTTCAAATCCATTCGGATAAGTCTTATTAATGTGTTTCAATGATAAACTTGCCATTTCAAAAATCCTCCTAAAAATCATTTATACACTTCTTGTGTACCTTTTGTTCTCTCTGTTTTACAGTATATAAAAAAAATTCAACTTGAGGTATACTCAAGTTGAACAATTTTTTTTAAATTTTCTATACAAGTTGTACAAGGATATATTTTCCTGTTTTACAAAAGCGCCTGATAAATATCTCTTTTACTTACTCCCCGATCTTTCGCCACCTGTTTCATAGCGTCCTTTTTATTCATATCCTGCGCAAGATAGTGCTGCATATGTTCCTCTATCGTAAGTTCTGCCCAACGGGCTGTCTCTTCTTCCTTGATCTGCTGAAAACTCTTTCCTTCAATTACAAGCACACATTCTCCTTTCGGCTCATTTACCTCATAGTAAGCTTCCGCCTCTTCTAACGTGGTCTGAAATACTGTCTCATGCTTCTTTGTAAGTTCCCGGCATACGCTTACCTTTCGATTCCCCAACACATTATACAAAAGCTGAAGTGTTTTCAACAAGCGGTGGGGCGCTTCATACAAAATGATTGTCCGAGTTTCTTCTTTCAATCCATCAAGTATCGACTGGCGTTCTTTTTTATCCGTCGGAAGAAATGCTTCAAACGCAAATCTTCTTGTCGGAAGTCCCGATATTGTAAGCGCCGTAATACACGCAGCCGCCCCCGGTACTGCCGTCACCGTAACATTCGATTCATGGCACATCCGCACCAATTCTTCTCCGGGATCAGAGATACCCGGCGTTCCGGCATCCGTAATGAGCGCAATATTCTCGCCACTTAACAGTCTCTCCACCAATTTACGTCCTTTTTCTATCTTATTGTACTCGTGATAGCTGGTCATGGGCGTTTTTATCTCAAAATGATTCAGAAGCTTGATACTGTTGCGCGTGTCCTCTGCCGCAATCAAATCTGCTTCTTTTAGGATGCGGACCGCCCGGAATGTCATATCTTCCAGATTGCCAATGGGCGTTGCGCATAAATATAAAGTTCCGGACATAGGCTTTTCCTTTCTTTAGCATACTTTTTACGAAGCTGTTCCATAATAAATTTTCAATAATTCTTTCGTATAGCTTCCATCCTTTTCATACACAATCAGCGGCGGCTCTACCGTCATTCTTGGATTTCCGCATTTTCGTCCTTCAATCAGCAGCATATTAGGCTCTTTGTCCACATGCGGGTATACAAGTCTCATACGCTTAGGCTCCAACTTATACTGACACATCTTTGCCATAATCTCCGGCAGACGAAACGGACGATGTACCATATAAAATCTGCCTCTCACTTTCAATACTTTTGCACTTTCTCTTAAAACATCATCTAATGTACACAATGCTTCATGTCTCGCAATATAAAGTGCTTCCTTATTGTTTTTAAGACCATGCTTCCCCATCATATAAGGTGGATTAGTCGTAACAACATCAAAAGAGGCATTGCCGAATATTTCTGCCGCCTCTTTAATATCTCCAGTCACGATATGTACTTTTTCTTCCAGGCAGTTATGCAGTACGCTCCTTCTTGCCATATCGGCACTTTCTTCTTGAATCTCAAGCCCCACATAGGAACTTCCTCCATTCTTAGCTTCCAGAAGGATAGGAAGAATCCCTGTTCCGGTGCCGAGATCCAACACTTTCTCGTTTTTTTTCACAGATACAAAGGAAGATAAAAGTACGGCATCCATGCCAAAACAAAATCTACCGGGACTCTGGATAATCTCGTATCCCTTAATCTGAAGATCATCCAGACGTTCACCTTCTCGTAACCTATTCATCATCTAATTTGGATACTCCATTTCTCTCTTCCAATGCACGAAGCTGTGCCATCTCCTCTTTGGAAATGTTAACATCTTTCTTCCTGCGTCTTGGTTTGAATCTAAGCTCTGCCGCCTTGTACTCACGAATCTCTTTCTCATCGTTATCCAGTGTTACAATTACTTTCACAAGCTGGCGGAGTACATTGACGGACTGAACATTTCCCTTTAAACCTTCCGGCGTCGTCACAAAGTCTCCAGTAGACGGCAGGCGGCTGTTAAGCTCTTCGTAAGTCTCTTCCTCATTCGTAAGACAGCACATCAGTCTTCCACATACACCCGAAATCTTTGTCGGGTTCAAGGAGAGATTCTGTTCCTTTGCCATCTTAATAGACACTGGGGCAAACTCTGACAAATACGTATGACAACACAACGCTCTTCCACAAATACCGATACCCCCGCGAATCTTCGTCTCATCGCGGACTCCGATCTGCCGAAGCTCAATGCGGGTACGGAACACACTTGCAAGATCTTTTACTAATTCACGAAAATCCACCCTTCCATCTGCCGTAAAATAAAACAACACTTTATTATTGTCAAATGTATATTCTGCATCAATAAGCTTCATTTCCAAACCATGCTTCCGAATCTTTTCCAGACAGATATGAAACGCCTCTTTTTCTTTTTCGCGGTTCTTTTCTTCCTTTTTCTTATCCTCTTCAGTAGCGATACGGATTACCGGTTTTAACGGCTGTGTAATTTTGTCGTCTTCAATCTCCTTTTCGCCAAGTACAACCGAACCAAATTCTACGCCGCGGGCAGTTTCCACAATTACATTTTCTCCGCTTTTAATCTTCAGTTTTCCAGGCGCAAAGAAATATATCTTACCGGCAGGTCGAAATCTTACTCCTATTACTTTTATCATCTATTTAATTCTCCTTTATCGTCAAGAATAAAAGCTCCATAACCAACTCAAAATTAACATTTGCTTTTAATCTCGCTTTCGCTTTGTCCAAACTTTCAATAATAATCTCTATTCCTTCATAAGAGCTTCTCTTCGCCCGCTCTTTAATGTACTGTATCTGATCTTTAAATACAACCTTATCTATTTCCTTTGTTGCTTTGTACAGTAAAACGTCACGAAACCATATCATTATGATATCCAGATAATCACTGATCTCAAGTTTATAAGCAGTGATGTGGTTTACTGCATTGACAATCTCCGAAATCTCCATTTCCTGAATGTATTTCAAGAGCTGAACAGCCTCTTCTCTGATTTCATTGAAATGCTCCGAATTTGCCAGCATAATCGCGCGGCCCACATTTCCTCTGGCAAATGCAGTACATACATCCGCCTTGTAATCCGGAACTTCCATCTTCTCCATCAAATATTTTTTAATCAATGTATCTTTGATATTTCTGAGTTTTAACATCACACAACGGGAATTGATGGTAGGAAGCAAAAGCTCTGCATTCTCCGTAAGCAGAAAGATCACCGCATAATGCGGCGGTTCTTCTATCGTCTTGAGAAGTGCATTCTGCGCCTGGGGAGTCATCTTATCTGCCTCCGGGATAATATAGATCTTATATGGACCTTGATATGGTTTGACATTGATGGTGTTATTCACCTGCTCCCGAATGTCATCCACACTAATCGTATTCGGTTTTTCATGAATAATACGGATAATATCCGGATGATTACCGCTCTCCGCCTGTCTACAGGAATGGCACTCATTACATGGATCTGGTTCCTGCTTTTCACAGAGAAGCGTCATAGCAAACAAATTTGCCAGCATCTTCTTACCGGAACCCCTCTCTCCGTTAATAATATAAGCATGTGATACCCTGTTCTCGGATACCGCATTACTAATATATTTGGTGACATCTTTGTGTCCTACTACGTTTTTAAAACTTACCATATCGTATTTCCCCTGTGATTTCTTCTAAACATTGTATTTTGTCATTGTTATAGTATCTTTTTGTAATTCCGGCACATTGGAGATTCTCCTCAGAAAAGTCTTTCTGATCTGCAAGAAATCTCCTGCACATCTCCTCGTACTTCGGCGTCTGCTGTCTCCGCTCACGCTCCAACGCTCGTGAAAGACGCTCTCCATCCTCCACTTCAATGTAAATCGGAACAATCCTGTCAGCGCCATAGTATCGCTTCATATTCCTATAGGACTCTAATGTGCCCATGACCAGATAGTCTGATTCTTCCAAATCTACCTGTCCATCTTCTATTGTAGCATATTTCCACTCTCCATATACAGTGTTATATGTTCTTTTCTCAACAATTTTGCCTGCCACATCATATTTCTCAAGCTCTTCGTCTGAAACAAAGTAGTATTCTACTCCATTTGTCTCTCCCGCACGAATCGGTCTTGTCGTATAAGGAACAAGCGTCTTAAGCGCCGGAAACATCAGCAGTAACTCTTTATACAGCGTATCTTTCCCAGAGGAACTTTTACCCATCAGATAATAAATTTTACCCATTCTTCCAAACCTCTATACTCTCTTTCACCATCAGTCCTTCTATAGAATATCCCAGTTCCTGATATATCCGGAGTAAATCTGACGCTTCTTTTGTAATCCTCTCTCCCGGAACGATTAGTGGTATGCCCGGCGGATAGAGATAGGCATATTCCAGTGCGATATGCCCTATGCTTTCCTGCCACGTCAGGAACATTTTACAACTGCCTGTCAGACGTTTCGCCTGAGCACAGCTATATATTTGATCCAGCCGGGGAAGCTCCCCGTCCGGTAGATTTCCAATCTTTTCTGTAACCGCCGTCCCCTGCAGAGTTTCATCAATCTCTGTAAGTGCATGCTCTAATCTTGCAAACCCTTCCTCCGTATCCGCTACAGATGTCATAGCGAGTACATATGTACCTGCCGCCATCTCCATCTGCAAATGATATTGCCTGAGAAGAAGTTCTTGCAGTTTTTTGCCGGACATCCCCGCGGCTTTGGTACTTATGACAATTTTCGAATTATCATAATGCTCCGTCTTAACGATTTGCAAAACTTTTAAGTTTTTTAAGTCACTTCTTAGTTTCTCCAGTCGGTTTACATAGTTTTCAAAAAGTCCCGCTTTTTGCTCTTTTAACAAATTCATACAATTATCAATACTAGACATAAGGATATATGACGGACTGCTGGACTGTAACATATGCAGATATTCCCGCACCCTTGTCCGATCTGCAAGTCTGCCATTCATATGCAAAAGCGCCGTCTGGGTAAGAGACGGTAGTGTTTTATGCAGACTGTGAATGACAATGTCTGCCCCTAATCTATTAGAATTTTTCGGAAAATGCGGATGAAATCCAAAATGTGCGCCATGAGCTTCGTCCACGATAAGGGGTATTCCCTTTTCATGTACAGCTTTGGCAATAGTTTTCACGTCTGACACAACTCCGTCATAGGTAGGAGACACAATCATCACCGCTTTTATCTGCGGATTTCTCTCCAATTCTTTTTGGACATCCTCTACGGACACTTCTCCGCTTAATCCAATCCTCCGGTCAAATTCTGGATACAGATACACCGGCTTCAACTCCTGTATCTGTATTGCATGATACACAGACTTGTGGCAATTTCTTGCCACAAGTATGGTATCGTTTTTCTCAGTTAACCCCAAGACAGCGCTTAAAATTCCTACGGTACTCCCATTTACCAGAAAATGCGTTTCATCTGCCTCATAAACAGACGCCGCCCGTTCCTGTGCCTCTTTCAAAATGCCCTCCGCATGATGCAGATCATCAAATCCTTCAATCTCTGTGATATCCAGACTATACGGAATATCACAATCTGCAAACTGCGGATTTCTCTTATGTCCCGGCATATGAAAGCCATAATAGTCAGAATCGCTGTATTGTTTTAATTTATCGTATAGCGTACCCATTATAGTCTCTTTAATAATTCTTCTCTTTCTTTCTCAAATCCCGGTTTTCCAAGGAGTGCGAACATATTTTTCTTGTAACTCTCTACTCCCGGCTGATTAAACGGATTCACACCTAAAATATATCCGCTCACGCCACATGCAAACTCGAAGAAATAGAATAACTGTCCAAGACTGAACTCGTCCTGCTTCGGAATATTTACCATTAAGTTCGGTGTATTTCCGTCTGTATGTGCAAGCATCGTTCCGTTCATAGCGCTCTTATTTACAAAATCAACATTCTTTCCTGCAAGATAATTCAGTCCGTCAAGGTCTACCGGTTCTTCTCCGATAATTATCTCTTCTGCCGATTCTTCTACATTCAGAACTGTCTCATACATAATACGGGCTCCATCCTGAATAAACTGTCCCATAGAGTGAAGGTCTGTAGTAAGATCGACAGACGCCGGGAAGATTCCTTTCTGATCTTTTCCCTCGCTCTCACCGTAAAGCTGTTTCCACCACTCAGATACATAGTGAAGGCTTGGCTCATAGTTCGCAAGAACCTCTACGGATTTTCCTTTTCTGTGTAGAATGTTGCGCACTGCCGCATATTTAAGCGCATCGTTGTCCTCAAACGCACTATTCATCGCTAACTCTCTTCCAGAAGCCGCCCCCTCCATCAATTTATCAATATCTGCACCACTTACGGCAATCGGAAGAAGTCCTACTGCTGTAAGAACCGAGAAACGTCCGCCCACGTCATCCGGAACAACGAATGTCTCGTATCCCTCTTCATTGGAGAGATTCTTTAGTGCCCCTCTTGCCTTATCCGTTGTTGCATAGATTCTTCCGGCAGCTTCCTCTTTCCCGTATTTTTTCTCCAGCATCTCTTTGAAGATACGGAACGCGATTGCCGGCTCTGTTGTTGTGCCGGACTTGGAAATAATATTCACAGAGAAATCTCTGTCGCCAATAACATCTAACAGATGTTTGAGATATGTACTACTAATACTGTTTCCTGCATAATATATTTCCGGAGTCTTGCGAATCTCTTTGGAAACCATATTATAGAAATTATGGCGAAGGAATTCAATTGCCGCTCTTGCACCAAGATAAGAACCTCCGATTCCGATTACTACCAGAACTTCTGAATCTGATTTGATCTTCTCTGCCGCTTTTTTAATACGGTCAAATTCCTCTTTATCATAATCCACCGGAAGATCAATCCAGCCAAGGAAATCATTTCCTGCTCCCTCTCTGCCAAGCAGCTCCTCTTTTGCCGCCAGTGCAATCTTCTTCATGGACTCCATCTCGTGCCCGCTGATAAATGTACTTGCTTTTGAGTAATCAAATGTTACTTTATTTGCCATAGTTACGACTCCTTCCTGCTCAAAAAATTACTATCTTTTATTTTAGCAAATCAGAGAGCTTTAATCAAGCCATAAACTCTTCGAGAATCTGGCGGATTAGGACGTCTTTCGGCGGCAGTGTCTTTTTCTCCTCCGGAACCTCTTCTATCATTTCTTCTCTTAATTTCTGCTCTGGTTTCTCAATGTTGACCGTTGTCTGTAACGGCTCATGAAATGCCGCTTTTTCTCGTATTCGGGAAACTGTCTCTCGCACCATCACTTTAGCTTCCGGCATTTCACACGATTCTGATATACTTTCCGGCTCTGGTTTCATCTGCGGTTCTGGTTCCGGTTCTTTTTCCAGAGGCGCCGCTGTTGTCACTTCCGGCGTCATCACTTTCAGTTCTTTCTGACAGTTCTTCTCATAGCGGTGCAGGCACACATTCTGCAAATAATCCACCATGTAATTTTTCACAACTGCCAGACGGTAATTTTCATCGGTAGTCAAATGAAACAAATATACGAAAATTCCGACTGCGATTCCGACTGCTCCTACTTTCAGCACTTCATCCCTCATACCATACGTCTGGTACTCCATAAGCGCTCCTCCTGCTCCCAACAGGATACTGACAAAAGCCGCCGCCTTTTCCATTCGGCGGATACTGTGGAGCTTAATCCCCATTACCTTGTAATCGTACAGGTACTTGTCCACAAACACATCCACATTCTCCACTTTCTCGCTGACCATACAGGCATGTTCAAATTTTGCCCTTACAAGCCGCATAAATGGATGCGTACTTTTACTCATGTTCCCCGCCGCATGTACCAGTCTTTTTAACGTCAGATTGACGACACACTTGCTAAATCCCCCCAGCACCGCTACAATTCCAATTGTTACATAAATGAAATGCTTGTCCAATATAATTTTTGACATTTTAAATCCCTCCTTCACTTCAAATTATACTTGAAATTAAGGCGGAGCGTTTAAAAAACGTTCCCCGAATTCCGACAACAAGATGTCGAAATCCGGGGATTTATCACACAAATCTTTTATTCTTCTTTTATGACTTTCTACAAAGTTGTCAAAAGTTCTTTCACAACTCTTACATTTTGCTTGATTGCACGACGTTCGAAATCCGGGTAATCCATTTGGGCACTGTTGTCAGCTTTGTCCGAAATCGCCCGAATTATGACACACGAAACTTTGTTCAGATACGCTGCGTGAGCGATAGAAGCGCCTTCCATCTCCGTACAGAGCGCCCCAAAATGATTCACGATTCTGTCTTTTACTTTCTGATCTGCTACAAACTGATCTCCGCTCGCAACTCTTCCGACAAAAGTCTGTATCTCAGGATTTACTTTCTCATTTGCCGCTTTTGCTTTTTCAACAAGTGTCTGATCTGCCGGAAATGCAAACACGTCCATATTTGGCACCTGTCCCACTGGGTCCCCAAATGTTGTTGCATCCACATCATGCTGTACGGCATCCGTAGAAATGACAATATCGCCAATATCGATGCTCGCATCCAGAGAGCCTGCCACCCCTGTATTAATAAGAATATCCACCTCATACTTATCTACAAGAACCTGCGCGCAGACTGCGGCATTTACTTTGCCGATACCGCTCTTTACGATCACTACGTCTTTTCCGCATAACGTTCCTTTACAAAAATTCATAGACGCATATTCCGCCATTTCCTGAATTTCCATGGCTTCTTTTAAAGAAGCTACCTCTTCTTCCATTGCTCCGATAATACCAATCATTTTCAATCTCCTTTTAACCTTTTTGGTTATCTTCCTTTGTAATCATTTGTTTTATTATAATCGGTATGGGAACACAATTCAATTAAATTTTGACTTATCTCTCCGAAGGCTCCACAAACGAAACACCTGCTCTACGGTATCCGTCATATTTTCACGAGCAGCCGACGGCTCCATTGCCTCCTCTAACGTCGTAACTCCCCGAAGAATCGGAAAGAAAGCGTCAATTCCGTTCTTATTACACTCCATGGCATCTTTTGTGACACTTCCGGCGAAATCAAGAACTGGAATCCCATATTTTTTCGCAAGCTTTGCCACTCCGACAGGCGCCTTTCCCATAGCAGTCTGCCCATCCAGACGGCCTTCTCCGGTAATAACAATATCCGCTGTCTTTACGTATGTTTCAAGCTTTGTTTCCTTCAGAATAATCTGGATGCCGGATTCTAATACCGCATTGGTAAATGTCAGAAATGCAAATCCAAGTCCTCCTGCGGCGCCTGTTCCCGGATACTCTTCATCTGCCTTTTTATACTGTTTTTTTGCCAATTGTGCATAGCTCAAAAGCCACCCGTCCATATCTCTTATCATTTCCGAAGCAGCTCCCTTTTGCGGACCGTAAATGGCACTTGCTCCATGTTCGCCGCACAGTGGATTCGTCACATCACAGGCAATCTGAAACTCACATTCTGAAAGTTCCGCAAGGACGTCTGTCTCTGTAATATTCTCAAGCATTTCCAGTCCTCTTGCACCAAATGGTACTTGCTTTCCCTCTTTATCCAGAAACCCATATCCAAGAGCCTGCAGCATTCCAATCCCGCCATCATTAGTTGCACTGCCGCCAATTCCGATAATAAAACGTCGACATCCGTTAGAAATGGCATCCCGAATCATCTCGCCCACACCATAAGTCGTTGTGTAAAGAGGATTTTTCTTCTCATCCGGTACAAGTGTAATTCCTGCTGTCGCAGATATTTCCATCACAGCAGTCTTTGTCTCTTCTATGATTCCATAGCCGGCATTTACCTGTTCTCCCAGTGGACCTGTTACCCGAATCGTCTGCATCTTGCCATTCATGCCCTTCACCAGAGCCTCCACCGTTCCCTCACCGCCGTCTGCCAGCGGCCTTACGGCAACTTCCGCCTGTGCCTCCACACGTTTGATTCCCTCTGCAATGGCATTTCCCGCCTCAACAGAACTTAAACTCCCCTTTAGTGAATCAATTGCAATTACTACTTTCATCGTATTCTCCCTCTATTTATGAATTTTAAGAAACAGAAATATATCTGCACTTCACATGGCTTCCCTCAAGAACACCAAGTCCGATAGAGCCTTTCAGGTACGGACCTTCTGCGTCCCGATAAGCCAAAACTTCTTCTCCGTCTATTTCTATTTTTATCATATCATGTTCTACCCGAACTGCAACCTGATATTCCTGACCGCATTGCCAGTCAAATGATTTTGATAAAAGTACGCGATAACCATTCATATTTTTAAGAAGTCCGATATTACCGTCCGGGAGAAATGCCGCCGCATAGCACCGTCCGGCCCCCTGTACACGCACATTTACCAGATGATGGTTGCCCGTCATCGGAGTAATTATAAATAAGGCTTTATAATCCTCCCAGTTATATTTCCCGGTATACGCCTCGCCAAAATCTCCACAAGACAGATGAAGCTCTCCATCTTCCAAGTAGAACAGCCCTTTTAGTTTTGTAAACTGGCTGATTTCACGATGCACAATGGTCCAACACTCTTCCGTTTCCTTTTCCATCTGAATACTGTAACACGAACTTCCATCCACATACAAATCGTCTATCAGAACCGTTACCGCAACGCCTTTCCCTCGGTCTGCCTTCACATGAACACAAAACCCTATTTCTTCTATTAATCCGCCTTCAAGCGCTGGAATACGAAAGGTAAGATTCTCCCATATTCCTTTTTGCAGCTCTATTTTATCACCCTCATAAATGGTCTGTGTATGTCGTTCTTTTGCATATAAACTCACCAGAACAGCCTGCCCATATTCCGGCAGCATTACACTTCCATGAATTGTCTGGCCTGGATACACTACCGGGGAAAATGCAGGATCATAGCGGCTGTTATGAAAATCCTCCGGAACATAATAAGTTTTTTTATAAATAAACAGGTTCTCTCCTCCTTGCATAACATTTGCCGTAACCTTTAGTGAACGACTTCCTGTTGCCGCAGATTCATCCGTATTTTGCAAATGATACTCTAATTTCGGATAGATATCTGACGTATGAAGATGTTTTGACCTTACACGTATGGCATGAGTAGAACCAGGATACTCAAAGTGACAACTGTCTATCCGCTCCCGGCAAATAGTTTTATACGGTTCCGGAAGCTCCGAACCTGCAAGACTTGCGGCCAGCTTGACAATATACGAAGCTCCATAAGGGATGTCCACAATGTTTAGAGAACCGACCACACTAGAACAAGCCAGAAAATCATTAATCGGTTTTCTCCACTTGTTATAATCAATAACTGAAAGCCCGCCGCGCACGCCCATCAGCGTACCTAAATTTCCCACATTACAGTCTGTATCCCAGCCACATTGATTACACAAATTCAGCGTTTTGTCAAAATCGCCCTCACCATAGAGAAGGGCGAGAATCATTACTGCAATATTAGGAATAATATGACAGACACCTTGATACTTATCATAACCGTAATTTTCAAAGATAAAATGACAGCACCCTTCCCAGTCTCTTCGATGTTCTTCATAATATGCCACAACTGCCCGGACAACTTTTGCATACTCGCAATTCTCCGGAAGATAACTAAGTCCTTTTTTAATAATCTTACAAACATCGCATTCTACAAACGCATAACTGATACAAACCGCTACAAAGATGCCGCCATAGACACCATTCCCGTCATGTGTAACACTTGCCGCTTTTTCTGCTAAAACTGCTGCCAGATCCGGATTCCCAGGCGTTACAAGTCCCCATGTATCTATGAATATCTGTCCGCCGATCTGCTCTGCCATTACTCGTCCATTCTGGCTTATACTTCCACTTTGCGGCGCTTTGATTCCATTTCTGAGATTCAAATAAGCGGTATGCTCAGTGGATATGCCATAGCCGCCCCACCAGAAAAAGCCATGTTCAAAAGGCGCATAATTTAACAGTGCATCCGCTACGTCCTGTGCCTCCATATCTGTTCCTCTTCCGCAATCCTCAAGTGCACGCAGGAAAAACAGCGGCCCGTTACTGTCATCATCCGCTGCAAACTCCTTATAATCTACCGGATAGCCATTCAGTTTCCCATAAATATTTTTAATCTGCTCATAACTCCAGCCCTCCACCGGTGCCCCCATACGGATACCGATAATCTTGCCAAGCCATCCCGCATATATTTTCTCTATATACTCTCTTTTCATGGTCATTTCTTTAACTCCTCCGATACTCATCTGTCTCTTGTGTTTACAGTGTTTCTAAGTTTACTTCCATCAGCCGGGCCGTCCCTGGAACCACTACGTTAGCCGCCTCCAAAATCTCAGCGTCTCCCACACCGATACACTTCATACCGCCGGATATCGCTGCTTCTACACCAGCTTTCGCATCTTCCACTACGATACAGTTCTCGCAAGGCACTCCTAAAAGCTCTGCTCCTTTAACAAACACCTGTGGATTGGGCTTCGGAAGTTCCACCAGATTCCCGTCCACAATAACATCAAACCACTCCGCCAGATTCATCTTCTCAAGAATCATTCTTCCGCTCTTGCTGGCAGAACCAAGCGCAATTAAATACCCCTCTTCTTTTATCTTCTTTAGAAACTCCTGTATTCCCGGAAGAATCTCAGACTCATCGATTCCTCCGATCATTTCCAGATAATATTCATTCTTTCTTGTTGCAAGCTCTAGCTTTTCGTTCTCCGATACCCCTTTGGTACCTCCTGCTTCCAGTACAATATTCAAGGAGTCCATACGGCTTACGCCCTTCAATTTCTCATTATGCACAATATCAAACTCAAATCCCAGCTCCGCCGCCAGTTTCTTCCATGCAAGGAAATGATATTTTGCTGTATCTACTACGACTCCGTCCAAGTCAAAAATTACTGCTTTCATCAATTGGTCTTTCTCCTTTATCTGTGTAAACCATTTTATTTCTTAACAATCTCCAAAGTGCCCTTCAAGACATATTCTTTCTGATTCATCCTCACACGAATTGGATAATCCGGTTCTTCTTCACAAGTCAGCACAACCTTATGGCCGCCGATGGCAAAACGAACCCTCACTCCTTCAAGTACCATACAGAACTCCATGCATTTCCAATGTTTGGGAAGATGAGGCGCCAAATATAGAATACCGTCTTCATAACGAACTCCTGCAAATCCGAAAATCATACAGTTCCAGATTCCTCCAAGAGAGGCCGCATGAATACCATCCGTACTGTCATGAGGGTTGTCGTCAATATCTACGACAAGACATTTCTGAAAGAAGTTCCATGAAAGTTCCAACTCTCCGATGGCGGCACACGCCTGAGCATGGGCACAATAACTCAGCGAAGAATCATGAATCGTCCTGCTCTCATAGAAAAGTACGTTTTTCTTCACTATTTCTTCTTCAAAAAGACGCGGAAACAGATTCAAAAGCATGACCACATCTGCCTGCTTTAGTACCTGCATATTGACAATCTCTTCCCTGGAGTAATCAAGCAGAACCGCCTGTTTGATCTGAGAAGTCTTATATTTCATAATATTCTCAATACATGGTTTGGACAGGAACGTATCATCCTGAGGAATGATTCCATCATCCCCCGGAACCGGAAGATACATCTTTTTCAAGAATTCTTCCCATCTTGCAAGGTCTTTTTCTATCTGCAATTTCTGGTTCAATGCACAAAATACATCCTTTTTCTCCCGTTTCAGCTTCTCTGCATAACCATACGCCATCCGTACACAATTAACTGCCATATAATTTGTATAAGCATTATTATCTACATGCTCCGTATACTCGTCCGGTCCGATGACATCGAAGATCCCATATGCTTTTCGTTTATCATCCCATTTGGCACAAGACACCCAGAACCTTGCCGCCTCGAACACTATCTCATATCCGCAGTTCTCCATGAATTTCCAATCTCCAGAAGCCTCATAGTACTGATCTACCGCATAGGCAACATCTGCCGTCACATGGTATTCTTTAATGCCGGACCATACTTTATTGGCTTTTCCTGTATGTATATTAAGGGCAGCATAAAGAGGCGTCTCTTCCTCCCCGGTATTTCCAGCCTCCCATGGAAACATTGCTCCCTCAAATCCATAATCTCTCGCTTTCTTTCTTGCGCCTGTAAGCCCCTTATAGCGAAACTCCAAAAGTCTCTTCGCCTCTTCCGGATAAGTATACAAAAGCATCGGAAACAAGAAGATCTCTGTATCCCAGAATACATGCCCCTTATATCCTTCTCCAGTCAGTCCCTTTGCCGCAATACTACTCTCATTCGTATGCCATGGCGTCATTCCTGCAATGTGATACTGGGCAAAACAAACCGCTGCTTCTTCCTCTCCGCTCATACCTTCCACCCGAATACGAGCCATATCCCAGAACTGTTCCATCTTCCTTCGATGTTCTTTAAAAAGACCTTCGTACCCTTTTTCTGCCGCCTCAATAAGCGCCTCTTTTCTCTCTTTTGTTCCAATTCCATTTTCTGCCTGATCTACAAATGCAATCTTCTCAAGAACAACACAGCCCTCGTTCGGGCAAAGCAGATAGGTACCATAAACACTTCTTCTTTTTAAGGAAAATTCTTTCTCCATCAAAGTGCCTTCCGAAGTTTTGCACACTACAGCCTCTGTTACAACATTTTCTTCCAGTTCACTACGAAGCTCCATCACTTCTTTCTCATACACTCTTGCAATAGATTTATGAAAATGTGACACACCGCTGTTTGTCATCTGACCATTGATCCCTGTTTTGACTATTATCTTCTTAATATCGCCATCAAGAACCCGAGCCTTCAATGTCTGCACAAATAAATTCTTACAAGTCATAGAGGCAAATCTTCGGTTTTCTACCTCGATTTGACCTTTTCCTGCAATCTGAAATATATAATGTATGATAAGTTCTCCACTATAAATATCTAAGCTTCGCTCAAAGGAAACCAGTCCCTCTCTATCCGGATAAACCTTGACCCCGTCAATTTCCAGCGCAAACCATGTCAGATCCGGACAATTCACAAGCTCTGTCACCTCATCTTCATATGCTTTGTGGAACGCTCCACTTAAAAACATCCCTCTATGTTCTTCTACCAGAGAAAACGGCTGCGCCGCACGCACTCCCATATACCCATTGCACTGTGCAAACACCGATTCTGTTTTCAATTCATAGTCCGGCAAAAATTTCGTTTCACGAAACCATAATCTTCCGTTCTCTTTTTCTGTCTGATAATGAATCATACCTATATCCCCCAACTATTAATAAATCACAGGTCTGCCTGTCCGGGCAGACTCATAAAGTGCACAGATTAGTTTTTGTATATATGCCCCCTGCCTTGCAGTCACCAGAAGTTCTCCCTCTCCGAGACAAGCTTTTACAAAATTAGTATCAATATCCAAATGCCAGTCTCTCATCTCAAGAAAAGGAAATTCTAAATCCACAAGCTGACCATCCTCTTCTCTGTAGATTTCTAATGGGAATAATTCTGCCCCCTCTTTAGAACCGTAGAATTTCACACTTCTCACATCCCGCTCTTTCCGATTGACCGCAAAAGAAGTCTGAAGATCAAGGCTTGTCCCATCCGCAAAACAGACATAACCAAAGATACCGTCCTCCACAGTAAATCTCTCCGAATCCCATCGACCCATCAATCCAACCTTCGATGTCTTCCCAATACGGTCGCTGCTGGTTGCACACACATAGGAAATCTCCGGGTAATCCATCAGATACAATGCACAGTCCAGCATATGAGCGCCAATATCAATCAGAGGACCTCCGCCTTGAATGTCCTTGTTTGTAAAACAGCCCCATCCCGGGATTCCTCTTCTTCTATGCCACTTCACTTCTGTATGATAAATTTCTCCCATCTTACCTGCAGCAATTCTGTTTTTCAGAAATGCCACATGCTCGCTGGCACGAAAATGAAATCCATATGACAAGAGCTTCCCCATCTCCTCTGCTTTTGCCGCCATACATTCTGCTTCTTCCAACGTAATTGCAGGCGGTTTCTCACAGAACACATGGCATCCTGCCGACAATGCATCCAATGTAATCTGACAGTGAAACTTGTTTGGCACACAGACGGTTACTGCGTCCGGTTTCACTTCCTTTAACATCTCTCTATGTGAATCATAATAATTTTCTATTCCAAACTTTTCTGCCGCCATTTTCGCAGCTTCCAAACGTGTATCACAGATACCTACAATCTCTACATTTCCCATGGACTGATAATTGGGTATATGCGTCACCTGTGCAATCTGACCTGAGCCGATAATCGCCATTCTCAATATTTTCATTCTTGTTTTCCTCTGCTTTCCTACTTGTTTCCCGACACTTTAAAGTTCAAAAGGGCGCTGCAAAATGATACTGCGCACCTCTGTGCGAAATTCACTTCACTGCACCCTCTCTTTACTCCATCTTATTTCTTACATAAACTGCTTCATGAAATCTACCGATTCCTGATACACTTTCAAAGGATCTTCTCCTCGGATTCGTCCTTCATTCACAACCGGTCCTTTATAACCAATGTCTTTTAGTGTCTCCATATGTCGTTTCCAGTCGATAGAGCCTGTTCCCGGCTGATAACGGTGGTTTTCTGCAATGTGGATATGTCCCACATACTCTTTATATTTTCTCAGAGTTTCAGAAATATCATCTTCTTCAATTGCCATATGATAGAAATCAGAGGTCAGCTTTACTCTCTTAAATCCACCTTTTCGGATAATATTTACAGCATCCTCCTGTGTATTTAACATGTGATCCTGATAACGGTTCAATGGTTCAAGATACAGATAGGTTCCCGTTTCTTCTGCCGTCTTCTCTAGTTCCGTCAAAGAATCCATAATCGCTTTCACATCACCTTCGTGACTTCTTGGAGAAACCATGGGCGGAAGCCGGAATGTAAACATTCCCCATGCGGCCGGAACTACAACGCCTGTTCCGCCTACTTCTTTCAGAGCACGAAGAATCTCTTTTAAATCCTCCACACCGTTTGTTCGTCTTTCTTCAATAAAATCACCGATCCATCCGCGATATCCGCCGCAGGCAGTACATACCGGAAGTCCCGTCTCTTTTATTGCTTTTTTCACTTCTTCTAAATTCTCTACTAAAACTTTTCCGTCTATTTCAAAGCACTCAAATCCCATTTCTTTCACAAAACGGAATTTCTCTGTCATATCTTTGGGGAAAAAATCTTTATCCTGTGTTCCTAACAACATACTGACTGCCTCCTAAGAAAAATCTACTCCCATCTTGATACTTGCCTCTGGGTGCTGATCTACATATTTGCAGAAGCCTTCCGCACACTCAGCAAACGGTACTACCGGATCAATCAAATCCTCACAATCAAGGTATCCGTTCATCAGAAGCTCCCAACACACATCCTCAATTCTCTTTCTGTTCCAACGCGGATACTCCGGATTCGGCTCGCTGCACGCTCTTGAGAAAATAATCTTTCCATAGTTAAAATGAGCTTCCTGCCCAAGCCACAGCCCTTCCGGAAATGGCTTTGCGAATGCCACATATGCAATCGTTCCATTATATGCAAGTCCTTTTAACGCTGACTGTAATGCATGTACATTACCGCTTGTCTCGATGATGACATCCGCTCCTTGCTTCTTAGTCAAACGCTTAATTTCAAGTCCCGCGTCACAGCTTGTCGAATCTAACGTATAATGTGCACCTGTCTTCATGGCAATCTCACGCCTCTTTTCAATCGGATCAATTCCAATCACCGTTGACGCACCGATTTTTGCCGCCATCTGAAGCGCCAGAAGTCCAATCGCCCCGAGTCCGATAACTACCACACGATCTCCCGGCCTTACATCTGCATCACGAATTCCACTGAGCGCAAACTGTGCCGGATCGTAACACACTGCATTTTTAGCAGAGGCCTCTTTACTCATCTTACGTAGTTTATAGTTGTCCACTGCATTTACAATCTGAGTCTCTTTGATCGGCCCATAAGAGCATACACGATCTCCAATCTCATATTCCGTAACGCCGCTTCCCTTTTCTGTAATCGTTCCCACAAACATATTTCCAAGGGGAAGATCGCCAAACTCAATTCCTCTAGGCTCATCCTCTCCTCTCTTAGCGAAAACTCTCCACTCCTCGTCAAATTTCCCATCGATAAATGGTGTTGTCCCTCTGAAATCTGCCAACTCTGTTCCATGTTTCGGCGCCGCAAATTCTACTTTTACTTTGACTTCGTTGCTTTTAATCTCTCTGTCTTCATACTCTTTAAGCTCCGCAACTCTTGGAGCTGTCGCTACTAATTTTTTCATAAAGATCGTCTCCCTTTTGTCTTAACCTTTTACGCCGCCTGCAGTACTTCCGCTTCTAATCAGATACTGGCTAAAGCCATACATAATTACGATTGGAAGCGATGTAATTAATGATGCTGCCATCATACGTCCCCAAATATAATCCGGTGTATTGAACAATGAGTTCAAACCAATCGGAATTGTCATAAGATTTGGAGAGTCAATAAAAATAGATGCAAACAGTACATCGTTCCATGCAATCATGAATGCATATACAAATACTGATATAATTCCTGACATAGAAAGCGGAACTACAATACGGAAAATAATTCCCATTTTGCTGAGTCCGTCCACGCGTCCTGCTTCTTCCAGTTCTTCCGGAATTGTATCAAAATAACTCCTTGTCATATAGATTGCTGTCGGCAGTGTCTGTACAACCATACAGATAATAACCGCCTCACGGCTGTTGCTGAGTCCTACCGCAGACAACATTTTAAATAACGGAACAATGAGAAGGATACCTGAGAACATATATACCAGGAAGAACATCTCACTAATTGCGCTTTTGCCTTTGAATTTCAGTCTTGATAAAGCATATCCTCCAAGGATACCTAAGAAAACTGCAATTACAGATGTCGTAAGCGCAATATACAAACTGTTTTTCATATATTTTAGAAATGGGAATATGTTCTCGTTAAAGATATCAATAAAATGCTGGATTTCCCACTCTCTCGGAATAATTGTCGGCGGATAACCGATGGTTTCTGCTGTTGCCTTAAAAGAAATGCTGAGCATAATTATAAAAGGAAATAATAAAACCAGCACGATAAGGACTACACAGATATAAAACCATACTTCTTTCATGACTTTTTTATTAGTCTTCTTCAACTCTCAGCACCTTCTTTCTAATTAACATAATAAGGGCAAAAATGAACACGAACAGAACAATGGAGATTGCCGCCGCTTTTCCAAAGTCATGTGTTGCAAATGCCATATCATAAAGGTATACACCTAATACGTCTACCTGTTTTGTAAGCAGATATACTTCTGTATAGATATAGAATACCCAGATTGTTCTAAGGCTTACTACGGTTACAAGTGTGGGCTTAATCGCCGGGTACGTAATCGCTTTAAATTTCTGCCAGGAAGTTGCGCCGTCAATATCCGCCGCCTCATAGAGACTGTTATCCATTGACTGCAAAATCGCATTAAACGAAATATATGCGTATGGGAAGAACTTCCAGATTGCAAAAACAGATACCAGAATAAATGCGCTGACCGACTGATCAAACCAAAGCGGAGCTTTGTCTGTAAAGCCAAATACATCTATCACAAAATAATTTATAATGCCATATATATTGTTGAACATATATCGCCATGTGAAGATCAGACATACTGCCGGAACTACATAAGAAAGAATAATGATAGAATTTACCAATTTCTTTCCAACAAATGAACGATTTAAAAATACAGATAATGCCAGTCCAAGTACCGTACTGATAGAGGTAACTACAACAGTAAAGCCTAAGGTTACTGCTACGGACTTATAAAATGACGAATCTGTAAATACATCAATAAAATTCTGTGCTCCGACAAATTCGGATGGCAGATTCGGATTCAAAGGAACATCCTGACAACTGATCACAATGTTATAAATAAGTGGATAACCAATCAGCAGCACAAGTAAGAGAATACTTGGAGCCAGCAGCGCATATGCAAACTTTGTATCACTTCCGCCCAGTTTTTTCTTTTTTACACTCATTTTTCTTCTTCCTTTACAAAACTGGGAGAGGAGTTTTTCCTCTCCCATATGAATTATTATTTCATCAGACCTTCAACTGCTGTCTGAGCCGCTTTAAGTTCTGCTGTAACATCTGTTCCCTGAACAACTGCATTATTTACCATCTTACTGATTGCGCCTGTATTTGTAACATCACCCATCTCTGTAAAGTTCTTGCCATCAACTGCACCAAATAACTGAAGGTTCGCCACTGCATTCGCAATCTCTTCGTTCATATGAACATATGCTTTTCTTGCTTCCAGCTCTGTGTATTCCGGCATCTCATCCACAGATTTGATAACAGGCTGAACACCACCCGGAGCCATGTTGAGCCAGTCAACGTTATTCTCATCTTCCAACATGAAGCTTACGAATTTTTTAGCCGCCTCTGTTTGAGCCTCATCCATACCTGCTGCGATACCGAGAACTGTGATACATCCATAAGCCGCCTCAGATTTTCTATTTGGAAGAACTAACGTAAGATCTTCTGCAAATCCTGCGTCATTTACATTTCCAAGAATATAAGTTGAATACATAGCCATTGGCGCATGTTTTCCAACAAACGCATCGTTTACGTCTGCTACTTCCGTAGAACCAGGCATTGAAAATGCAGCAAGCTCTTTGTAAAACTCTAAGGCTTCTTTCATTTCCGGAGTATCAACAGTTACCTTCTTATTTCCATCAAATACGTTAGCGCCGTTAGAAAGTGCGAACTGAGAGAATACCTGCTCTGTAAAAGCACTATCAGATGTCGGAAGTGCAATACCATACATCTGTTTGTCTGGATTGTGAAATGCTTTTGCTACTTTTAATACGTCTTCCCATGTCTTTGGAACTTCTAAATTCTTCTCTTTAAGCATTCCTTCGTTTATCCAGATTCCCTGCACCCAGCTGCTTACCGGTACACCAACATAACTTGCACCGTCTTCTGTTTTGGTTACTTTTAATGCTCCTTCGTAGAATGCGTCTTCGCCTTTCGCATCAACAACTGCTTTTACCGCATCAACATCTGTGAACTGGTTAGCTACACTTGTCTTAGCCTGATCCTGACTGTACTCAACAACTGCTGCAAGTTCACCATTTCCACCCTGAGTTGCAATCTTAGAATCATAGTCGTCCTCATTTACAGGAACGGACTCTACTACAATATCAGGATTCGCTTTTTGGAACTTATCGATAATCCCCTGTACAGCATCCTGCCTCTCCTGTTCTACCTGCATGTGCATAAACTGGATGTGTGTTTTTCCGTCTTTGGACTCTTTTTTCTTGTCACCGCATCCGGCAGCCATTGTTGTTACCATTGCTGTGATAAGCAATGCACTAATAAGTTTTCTCTTCATAATCTCTTCTCTCCTTTTTTATTCTATTGTTAACAGGAATTCTCTTCTCTGTTACAATCTTTACATTTTTACCCAGGCACATTCCCATGCCTTTAAGGTAAGTTCTCCATATACTGCTTCTCCTGTCAGAAGGTTTGTCCCATATAAGCTTTCATAAGCCACTGTTTGTTCCTGACGTGATACATTAATCAATACATGAATTGTTTCATTGGTTTTCGCATTCTCCCTTATAAAATTCAGAACTTTTTCATTATCCTTTCTGACTTTTTGTCCTGCCTCCGGTGAAAATGCACTTTCTGTTCTTCGAATACGAAGTCTTTCTATCAAATTGTCGAAAATGTATCTTCTATTAGTGTCTCCCATAAGCTGTTCTTTCAACTCTCTGTGATCAAGTTTCTCTCTATTGATTCTTCTTGGAACACCGGAAGTTGTCTTGCCATAGTAATCATTTCTTGAACCCAGCAAGCTATGAATATAAATTCCGGGAACTCCCTGCAAGGATAAAAGCAGAGTCTCTGCCGCCAGAAATTTACTGATCCTCTCCGCATCAGAGCTCTCTGGGCCTGCCAGCGCATCCTGATAATTAATATTCAGTTCATACGGACTCTTCGTTCCATCACCGTTATCTTTATAAGAAACTACCCCTCCATGACGAAGTGCGGCATCTATAAGGAGCTGCTGTTCTTCTTTCGAAAGAATTCCTTCTGTCGGCCTTACTCCGATGCCGTCATGAGAACTTAAAAAGTTAAAATATGTAACTTTATCATTGGGTAACTCCAGCGTCTCCATCCATTCAGAAAGAACTTTTGCATTCTCGGAAAGAAAGGTATACATCGTAAGCGGCGGCAGTGGAAACTGATACACCAGATCTGCTTCATCCGCATTTTCTCCAAAGTAACTGATGTTCTCTTTATGCGGCACGTTTGTCTCCGTAATAATTCTTGTTCCCGGTGCGTATTCATTTAACACATCTTTCATAAGCTTGATAAGCTCGTGTGTCTGTGGCAGATGAGAACAAGTTGTGCCTAATTCTTTCCACATAAATCCGATTGCATCTAAACGGATAAATTTAGCTCCGTTTCGTCCATACATCACCAGAATATCCACAATCTCTGCCAACAGTTCAGGACAATTAAAATTCAGATCAATCTGGTCCTCACTAAAGGTCGTCCATACATACTTTTCTCCATCCTTTGTATGAACCTTGGTGAGAAGCGGCAAGGCTCTCGGTCTTGTCACTGTACTATAATCAGCGTTCTCATCACAGGTGATAAAATAATCTTTGTATGGCTCTTCACCATTTAGATAGCCTTCAAACCAACGACTGCTTCTGGAAATATGATTGATAACCGCATCAAACATAAGTCCGTAGTCTTTTGACATTTCTTTAATATGCTGCCAAGTTCCAAGTTTCGGATTAACAGCTCTGTAATCCACCACCGAAAAGCCATCATCTGAAGTATACGGATACATTGGCAGCAAATGAATACTCTCAATTGCTTCCTGTACAAAACTTTTCAGAAAATCATGAAGGACCGAAAGCCCTGCTTTATCGCCATCTGTAATCGTATCGCCGTAAGTAATCAAAATACTGTCTTTTTCCGATAACGGCTGCATTGTTTTTGCTGGCTTATCATAAGTATTTAGTCTGGCGTCTATCAACTGAATTGTTTTTCGTACTTTATCCGGATTCTGGTAAACCCGCTGAAGTCTTGCCTCCAGCTTTTCAATCAATTGTTGTTCCATATTTCTCCTTTTCCCTTTCCGATATTTGTGCGTTAGAATATTTATTTTTCAAATTGACAACGTTGTCTGTTTTGCTTTTATTTTATGTGACAACGTTGTCAAACATTGCCACATATTGCGCTCTCTGACATACAGAGAGCGTTATTCCTTATAATTTATAACTTTATCTATGTTGATTCCCGCTCGATTACCCGGCATGGAAACTTAAACTCTTTATTCTCATTCTCCGCATCATTTTCAATCCGGTCGATCACATAGTCAATACAGCATTTTGCCAGCTTTGCAAAATCCTGTTCCACTGTCGAAATGGGAGGATAATAATATTCTCCGACTGTAATGTTATCAATTCCAAGCACCGCAACATCCTTCGGAATCGACAGGCCCTTCTCATAAATCGCTCGGTACACACCCAGAGCCCTCTCATCTCCTGATACAAAAAATGCTTTAATATCAAAGTGTGTCAGAATCTCTTTCGCTTTATTATAAGCTTTCTCTACAGTGTCAATTCCTGTGAAAATGTAATGCTTCGTACCTTGCTCTTCCATGGCTTTCTCAAAGCCTTTCACACGATTCTGGGTAGATAAGAATTTCTTTTCACCGATCATCAGCGCTATTTTATCAAGCCCTTTCTCCACCAGATAACGTCCGCCTTTATATCCTACGTCAAAGTTATCCAAACTGACAGACGGTACATTCCGATTCTCCGGCTCTCCAAACACCACATATGGAATCTTATGATTTTCAAAATAATCAACTCTCGGATCTTTGAGGATGTTTTCCAAAAGAATCGCACCATCTGCAATTCCGCTGGCAATCAAATAGAATCCATCCGTCTCGTCTCCCTCAAACCGTTCACTGCTCGACGGAGAAAGTACGATCTTCATAGAGCGTTTCTTCGCATATGTAAACAAATGCTTTAGCATAATTGTATGCCAAATACTCAAATGTTCCTCATGATGACGTTCCGCAAATACAACGATGATATTCGTACGGCTGCCCTTGAGCCCGCGCGCGAGCATATTCACCTGGTAGCCGCGTTCCTTAATGGTATTCATGACTTTTTCCCGCATACTGTCGCTGACATTCGGACTGTTATTCAATACTCTGGATACTGATTTGATTGATACGCCACACGCATTTGCTATGTCGACAATTGTCACATTTCCCACTCGTTCTCACCTCTTTGTCCTACGTTGTCATTATAGCTCTTTCCCATTCACATTTCAAGTATTGTTTTTAATTTCAGCATATACTGCAAATTTTCATATGAAAATTTGTGCATATATACCAATAGTCTGAGATCCTGAGTTTTATTTCCATTCCGGACAAATTCCAGCCATACCTTGCTTTTCTCATCTCCTTATGCTATACTTTCATTTGTTGCAAAGCCCTCTACACGCAGCCTGCTTTGTATGCTAAGGCAAAAACCAAGGTCTATAGGGTTTGTAACAGTGTGTTCGAGACCTTCCACACGTAAAACAAAACTAAAGGAGAATTTCATATGAGAAACAAAAACATTTTTTTCATGACACAAGCGGCTATGATTGCCGCTATCTATGTAGCGCTGACTTACATATTCGCGCCATTTTCTTTCGGAGAAATCCAAATTCGTATCGCAGAAGCACTTACGATCCTTCCGCTATTCACTCCGGCCGCAATCCCCGGGCTATTCATCGGCTGCCTGATTGGAAACATTCTGGGCGGAGCAATTCTTCCAGACATTATATTCGGAAGCGTGGCAACGCTTCTCGGAGCAGTTTTTACCTATCAGCTTCGCAATCAAAGTCCCATCCTTGCGCCGATTCCGCCAATCACAGCCAATATCATCATCGTACCTTTCGTGCTTCGTTACGGTTATGGTGTACTGCTGCCGATTCCCTTTATGATGCTGACCGTTGGTGCCGGCGAAATTATATCCTGCGGCATACTGGGATTGATTGTTTATTCTGCACTGAATAAATATAAGAACATTGTATTTAAACCATTTGAATACAAAGCGTAAATCCATGATTATACGCTAAGCTAAATACAAACAGGGACATAGGATTCATTTTTCCTACGTCCCTGTTTCACTAACCAATATACGTATGTCCACTTTCTGCCGTCATCTTATCTATCTTCTCAAAGTCTGCGACACGCTTCTTTCCACTTTCTACATCAATATACGTCATTGTCGTCTGATTGTAACTGATGAGAATGATCGCCTTCTTCGCACTGCACATACCAATCACCGGGCGCCCTTGATTGATGATATAGGCAAGCTGTTCCGCCTTACATCCGGTCAAATCAAGATATTCTCCGTCCCGGTATTCTTCCTTAATTTTCTTCGGAGCTTCTCCTGCCTTTAATTGTTTAGCGAAACGTTTTGCAATGGTTTCCACACTTCTTGACTTGTATACAAGATCTCTATTTCCGCGCTCCCAGATATATCTTTGGTTTTTATCGGTCACTATACCGCCAAACTCATCTGCCGCCAAAATAGCCTCTCCTACTGTATCGTAATCCCCAAGGAGCTTCCCATGGCCATAGGCATAATATTTATTCTCTTTTTCCGTCTTATCAAAGGTTACCTCGATTGGATTCTCAAACAACACCTGCTTCGGCTTCAGCACTTTTGGCTCTTTGTCAGAAATACCATTATCATACGTCAGACGAATCTGACGTTTCTTCAGTTCCGTTGTATAAGACTCCGGATAAATGTTACTCTCCTTTACCTCTTCATTATTGGAAATATATTCTTCTCCAATAATAGTATACGTCTTTTTTTCTTTTACAGCGCATTTGAGAATGACCCGATTTTCTTCAAATTCTGCGTCCATAATGTATATATTTTTCTGTTCATACGTCTTTACGACTTCATTCTTACTATTTTGAATCTCCACTCTATACATGGGGATAATACTTTCACCGGAAATCGTCTGCCCTTTGTCCTCTTCTCTGGCTGCGCCATACACAAAATCATTTTTGACAAAGCCCAGTGGATAAATATTCTCTCCCCCTGCCGCTTCCACCATCCGCTGTTTACCTGTAGCGAAATCCATGACCATAATCTTTCCGTCCGCGCCTTCTTCCCCTGTCATCTTACAGGCCATCAGACGCCCATCCTCAGAAACTACGTACTGCTCTTCTTCAAGTTTTGGCATCAGTTCTTTCGTACGGTCTTTTTTCACATCTGTCTCGTAGAAAATACCATCTAACAGCACATATAATATTTCCCGCTCTACACTATAATACACAAATCTTCCTAACTCATTGACTGTATTTGCATAAGACGTATCCGTAGGGATAAATACTTTCTCCTCCACAGAACTCGCCTCCATATTATAATAATAAATCGCTACGCCTACTTCCCCCTCATGCTCACCTCTGTTCATATATCCATACACAGCAAATGTAATATTTCCATTATCATCTGAATCCAACAACCGAATCTCATGCTGAGACGTCATATTTCTGGAATCTGTATTTTCCGCTGAGGCAAAACTAAACACAAGCGACACTTCATCCGTCTCCTTGTTATAATTCCACAGTTCATCTGCCTGTACAAAAGAAACGATTGTACCGTCCTTATTTGTCATATACTGCACATCATGATCCGTAACTCCGAGCAAAACGCCTTTCTCACTTAGAACTTTCTTGGTCGGATCAAAACTCTGCTCCATAGTGCGGTCATAATCTAAAAGATACGTCTTTTTTTCCTTTTTATCGTGACGAATCCGGAAAAATTCTTTCACCTTATAAAGATCTGTTTCATTTTCCTCACCTTTACAACTTACTTGAAATTCAATTTGAACTGAAGACGTTGTATCATTCATCTCTTTGACGCTCCACCGTTCGTCGCCTTCTACCTGCGGCTCCAGACCTCCATAACTGACATGGTCATAATCAGAATGAATCGTCACATGAGAAAAGGAGCTGTTGTCCCCCTCTTCGTTGGGCTCTATGGCTTTACCGACTCCCGCGCCGTCAGTCTTTGCCAGCGCCCCTTCATGGAAGTTTTTTACATAATCAAGACATTCCCGCATACTGGCATTTTCTGCACTTTTAATTCGTGTGTAAAAGTAAATATCCTTGCCGTCTTCCAGCGTCAGCGTAACTTTCAGTACCTTCTCTTCCCTCGTCATATTGCCCCTGCTCAGATCCAGAGGGACATTTTTATCCGGATTCTCAATCTCCTTTTCCATAATCTGTTTTTCACCATCCAGACTATACACTTGATACATTAGCTTCTGTATTTTATTATCATACGCCTTAATCTCCACAGCCGCCTTTTTCCCTATGACCGGAGTGATTGTATCTCGTATAGATGGAATATCCATCTCCTGTGCATAGCCCGGAACAGAATTAATGGCATAGCCGTTATATGCAAAGGAAATCTGTGGATAAGCTGCTGTTCCGATATCCACAGTCATGTTGTCGTTGCTTTTATTTGTAACATAGCTAAACACAATGACCGCTATGATAAATACTCCCGTTAAAATGCCTGCTTCCTGCAGCTTTTTCTTCACGTTTTTTTTCTTCATTCTACGTCCTCTTTATTGATTTCTTTTTCTGTAACATCTTTTCTTCCTACTACTGTCCAAGCAGGTTTCCCAACGTAGGTTCTACATGCAGAAACTCTTTCACTGCTTCAATTGTCTGCGTGTTTCCGCCGCCTTTTCCAGTGTGAACTGCCCGTATCAGAATATTTTTCGGCGTATGCTCCATATCAATAAACTCTAATACTTGCACCTCATATCCTTCCCGCTCCAGATACTCAGCCCTGAGAGCGTCTGTCACAATAGCAGAAAACCGTTCTTTTAAAAGCCCATGTTTTAACACCGGCTTTAAAATCTCATTTTCAATCTGACCATTAATCTCATGTTGGCAACAAGGTACGGAAAGAATCACTTTCGCGTTCCATCCCACTGCTTTAGCAAGAGCAAAATCCGTAGCCGTATCGCAGGCATGAAGCGTCACAACCATATCCACTTCATTTACCCCCGTATAATCTGCAATATTTCCCTCCAAAAAGATAAGTTTCTCATAGCCGTACTTCCGGCTCAATTCGTTACAATGCTTGATCACATCCGTTTTCAGATCCAGACCGATAATCCGAATGTCATATTGTTGTAGTTCATGCAAGTAATAATACATAGCAAACGTCAGATACGATTTGCCACACCCAAAATCCAGTATGGTAAGTTCTCTGCCTTTGTCAAGCCGGGGCAGAATATCCTCGATAAATTCCAAAAAACGATTAATCTGACGAAACTTATCAAATCTGGATCGAACAACCTTCCCTTCTTCCGTCATTACTCCTAAATCTTTCAGAAACGGAACGGATACACCCTCCTCCAAAATATACTGCTTTTTTCGGTTATGGGATAAGTCTGCTTTTTTATTCTGCTCCTTCTGCGCTTTTCTTTTTATCGTAACTTTTCCCTTTTTGCTGATCAGGACCGTATAATTCCAACTACTTGTTTCAAATTGCATTTGCTTCATATTCTCCATATAGTCTAAGATACGCTCCACCGTTTCTGAAATTTCCAGATTCTCGTGAAATGCTTGATTGTTCTTAAAGGATTCCAGCTGAAAAATCAGCGTTTCCTTTCTTAATAACGGACGGACTTTCACCTTGGTAATTCCTTCTTTTTCCCTCGGCGCACTTAATACCGCCAAGATAAACTCTTTATTTAGATTTTCCTGTAATAATATTCTTAATTCATTCATAGTATTAATATTGTAATGTTTTTTACAAATAAGTGCAAGTATGTACACCCCAAAACGCAATTTAGGACGTAGTAAAATTGAACTTTACTACGTCCTAATTCATTATTTCACACGCGGAAATGCAATTGTTACTTTAAACAAGTCTCCATCTAAATATAATTCAAACGTGCCTTTCTGCATCTCCGTCAGCGTCTTTGCGATAGATAAACCAAGTCCACTTCCTTCGGTACTTCTTGAAATATCACCGCGAATGAACCGCTCTGTCAACTCATCTGCGGATATATTCAATGGCTGCTCAGATATATTCTTTAAACTAAATACAACTGCGCCTTGCATAACCTTTAAATCACCATATACGCGGCTTCCCGGCATTGCATATTTTGCCGCATTATTGTAGATATTTTCCAATATCCGCCACGTTCTTCTTCCGTCTACACAGATCAACGCCTCTTCCTCCGGCAGCGTCAGCACTTCTTTCAAATCGCGCACTGCAAATTTTTCTTCAAACTCCCCGCTAGTCTGCTGAATCATTTCTACCAGATTGATGTTCATATATTCCAGCGTAATATTACCGGAGCTTACTTTAGACGCTTCCACTACATCTTCGGTAAGTGTTTTTAATCTCAGTGCTTTTTGCTCCAGCACTTCAATGTATCTTTGTATCTTTGTATCTTCAAAATTCTCCTGTTTCAACAACTCTACATAATTAATGATGGAAGTAAGCGGAGTCTTAATATCGTGAGATACGTTGGTAATAAGATCTGTTTTCAGACGTTCGCTTTTTATACTCTTTTCTACCGCCGCATCCAATCCTTCTCCAATATGGTTAATAGCCTCTGCTATCTCTTTCTGATCCCCAAACAGATTATCTTCAGCAATCTTATGGTTCAGTTCACCACCTGCAATACGTTTAATTCCTTGCTTAATCTTTTCTTTTCCGATTGCCTGCCGAACAAGAAGTACAAATACTGCTGCCTCTGTAACTAACAGAATAGGTACATAGAGCCTTCCCCCCATATAACTTACCGCCATAATCAGCACAACCCAGTGCACAAATACAAATGCCCCAAAGAACAAAACTACTTTCCAGATATTCGGCAGGTTCTCAATGACTTTAAGCACGAATTTCCCTATAGCACGCAACAAACTGTTCTTCCACAGAGTTCCTCCCTTAATTCTCCGAACCAGACTCAAATATCCGATAAGAAACATAGAGCAGGTGAACACAGCGACCACTGCCGCCGCTATAAGATACGGAATACTATTGGCAACATAATCTGTGTTATAGTTATTTCCGCTAAAACCATTACCCCAAACCCCTATGCCTACCGTCATCATTATGCCAAGCGCCCAGATTCCTATAGAAAAAATAGCCGCAAGTTCTGTCTTCCATTTATCAAAACTATTCAGATGAAGTTCTCCGTCTTCTGTCCTTCTTCCAGCGATAACAGTCAGCCATACAATACAGACAAGGAATAAAATCCCTGCAATTACACCTGTACTTATAACTCCTTCTGCATCTGCCCCGTATTTTTGAAACATCTGATCTTCTGTATAATAATGATCTTGAATTGGGTACGCTGTATCTATATTTGCCACAAATACCAGCGCATTCTCCTTAGAAGCCTCGAGTGCTCTTAGCGAATTTTTCCACATCGCAGCATCTGTATTTTTCACATTAGATTCAAAATCTTTAAGTTTTGGCTTTACAACTACATATTTCCCGGAGACTTTCATTTTCTCAATACTCTTCTCCAGATCATCAAAATCTGCATATTCTGACTTATTAGTGAAAATACGTTTGTTTTTCATATCTGCGTAAATGTAACTATAGTTGCTATTTCCTTCTTCAATACCAGAATTTACGTACTTATACAGACTATAGCTATCTCCCAAACGGACAATCGTATTTTCCACCATAGCAATTGCCTCACTCAGACGACCGTTCCAATCTGGAGCCTTGTTAACAAGCTCTAGCAAACTATTGTAGTCAATCGGTGAATACATGCCCGCCGGTTCAGGTTCTTGGTATCCGTCATAACTCCAACAGTTTTTATAGAGGACTCTTCCTTCTTTATCCTGAAGCCCTTTAAAATCAGACTCAAAATCATCCCCCATGGCATATTCACTATTGTAGTAATTTTTTAAACGTTGTAGAAGCTCTGTCTCCCCTTCCGCTGTCTCCCAGTTATAATCCGCATTATTTAATACGAAAGACCACTCTCCCGCTTTAATCCGCTGTGCAAAGTCTTTAAACCGATAATACTGATAAGTACCATCTACTTTCTGACAGACAACTATGGAATTATCCCTCTCTTCTACAGCCTCTGCCAAAGCTTCCTGATTCTTTTCACCACGTTTCTTGCTCCAGTCAATAAGATCTCCCATGCGGTATGCAAGCCCGCTGCGATTCTTACCACTTATCGTTGCATGCTTCTCGAACTCTTCTATGTCCACAATTTTATTCGGATCATATTTCCCATTCGTCTCAAAGAAATCCGTATAATACAGTCCATTCATAATATCAAAACTTTGGTTTTCAAACTTCTCTTTAAAACTTTTTGTATTATCATAAGATTCCGCCCTGCTTCCGTCTACTACTTCCTCTCGGAACACCGGATAGGAAATAATCCGCATGGCGCTCACCACTGCCACTGCCACCATGACATTTGCCATAATAACCAGAATTGCTTTCGCCAGACTGGATTTGTACCACTGTTTCATATATACTCCCTTCTAAAGTTTCTCCAGCTTATAGCCGATTCCCCACACCACTTTCAAGTAACGCGGTTCTTTCGGATTAATTTCAATCTTCTCACGAATATGCCGGATATGGACTGCTACCGTATTATCCACGCCAATGGCGTCCTCGTTCCATATGTTTTCGTAAATCTGATCGATGGAGAACACTTTCCCCTGATTCTGTATCAATAGTAACAATATATTGTATTCAATCGGTGTAAGTTTCACTGACTCGCCGTCTACAGTCACTTCTTTCAGATCATCATTGACCATAAGACCGCCTGTAGTAAACACTGCACTATTTCCCGATTCTACCGTACTTCCAAGCTGTGTATATCTGCGAAGCTGGGATTTCACTCTTGCCACCAGCTCTAGCGGATTAAATGGCTTTGTTACATAGTCGTCTGCTCCCACATTTAATCCTAAAATCTTGTCTGCATCCTCTGATTTCGCCGATAAAATAATAATCGGTATATTATTCTTCTCTCGAATTTTAAGCGTCGCCCGAATGCCGTCAAGCCTTGGCATCATTACGTCGATAACAAGAAGGTCCGCACCTTTTTCTTTCAATACCGCCAAAGCTTCTTCACCGTCATAAGCTTTTAGAACTTCATGTCCTTCCTGTGTCAAATATATGTCGATTGCTTCTACAATCTCTTTGTCATCATCACATACTAATATCTTAGCCATTTTTATCACCTCCTTTATACTATACAAGATTATCAGGGAAATTTTAAGGACAAATATTGAAAATTATTAAGATATTATGAATCTTTACCCGATATACTATATTTACAGATACGCCTGCCTTATCGGTGATTCCCTGCACAGACAGCCACGATTTCACCATTGCATTAATAATAATATCTACCTTGCCGCATACCATAATTTTTTCATCTCGAATTGGAGGGATAGACTATGTCACTAACAGGTGAAAACATTTAACGTATACGAACTCAAAAGGGACTAACGCAACCTTGTTTCGTAGACCTCTTCGGACCAGCGGCCATCATCTTCACCGGCCATGCGCTGATATAACAGACAGGATGTGCAATCCAGCTTGCCTGATATATCCATGTATTTTTTGTTTTTCTGAATATAAATTTTGTCGTATTGCATCGTCTTTTGTTTTTTAATTGCTACCTTTGTCACACCTTTAGAATTTCCCTTAGAATATGTTATAATACTTATAATTGTGTTGATTTCTCATAAAAAATTTCAAGGAGGTAAAATGCGAAACTACGAAATCGAAAAACTCATCCGCTCTCTCGGTATTGGAGCTACTTATAGAGGCTATCGATACCTCTGTTATGGTATAGAATTATGTCTAAATGACGAAAACTATCTTTTGTCTGTCAGCAAACTTCTGTATCCGCAGATTGCAAAAACGTTTTACACGACTAGTAGCAGCGTGGAACGGGACATCCGCACAGCAATCAAAATCTGTTGGGAACGTGGTAACAAGGAACGGCTTCGACAAATCGCCCTGTATCCTTTACTGAAAAAACCTACTTCTGGAGAATTCTTAGATATTTTGGTCGGTCACGTCCATTGTGCAGCACTTTGATTCGTGTGTTTTAGGTTTTCATTGTAACTTCTTAAGTTCGTCTTAAGAAATTTTCTATTTCTTTTATAGTTTTAACATACTTTAGACATATTTACCTTTTATACTTATAGTCAGATAGTTGATAAACAAATCACTATCTCCCCCTCATAAAGTATGAATATCGGTGGCAGCCGATACACACTTTACTCTCATTCCTTTAGATAACTATAACGAGAAGAACCCGTTAGCCCTTGTGGCCAACGGGTTTTTTCCATTCTTGTTTTCTGTTTCCGCTCTGCTGGACAGTTTGTGGACAGTTTTTTCTAAAGAAATTTGCACTTTTATTCTCTTTTTTTCTATATAATCTCTCGATATAAATTTTGTAATTTATCCATTTCTGATTTTGCTTTATCGTCCGTAACATGTGTATACAAATTCAATGTAATTGCAATTGAATAGTGTCCGAGAAATCCTTGCACCACTTTCTCTTCAATGCCTGCTTCAAAACACCTTGTCGCAAAAGTATGTCGAAGTGCATGAGGATAAAAATGTGGTATCGGTTCAAAACTTGTCTTATTCTTCTTTGCGATATTTTCACATTTTTTGTTGATTGCTTTCTCTGTCCCATCCAACGTAACTTGAAATGCCCGTTCAGAAATAGGTTTCCCATTCTTCACACATCAACTGCATTTCTTTTAACTGGATTTTTTGACGTTTCAATGCTTTATATACACTTTCCTGCATAGGAATTGTCCGTATGCTGTTTTTGGTTTTCGGCGTTTGATATTTAAACACATATACTTCTCTGAATAATTCCGTCCGGCAACGCTTTCCCTTTTAAGTCCTTGCCCAATCGACACGCTCCTTTCCTTGCAAGGACTGTCTGAATTCTTGATGACTTAGACGATATGTATATCGCAATGAAAACACAGTATTCTGCCCTCATTCCACGCTTTTATGTCCTTGTCAATCGAAGCGGAAATGAAGTACACATACTGCCATTATTTTTAAGAGAAGATAGTTCCGAGTTCTACGAATGTCCGTCCGATTTTTTCCATGCACACAGACACAGCGTTTTCACAAGAGATTTTGACAGTATCAATGTGGAACTCTCTACTGTCACCATTTATTATTACGGAATTGACACAAAGACCTTTGCCCCGAAAGTTACAATGTTGTCCTACTCACAGGTTGATGATTGCTTTCATATCGACAACGGAATACAGGACTGTCACATAAAAGCATTTGAAAAAGGACTGCCCTAGGTTGTATCGGCTACGCCTTGATCCTTGACGTTACTAGAAACTGACAAACCGGAATTCTGATAAGACACTTTTTATAGGATTTATTAACTGTTATATCTTATCTGCAAAAAATCTGCAAACCCTTGAAAATGCTAAATTTATAGCGAGTGAGTTTGCCCTTAGACTTTCCCTTGTGTTATATCCTTTTCCCTCGTGTTACGAACCCTCATAAGGGCAAAAATAAGGGAAAGAAAAACCTGTAACATACAAGAAAAACTTGCTACGCAAATTTTTCTTGTCAAGAATTATAACATGAAATGAACAGGACAGAAAGAATTGATTGGAATGCTTTCACAAATTTCTCCAAAACACAGACAGGAAAGGATTGATAAGATATGAGATTTATATATGCAGAATACAATATGTACCACAACAGCGTTGATGTAACAACCTTTGACGGATATATCCTACGGATTGACTGTAATGTAGCAGAAGATAGATTACGGACTACTCCCCGTTCTCAATGTGCGCTAGATGCTTTAGCAATAGACGAACCACTTGAATATGCCCGATTAACACTTGATGGCAACTTGCAGATATGGGTAGATGCAGAGGATGATTTAGAAATTTGGTAATAATAGAGTGCTGGCTGTTCTGAATCTGACTGGTGAATGCCACAGTCTTTCCTATGACGCACTGACTGCCCATACAGCAATCGTGTTTACCAGATATATGCTGCTTGCTTTGGAGTAGCACAGGAATGAAGATCAGAGGACTCTGGGGGAGCTGTTCTTCTTTCTTGTAGATGAAATGGCGGATATAACATTCTCACATTCCCTTTGTATCCTGATGGAAGCAATGATGGCAAGTCTTCATGATATCCTGAAACTGAGCAATGAGCAGATAGCAGCTTTTACTGCAGATTTTGAGAAGCGTTTACCAAAATATCTTCAAAAAGCATTACATCCAGCAGCAGTATCGGCATAAATACTGTTTTGTTAGCTGAAATATTGAATTTTCGAGGTACGAAGCCCATTTAAGATATGGGAAGTCTTAGTAATTAATATACAAATTAGGATACTGATTATAGATATCCAGGAAATAGTATTTCGTTTCTTATTATGACTTCCTGTTCTCATTCAGTATCCCTCCTACTACAATATATTTATGGTTAATCTCCCTTACAGCCAGTAAGGAATT
>CAJTRE010000013.1:0-6056 GCA_910578495.1 uncultured Dorea sp.
TTTTTGGTTTGGCGATTAAAATTCTATAGGACTCAACCGTTTTTGTATAGAGGTAAGGTGTCACATCAATTGTAACCTTACATGTGTACGGAGAATAGATGAAAAAGGCACTGGATATTTGGAAAAGTTTGTGTTATAATTCTGTGGTGAATGTAATGTAATATGCTCGCTCTGTCAACGAAGGCAGGCGGGATTAGAATTAGGAGGAAACAGTAGATGAGTTTACAGGTAGAAAAATTAGAGAAAAACATGGCGAAACTTACGATTGAAGTTTCTGCCGATGAATTAGAGAAAGCGCTTCAGAGTGCATATACGAAGCAGAAAAACAGAATCAACCTGCCGGGATTCCGTAAAGGAAAAGTTCCGCGTCAGATGATCGAGAAGATGTACGGCGCTGCAATCTTCTATGATGATGCCGCAAATGAGATTATTCCAAAGGCATATGCAGAGGCTTATGACGAGTGTGAACTTGATATTGTGTCAAGACCGGAGATTGATGTTGTACAGATTGAAAAAGGAAAAGAGTTTATCTTTACAGCAACGGTAGCAACTAAGCCGGAGGTAACACTTGGAGAGTACAAAGGACTTGAGGTAGATAAGATTTCTACGCGTGTAACACAGAAAGAAGTAGACGCTAAGATTCAGGAAGAAGCAGAGAAGAACGCAAGAACTGTAACCGTAGAAGACCGCGCAGTACAGGATGGCGACGAGGTGATTCTGGATTTTGAGGGATTTGTTGATGGAGAAGCTTTTGAGGGCGGAAAAGGCGAGAACTATCCACTTACCATTGGTTCAGGCTCATTTATTCCAGGTTTTGAGGAGCAGTTAGTAGGCGCTGAAGCAGAGAAAGAAGTAGAAGTGAAAGTGACTTTCCCGGAGGACTACCACGCAGAGGACTTAAAAGGGAAAGAGGCAGTATTCAAATGTACTGTACATGAGATTAAAACAAAAGAACTTCCAGAGATTGACGATGAGTTCGCGGCAGAAGTTTCTGAGTTTGATACATTAGATGAATACAAAGCAGACGTTAAGGCTAAAATCAAAGAGAAGAAAGCGGCAGACGGAAAAGAGAAACAGGAAGATCAGGTTGTAGAGCAGGCTGTGAAGAACGCAACATATGAAATCCCGGAGGCAATGATTGCAACACAGGTTGATCAGATGGCTAATGAGTTTGCACAGAGAATGCAGGCACAGGGACTTACTATGGAGCAGTATTTCCAGTTTACGGGAATGAATGCTGAAAAGATGATGGAGGAGTTTAAGCCGCAGGCTGAAAAACGAATCGAGACACGTCTTGTATTAGAGGCAGTTGCGAAAGCTGAGAACATTGAGATCAGCGATGAGAAACTGGATGAAGAGATTGCTAAGATGGCAGAGGCTTATAAGATGGAAGTTGATAAGCTGAAAGAATTCATGGGTGAGAATGAGAAGAAACAGATGAAAGAAGATATGGCGGTTCAGGAGGCAATTACATTCCTGGTAGAAAACGCTGTAGAAAAATAAATTTGTACACTGAGCGTGTATGAAACTTAACTTATAAGTAAGGAGGCATATACATGAGTTTAGTACCTTATGTCATTGAACAGACAAGCCGCGGGGAGCGCTCCTACGATATCTATTCAAGATTATTAAAAGACAGAATTATCTTTTTGGGAGAAGAAGTGACGGATGTATCTGCAAGTGTGGTTGTAGCGCAGCTTTTGTTTTTGGAAGCGGAAGATCCGGAGAAAGATATTCATCTTTATATTAACAGTCCGGGCGGATCTGTGACAGCCGGTATGGCAATTTATGATACGATGCAGTATATCAAATGCGATATTGAAACGATCTGTATCGGTATGGCGGCAAGTATGGGTTCATTCTTGCTGGCAGGCGGAACAAAGGGTAAAAGACTTGCACTTCCAAACGCAGAGATTATGATCCATCAGCCATCAGGCGGCGCTCAGGGACAGGCGACGGAGATTCAGATTGCTGCAGAGCATATACTTAGAACACGTAAGAAATTAAACCAGATTCTGTCTGAAAATACGGGGCAGCCGTTGGATGTTATCAGTGTTGATACCGAGAGGGATAATTTTATGACAGCCCAGGAGGCAAAGGAATATGGTCTAATCGATGAGGTTATTACCCGTCGTTAAGAGAAATTTCTTTCAGTATGAGGAGAAAGTATGATGAGAAACGATGATCAGGTGAGATGTTCGTTTTGTAACAAGACACAGACACAGGTGAGAAAATTAATTGCGGGGCCGAACGGCACATATATCTGTGACGAGTGTGTAGATGTTTGCGCAGAGATTATTGAGGAAGAGCTGGAGTTCGAAAATGGCGGACAGTGGGGAGATTATTCTGAAATTAATCTCTTGAAACCAGAAGAGATCAAAGCGTTTTTAGATGAGTATGTCATTGGACAGGACGAAGCAAAAAAAGTCCTGTCTGTGGCTGTATACAATCATTATAAGAGAATTATGGCAGAGAGAGACTTGGGTGTGGAACTTTCCAAGAGCAATATTTTGATGCTCGGTCCGACAGGATGTGGTAAGACGCTTCTTGCACAGTCTCTTGCCAAAGTGTTGAATGTTCCGTTTGCCATTGCAGACGCGACAGCCCTTACAGAGGCTGGATATGTAGGCGAGGATGTGGAAAACATTCTTCTTAAGATTATTCAGGCGGCAGATGGAGACATTGAACGCGCAGAGTATGGAATTATCTATATTGATGAGATTGATAAGATTACAAGAAAATCTGAGAATCCGTCAATTACAAGAGATGTATCCGGTGAAGGTGTTCAGCAGGCTCTTCTCAAAATTATTGAGGGAACGGTTGCCAGTGTCCCCCCTCAGGGCGGAAGAAAACACCCGCATCAGGAATTGCTGCAGATTGATACAACGAATATTTTATTTATTTGCGGCGGAGCGTTTGAGGGAATTGAGAAGATTATTGAAAAGCGTATTGACCAGAAATCCATCGGTTTTAATGCTGAGATTGCATCAAAGCATGAGAACGATATTGATAGACTTCTGAAGCAGGTGCTGCCTCAGGATTTAGTGAAATTCGGATTGATTCCGGAGTTGGTGGGACGTGTTCCGGTAAATGTGGCGTTGGAAATGCTGGATAGAAATGCGTTGATAGATATTTTGACTAAGCCGCGGAATGCTCTTGTGAAACAGTATCAGAAGTTGTTGGAGTTAGATGGTGTGGAGCTTAATTTCGATGAGAATGCGTTGGAAGAGATTGCAGAGACGTCTCTGAAACGTAAGACAGGAGCCAGAGGACTTCGTGCCATCATGGAGAAGGTCATGACGGATATTATGTATGAAGCCCCGTCTGATCATACCTTGAAGAAATGCCGGATTACGCGGGAAGCTGTAAAGGGATTGGATCTTCCGGTGTGTGAACATGCGGCGATTGGTTCTGAGAGTGCATAATATGTGAGGTGGGTGCAAGGAAATATTGCGCCTGCCTTTTGTGTTGTAAGGTGTATTGGCGATAAGACAGTAGGAGAAGATATATGGAAAAGATGACAATGAGCCTTCCGATGGTAGCGCTTCGTGGAATGACAGTTCTGCCGGAGATGGTGAGACATTTCGATGTGAGTCGTGAGAAATCGTTGAAGGCAATTGAAGAAGCAATGGCGGGAGAACAAAAACTGTTTCTCTCTGCTCAGAAAAATATTGAGATAGAAGATACAGGGATAGAAGATGTCTATGAGATGGGATGTATTGTTACCATCAAACAGATTGTCAAACTGCCAAAGAAAATCAGCCGGGTGCTGGTAGTAGGTGAAAAGCGGGCGAGAATCCGCTCCCTTGAGATAGAAGAGCCATATCTTGGCGCATTTGTGGAAACTGTAGAGGATGAGGATACTTCTGCAGAAGAAATTGAAAAAGACAGTTATTCGTTAAACATGGAAGCGAGGATACGTGAACTTCGGGATCTTTTTAAGGAGTATTTGTTAAAAAACCCAAAAGTATCAAAAGAGTTCGCAGGGCAGATAGAGGAAATTACGGAGTTTCAGAAGCTGGTCAATATTGTGGCCGCCAGTCTTCCGCTTCCGTATGAGGAGCAGCAGGAGCTTCTGGAAGAGGTGAATCTGATGCGCCGGTACGAGCTTCTTACTTATAAGATTGTAAATGAAATTCAGGTGCAGAATATTAAAGAAGAGCTGCAGGCAAAGATTAAAGAACGAGTAGATAAAAACCAGAGGGAGTATATTCTGCGGGAAGAAATGAAGCTGATCCGGGAGGAACTGGGGGATGAAAATACCTTGTCAGACGCGGAAGAGTTTCAACAGGCGTGTAATAATCTGAAAGCCGCTTCGGAAGTCAAAGAAAAGATTTCAAAAGAAATTCGGAGATTTGGCAGTACGATGAACAGTGCATCGGAGACAGGGGTAATACGCAACTACATTGAAACGATGCTGGAGATGCCATGGGATAAAATATGTAAGGATCATAAGGATATTGCGTATGCCAGAAAAGTGCTTGACAAAGATCATTATGGACTGGAAAAAGTCAAGGAAAGAGTTCTTGAATTTCTGGCAGTGCGGGCGCTTACAAAGAAGGGAGACTCTCCGATCTTGTGTCTGGTGGGACCTCCGGGAACAGGAAAGACTTCTATTGCGAAATCTCTGGCGAGTGCGCTGAAAAAGCCATATGTGAGAATTTCATTAGGCGGTGTGAGAGATGAGGCAGAGATCCGCGGGCACAGAAAGACTTATGTAGGAGCCATGCCGGGAAGAATCGCAGCGGCGTTAAAGAGTGCAGGCGTGAAAAACCCGCTGATGCTTTTAGATGAGATTGATAAGGTGAGCAACGATTATAAAGGGGATACATTTTCTGCCCTTTTGGAAGTGTTGGATAACGAGCAGAACGAGAAGTTCCGGGATCATTATCTGGAGGTTCCGGTGGATTTATCAGAGGTGCTGTTTGTTACAACGGCCAATACTTTACAGACAATTCCAAGACCGCTTTTGGATCGTATGGAAGTCATTGAAATCAGCAGTTATACACAGAATGAAAAGATTCATATTGCTGTGGAGCATTTGATTCCTAAGCAGCTTCGGAAACATGGATTAAAATCGCAACAGTTGTCGATTAGTAAAAAGGCAATCTGGAAGGTTGTCCGTAATTATACGAAAGAAGCGGGCGTAAGGCAGCTAGAGCGTAAAATCGGAGATATTTGCAGAAAATCTGCAAAGGAGATTCTGGAGACGAAGAAAAAGTCCATTCGTGTGACAGAGCGTAATCTTCATCTGTATCTTGGTAAAGAAATCTATACGTATCAGATGAAAAATGAAACGGATGAGATTGGAATTGTGCGTGGTCTTGCATGGACAAGCGTTGGAGGGGATACACTTCAGATAGAGGTGAATGTGATGCCGGGTGAAGGAGAGATTCTCCTGACAGGTCAGCTTGGAGATGTCATGAAAGAATCTGCGAGAGCCGGAATCAGCTATATCCGTTCTATCAGTAAAGACCATGGAATCGATGAGTGCTATTTTAAAGAGCATGATGTACACATCCATATTCCGGAAGGTGCAACACCGAAAGATGGGCCGTCTGCCGGAATCACTATTGCGACAGCAATCCTTTCTGCCGTTACCGGACGCAAAGTACGTGCAGATGTGGCTATGACCGGAGAGATTACGCTGAGAGGGCGTGTACTTCCAATCGGCGGATTGAAAGAGAAACTTCTGGCGGCAAAAAATGCCGGTATTAAGACGGTGCTTGTGCCGAAAGAAAATATGCCTGATATAGAAGAAATCTCATCTGAGATCACCAAGAAGCTTGAGATTGTACCGGTATCACATATGGATAAGGTGTTAAAGACAGCATTGAGTTCATAATTTTTATCGCAGACAGAAAATATGTGTGGTAAAATAATGGTACCAGAGTATAAAAAGGAGAAATCGTATGGTTATACGTAGTTTGAATTTAGAGACGGTATGCGGGATTACAAGTAAACTGCCGGACAATCAGTTCCCGGAGATTGCGTTTGCGGGGAAATCGAATGTAGGAAAATCTTCGCTCATCAACGCACTGATGAATCGAAAATCT
>CAJTRE010000013.1:6066-46368 GCA_910578495.1 uncultured Dorea sp.
CCAGAATTTCTGCAACGCCGGGAAAGACGCAGACCATTAATTTTTATAATATTAATGAGGAACTGTATCTGGTCGATCTTCCAGGATATGGATATGCGAAAGTATCGGAGCAGGAGAAAATAAAATGGGGACAGCTTATTGAACGTTATCTTCATGGTTCGAAGCAGTTGAAAGCAGTGTTTCTGTTGATTGATATTCGACATGATCCATCTGCCAATGACAGGATGATGTACCACTGGATTGTGGAGATGGGATTTCACCCGATCATTATTGCGACGAAACTGGATAAGATCAAGCGCAGCCAGGTGCAGAAACAGATTAAGGCAGTAAGGCAAGGTCTTGATTTAGTCCCCGGAACGATTGTCATTCCATTTTCTGCAGAGACGAAACAGGGAAGAGATGAAATCTGGGAATTGGTGGAGACAGAGTTTCTGGATAGAAGTGATGTGTAAAACGGAGTGAGATTATGGAAGAATGTAAGGATAGATCTGAAGAAAAACAAATATATGGTGGAGAGGCGAAAGCGGCGCATAATCAAATGTTGAAGTTAGATAAGCGCCCATCGTGGAAAGTGGCGGTCAGTCTTGCACTGAGCCTTCTTGGAACGATTTTGTTTCTTTATTTCGGATATAAATTGCTTGTTTTTTTCATGCCGTTTGTGATCGGATGGGTTATCTCATATATTGCAAGTCCGGTAGTGGAATGGCTGGAAAAACGTCTGAAGATTGTCAAGAAACTGGGTTCAGCGATAATTATTGTAGCGGTTCTTGCGGGTTTGGTTCTTTTGATCTATTTTATCGGAAGTAGAATTTGGAGAGAATGTGTGTCGCTGCTCCAGAATTTGCCGAATATGTATGAGGATCTGGAGTCAGGGTTTGGGCAGATTGGCAGCAGTCTGACGGGAGTGTTTGACAGGCTTCCTCAGGCGTTACAAAATAGCTGGGATCAGATACTCAGTAATCTGGATCAGACAGTCGGAGATGTGATGGGAAGAATCAGCGAGCCTACGGTGACTGCCGCCGGTAATTTCGCAAAGAGGATTCCATCCATTTTGATCGGAATTATTGTTACGATTATTGCGGCGTATTTCTTTATCGCGGACAGGCAGTCTGTGATTGAGTGGTCGAAAAAGGTTTCGCCTGATCCTCTTGTAAAGCGTATGAGTATGGTAATTGATAATTTCAAATATGCGGTAGGAGGATATTTTAAGGCTCAGTTTAAGATTATGGGTGTTGTCTTTCTGATATTGCTGGTAGGATTCAGTATTTCAGGAGTACATTTTTCCATTTTGCTGGCTCTTGGCATAGCCTTTCTGGATTTCCTGCCGTTCTTTGGTACGGGAACGGCGCTGATACCATGGGCTGTGTATAAATTTCTTGTGGGAGACTACAGAATGGTTGCAGCGCTTGCAGTTATCTATGTAGTGTCACAGTTAGTACGGCAGTTGATACAACCAAAGCTTGTAGGAGACAGCATGGGACTCAATCCGTTATTTACATTAGTTCTCATTTATGTGGGATACAAAATAGGAAGCGTGCTTGGTATGATTTTTGCAGTTCCGGTGGGATTGATTGCTTTAAATCTGTACCAGGCAGGCGCATTTGATTATATTATGGATGATGTAAAGATTCTGTCCATGCGCATTATGAAATTGCGGGAACCAGAAAACTAGTAAGAAAATAACAGTGGACAGATTCCATTCATATATTACTCTCAGAAGATTATGGTCTTAGAGGTGGATGTATGAATGGAATTTTTTTGGCTTTTTTAGGAACGTTTTTGACGTTTTTTGTGACGGTAATAGGTTCTGCCGCAATTTTTTTCGTTCGGAGGGAGATCAGTGACAACCTTCAATGTGGATTTCTCGGGTTTGCCGGGGGAGTGATGGTGGCGGCTTCCGTCTGGTCGCTGCTTCTCCCGGGAATTGAATTTGCGGAAGCTAACGGGCAGACGGGCTGGCTTGTGATGACGGTAGGATTTTTATTCGGTGTTCTTGTACTTTTGGCGGCAGATGGATGTCTGAATCGATATTTTGAAAGGAAGAATGGAAATCAGGAACAGGGAATTTCCAATGGTATGGGGAAAAGTACGGCTATGCTGATTCTTGCGATTACAGCGCATAATATTCCGGAGGGAATGTCGGTAGGTCTGGCATTTTCACTTGCAGCGCAGTCGCCGGAGAATACCACTTTGTTATCCGGAGCAATCGCTCTTGCAGTTGGTATTGCTATTCAGAACTTTCCGGAAGGAACGGCAGTGGCTCTGCCCCTTGTGAAAGAAGGAATGAGCCGGAGGAAAGCATTTATGATTGCCGGGATGACGGCGGTGGTAGAGCCGGTGTTTGGAATGCTGGCGGCAATATTTGCTACGGTGGTGAGAACGTCTATGGCGGTACTTTTGGCATTTGCGGCAGGAACGATGATTTATGTGGTGGTTGAAGAACTGATACCACAGGCACATATGGGGGAAGACGGGAAGACAGGAACATTGGGGTTTGTGGTTGGATTTTTGGTGATGATGATACTGGATGTGGGGCTTGGATAGTATAATATTTTTCCTGTTTTTGGTGACGAATGTTCTAAAATGTGGTAGAATAGAAGAAATATGACTCAAAAGAAAACGGAAAAATGCCTTCCATTTATTAGGTAGCAGAGCAGAGATTCCATGGGGGCATTTTACGTGGGGGGGGGGAAAAGTACGTATGAGACAGCTTTATGATGTGACTAAAATGCGGAGGCATACAGAGGATATGGATAAAGACTTGCTTTGTGATGTGTGGAACCGCACGACTGGAAAAAAGGTTCTGGAAAAGAAATTAGAAGAACTGGAGGAAGATCAGTCCTGTGTTCTAGCTCTTCTGGATATAGATAATTTAAAAAAGATTAATGAGTATTTTGGGTATTCAGAAGGAGATTTGATTCTCAAAACGATTTGTAAGTATTTAAACAGGCAGTTAGAGATGCCGGATTTTATGTTTCGTCTAAGCAGCGATGAGTTTGTTATGATATTTTTTAATAAAAGTTCTAAAACGATCTCTAAAATGATTGGAGAGTGGCGTAAGGATGTGGAACAATACTTTGTTCGCTATGAAAATCGTTATTGTGTATCATTTTCCTATGGATTAGGTTATACCAGAGGTTCCAAAGGCTGTACAATGAAAGAACTTCTCACCCGGGCGGATGAGAAGATGTACGAAGAGAAGCTAAGGCACCGCAGAAATGAGTATCTTGCTTGTAATGAGGAACTTATTTTTCCGGATAATAAAGAAAAGATGAAAATGGATTATCCGGCAGAATATCTTTACGATGCTATTATACGCAGTACGGATGATTACGTATATATTTGTAACATGAAAACAGGTACGTTCCAATATACATCTGCACAGGTGGAGGATTTTGGACTTCCTGCAGAAGTAATGCGAAATCCGTTGGAATACTGGAGAAAGATTGTGCATCCGGATGATTGGGAGCGTTTTTATAAATCTAATGTGGAAATCGGCGAGAATAAACGTGACGCTCATTATGTAGAGTTTCGTGCTAAAATGAAAGATGGAGAATATAAATGGATACGCTGTAGAGGGTATCTGATTCGTGATGAATATGGAGATCCAGCTCTTTTTGCCGGAATCATGCACTGTATGGGAGAACAAAATGAGGTTGATCCGTTGACGCAGCTTTTTAATGAGCATATGTTTTGTAAAAAAATCCGCCGCAGTATCGAGAATAAAGAGACAGAGAAACTAGCGGTGGTAATATTGGATATGGATAATTTTCACCAATTTAATGAGATGTACACAAGAAAGGTTGGAGATCGTATTCTATGTATCCTTGCCCGTAATATTCAGGCTCAGCTTCCCGATAATGGAAGTCTTTTTCGGTTAGATAATGACCGGATGGGGCTTGTGCTCAAAAACGTCACGAGTACAGATGTAGAAGAGTTGTATGGAAAAATTCAGAAAAAACTCGGCATGATTAGAGGGTGGAAGGAATATGGACTGGAAGTTCATCTTTCGGCAGGATGTGCTTTCTTCCCACAGGATGGTAAAACGGTAGAAGAACTTTATCAATATGCGGATTATGCTCTTCAGTATGCCAAAAAGTATGGTAAGAATCGTCTGGTAGCCTTTACGGAGGAAATCCTAAGGAAAAAGAACTATAGGCTGGAGCTTATCAAGAAGTTGAGAGATTCCATGAGTCATGAATTTCGTGGGTTTTCAGTGAACTATCAGCCGCAGGTGGATGGTACAACGAAGAAGATTATCGGTGCGGAGGCTCTGGCGCGTTTCAGGGATGAGGAAGGCTCATTTATCTCTTCTGTAGAATTTATTCCTGTGATGGAAACAGAAGGAATGATTTATGACATGGGGCTCTGGGTTACTAGAAAGGCTGTTCGGGCGGCGAAGGAATGGATTAAAATGAATCCAGAGTTTGCAATCAGCGTCAATGCCTCAGCGCTTCAGCTTATGGATGATGGTTATATTGGAGACGTGCAGAAAATACTAGAGGAAGAAGAATTTCCGGCACGAAATCTGGTTGTGGAGCTTACAGAGAGCAGCGCGGTACAAAATCTGGATATTTTTCATGATAAATATATGCTTTTGCAGGAAATGGGTATTCGAGTTGCCATGGATGATTTTGGAACAGGATATTCTTCGTTGGAATTTTTGAAAAATGCGCCGATTGATCTGGTAAAGATTGACAGGAGCTTTGTTCGGGATATTTTGAACAGCAAGTTTGATTCAGCATTTATTTCTTTTGTTGTAGAAATATGCCATGACGTACATCTTAAAGTATGCCAGGAAGGAGTCGAGACAGAAGAAGAGTATAAGCTTCTGAAAAAAATGGGACTGGATTGTATTCAGGGATATTATTTTGGAAAGCCGATGGAAGAAACAGATTTTACAAAGTTTTATATAAGTAGAACAGATTAATTTTGTGTGTGTCATTTTGGCGTGTTCTGTTGATACAGAAAAAGGTGCTGGGAATAATTCCAGCACCTTTTTTACAATATCCTATTAGGGTTTATTTGATTCGGAACTGTCCGATGAGGCGGTTCAATACTCTTGCCTGATTAGACAATTCATTAGAAATCTCTGCACTTTGTTCAGCGGCGGCCGAGTTTGCCTTTATTATTTTGGAAACCTCTTTAATTCTGTTGTCAACAGAGGCGATCATCTCTGACTGCTGTACGCTGGCAAGAGAAATTTCATCCATCAGCACTTTAATAGATTGAATACATTCGTTAATGATCTGCATTGCTGATATGGCAAGGTTTGTGGATTCTGTACCTGTTTTTACGTCATCCAGCGAACGCCCGATCAGCGAGCCTGTATTTTTTGCAGCTTCCGCAGATTTTGCAGCAAGGTTCCTTACCTCGTCGGAAACAACTGAGAATCCTTTACCTGCATCACCTGCCCTTGCCGCTTCAACTGCGGCATTTAGTGCAAGAATATTGGTTTGGAAAGCAATATCTTCAATCGTTTTTATGATACCGCCTATCTGTGCTGAGGACTGGTCAATATTTCGCGTAGCAGTAATCAGCTGCTCCATTTTTGTATCAGCTTCGGCTGCATAACCTGTTGCCCTGTCTACAAGATCCCGGGCATTGCCACAGCGAGCAGTGCTGCTTTGGATTTGTTCGGCAATATCTGTTACATTGGACACAAGACCATTGATAGATACCTCCTGCTGCATTGTGCCCTGGGACAACACTTGTGCGCCTGCGGACACCTGATTTGCTCCGCTGTCCACCTGACTCGCAATTTGAGTAATGTCCCGCATCACATCAGTAAGATGGGTACGGATGCTTTTCAGGCTTTCGGCAAGAACCTTGAAATCACCGATATAGTATGTCTCATTTTTTTCGACATCTACGGCTATATTTCCGGCTGCCATCTCTCCCAATATCCGTCCGATATCATCAATTGTCTTCTTTAGGCAGTCACAGACATGATGAATCGTCTGTGCAATCATACCAATCTCGTCTGTTCTTCCATAAAAAGCTTCTAGTTCTTGGTCGGCAGACAGTTCCAGGTTACCCAAACGACGGATGGCACTTTCCATGACCATCAATTCCTTGCTTTCCCGGTGCAGGATCAGAAGAGTGATAAGAACAATAACAAAAGCTACAATCGCACACAAAATACCTACCGTAATGCGGACAGTTATTACTTCTCCGTAAACTTCTGAGGTATTGTCGCGAACCATGAATACCCAGTTCCTGTCTTTCAGATATTTATAAACAACTAATTGCTCCACGCCGTTTTCATCCCGATAGGAATAGGTTCCTGCCTGAGTGTCCCCATCTGCTTTAATCCGCTTGATAATTTCCTGATAACCGCTGTCAGAAGTCTCTGTGTTCAGCAATTCTTCATCCTCATGGTAGAGATACTTACCTGTGTCTACATTTAAAAACACATATTCACTGTGAGGAAGTCCTTCAATGTCTAAATTCAACAATGCATCCATCAGACGGCTGGCATAGACGCCGGCGCCTACATAGCCAATGCATTGCTGACCGTCAAAGATTGGATAGTACATGGAAATGATCATGCTTCCGGTTCCCGGAGACTCCATGATTCCTAAATTGGTAAGCTGTGGCTGTGCCAGAATAGTCTTTTTGAATTCGGTTAAAGAGTCTCCCTTACGTGTAGTTATTCCGATAGCTTCCTGCGAAGTATGAGTCAGAACATATGTATTAGGCGTACTGATATACAACCCTTCGAAGATTCCTTTTACTTCGGCAAATTCTTCTGTATACTTTTGTCCTTTTTGCAAAAGTACAGGGTCTTCCGGATTAGCAAGAAGATCTTGAACTTCACTGCCAAGGGCAAAGGCTGCCATATATTCTTCTGCGGAGGCTACATAATCATTGATGATTGCTGCTCTGGATTCAACAGCGTCAATCATTTGATTGGTAATATTGCTTTCTACCATAGAGGCTACACGGCTAGATACAATGAACCAAAGCAACAGCATGCCGACAAAGGTGATTGCTGTGGTAATGATACTAATACGCGTAGCAAGCTTACGATTTATAAACAAACTTCATAAGATTCCCCCTTGTAATAAAGATATAATTTTTGAATCGGATAGCTCTCAAAACTTTTGTGTTCATGGAGTGTATCCCTGATATTTATGCAAAATTATTTTAGCACTATTAGAGCTGTTTTTCAAGTTTGAAGTCGAAAAATATAATGCAAAAATATAATACAAATAAACGTTCAGACTTTCGTTGTTGCTGTTTATCTTTCTTGTTGGATGTATCTCACAATTCTATTTGTTTAGCTCAAATAAAGGAGGAATGAAATGTGGATCTAACAAAACTGGATTTGAGAGCGTATGTAGATTATCGTGTGGAAAAGTCAGCATTCAGGCTGTTTGAAGAGAACAGAGGCAGTAAAATTTTGATTGAGGATTGCTAAGACAAAATGAAAGTATTACTTGAATTATGTGGTGAATCAGTTAAAATACTAAATTATGGAGAAGAAAAAAGATGCAGGAAAGTAATGCCCTGTATCTACTCATTGAATTACTTATGTTCAACAAAGTATACCCCAAGGGCATCCCATAATTCATACCCTTGTGGGGGTGGCGGACTTCGTCCGGAAAAGTATAAATATACGGGATTTATGAATACAGTATCAAATAGCCCGTCTATTACTTTCTAATATTAACAATTCGTGTATGGCTAATTCCTAAAAATGCAAACAAGCCCCTTGATGGACGATATAAGTTGAATAGAAAAAAGAACGGAGTTGAATCATTGTGAAAAAGATATTAGTAATGGAAGATGATGAAATCCTTAATGCGGGTTTGTGCTATAACATTCAAAAAAAGGAGATGCTGCCTGTATCTGTTTATAGCATTAAGGATGCAAAAGAAAAACTGAAAAAAGAAACTTTTGATTTAATATTGCTTGATGTAAATTTACCCGACGGAAACGGATTTGACTTTGCAAAAGAAGCAATGCCCAAATATAACACGCCTTTTATTTTTCTAACAGCTCATAATTTGGAAGAAGAAATTATTAAAGGCTTACAGTTAGGGGCAGATGATTACATTGTAAAGCCTTTTAGTATTAAGGTTGTTATGGAAAAATACAAGTGGTATTAAGGCGGTGTTATAGTGGGCGGGGATGGAAAACTATTCCTGCGGAAATCTGCTTATTGATATGAAAAATAGTAGAATAATCTGCTCACCGCACCGTAAAAAATGAATACCAGAAACGCCGCAAATCTGCATAAACACTATGTTTTTGCGGATTTGCCCGTTCCTGTGGCAGCGGTAAAAAAATCTGTTTTGCCGCCCTAACTCGACGGGCAGATATAAGCCGCCATAAAAAGCAGTAAAGAGATATGCTGAATATTATCTCTCTTGAGAGCCACCGGTTTCTTCCTTGCGAGCCACCCTGTAGAGGTAATTTCCACCTTCAGAGCCACCACTATATCTTGTGGTCTGCCTCATAGCATTGCTTTTATATATTGGATCTCTTTATAGTATTACTTATGGCATTTCATGTCACAAAATACAAAAAAAGGAGGTCTTTTTTTATGTTTAAAAAGACAAAAGTAAGAAGTATCTTAGAACTTCTCGGAAAAAATCTAAGCGCAAGGGAGGCGGCAAAAGTTTTAGGCGTATCCCAAAATACAGTTACTGAAATATCTGCATTATTTCATGCATCTGGTAAATCATGGGAAGATATCTGTGACTGGGATGATGACAGATTGTATGAATTGTTTTATCCTGACAAATTCAAATATAAACCAAGATATGCTCCGGTTGATTATTCTTATGTTCATAAGGAACTCAAGAAAACAGGTGTGACGGAAAAACTGCTTTGGGAAGAATATTGCGCCAGATGTAAGAATGAGAACAGAAAAGCCTGTTCTTATATCACATTTACAAAGAATTATAAAAAATATACTGCCACCAAAAATTATACCAGCCACGTTGAACACAAACCGGGACTGGAAGTAGAAGTTGACTGGTCCGGTCCTTCTATGAAATATACAAATCCGGATACTGGTGAGTCGGTCACAGCATATCTTTTTGTGGCTGCCATGCCTTACAGTCAGAAAAGTTATGTGGAAGCAACAGTAAGCATGAATGAACAGGCCTGGCTCTCCTGCCATGTAAACATGTTTCAGTTCTTTGGAGGCACACCGGTAAAGATTGTATGTGACAATTTAAAAACGGGCGTAACATCCCACCCGAAAAAGGGTGAAATCATTTTGAATGAGAGCTATCTCACGCTGGGAGAGTATTATTCAGTAGCTATCATGCCAACCGGTGTCAGAAAACCAAAACAAAAAGCCAGCGTAGAAGGCGCGGTAGGTAAAATTGCCACAGCAGTCATTGCCAGATTAAGAAATGATACATTCTATTCGCTAAATGCTCTGAATGCAGGAATACAGAGGGCATTAAAAGAATTTAATGATAAGCCGTTTCAGAAAAGAGAAGGCAGCCGTTCCCTCATATTCGAAACGGAAGAAAAACCGTATCTGAAAACTCTGCCGCTCGTTCCATTTGAAGTATGCGAATGGTCTTATCACCACAAAGTAGGAAGCAATTCCCATATATGGTGGAATAAGGGACAGTACCCTGTTCCAAGCAGATATATCGGCTGTAAAGTAGATGTGAAGTTTAATAATCATCTTGTATATGTTTATCATAACAGAACGGAAGTGGCAAAACATCTCCGGTTACCAAAAGAGTCTGTAAATGGAATGCGCACAGATGAAACACATTTACCATTTTCATTGCAGAAAAATATATCAGTTGAAGAGTTATGCGATAAAGCCAGAGAGACAGGCCCGAAGACATTTGAAGTCATCCGGCGGATGTTTGATGAAGCAAAGATTACGGAACAGGCATCACAGACGGTAAAAGCGATACTTTCCATTGCAGAACAGTTCAGCCCTGAAATACTGGGAAAGGCATGTCATAAATCATTAAAAAAGTATCATATGCCTTATTACAAAACCATTTACACGAATGCAAAGAATATAAATGCGGCAAAAGAATTGTCAGATTTTAAGGAAAGTAACAGACATACGGGAATCGTCAGAGGCGCTGATTATTACAGAAAGGGGAATTTATCGTAATGAATTTTAAACTAAAAAAGAGCCTGTCAGTATTGGAGTTAAGTGATCTTGTAAGGATCATAGAAATGCAGGAAAACGATATAAAATTAGTCGATATGGGCTATGATGAAAGGCTGGAACTGTTGTTGGAAACGCTGGTGCAGGAACGGGAAAACAGAATGATAAACCGACTGATAAAAAATGCATACTTTAAATACCCTTCTGCCAGTCTGGAATCGCTTGATTATGATTCGAGACAAATAAAAAGGAGTACCATCTTAAACCTGGCAACAATGGGATTTATCGGGAATGCGACAAATCTGGTTATCACAGGGCCTGCTGGCGCCGGCAAGACTTACCTTGCATGTGCACTGGGGATTGAAGCCTGTAAACAGACATATCGCGTCATGTATATCCGGATGCCTGATCTGATGAGAAATTTTGAAAATCAGAGAGATAATCTTAGAGAACTGACGAAATACAGAAAAAGAATAGGAAACTACCAGCTGCTGATTCTGGATGAATGGCTCAATTATAAGATAACAGAAAAAGATGCAAAACTGCTTTATGAACTGTTTGAGTAAAGAAGCGGTAATAATCCAACTATTTTTGTCGGACAGTATCCGGTAGATGAATGGCATGAACGGCTAGGAGGCGGTACCCAGGCAGACTCCATAATGGACAGAATTATACATAATGCCTATGAGATTCCAACGAACAAAACAAATCTGAGAAAAATATACGATTCAAAGAAGTTAAAAAGATTGGTAGATGAACTCGAAAACTAGAGAGAATTTATCAAAAAAGCCGATGCCGGAGGTAGAAAGTCTGCTTCCGGCAATTACTATATCTTGTGGTAGGGGTGGCTCTGAAGAAGGAAACTTAAGGGTGGCTCGCAAGGAAGAAACCGGTGGCTCTGAAGAGGGATAATATTCAATAGACGGATAACTGGGAGAAGTGTTTGAAAGTACCCGAAAAGTGCAGAATGTGAGACAAAGCGTGGCGCGATGTAGTCTTGGGGAAGTGTTCAAAGATGGATACTCCTTGCGGTTATCTGGATATCTTCACAGTTTGTTCAAAACATGTTTTTAACGAATGTCTGTTTATATATCTTAAAAGTGTAAAATCTGATATAAAAGAAGCCTTATGACCAAAAGGAATAGCTTCAGGATACGGGGAAGTTTTTTCGCTGGTGTATGTCTGATATATGGAAGAAATTAGCGCTTGAATTGTAATGACAAAAGCGTTACAATATAAGAAACTAGGAGGTGTAAGATTATGGAAAAAACAGCAACATTGAACTTAAGAGTAAACCCAACTGTTAAAGAACGGGCAGAAAAAGTATTGTCTCAGTTAGGTGTTCCCATGTCAACAGCAATCGATATGTATTTGAATCAAATTTCTCTTACAGGTGGAATTCCATTTTCTGTTTCTTTACCAAAAGCACCAGTATCGATTCATGCAGATGCCATGACAACGGAAGAAATCCATCAAAAATTGGAAAAAGGTTACAATGATATAGACGCAGGAAGGGTGCAAAATGCAGCGGAAGCGTTTGCAAAATTTAGGGAGAACCATTGATATGAAACAATATATGGTTGAGATTACAAATGAAGCATTGGCTGATATGGATCAATTATACAATCACATTGCTTATGTCCTTCAGGCACCGGAAAATGCAATGGACCAATACAACCGGATTGCAGACGCTATTTTGACATTGGATACTATGGCTGAGAGAATCCGTATTATGGAATCAGAGCCGGAACGAAGTAAAGAGATGAGAAGATTGTTGATAGACAATTATTCTGTCTTTTTTGTAATCCAAGGAGATAAAGTGATTGTAACAGACGTATTATATAGTGCATCAGATATTGAAAACCGATTAAAAGGTTAAATGACAAAAACAAAAAAGAAAATATGAAATATGAGGCAGGATATGTTCCCTATAAAAAGGAAGGTATCCTGCCTTTTTGCGTGAAAGTGAGGAAAATGATATGAGAAAATTTTATACAGCAGAAGCAGTAACGGATGGTCATCCGGACAAATTGTGTGACCAGATTTCGGATGCGATCCTGGATGCGTGTCTGAAACAGGATGAACAGTCCAGAGTGGCCTGCGAAGTGCTTGCTACGAAGGAAACGATCATCGTGGCTGCCGGACTTGCCAGTAAGTGTCAGGTGTCTTTAGCCTATGCGATTGGAATGGCACAGCCGGTCATGGTGCAGGTGGATACGTTTGGTACGGGAAAGGTGTGGGCCGATGATTGTCTGGAACTGGCAATCCCTCTTGTGTTTGGACTGACACCGAAACAGATCGTGGATACGCTGCGCCTTACCCGTCCTATTTTCCGGCAGACGGCAGCCTTTGGGCATTTCGGAAGGAAAGAATTCCCATGGGAACGTACCGATAAAGCAGAGGCACTTCGTAATGTGGTGATCTGATGGCATGGGTTACGGAAGAAGAATATCAGGCAGCCAGGCAGGTAAGAGCCTATGAGTATCTGCAGACCTATCAGCCGGGGAGATTGAAAAAAACACGAACCCGGAATGAATGGCAGCTGCAGGATCACGATAGTTTTAAAATCAATGAGATCACCAGCAAATGGCATTGGAAATCCAGGGATATTGGAGGGGTGTCTGCTTTGCGGTTTTTGATGCAGGTGGACGGCATGGAATATACGGAAGCGGTAAAAAACTTGTGTGAGCAGGCAACGGTGTATGTTCCAAGGAGAGAATCGGAGATTTCAAATATTTGTCTATTCTGCAAACTCCTGCATTTTCAGTAAGAATTTTTCGGCAGCTTTGGGAAATACTTGATATTTTTTCCAAATAATATGCATTTCTTCCGTAAGTTCCGGCATCAAAGGGCGAAAACATAAACTACTATTATCTGTAATATTGATGATTTTATCAAAGCACAATGCATATCCCATTCCGTCTTTTACCATGAGAGAGCCATTGAACAGGAGATTATAGGTTCCTACAATATTCAGTTCTTCAGGATTTTTACTCAGCCATTTTATCAGGGAGGATTTGCTGGATCGCTGACGAGAGATGATGAGAGGTTTATCCCACAAATCTTCTGCTGTAATAACCTCTTTTTGAGCCAATTCTGCATCAGTACGCATGAGAATGCCCCAGGTATCTTTATACGGGACTTTTAATTTATGGTATTTGCCGGTATCTACTTCACCAAATACCAACCCAAAATCAATCAGTCCGCGATCAAGATTTTCGAGGACACTGGCGCCGTCTCCGCTTATAATGTGGAAATGGATATCAGGAAACTCTTCCTGCAACGCTCGTGCGGCGGACGTGAGAAAGCGGACACCGTCAGTTTCGCCTGCTCCAAGTGTAATATCTCCAGTAAGATAGTCATTAGATAAAGTGATTTCGTTTTCTGTCTTTCTTACCAATTCCATGATTTCTTCGGCTCTTTTACGAAGGATCATTCCCTCGTCAGTCAAGGTAATTCGACGATTGCCGCGAATCATCAATTGCGTACCCAATTCCTCTTCCATTTCTCTTAATTGCCGCGAAAGTGTTGGCTGTGACAAATGCAGCGCTTCGGCAGCTCCTGAAATACTCTGTTCTCGTGTAACAGCCAGGAAATATTGTAAAACACGTAATTCCATAAAATTCACCTCACAAATTAATATGTTAGAGTAAATTATCTTATCGAGCTTCAATGATGAAAATATTGTACCATGTTTTGATATGTCTATCAAGTATGGTAACATATCCGATATAAGTATTTGCTGGAGAAAAAGAATAAAGTTAAAATATAAATATGGAATATAAAATGCTTTCGTGAATATGGAAGGGGAATAGCCGAATGAAGAAAAGTAAAATAGAATCGGTAATTGAAAATTTAAAAGATGCAGGATGTAATAAAACAACGATAGAAAAATTTATAGTGTGCTTTGAAAATAACAGAAAAGAGGAACAACTGGAAATATTAGAAAAACAACGAACAGATCTTTTGAATCAGGTTCATAAGGATGAAAAAAGAATTTCTTGTTTAGATTATCTTGCTTACCAAATTAAGCGAGAAAAGAGGTTTTTAAATAATTAGGTAAATTTGAAGAAGAGAAGATGAACCTCTCGTTATTTGCAAAACCATAGTAAATAAGCATGGGAGTATATTCGATATAAGTATTTGTTATTTGAGATGACAAAAGGTAAAATGTAATTGTAAGACAAAGAAGCAAAAAATCAGCAACAAGTGGTATACGTTGCAGGCCATGTACAGCGATGAAAATGGAATTCAGTTTGCACAGAGTATGATTTATAACTATCAGTAGGAGTTATGGGAAAACAACTGGAGTGAGAAAGCAGATGGTGAGAAGCCTCATGAAATCCAGGAAACGGATGAAATGAATAAGATGGAAGAATCATTATCCCGGCTTGGATATCACTTTTATATAGAGAAAAATGGATATGAAGTGTTTTCAAATCTGACGAATGATGATAAGTATGCGGCTACATCTGTTGCAGGAGAAGCGGTAGCGCATGCAAAAACGCTGACTGCCAGCAGTTATGATATATCAGTTATAAAAAACACGTTTCACCATGGAGAATATACATTCTGTATAGTTGCAGTACATACGGGTACCACCGATGAAAATGTGATTGCATACATTAAACAATATATTTTTCTGTATATTTTAGGGTTTGCAGCATTATTCGTTGGAATTTCTGTGATTACGAATACATTGATGTCCGGCTGGATTTCCAGGAGCATTTTAGTTCCACTTAAAAAATTGCATGAGGGAACGAAAAAAATTCAAGAAGGAAATCTGGATCAGGAACTGGATTACGAGAAAGCGGATGAGTTTGGTGCGGTGTGCAAAGATTTCAATGCAATGCGAGCCTATCTGAAAGAATCTGTAGAACAGCGTTTGGAAGATGAACAAAAAAGGAAGGATTTGATTTCCGGAATTTCCCACGATCTGCGAACGCTACTTACTTCGATTCGAGGATATGTGGAAGGTCTGCTGGATGGAATTGCGAGTACACCGGAAAACAGAAGAAATATCTGTGGGCTATTCAGGTGCGAACTGGAAATATGGTAGACATGGTAAATAGCTTGTCGGAATATAACCGCCTAAACAGCAGAGAATTCTGTTACCACATGGAGCAAGGCAATCTGAGACAATTTGTGGAGCAGTATTTGGATATCTATATGCTGAAGGCAAGGCAAAAACAGGTGGATATAGAATTTTATGCTACAGAAGAAGAGTATCCTGTTTTATTTGATGCAAAAGAATGGAAACGCATTTTAGATAATTTGTTTACGAATACAGTCCGCTATCGTAAGAAGGATAGTTCCAGAGTAAGAATTTTACTAGGTCTGGACGAACAGAAGGACTTGGTACGTTTCGTATTCAGCGATGATGGACCGGGGGTACCAAAAGAAAGTCTGGGACGAATTTTTGATAGTTTTTATCGGACGGATGAATCTAGAAAAAATGCAGAAAATGGAAGCGGCATTGGACTGGCGGTAGTGAAAGAAATCATCAAAGGTCATGGCGGCAGTGTGACAGCACAAAATTTGTCCGGACAATACGATACCCTGCTTTTGGATGTGATGTTACCGGGGAAAACAGGTTTTGATGTATGCAGAGAGGTTAGAAAGCACAGCAGTCTGCCAATTATTATGGTAACAGTAAAAAAAGAGGATATTGATAAGATTCGGGGTTTGGGGTTAGGTGCAGATGATTATATTGTGAAACCTTTTAGTCCTGCTGAATTGGTAGCGAGAGTGAAATCTCATATTCAGATACATAAATTATTGTTAGAACGACAGGAGACAAAAGCAGAAACAGGTATTACATACGGAAAATTAACAGTATATCCAAAATCAAGAAGAGTGCTGATTAGTGGTGAGGAAGTGATTTTGGTGAACAAGGAATTTGAACTTTTATTGTTTTTAGCTGACAACCCGAACATTGTATTTTCAAAAGATACATTATTTGACCGTATCTGGGGGATGGACTCTATGGGAGATACCGCTACGGTAACGGTACATATTAACCGATTGAGGGATAAATTGGAAAAAGTCGATAAAGACTGTCAATTTATTGATACGGTGTGGGGCGCAGGATACAGACTTACAGCACGTTAAGGAGCAGGCAGGAAATAACCATTGAAAAAATAGAATTAGGGGGAAGATGCAATGTCACAAACAGAATTTTTAAATCAGTTAAAAAATCCGGAAGGATGTTTATTAGGGAAAGGAACAGCTTTGTGTGCGAGGATGCATGAAATATCACAAGAGGCAATCAGGATTTCTGCAGAAATTAATACAGGCTATCATCCGCCGGAAGAACTCAGACAGTTGTTAGAAAAGCTGACAGGACATGAGATTGATGAAAGTGTGAATTTATTTCCGCCTTTCAATTCAGATTTCGGAAAAAATATTACCCTTGGCAAGTATGTTTTTATCAATAGTGAGTGTAAGTTTCAGGATCAGGGAGGCATCACCATTGGAGACGGCGCTTTGATTGGCCATAATGTGGTACTTGCTACTATAAATCATGATTTAGAACCAGAACACCGGGCAGATTTATGGCTAAAGCCGATACATATTGGGAAAAATGTGTGGATTGGTGCGAATGCCACGATACTTGCAGGGGTATCAATCGGTGAAAATGCAGTTGTTGCCGCGGGTGCCGTAGTGACAAAAGATGTGCCGGATGGCGTGGTGGTCGGCGGTGTACCGGCAAAAATAATTAAAAAAATATTATAAAAAAAGGAGAACGAACATGAGTGGACACATTTTAGAACTGAGCAGTAATGTAGAAAGAAAACGGGTTGTTTATTGCAATCGCTATGGATTGGAGATTACAGGCGAGTTGTATTACAGCAAAGGGACAGACCTGAAACAAAAACATCCGACATTAATTGTAGGTGCGCCTTATGGCGGTGTGAAAGAGCAGGGACCTTGTGTATATGGAAATGAACTGGCACAGAAAGGATTTATTGTGCTGACCTTTGATCAGTCCTTTATGGGCGAGTCAGGAGGATTTCCGAGAAATCTGTCCTCACCGGATATTTTTGTAGAGAATTTCAGCGCAGCAGTGGATTTCCTGGGATTGCAGGAATTTGTAGACAGAGAAAGAATCGGGGCAATCGGTATCTGTGGCTCCGGCGGATTTGCAATCTCTGCAGCACAGTGTGATACTCGTATTAAAGCTGTTGTAACTATGAGTATGTATGATATGAGCGTAGCAGTAAGAGGCGGTAGGAGTGCGGAAGAAATCCAAAAGACGAAAGAACGGTTGGCACAGCAAAGATGGATCGACGCTGAAAATGGATATCCGGAGTATATTCCGGGATTTCCGGAACAGCCATTAGACGAAGTTCCGGGAGACATTCCGGAGCCGGGTGCAGAGTGGTTTCGTTTTTATGCAGTGAAAAGGGGACATCATCCACACGCAAGAGGTGGATTTACAACGACCAGCGATCTTGCCATGATGAATTTCCGATTGCTGGATTATATTACAGAGATTTCACCAAGACCAATTCTGTTTGTGGTAGGTGACAGAGCGCATTCCCGTTTCTTTAGCGAGGATGCTTATCAGGCAGCTTTAGAACCAAAGGAGATGTATGTGGTAGAAGATGCAGAACATATCGACCTGTACGATAGAAGGGATCGGATACCATTTGAGAAACTGGCGGAATTTTTTGGAACAAATATGTAAAAGGAGTGACAGAGTATGAGTAAAAAAGTATTGGTAATTTCAACAAGTCTTCGTAATAACAGCAATTCAGACGCATTGGCGAATGCGTTTGTGAAAGGAGCAAAAGAGGCAGGGAATCAGGTGGAAAAAATTAGTTTAAGAGGTAAAAGTATCGGATTTTGCAGAGGGTGTCTTGCCTGCTTAAAGGCAGGAAGCTGTGTAATAAAGGATGATGCAGTGGAGATTGCAAAAAAGATGCACGATGCAGAGGTTATTGTATTTGCAACGCCGATTTACTATTATGAAATGTCCGGGCAGATGAAAACAATGTTGGATCGCGCCAATTCTCTGTATGGAACAGATTATGCATTTCAGGATATATATATGCTGTCCACAGCGGCAGAGGACGCAGAAGGTGTGGACGCAAGAGCAGTCGGCGGACTGGAAGGATGGATCGAATGCTTTGAACGTGCCAGACTTGCCGGAACTGTATTTGCAGGCGGTGTAAATGGCATTGGAGAAATTGAAGGTCATCCGGCGCTTGAACAGGCATTTGAAATGGGAAAGACAGTTTAGGAGGCAGCATCTAAGTTTGAATTACTGGTAAAAGGAATCATGATAGGGCTCTTGTTTGGAATCCCGGCAGGGGCAGTGGGTGTTATGACCATGCAAAGAACTGTAAGTTACGGTGTAAAAGCCGGATTTTTAACAGGATTAGGCTCCTCTGTGGCAGATTGTTTCTACACATGCATGGTTGCTTTCAGTCTGACATTTCTCTTTGCCTTTTCCTGGATGGAAATTGGAGGGCAGGCAGGAGGGATTCAAGGAATCGGGTTAGTATGTGGAGTTTTTGCAGGAACATATTTGATAGGAATGGGAAAGAAAACACAGGAAAAGAGTGTTGCTTTTTTTGAACGAAATTCATGGTATCACCGTACAAAGGCACTGCAAGATAATGGCATTGTTAAATATGGAAAGAAAGGCGGATTTTCCAGTCAGGCAGAGGCAGAGGCCAGTTATCGGAAATGCGAGGAAGAATTTAATACGCTGTTGCGGAAACAGCAGCTTTCAGGCAAATCCAATAAAGACGTCCTCTTTAAAGATTATCTTATCTACTGGTTTGAGGAAGTGTTTTCAAAAAGAATTGAGACGACAACAAGAATGGTTGGGGCATATGCTTTATATGACTTGATAATCCCAAACATTGATTATGATATAAAGATGAGGTTTGTCAGCGTGGAATACCTGGACGGACTTCTGGAGAGGACATCAAAGGCTTGTGTTTCGGCAGGAAACAAGGGGCGGGAAATTTTGAATCTTGCCATGAAAGAGGCAGTCATAGAGGGCTATATCAATGTGAATCCCGTGCCGGAAACAAAGCCGTATAAGCGAAAGAAACCCAATATCGTGATTCTCAGCAGGGAGAAAATAAAAGTACTCCTTCAGGCGGCTTCAAAGGATAACTGGTATCTGGAAATTCTGTTGGGACTGTTTTGCGGATTGCGGAAAGGAGAAATCTATGGCCTGAAATTTTCTGACTTTGATTTAGAACATCGTAGTGTGAAAATCAGCAGACAGATTGTTGCAAACCCTATTATAAAAGAAGGGAGCAGGATTGAAGAAAATATTTTAATCGAACGTGATCCCAAAACGCCCAACAGTTTCCGGGTACTGCGTGTGCCGGAGGTCATTATTACGGAGTTGGAGAAAAGAAAATGTCAGATAGATATGTATAAAGAAAAAATGCAGGAGGCTTTTATTGATAACAATTATATCAGTTGTCAGGCAAATGGAAAGGTACATAGCCTATCCGCCATGAACAATGCTTTGACAAAGCTGTGTGTGCGGAATGGGCTTCCTGCTGTAACCGTGCATGGACTCCGCCATATGTTTGCCACCATTTTGGTGGAGCAGGGTGTTCCGCTTGCGAAAATATCAGGGTTGTTGGGACATAGTTCTGTCAATACAACCTTTGAATATTATTGCGACGTCATGGATGAGAAAGAAAAGATTATTGCCTTTATGAATGACGCTTTTATTTCTGAAGGCAGGGAAGGGACAGGATAACATGGAATTTGATTTGAAATTACAGCAGTTTGTGGACTGGAAGGTTTATAACGTTACGCCGATTAAGAATAAGTTTGGCTATCGTGTGGTGCTTATTTATGCGGACGGGACAAAAATATCGCAGCAGAAATCTGGATTTGCGACAAAGAAAGCGGCGAACACGGACAGGGACAAGACGCTGGGCGAATTATATTCAGGCACATATGTGGTATATACCAGCGTAAAAGTGAAAGACTTTATGCTGTTCTGGCTTGAAAAAGAAATGCGCCCACGCATTACAAGTGGCTCCTATGAAACCTATTCCAATATCGTGAATAACCATGTGATTCCGGCGATGGGCAACATCAGAATGACAGAAATCAAACGGAGCCATATCCAGAGCCTTTATTATGAAGAAGCGGCTGCTTCCGTTTCTATCGCAAGATTGGTAAAAACAGTGATGAATACGTCCATGCAGTATGCTGTGAATAAGAAAATCATTTCCATAAATCCAACGATTGATGTGGCTTTGCCAAAGCAGGTAGAGAAGAAAACCTACCACACCCGGAACATTGATACACAAAAGACGCTGAATACGGAGCAGGTTTTAACGCTCATTGAAGCGAGCAGGGAAACGCCAATCCATATGCAGGTACTTTTTGCAGTGCTGTTGGGATTGAGGCGGTGTGAAATCAATGGGGTAAAATATTCGGATATAGATTATATCAATCGGACATTGAAAGTGCAGCGGCAGTTAGGCAAGAAACCAAACACGACCGCCGAGGACTTCCCGGCTAAGACGTTTACAAAGCAGGAAATTGGATTGAAAACGCCGTCCAGCTACCGAACCATCCCCATACCGGATTATGTGTTTGAAGCCATTCTGGAAGAGAGAAAAGTGTATGAGAAGAACCGCAGAAGGCGGTCAGGCACATTTCAGGATTTGGATTATATCTGCTGTTCCACTTATGGGCGTCCGAGAAGCAAGGATTTTCACTGGAGGCATTATAAGAAGCTGTTGGAGGACAATGGACTGCCTGATATAAGGTGGCATGATTTGAGAAGCACCTTCTGTACCATTTTATTAAAGAATAATTTCAATCCTAAAGCGGTATCACAGCTCATGGGACATGCGAAAGAAATCATCACCATAGATGTTTACGGGGATACCGCCGAAATCATTGAGGACTGTTTAGATGATCTCCAGCCGTTTATTGATGAAGTAATCCCGAAGGAAGAAAGTGAAGGCGGTACAGATTTTTCAGAAGATAATTATATAGAACAAATCAGTGAGTTTCTTGCATGAAACTAAGATACTGGCATAACCGAATCACATAAAAAAGTACAGAACAAAAGTTCGATTTTGGTCTGTACTTTTTTTGACTTATGTGTTATAATGAAAAACCAAATGACTGGATAATACTATCTGTACTGGCTGGTGTTATTCAGTGTTGTTTCGTTTCAAAAATACGGTTTTGTGACCTGCATTCGTGTAATTGCTATTTTAACGCTTATTCGCCAGCTTTGCAAGCACATTTTACACGAATCGAAAATCAAATTACACGAATTTCGGGCGAATAAGCAAACTTTTTTCGGTCACAAATTGGAGGTTTTCATATGCCAGAGTTCAAATTACAAGCCCCCTACAAGCCTACAGGCGACCAGCCGCAGGCCATCGCCGAGCTGGTGAAAGGCTTCAAGGAGGGCAATCAATTCCAGACTTTACTAGGGGTTACGGGTTCCGGCAAGACATTTACGATGGCGAATGTCATCCAGGAATTGCAGAAGCCGACGCTGGTCATCGCCCATAACAAAACGCTTGCGGCGCAGCTTTATGGAGAATTCAAGGAGATGTTCCCTGAGAATGCAGTGGAGTATTTTGTGTCCTACTACGACTACTACCAGCCGGAGGCTTACGTCCCATCCTCAGACACCTATATTGCCAAGGATTCTTCCATTAATGACGAGATTGACAAACTCCGCCATTCTGCAACGGCGGCGCTGTCCGAGCGCCGGGATGTGATTATTATTGCCAGTGTGTCCTGCATCTATGGTCTTGGTTCGCCGATAGATTATCAGGAGATGGTAATTTCCCTGCGTCCGGGCATGGAGAAAGACCGGGATGAGGTGATTCATAAGTTGATTGAGATTCAGTATGACCGCAACGAGATGGATTTTAAGCGTGGAACGTTTCGCGTGCATGGTGATGTGCTGGAGATTTTTCCGGCATATTCGGAAAAGGCTGCATATAGGATAGAGTTTTTTGGGGACGAAGTGGAGCGGATTACGGAGATCGATGTGTTGACAGGAGAGATTTTGAATGTCATCGGCCACGTTGCTATCTTTCCGGCGTCCCACTATGTTGTATCGAAAGAAAGTATGGAGCGGGCAATTAAAGCCATAGAGGAAGAACTGGAAGAGCAGATAAAGTTTTTTAAAGGGGAAGGCAAGCTATTAGAAGCACAACGTATTTCAGAGAGAACGAATTTTGATATTGAGATGATGCGGGAGACAGGATTCTGCTCCGGAATTGAGAATTATTCCAGACATTTGACAGGGCTTGAGGCAGGACAGCCGCCACATACGTTGATTGATTATTTCCCGGATGATTTCATTATGATGATTGACGAGTCTCATAAGACAGTGCCACAGGTTGGCGGTATGTATCATGGTGATCAGTCCAGAAAGTCTACGCTTGTGGAATATGGTTTCCGTCTTCCGTCTGCAAAAGATAACCGTCCGCTTAGTTTCGAAGAATTTGAGAGTAAGATTGATCAGTTATTATTTGTTTCTGCTACGCCTGGACCATATGAAGAGCAGCATGAATTATTGAGAGCAGAGCAGGTGATTCGTCCGACAGGACTTCTGGATCCGGAGGTTGTTGTACGTCCGGTAGAAGGCCAGATTGACGATCTTGTGGCAGAGGTGAATAAAGAGATAGCGAAGAAGAACAAAATACTTATTACAACACTTACGAAGAGAATGGCGGAGGATTTGACCGATTATATGCGGGAACTTGGAATCCGCGTGCGTTATTTGCATTCAGATATTGATACGCTGGAACGTACAGAGATTGTAAGAGATATGCGTCTGGATGTATTCGATGTGCTTGTAGGAATCAACCTTTTACGAGAAGGTTTAGATATTCCGGAAATTACATTGGTTGCGATTTTGGATGCGGATAAGGAAGGGTTCCTTCGTTCAGAAACCTCTCTCATTCAGACCATAGGACGAGCTGCGCGTAATGCGGAAGGTCATGTAATTATGTATGCAGATAATATGACAGATTCTATGAAAAATGCCATTGAGGAGACGAACCGCCGCCGTTCGGTACAGATGAAATACAATGAGGAACATGGTATTACACCACAGACCATTAAGAAGAGTGTTCGCGATCTGATCAGTATTTCCAAGAAAGTGGCGGCAGAAGAACTTCGGATGGAGAAAGATCCAGAGTCTATGAGTGAGAAAGAGCTAAAGAAATTAATTGAAGACGTGACGAAGCAGATGAAGAAAGCGGCTGCAGAACTGAACTTTGAGGCTGCGGCACAGCTTCGTGATAAACTGGTAGAGTTAAAGCGGTTATTAAGTGAGTAAATGGTGTTATAAATAATCGAAAGGAAGACATACAGCGATATGGCAAGAAAAACAGATAACAAACAATATATCAAAATCCGGGGAGCCAATGAGCATAACCTAAAAAATATAGATTTAAATATTCCAAGAAATGAGTTGGTGGTTCTTACAGGACTTAGTGGTTCCGGTAAGTCATCGCTTGCTTTTGATACCATTTATGCAGAAGGACAGAGACGCTATATGGAGTCGTTGTCTTCCTATGCGAGACAGTTCTTAGGTCAGATGGAAAAACCAGATGTGGAGAGTATTGAAGGTTTGTCTCCGGCAATTTCTATCGATCAGAAATCTACCAACCGAAATCCTCGTTCTACAGTGGGAACGGTGACGGAGATTTACGATTATTTCCGACTTCTGTATGCAAGAGTTGGTATTCCACATTGTCCGCAGTGTGGAAAAGAGATTAAGAAGCAGACGGTAGACCAGATGGTAGACCAGATTATGGAGCTGCCTGAGAAGACAAAAATTCAGCTTCTCGCTCCAGTGGTAAGGGGAAGAAAGGGTACCCATGCTAAATTATTAGAGCGTGCCAAGAAAAGCGGCTATGTGCGTGTGCGTGTGGACGGTAATATGTATGATCTGTCTGAGGAAATTGCATTGGATAAAAATATCAAGCATAATATCGAGATTGTTGTCGATCGTCTTGTTGTGAAAGAGGGGATTGAGAAACGTCTGGCGGATTCCATTGAAAATGTTCTCCATTTAGCAGAAGGACTTATGACAGTAGACGTGATTGGCGGAGAACCGATTAATTTCAGTCAGAGTTTTTCTTGTCCGGATTGTGGAATCAGTATTGAGGAGATAGAGCCAAGAAGTTTTTCATTTAATAACCCATTTGGTGCATGTCCGGAATGCTTTGGACTTGGCTATAAGATGGAATTTGACATTGACTTAATGATACCCGACAAAAGTTTAAGTATTGCCGAGGGTGCGATTACTGTGATGGGATGGCAGTCTTGTACGGATAAAAAGAGCTTTACGTATGCGATTTTAGACGCGCTCAGTAAGGCTTATGATTTTTCGCTGGAGACTCCGTTTAAAGATTATCCGCAGAAAGTCAAGGATGTTCTGATTCAAGGAACGGACGGGAAAGAGATTAAAGTTCACTATCAGGGACAAAGAGGAGAAGGGTTCTATGATGTGGCATTTGAGGGCTTGGTTCGTAATGTGGAGAGACGTTATAGAGAGACAGGTTCTGATACAATGAAAGCGGAGTATGAAGAATTTATGCGTATTACGCCTTGTCATGAATGTAAGGGACAGCGTCTAAAACCTGCGGCACTGGCAGTGACCATTGGTGATAAGAATATTGCAGAGTTGACGGAGTTATCCATTGAGAAGCTTCAGAAATTTTTGGAGCAGCTTACACTGACAGACCAGCAGAATCTCATTGGAGGACAGATTTTAAAAGAGATACGCGCCCGCATTCAGTTTCTGTTGGATGTGGGATTGGATTATCTGACACTTTCCAGAGCCACAGGTTCTTTGTCAGGCGGTGAAGCGCAGCGTATTCGTCTTGCAACACAGATTGGTTCCGGGCTTGTGGGCGTTGCCTACATTCTGGACGAGCCGAGTATCGGTCTGCATCAGAGAGACAATGATAAACTGCTTCATACACTCAAGCATTTGCGGGATCTTGGGAATTCTGTGCTTGTGGTAGAACATGACGAAGATACAATGCGTGAGGCAGACTATATTGTGGATATTGGTCCGGGAGCAGGGGAACATGGCGGAGAAGTGATCGCTGTGGGAACTGCCAAGGAAATCATGAAGAATAAAGCTTCTGTTACCGGAGCATATTTAAGTGGTAAGATAAAGATTCCGGTGCCGGAGGTTAGAAGAGATGCTGCCGGATGGCTTCAGATTAAAGGAGCAAGAGAACATAATCTAAAAAATGTAGATGTAGAGATTCCGCTTGGAATTATGACTTGCATTACCGGAGTGTCCGGTTCTGGAAAAAGCTCTCTTATCAACGAGATTTTGTATAAACGGCTGGCAAGAGATTTGAACCGGGCAAGAACCATTCCCGGAAAGCATGAAGAAATTAACGGCATAAACCAGCTTGATAAAGTGATTGCCATTGACCAGTCTCCGATCGGACGGACGCCTAGATCGAACCCGGCTACTTATACGGGTGTATTTGATCTGATTCGCGATCTGTTTGCGGCAACAGCGGACGCTAAGGCTAAAGGTTATAAGAAAGGCCGTTTCAGCTTCAACGTCAAAGGAGGGCGTTGTGAAGCCTGCAGTGGCGATGGAATCTTGAAGATTGAGATGCATTTCCTTCCGGACGTATATGTGCCTTGTGAAGTTTGCCATGGAAAACGGTATAACAGAGAGACTTTAGAGGTAAAATACAAAGGAAAGAGTATTTATGATGTATTGTATATGACAGTGGAAGAAGCGCTTCACTTCTTTGAAAATGTACCGAGTATTAGAAGAAAGATGGAGACTCTTTATGATGTGGGCTTGTCTTACATTCGTTTGGGACAGCCGTCCACGCAGTTGTCCGGTGGTGAAGCCCAGAGAATTAAACTTGCTTCGGAACTTAGTAAAAGAAGCACTGGAAAGACGATTTATATTCTGGATGAGCCGACGACAGGACTTCATTTTGCAGATGTGCATAAGCTGACAGAGATTTTGAAAAGGCTGGCAGCAGATGGTAACACTGTGGTCGTGATCGAACACAATCTGGATGTGATTAAGACGGCGGATTACATTATTGATATGGGACCGGAAGGCGGAGACAAAGGCGGAACAGTGATCGCTAAAGGAACGCCGGAAGAAGTAGCAGAGATACCGATTTCTTACACTGGCAGATATATTCAGGCAATGCTTGACAAATAGTATTTGGTTTCGACAAATGCCTCCTGGACTTCACAAATAATTAAGGAAAAAGGGGTTTCCATTTATAGGGAATTTGATTATAATGATACAAGCATTGAGGTAATAAATTCATTCATAACAAATGATAATGGAAATATATAGATAAAGAATATAGAGACAGATTAGTTGTGATGAAAGGAGACTAAATATGTCAGTAGATATAGGAATTGATCTGGGTACTGCCAGTATCCTGGTGTATGTGAAAGGAAAAGGCGTTATTTTAAAGGAGCCTTCTGTTGTGGCATTTGACAGAGACACCGATGCGATTAAAGCGATTGGAGAAGAAGCGCGTCTGATGCTTGGAAGAACTCCGGGGAATATTGTTGCCATCCGCCCGCTTAGGCAGGGTGTGATCTCTGATTATACGGTTACAGAAAAGATGATCAAATATTTTGTACAAAAGGCTATGGGTAAACGTACGTTTAAAAAGCCAAGGATTAGTATCTGCGTGCCAAGCGGTGTGACAGAAGTAGAAAGAAAGGCAGTAGAAGAAGCTACTTATGCGGCCGGAGCGAGAGAAGTGTATTTGATTGAAGAGCCGGTAGCGGCGGCGATTGGAGCCGGAATTGATATTTCTAAGGCGTGTGGCAATATGATCGTAGATATAGGAGGAGGCACGTCGGATATTGCAGTGATCTCTCTTGGCGGCACAGTTGTCAATACATCTGTGAAAATCGCAGGAGACGATTTTGATGAAGCAATTGTACGTTTTATGCGTAAGAAACATAATCTGCTTATTGGAGAGCGTACTGCGGAAGATATTAAGATTAAGATTGGGACAACCTATCAGATGATGGAAGATGAGGCGGTTGAAGTTCGTGGACGGAATTTGGTGACAGGGCTTCCTAAGACAGTGACAGTAACGTCTTCAGAGACGGAAGAAGCGCTCAGAGAAACTACAGGACAGATTGTAGAAGCAGTAATTGGCGTATTGGAGCGTACGCCGCCGGAGCTTTCGGCAGATATTCTGGATCGTGGAATTATGTTGACCGGAGGAGGAGCAATGCTTCGGGGACTGGAAGAACTGATTGAGGAAAGAACCGGTATCAATACCATGACAGCGGAAGAACCCATGAAAGTTGTTGCTATCGGAACCGGACAGTATGTAGAGTTCATGGGAAATCGTCGGGAATATTAAAAACAGGATAAATATTAAACGAGAAATACAATGGAGAAGATAAAAGGTTACGTAGAACATATTGTATTCCGGAATGAAGAGAACGGTTATACAGTATTTAACTTAAATAATGAGGATGGAGATCTGACCTGCGTTGGAAAATTTCATTATATTGAAGAAGGAGAACTTCTGGAGCTGGAAGGTGAGTTTATTGTACATAAACTTTACGGAACCCAGCTTCAAGTGGAAGCTTCTAAAGTGTGTGCGCCGGAAGACCTTGCATCTATAGAACGCTATTTGGGTTCCGGGGCGGTCAAGGGGATTGGCGCTGCGCTTGCCGGAAGAATTGTAAAAAAATTCAAAGAAGATACCTTTCGGATTATCGAAGAAGAGCCGGAACGGCTTGCCGAAGTGAAAGGAATCAGTGAACGTAAGGCGAGGGAGATTGCGCTTCAGGCATCAGAGAAAAAAGACATGCGTGAAGCGATGATTTATTTGCAGAAGTATGGGATATCCATTACGCTTGCGGCAAAGATTTATCAGCACTACGGCCAGAATGTCTATCGCGTCATAGAGGAAAATCCATACCAGATTGCAGATCATGTGCCCGGCGTTGGGTTTAAGACCGCTGACGAGATTGCTGCGAAAGTTGGAATTCATACAGATTCTGATTTTCGTATCCGCAGCGGTATTTTCTATACTCTTTTACAGAGCGTAGGGGAAGGACATATATATTTGAAGCAGAACTCTCTTTTGTGGCGGGCGGGGGAACTTCTGGGAGTGGAGATTGAACATATCGAGAAGTATCTGATGGATCTTGCGATGGAAAAGAAAGTTGTGTTGAAACAGGAAACAGACGGCACGAAAGTGTATGCCGCACACTACTATTATATGGAGTTAAATGCAGCTAAGATGCTTCATGACTTGAACATCCGGGAAGAACTGGCGGATGGGGCGCTTAGAGAGCGAATCCATAAGATAGAGAAAAATACAGGACTTGAGCTGGATAAGATGCAGGAAAGAGCAGTTATGGAAGCGGCGAGAAACGGAATCGTTGTATTGACCGGAGGTCCCGGTACGGGAAAGACGACAACAATTAATGCGATGATTCACTTCTTTGAAAGTGAAGGAATGGACATCTCTCTTGCGGCGCCTACCGGAAGAGCGGCGAAGCGGATGACTGAAACGACGGGTTATGAAGCTCAGACGATTCACCGTCTTTTGGAAGTGAATGGGAATCCGGAGGCAGAGAGCAGTTCCGGGTTTGGGCGGAATGAGGAAAATCCACTGGAAGCAGATGTGGTGATCATTGACGAGATGTCCATGGTAGATCTTCCGCTTATGTACGCGCTTTTGCAGGCAGTTATACCGGGAACCAGGCTTGTGCTGGTGGGAGACAGGAACCAGCTTCCAAGCGTTGGGCCGGGAAGTGTTCTGAAAGATATTATTGATTCAGATTGTTTTCCAGTTGTAATGTTACAAAAGATTTTTCGGCAGGCAGGAGAGAGCGACATTGTAGTCAATGCTCATAAAATTAACCGGGGAGAGCCTGTAATACTGGATAATAAGAGCCGGGATTTCTTCTTTTTAAAAAGGCAAGATCCGAATATGATTATCAGTAACGCGATTACTTTGGTACAACAGAAGATGCCAAAGTATGTGGATGCCATGCCTTATGATATTCAAGTGCTGACGCCTATGCGAAAAGGCCTTTTGGGCGTGGAAAGACTAAATAAGATTTTACAGGAATATCTGAATCCTCCGGGGAAAGACAAGGAGGAGAAGGAGTATGGAGACAAGCTGTTTCGCGAGGGCGATAAAGTTATGCAGATTAAAAACAATTACCAGTTGGAGTGGGAAGTTACTACAAAGTATGGTATGACCATAGATAAAGGACTTGGTGTTTTTAATGGAGATACTGGAATCGTCCGGCATATTAATACCTATGAAGAGTGTGTGGTTGTGGAGTTTGACGAGCAGAGGAAAGTGAAATATCCGTATAGTCTGTTGGATGAGTTGGAGCTTGCCTACGCAATTACCATACACAAAGCCCAAGGAAGCGAGTATCCAGCGGTTGTCATCCCTCTTTTGCAGGGACCTAGACAATTGTATAACCGGAATCTTTTGTACACAGCTGTGACAAGAGCAAGGAAATGCGTAACACTTGTGGGGAGTGACGCAGTATTTCAGGACATGATAAAGAACACCCAGGAGCAGGAGAGAAATACAAGTTTATCCGAACGAATCCGAGAATTTATATCATGAAAAAGCTACTGGAAAAAGCGGCACATATTTTGTGGCCGGAAGTCTGCCCTTTTTGCGGGCGTTCAAGTAAAGAGGGGATTTGCCCGGCATGCCGGGCAAATTCTGGTGAAACTGGAGATGAAAGAACCCAGATGTATGCGGTGCGGGAAACCGATTTTAAGAGAAGAGGAAGAATATTGTTACGATTGTGCTCATACACATCACTTTTATGACAGAGGAGTTTCTGTATGGTTACATAAGAAGCCTGTCAGCACATCTATTTATCAGTTTAAATATCATAATCAGCGCAGCTTCGGACACTGCTATATAAAAGAAGCTGTGCGTAAGTATGAATCTCTCATTCGAGAATGGAATCCGGAAGTCATCATCCCTGTGCCGCTTCATACTAAGAGAAGAAGAAAAAGAGGATATAATCAGGCGGAAATTCTCGCAGAGGAGCTGGGAAAGCAGTTGAAGATTCCTGTGGCGGAAGAATTGGTGGTAAGGAGAAAGAATACCACGCCGCAAAAGCAAAAAAACAAGAAAGAAAGAAGGCAGAGTCTTTCCGGTACATTTGCCCAGAGATACCGGATTGGCAAGATTAGAAGCGTTTTAATCATAGACGATATTTATACAACAGGAAGTACGGTTGACGAGGTGTCGCGGATATTAAAAAGAGCAGGTGCGGAAAAAGTTTATTATTTAACCATTAGTATTGGACAAGGGTACTGATATTTGTTATACTTAAAATGACGTTTAAAAGTGGAGAAATATGTTTTGAGGTGGATTATGTTAGACGCAGACAGAGTGAAATTAATGACGAAGCTTGCTTTATATGAACAAGCACAGGGAAAAGAAGATTTTAAGATCAGTGAATATTATAGAAAAGATTATACAGGAGCACATGTTATTTGTTCTGTTTTATGGGTTACAGTGGGTTATATTTGTGTGGTTGCGCTGTTGGTACTTACGGGTATGGAAAAATTAATGGCAGGAATGTCTGCCGGAATTTTACTTGCATTGATGGGTGTGGCCGTAGCAGGTTATATTTTCACCTTGATTATTTTTGGAATTTTGACCAGTCATATTTATAATAAGAAACATCAGGACGCAAGGTACAGAGTAAAGCTTTATAACCATGATCTCATTAAATTGCTCAAGATGTACGAAAAGGAGAAGAAGTAAAATGGATAGTATATTTGTATTGAGAGAAAAACTACAGGAATTATATGCAAAAAATTCCAGGATTTTTGACAAAGTTATTCAGTTTGTCATTGCAGTTCTGACATTTTATCTGATCAATGACAATGTCGGGTTTATGAAAGCTGCTTCTTCGCCGATTGTTACATTTGCGCTTGCAGTGATCTGTACATTTTTCCCGATCATCATTACGGTGATTTTTGCGACGGGGTTGATTCTGGCTCATATGTTTGCAGTTTCTTTAAGTGTTTTGGCAGTAACTGCACTGGTATTTTTAATTATGTACATTTTCTATTTCCGTTTGACGCCAAAGATGGCATTGGTTGTACTCTTAACACCGCTTGCATTTATGTTTAAGGTTCCTTATGTCATTCCGGTTGCGTATGGCTTGGTGTCTACTCCGATTGCTTTAGTTGCGGTAAGCTGTGGAACGATTGTTCATTATATGATGCAGTATGTAAAGAAGGCGGCTCCGGGATTAAATGGAAAAGGCAGCGCTGGATTCATGTCAGATATTTCTACATATTTGAAGCAGGTGTTCCAGAATAAGGAGATGTGGATTGTGATTGCAGCATTTGTGATCTGTCTGCTTCTTATCTATACGATACGCCGCCAGTCTGTGGATCATTCGTGGAAAATTGCGATTATTGCAGGAGTGATTGCCGATATAGTAGTGATCGTGTCAGGGAACATTGCCATGGGCGTGGATGTTTCCTATGGAACGGTGATTGCTGGAAATATCGCGGCAGTTGTGGTTGGTCTTGTGTTAGAGATTTTGTTCTTTTCTGTGGATTATACAAGAAGTGAGAATTTGCAGTTTGAGGATGATGAGTATTACTATTATGTAAAAGCAGTGCCTAAATTATCGGTCGCCACACCGGAGAAGACTGTAAAGCGTATTAACGAACACCAGGGGACAGAGATTATTGATACAGATGATGTTCGCCGCAGAGGTCATAAAGGCGGAAAAGTCCAGAGCAAAAGATCGGAGAGAGAGTTGCGGCAGGGAAGAAAAGGAAAGGGCGGCGCTGTACCTAAAAAAAGACCGGAGCCGCAGAGAGGACCGTCTGCCAGAAAACATGATATAGATGAAGTAAATAAGATGTTGTTGACGCAGAGTCTGAAAAAGGATTTGAATATATAAGACAGGATACTAAGAAACCAACAGAAAAAGTATAAAGAACAGGAGGTGACAAAATGGAGCAGCGGATTTCACAGTTTTTACAGCAATATGTGGCGGAGGTTTATTTTCCCACAGTCCGTTTTACAGATGTTCTGGAAGTATTGATTATCACATTTTTGCTTTATCATATCATGATCTGGATTAAAAATACAAAAGCATGGATGTTGCTCCGGGGAATTACGGTACTTGCTGTTTTTATTCTTGTTGCTACTGTTTTGCAGATGCATACAATACTTTTCATTGCACGTAATACGGTTACAGTTATGGCTACAGCCGCAATAGTAGTATTTCAGCCGGAACTTCGCAGAGCACTTGAAAAATTGGGCGAGAAAGGACTGATGACTAATATTGTTTCTTTTGATACGGCTAAGGACCGGGCAAGATTCAGCCAAGATACAATAGACGGTATTGTGGATGCATGTTATAACATGGGACGGGTGAAGACAGGCGCTCTTATTGTGGTAGAGCAGGCAATTCATTTGACTGAGTATGAAAGCACAGGTATTCATATGGACTGTATTGTCTCTATGCAGGTATTGATGAATATATTTGAACATAATACACCGCTTCATGATGGTGCTATCATCGTAAGGGGAAACCGTATTGTATCTGCAACCTGTTATTTACCGTTGTCAGACAATATGGGACTTAGCAAAGATTTGGGAACAAGACATCGTGCGGCAGTAGGAATGAGCGAAGTCAGTGATGCGCTGATCATCGTTGTTTCTGAGGAGACAGGTGCTGTGTCCATGGCGCAGGGTGGAAGATTGAAGCGGAGAGTTTCAAGAGAGGAACTTAGAGAAGCTCTGTTGTATATACAGAACAAAAAAACAGAATCCAGAAAGTGGGGATTATTATTGAAAGGAAGGCGTAAAAATGAAAGAAAGACGGATGAATAATCTTGGTCTTAAGATATTAGCCTTTCTTGTAGCAGTTATGCTTTGGCTTACAGTGGTTAATATTGACGATCCAATTACTGACCAGACATACAATAATATTCCGGTATCTGTGATCAACGCAGAAGTGCTTTCCAAGTCACATAAGACTTATCAGATTGTAGATGATACTCAGACAGTTAATGTTACTGTCAGAGCGAAACGTTCTACATTAAGCCGCATTCGAATGGAAGATATTGTGGCAGTGGCAGACATGAAAGAGCTTGCACTAGAATCACAGATTCCGATTAAAGTAATCGTGAAGGGATATGAGTATAAAGACGCATATTCTAATACTAAGAATCTCCAGATTAAGATGGAAGATGAAGAGACAAAGAAATTCCCGATTGTGCCAAAGACAACAGGTACTGTCAGAGACGGTTATGTATTAGGAACTGTAGAGGCAGATCCGGAGAAAGTATCAATCCGTGGACCGAAATCAGTGATTAATAAAATCAGTGGAGTAGAGGCAACAGTCAATGTGTCCGGACTTTATAAAGATGCGTTGTTACGCTCGGAACTTGTACTGTACGATCAGGATAATAATGAGATCGACCAGAAACTTTTGAGTAACAATCTTGGTACGATGGGTGTAGAAATTTATGTCCAGATTCTGAAGACAAAGAGTGTTCCGATAGAGTTTGACACTTCTTATATAAAAGCGGAAAGAGGGTATGAGTTTACAAATATCATCTATGAGCCTCAGGAAGTAAGGGTTTCCGGAGAAAAAAAGGTTTTGAAACAGGTGTCGAAATTACAGATTCCGGCAGAAGCGCTTCGAATGGAAGGACTTACAGAGAGTACGGAAAAGATTGTGGATATTACTCCATATCTTCCGAAAGATTTACAGCTTGCGGAGGAAAATGCGGGATCTGTTGTAGTGAGTATTCTTGTGGAGCGAGATGGTACAAAGACATATGAGGTAACTGTAGGTTCGATTACGGTGGAAAATCTTGTGGAAGATCTGGCCATGAACTATAAGACGGTGGACGCATTGGAAGTACAAGTGAGAGGACCGAAACATCTATTGGAATCTTTGGATATGAGCGGTGCTGTGAGTATTGACTTGAAGAAGCTTGATAAGCCGGGACGTTATACAGTTCCAGTAGATGTAAAACTTCCGAGCGAATGTATGTTGGAAAAACAAGTGAAAGTCGAGATTGAACTGAAAGAGTACGATTAGAAAAATAGATAGGACGGAATGAATTATGATTAGGCGGGAAGTCATTATTAAGAATACCACCGGTCTCCATTTGAGACCGGCAGGGATATTCTGTAATACGGCAAGTAATTATAAGTGCAGGATCATGTTTGAGTATGGAGGGACGATATCCAATGCCAAGAGTGTTTTGAGTATTCTTGGTGCATGTGTCAAAAAGGGAGATTCCATTGTTCTGATCTGTGACGGAGAAGACGAGGAAGAAGGCATGGAGGCAATGATGAGAGAGATTGAAAACGGACTTGGAGAGTAGATAAACATGGATTATCGCAATCAGTTAAAGTATGTTAAATCACGACAGGAAAATAACAAAGACAGACGTTCCGTTAGAGAGCGGCGAAAGCCAAAGAAAAGAGCTCCGAGACGTGAACCCAGGTATGAATTTGATTATGATTACGAGGATGGGTTTGACGATTACGATGATTATGACAATTACAGATATGACAAAGAATATGGACGCAGGCCAAGAAGAACTTCCAGCAGTTCCTCCTGCCGCAGGTATCGGGAATCTGCGCCGAGAAGGACATTCGGAAGTATAGGGGGTGCAAACAAGTTTTTCTTGTTGCTGCAGGCTTTTGCGTCCGTTGTTTTTTGGGGTTCTATGGCATGGCTTGGTATTTTACCCATGAATTTTATGGCAGGTCTTTTTGTTCTTCTTGCTCTTCTGCTATTGATTGTGTGGGGAAAACAACGCAGTGCAAGAAGAGATGGAAGAAGAAAAGGCTCCGGTAAGGGGATGGCAGTTATAACAAGCTGTATCCTTCTTTTTCTCAGTTTCTATTGCTTGAAAGTAAACGGTGCGTTAGATCAGATTGCAGTGGGAGATGAGAGTGGTAATTATACGCAGGAGCATATGTTGGATGTAACAAGTGAACCATTCAATATTTATATTAGCGGTATTGATGTATATGGTGAGATTGACAAGGAGAGCAGAAGTGATGTGAACCTGATTGCAACTGTCAATCCTAAAAAGCAGAAGATTCTGCTGACGACTACACCGAGAGATTATTATGTGAAGATTCCAGGGGTTTCGGGAGAACAGAAAGATAAACTGACGCATGCAGGAGTGTATGGAATTGATACTTCGATTGCGACGCTTGAGAATCTATATGGAATCGAGATTCCATTTTATGTGCGTGTGAATTTTACTTCCGTAGAAGAGATCGTAGATGTGATGGGGGGAGTGGACGTAGAGTCTGAAGTTGCATTTAAGACCAGCAAAGCGGCCGGAAAGGTTGTAGACGTTCAAAAAGGAAAGAATCATTTCAATGGCAAAGAAGCTTTGGCATTTGCTCGTGAGCGAAAGGCGTTTAAGACCGGAGATAATCAGCGTGGTAAAAATCAACAGGCATTGATGACAGGTCTTTTGAACGAAGCAATGTCACCCAAAATTCTGTTTCATGCTAATAGCATGATTAACAGTGTAGCGGGAAACGCGGATACAAATATGTCAGAGAGACAGATTAAGTCGTTGGTTCGTATGCAGGTCAGCAATATGAAGGGCTGGGATATAGAGTCTATTGCCGCAACGGGAGATGACAGTGGCAAACAGTATTGTTTTTCCTACAGTGGCGGTCCATTATATGTGACTGTTCCTCATGCAAGTTCCGTAGAAGAGATTCAAGGAAAGATGCGTGAATATATGCAGGAATAACGATTTCATAAAATGGGAAATGTAACAGTTCAGCCCGCGCCATTCGCAAAACCGCACTAATGTGCTATTCGTTGCTATGCAGTTATTTTTGCTCATAATCTGGCGCTCCGCTCATTTTACCGGCTGTGGCTGAACTGTTACTGGGAAATTATTGTAAAATATGAAAAATACTTGCCACGAAGAGTTGTTTAATGATATTTTAAAAATGAAAATAGAGGGAAATTGCAGATTCGAAAGATAATTGAAAGGGGATATACAATCGTGAAGAATGTAAAGGTAAAAAGATTTTTAGCGGCGCTTATAACCACGTCTTTAGTATGCGGAACAACGGCTGTAGCTGCTGAATCTGTGGATTCAGTGCAGGATACAAAGAATACCGCGGAGGAAGTGATTGATAATACCTCAGAGTCTATATTGGAAGATACGAAGGGAGAAGTATCGGAAGAAGCAGCAACAGACTCAGAGAATCTCGAAGATAAAGTGGAGAATACGCAGGAAGATAAGAAGGAAGAAGTGAAGGAAACTTCTGAGGCAGATGTTGAAACAGTGACAGATTCTGAGAAAGAAGAGTCTTCTGAGAAAGAGGAAACTTCTGATGAAGAGGAACTTTCTGAAGAAGAAGGCATCCCAGATGCAAGAACAGCAGAACTCGCAGCAGAATTTGCAGCGCCAAGTTCTAAGCTAAGAGCGGCTGTAGGAACTTATGAGTCTGAACTTAAGAAATTTCCGTCTTCTTATCAGACATTATTAAAAGAACTTCACAAAAAACATCCAAACTGGATCTTTGTGGCAAAGAATACCGGGCTTACATGGAATGATGTAGTAAAGAATGAAAGTATTTCGGGAAAGGCAGGAACAAGAAATCCAAGTCTGCTTCCTAAGACGTCAGCCAGTTTGTTGTTGAGTAAAGCAAATACGGACTACAATGCATCGAAAGGAACTTATGTACCGAAGGATTCATCCGTATGGGTGTCTGCCAGCAGACCGGCGGTTGCCTATTATGTAGATCCGAGAAACTTTTTAACAGAGGAATATATTTTCCTGTTTGAAGCGTTGGATTTTAATACGGCTTATCATACAGAGTCAGGAGTGGAAAATGTTTTAAAGGGTACAGATTTGTACAAGAAAAAAATTGAATATATCAATACAGAAGGACAAACTGTGCCGGCAAGTTCGCTTGGAAATGTAACATATGGAAAAACGATATTTGGAGCCGGAAAAAGAGAAAAAGTCAGTCCACTGTTTCTTGCGTCTAAAATCAGACAGGAAACAGGCGGTGATTTAGATTATAAGAGTATTTCCGGAAAGACTAAATTTGGCAGCCGCAGTTATATCGGATATTATAATTATTATAATATCGGCGCCTCGTCTAGTACGACCATTTCACCGGTAGAAAAAGGATTACAATACGCAAAAAATAAAGGATGGATATCACCGATATTGGCGATTGATGGTGGAGCCGAGTATATTGCGCAGTCTTATATCAAAAAAGGACAAAATACTGTTTATTATGAGCGGTTTAATACGGCTGTAAAGCCTTATTATGAACATCAGTATATGACGAATCTGACAGGCGCGGCTTCGGAGGCGAATGCTACATATAAGTCCTATAAGTCTATGGGGATTCTGGATAACAGACATGTGTTTTACATTCCGGTATATAAGAGTATGCCTTCACAGTCCGCTAAAGTGACGATATCCAAGTCCGTAAAGAAAGGGACAACGACTACCAGTGCAACAATGAGAAAGGGAGCTTCTGCTTATACTTCATCTCTAGGTGCGATTCCGAAAGGGGCGGCGGTGACTGTTTCCGGCGGAGTATATACGGATAAGACAATTCCGATTGCCAGCCAGCAGACGCATCCGTATTGGGTGAAGGTGACTTATGGCTCTAAGACAGGATATATTTCTGCCAATTATTTGAAGATGAATACAAACAGCACCATTAAGGCGGGAAGTACAAAACAACTCAGCGTCAGCGCAGCGTCCGGCGAGACGGTTTACTATGAGACGAGTAATCCGGCAGTGGCTACTGTGAGCACCAGTGGAAAGATTACGGGAGTGAAATCAGGAACCTGTATGATTTATGCAGTGTCAAGTTCTGGAAAAACATTAGACGTTATCGGAATTGCTGTGAATGGGAGCCAACCGAGTACGAGTAAACCAAGTACGAGTAAGCCAAGTGCTGCGAAGAAATATATTACTTATAAAACCAGCACGAAGGTAAATTACCGAAGTGGGGCCGGAACATCTTATAGTGTTAAAGGATCGTTAAGTTCTGGAAAAACAATCAGCGTAGAGAGCGGTTATTCCAAGAAAGCGAATGGTTATACGTGGTATCGGTTTAAACTGAGTGGAAAGAATTACTATGTAGCATCCAAGTATTTGAAAAAAGTTACATCGAGTAGTTCTTCCAATAGACCAAGTGCAAAAAAATATACGAAGTATAAGACCAGTACGAAAGTAAATTACCGGAGCGGAGCGGGAACGTCTTATAGTAAGAAAGGTACGTTAGCGTCCGGGAAGACGATAGAAGTAGAAAATGGTTATTCCAAGAAAGCAAATGGTTATACGTGGTATCGGTTTAAGCTGGGTGGAAAGAACTATTATGTAGCATCTAAGTATGTGAAAAAAGTTTCAACGAGCAGTTCTTCATCAAAAAGCAAGAGTGTTGCAAAGAAATATAACAAATACAAGACCAAAGCCAAAGTGAATTATAGAGCCGGGGCAGGAACTTCCTATAAAGTTCGGGGAACACTGGCAAAAGGTAAATCTATTATGGTGGAAAGCGGCTATTCCAGAAAAGCAAACAGTTATACATGGTATCGGTTTAAACTGGGTAGTAAAAGTTATTATATTGCATCCAAATATTTGAAACGTGTATAGTCCGTAAGGAAAGTAATATGTGTGACAAAAAGCAGCAAGTATTTTGTTTAGAGGTGAGTTATGAAAAAATGGTATAGGAAACTAAGTTTGTTGATTGCCGGAGTTATGTTGTCAGTAGTCATATTCTCCTATGATGTAAGCGCAGTGGAAGAACAGACAGGTGAGCCGGCGCAGACAGGGGTAGAAGAAAATGAAGGAATCAATGTTGAACCGAAAATAGAGTCCCAGGAAGAACCGAAGGAAGAACCAGAGAAAGAGTCAATCGAAGAGCCAAAGGAAAACTCGGGGACAGCGGTTAAAAAAGAAATTGAGGAAGCAGACGAGCTTCTTGAGGCTGAGAGAAGTGGTCTGGAAAACAGTTGGCGTTATACAAACGGACAAAGAGCCAAAACTTTTGCACATGCCAGATCATCTGAGTTCACAACGTGGCCGTCGGTAGGGGAGGCAAAAGGAATTGACGTCAGCCATCATCAAGGAGGAATTGACTGGAAGAAAGTAAAAGCTGCCGGTGTTGACTATGTGATTATCCGTTGTGGATACGGACAGAATCAAACGGATCAGGATGATACAAGATGGAAAGAAAATGTAGAGGCTTGTATTGCCAACAAGATTCCATTTGGTGTATATATTTATTCTTATGCAGACACAGTAGAGAAAGCGAAAAGTGAGGCAGATCATGTACTGAGGCTGGTCAAAGAATACAAGGAGGACATTGATTATCCGATTTATTATGATTTAGAAGAAAATAAAGTACGTGAAAAAGTAAGCAAAAAGGGAATTGGTGATATTGCAGAGGCTTTTTTCGATAAAATTGAAGCGGCAGGTTATGACTCTGGAGTTTATTCCAGTGAAGATTGGTTTTCCAATTATCTGACGGATTCCAGATTCAATCAGTGGGACAGATGGGTTGCACAGTGGGGACCTAAATGTACTTACACAGGCGCTTATTCTATGTGGCAGTGCTCATCCCAAGGAAAAGTAGATGGGATCAGCGGAGTTGTTGATTTAAATATCAGCTATGAAAAAGTAAAACCGGAGCCAAAGCCGGAACCAGAGCCGAAGCCAGAACCAGAGCCGAAGCCGGAAAAGCCGGCGCCTGTAAAAAAATATACAAAGTATAAAACAACGACAAGAGTGAATTATCGAAGTGGAGCAGGGACATCTTATAAAGTAAGTGGAACGCTTGCATCAGGAAAGACTATTGATGTGGAGAATGGCTATTCGAAAAAAGCTAATGGCTATACATGGTATCGTTTTAAAATGAACGGTAAAGAATATTACATTGCTTCCAAGTATGTAAAGAAGGTAACAACAAGCAGTTCATCTTCCAGCAGCAAAAAATACAGCAAGTATAAAACAACAACAAGAGTGAATTATCGAAGTGGAGCAGGGACATCTTATAAAGTAAGTGGAACGCTTGCATCAGGAAAGATCATTGATGTGGAGAACAGTTCTGCAAAGAAAGCCAATGGTTATACATGGTATCGTTTTAAAATGAACGGTAAAGAATATTACATTGCTTCCAAGT
>CAJTRE010000013.1:46378-62832 GCA_910578495.1 uncultured Dorea sp.
GGTATCGTTTTAAAATGAACGGTAAAGAATATTACATTGCTTCCAAGTATGTAAAAAAAATAGCAACTATAGGCGGTTCTTCAAACAGTTCTTCCAGTAGTTCTTCCAGCAGCAAAAAATACATCAAGTATAAAACAACGACAAAAGTGAATTATCGAAGTGGAGCAGGAACATCTTACACCAGAAAAGGAACATTGGCAAAAAGTAAGACAATTGACGTAGAGAGCGGCTATTCGAAAAAAGCCAATGGTTATACATGGTATCGCTTTAAGATGAGCGGTAAAAACTATTATATTGCGTCAAAATACTTGAAAAAAGCTTAAGTAATATAAAAGTGTCAGGGGACGATGGAGTATGAAAAAATTAAAAAGTGGGCTGGTATTACTGCTTGTTTTGCTTATGACGGCGGGCTGTGGGAAGGACACCCACACAGAGGAAGAAGCGGACAGTAGTAAGAACTTAGAGGAACAGATTGCTGATGAGCAGCCAGAGGACAGCGAAGTTGCAGACCGTCAGGCAGATGCCGATAAGACATGGTACAGAGAAAGTATAAAAGCTTATAATGTTAAAGAGAAAAAGGTACTGACAGTTTATGATCTCATAGACGGAGAGAAACAGCAAAACACACAGAAGACTTATGAACCAGAGTCGAAAGAAGCAGCGGAAGAACCGGATAATTTCCTCCATGTTCTTGAGGAGACAGGAATCATAGATCTTACGTTCATTACTGATTACGAAGTTGTCGGAGAAGAGGAAATAGATGGAAGAAATCTTATTCTCCTAAAGATGACAGAAGAAGGTCATCTTACTGCGGCAGAAATTGCAGAGAACGAGATGGGGGAAAAGCTGCAGAATCGTCTGAAAGAATCAGAGGAACTACAGAAAGCCTTTGATAACTGTTTGGAAGAGCAGAGCAGAGACATATATCTTTGGTTTGAGGCGGGAAGTAAAGTTCCTTTGTGGGTGGAGGTAGATATTACAAAGAATCAAATCTTTAATGATATTCTGGAAGGTATTATCGCTGAAGCGCCGGAAGAAGAGTTGAATATTGTAAGAGTTGTGGAGTTTTCGGAAGAAGCTGAGATAGAGGAGTCAGATAAAGCGGCGGGAGCCGGAGCACAATAATTAAGAAGATGAACATAGGTTGGACAGATATTCCAACCTATGTTTTTTATAATGTTTTTTGCTAGAAAAGATATGAGACAGAGCATGAAATGGAGTATGTTGTGACAAAAATCGACAAAGTATGACAAAAAGTGATGAAACGTGACTAAAACTACTCAGCTAATCAATTTTCTATGACACTAAGAGTTTTAAAACGTGAAGGGACGTTATGGTAACTTCCTGCAAGCAGACAATCATTAACTGCCTCTTGAGTTTCTTTTATATTGTTTTCATCATAAGCAGGCGTTACATATTCCAGAGAGTAGCCGTCGGCAGTAACATCTACTGCTCCAATCTTGAAAAGTGACACGCCGTTACCTGGTTTTATAAGGTGTATTCCGTTTTGTGAGTTTGTTTGGCTGCGATCAAGTTCATATCATAAAAAAGATGGTATGTTTTTCCACCTATCCTTAATACTATAGATAATAATCCCATTCTCATGGAAGTGCAGCATGATCAAAGTAATGAGTATTTTTGGAACAAGGCCGGAGGCTGTCAAGATGGCTCCGGTCATTCAGGAGCTTAAAAGACATACGGACAAAGTAGAGAGTGTTGTCTGTGTTACTGCCCAGCACAGGGAGATGTTGGACAGTGTGCTTGATACCTTCCGTATACGTCCCGAGTATGACATGGATCTTATGTATCCGGGACAGACCTTAGATACGATCACAGCAAATATTCTAAAAAATCTGGATAAAATCCTGAAAAAAGAACACCCTGATTTTATATTGGTTCATGGAGATACGACCACCACGTTTGCAGCGGCGCTGTCTGCCTTTTATCACAAAATCCCATTTGGGCATGTGGAGGCAGGACTTCGTACATATAATCTTGCGTCTCCTTATCCGGAAGAAGCAAACCGGCAGATGGTAAGTAATCTGGCACAGCTTCATTTCACACCTACAATGACAACTCTTAAAAATCTTTTGAGGGAAGGGAAACCTGCGGATAAAATCTTTGTCACTGGAAACACAGTGATTGATGCATTAAAAACAACGGTAAAGGAGGAGTTTTCACATCCTGCACTTGATTGGGCAGGTGAGAGGCGAATCCTTCTTTTGACTGCTCACCGGAGAGAGAATTGGGGTGCGCCTCTTTGCCGGATTTTTGAGGCGGTGGGAGAATTGACGAGACGATATGAAGACATCTGTGTGATTTGTCCTTGTCATCCGAATCCGGTGGTGGAAAGTATGGCTCGGAAAATTTTTGACCATAATAAGAGCGTAAGACTTACAGAGCCATTGGAAGTGACAGAATTTCACAATATCATCAAGAGGTCTTATCTTGTCATGACTGACAGCGGCGGTATTCAGGAAGAAGCGCCGAGTCTTGACAAACCGGTACTTGTGGTGAGAGATACGACAGAACGGCCGGAGGGTATAAAAGCCGGAACTCTTAAATTAGTAGGAACAGCAAAAGAGAATATCATAAAGGAAACAAGCAGGCTATTGGATTCAAAAGAAGCCTATGAGGAAATGAGCCGGGCAGAGAATCCCTATGGGGATGGAAATGCCAGTAAACGAATTACGGAAGCAATTATAAAGTATTATAAATAGCATTACATAAAACATTTCCCTTTCGGAAACCATAGTGTTAGGAATGAGATGGGGGAATGGAGATGGAAAGTACAAAAGTCGCAGGGGTACCATTAACCATTATCAAAAAAGTAGAATTGATGGATCAGTTGAAAAAAGCTATAAAAGAAAACCGGCAATTATCGCTGGTGGCAGTGAATGCAAGGAAGATTGTAAAGACTGTGAGAGACGCAAAGATGAGGATGATTATGGACAGCTTTGATATTCGTTATGCAGACGGAACGGCTGTGGTGAAAGCGGCGGAAGTTCCATTAGAACGAATCACAGGGATCGATCTTTTGACAGATATATGCAGGGAGTCAGATAAAATGGGCGCAAGACTGTTCTTCTACGGCGCGGAAGAAGAAAGTAATGTACAGGCGCAGAAGAATTTGAGAAAACAGTTTCCAAAAATACAGATTGCAGGGTATTGCAACGGATACGAAGACGGAGATGTACTGACGAAAATCAAAGACTCAGGAGCAAATGTGCTGTTTGTGGCAAAGGGCACGCCGCTTCAGGAGGAGTGGATCATAGAGCATAAAAAGTCTCTGGATGTCAATATCCTTATGGGGGTAGGAGGAGCGCTTGATATATGGAGCGGTAAAACAAAACGAGCGCCGGAATATGTACAGCGGGCAGGCATGGAATGGCTGTACCGCATGATACGGGAACCCGGACGGTTTGCGCAGCTTCCGGAACTTTTTGCATTTCATGCTATGATTCGAAGAGAAAAAAGGTAACAGAAATTTGGAGGCAGAGCATGCAGAATAAGGAAATAACAGTGGTAGGGCTTGGATATATCGGACTTCCTACAGCAGTAGTGATGGCAGAAGCAGGACATCAGGTAAAAGGTTATGATGCCAAATCTGAGGTAAGAGAGTGTCTGAAAGCAGGAAGCATTCATATCGTGGAGCAGGGGTTACAGGAGGCATATGAGAACGTAACGCAGAAAGGGAATCTTATCATTACTGACGAGGCCGCCCCGGCAGATATTTATGTCATCTGTGTTCCGACGCCGTTTTTGGAGACGGAGGGAGAGAAGAGAGCAGATCTTACGTATGTAGAAGAAGCTTCAATAAACGTAGCAAAACTTCTGAAAAAGGGAGATCTGGTCATTTTGGAATCCACTGTACCGCCGCATACTACAGCACACGTGACAAAGATTCTGGCGGATGTAAGCGGTCTTCCAAAAGAAACGTTCTTTACTGCGCATTGTCCGGAGCGGGTACTTCCGGGGAAAATTCTGTATGAGTTAACACATAATGACCGTATCATCGGCTCTGAAGATATGAAAGCCGCGCAGATGACAAAGGAGCTTTATGAGACGTTTGTAAGCGGAGGAACCTGTTACGTATGCGACGACGTGACGGCAGAACTGTGTAAGCTGGCAGAGAACACGTACAGAGATATAAATATTGCCTATGCCAACCAGTTGTCTGCAATATGCAGGGAATCCGGAATTGATGTCTTTCGTTTGATAGAACTTGCGAATAAACATCCGCGGGTAAATATCCTGACGCCGGGGCTTGGAGTAGGTGGACATTGCCTGGCGGTAGATCCTTGGTTTATCGTGGAGAAATACGGGGAGAAAGCGAGTCTTATTCGAACTGCCCGGGAGATCAATGAGAGAAAACCGTTGTGGGTGACAGAAGAGATCGACAAAGCTCTTGAAGAAGATAAAAAACCGTTCAAAAGTCAAACAATTGATGTAAGAGGCAGCAGGGCAAAACGAGTGGGTATTATGGGTATGGCATACAAACCGGATATAGACGATATGAGGGAAAGTCCATCGCTTTGTCTTGCTCATGCACTGGAAAAAGCAGGATATGATACGGCAGGATATGAACCCAACAGCTCGGAGGAGGAAGTGGAAGGGATTTCACTGCGTCCGCTTACTTATATTCTGGATACCAGCGATTATCTTGTGATTGCTCTTGGACATAAAGAATTGCAGGAGACCTGGGTGAAAGAGCGGATGAAACAAATTCCCCACTATGACTGCATTGGATTATTAAGGGAGGAAATAAATGAGTAGAAAGATTCTGTTGTATGGCGATCTGGATCTGAACGTTGTAGACGGCTCCAGTATATGGCTTATCAATCTGGCAAAGCTTTTGTTGACAGATCGGGAAAACTATGTGGATATTTTACTAAAAAAACAGATCCGCAATCACATATTAACCGGAGAATTAGAGAAACGATACCGAGTCCGGTTTCTCTATGCGAAAGAGTATCTGGATCATATTATAGAGGTAGATGAAAATAACATAGAAAAAATATTGGAAACGATTGACGGTCTGCGGGATTATTCCTGTATGATCTTACGAGGAAAAAAGGTGACGGAGAGGCTTTTAAAAAGCTCTCTCCTTTCTAAAGTAATTCCGTATCTGACAGATTTCTGCCATAATAAGGAGTCGGTCACAGACAGAGAAAGGCAGTTTCTTAAAAGTCTGTATGGGAGTGTGAAAGCTTATTTTGTACAGACGGAGGCAATGAAAGAGTATTTGAAAGAGCTCCTCCTTGTTGACGGTGAGAAATTCCACGTTCTGCATCCGGTGGTTTTCTCCGGCATTCAGAAAGACAGCTCTAAAAAAGAAAGGGCTTTTGGAAAACAGGATAAAACGATAATCTATGCCGGGAAGCTGGCGAAGGACTGGAATATTCGAGAACTTCTTGAAGTGATGGAAGGTCTCTGGAGGAAAGATCCGAAGATTCAACTGCATTTCGCGGGAAATAAGGTAAACCGGGATATGTGGGAATACAAAAAAGAAATTATGGATAAACTGGAACAGAGTCCGAATATTATCTTTCATGGCGCTCTTCCTCACAAAGAAACCCACAAGCTTATGGAGACATGCAGCCTCGGTTATGGATTTCGAAGTCGTAAAGTGGATCATGACGAGTCTCTGGAAATATCAGTGAAACTGCTGGAATATTGTTTTGCAGACGTGCCGGTTATTCTTCGCAGGACAAGGATGCACAGGGAACTGTTGGGAGAGGATTATCCTCTTTATGCGGATTCCGTAGAAGAGTGTCAGGAAAAAATATTGCTGGCAGTAGAAAATGGAAGAACTTGGGAGAAAGCAAGCTCTCGACTGGAATGGGTGAGAGAGTGTTTTGCGCCGGAGAATATCTATGAAAATGTAAGACAGGCTCTTGAAAAATATCCAAAGAAAACAATGCGTTTGCTGGTGAGCGGTCATGATCTGAAATTTTTAAAGCCGTTGTTCGCATACTTTGAGCAGGAATTTAATTTGGAGGTACAGGAACTTGCAGAGTACATGGAGTTTAATCCCAAAGAGGCACAAAGATACTTAAAACGAGCGGACATTATCTGGTGCGAATGGCTGCTTGCTTCTGCTGAGTGGTATTCGAACCATGCTTACCCACATCAAAGCCTGTTTATCCGGGCACATCGTTTTGAAATAGGGCGGGCGTATGGAAGACAGTTGGATCTTCGGAGAGTAACAAAGATTATTACAGTTTCGTATTACTGGATGGAGGAATTCACAAGACGTTTTCGGATTCCGCCGGAAAAATGTACGGTTATCAATAATTTTATCGAAGTGGACAAGTATTCCAAGAAAAAATCAGAAGACGCCCGCTATCATTTGACGCTTGCCGGGGCGCTGCCAAAGAGAAAAGGACTTCATCGGGCGCTAGAACTTCTTAAACTTCTCAGAAAAAGAGACGATAGATATGTGCTTCATGTAACCGGAAAGCGTCCAGAGGAATTTCCTAACACATGGAATGTTCCAGAGGAAAAAGAATATTATCTGAACGTATATGAAACGATAGAGAGAGAAGGATTATCAGACGCCGTTATTTTTGAAGGATGGGTGGATATGCATCATTTTCTTACAAGAACCGGATATGTGTTGTCTCTGAGTGATTCGTCGTTTCCGGAAAGTTTCCATGTGACGCCTTTTGAGAGTATGGCGGCAGCAGGAGCGGCGCTGGCGCTTCGCTGGGAGGGGATTGAGTATATTTATCCGGAAGAGGTTGTGGCAGATTCTGTGGAAGAGCTGGCGATGCGGATCGAATACTTGAACAGGCACGAAGAAGATTATCAGAACTTAGTAAAGCAGGGGCTTCAGTTTGTGACGGAGCATTATGATATGCCGATTATCTGGGAAGCCATCCGGCAGCTTTTGAAAACAGGAGGAGATTATGAAGAATTTTGTGATTCGTATGGTGAAAGGGCATCCGTTACTATACCGGGGGGCGAAGAAGATTTATCGCATAGTGAAGCCGGCGGCGCCTGCACCATATAAAAACAATGATTTCCGTATTGCATATGAATTGGAGCATATGGAAGAAATGGAGCGGATTCTTATGCATTATGATAGTTTCCGAAAGGATCATATGAGCCTTCTTGTACTGGTAAAGGGGAATCTTCTCTATATTCATGAACTAATCCGAAAATATCCGGGGGTTCAGTTCCTCTCACTGGATTATTACAGGAAATATCGGAAGAAACTGCATCTTTGCAATCTTATTGTGATGGACGTGAATGGAAAGATACCGGAAATGACAGATTATATATAAGGAGACGGATATGTTTAAGAAAGTGGCAGAACATTGGAAACGGTATAATCCGTATGCCCTCTATGCGGCAAAATCAGAGTTAAAAGGCGAAGTGGGAAACTCCTATCTTACATGGGCATGGTGGGTGTTAGATCCGGTGCTTTTTATGCTGGTCTATGTGTTCATTACGGTAGTCGTGTTTCATTCTAAGGGGGCATATCTCCCGGTAGTAGTGATCATTGGGCTTACTGTTTGGAATTTCTTTAATAAAATGTTGACTATATCCGTTAAAATTGTAAATACCTTCCGGGGGATTGTATCTAAAATCTATATTCCCAAATATATGCTAATCATGGAAAAAATGTATGTGAATCTGTTTAAGATGTTGATTTCTTTTGGGATTGTGGCGGCATTTGCCATCGCTTATGGTATACCGCCTACCTTAAGGCTTCTATATTGTGTTCCGTTAGTAATTCTGCTTCTTTTTATGAGCCTTTCTCTCTGTGTGCTTGTGGCGCATTTTGGGGTGTATATGAATGATTTATACAATGTAGTGCAGGTGATTCTCCGGTTTCTTTTCTATTTGTCCGGAGTGTTTTATGATGTGAGCGAGCGGCTGTCCTCAGCCAGAGTGCTCGGAGTAAGTGTTGGGAAACTGATGGTGACGGTCAATCCGGTGGCATATATTATCGATGAGTTTCGGAAGATTATCATCTATGGGCAGGGGCTTCGGCTAGAGCTTTTTCTCTACTGGAGTGTGATTGCTGTATTTCTTCTGGCTCTGGGACTAAAGTTAATGTATCGTCACGAAAATTCTTATATAAAGGTGGTGTAGACGGGTGAATGAGACAGCCATTGATGTGAGAAATGTGAAAGTAGCATACCGGGGAATGAAATCTTTCTCCATACGAAAGAGCATGGGAAACGTCTTTAGACGGCGGGATTACTACGAGGCATTAAAAGGAGTTACCTTTCAAGTGCCAAAGGGAAAGATAGTAGGCATTATTGGGAAGAACGGAAGCGGAAAGTCTACTCTGCTGCGCACCATTGCCGGTGTGTTTTCTCCGGATGAGGGAACAGTGGACACGTTCGGGAAAAGAGTGTCACTTCTTGCCATTGGCATTGGATTTCAGGCGAATTTAAGCGGGCTTGAGAACATATACTTGTCTGGGCTGCTTCTTGGGTTTCGAGAACAGGAGATTAAAAAGCGGCTGCCGGAGATTATCGAATTCTCGGAATTGGGAGATTTTATCTATAAGCCTGTGCATACGTATTCCAGCGGAATGTATTCAAAACTTGCTTTTTCGATCACTGCAATCTTGGACACAGAGATTATTTTGATTGATGAGGTACTTAGCGTCGGGGATATGAATTTCCGGGAGAAAAGTTATGAAAAAATGAAAGAACTGATTAAAGATAAAGAGAAAACAGTGCTTATCGTGTCTCACAGCAATTCCAGTATTTTAGAGCTTTGCGATGATGTGGTGTGGATTCACGATGGGGTGGTGAAAGAGTATGGACGGGCGGAGGAGATAGTGGAAAATTATGAAGGGTTTATGCGGCGGTACCGAAAAAGGCATGAGAAATAAAATAATAAGAAAAAGTTAATGATTTACTTTACAAAACATGATATAATATGAGACTGGGTGACAGACTTTTTTATTTTGCGAAATTATGTATTATGAATGATATGTTTTGGAGGTAAGAGATATGGCAAACGTAGGAGTAATCGGAGCAGGAAGCTGGGGGACCGCACTGGCATTATTATTACACAAGAACGGGCATGCTGTAACAGTATGGTCTATTGTTGAGGAAGAAGTCCAGATGCTCAGTACAAAGAGAGAGCATAAGAGTAAACTGCCGGGTGTAAAGATTCCGGAGGATATGGAATTTACAACAAATCTTGAGACGGCAGTGAAAGGAAAAGATTTTCTTGTTCTGGCTGTTCCGTCAAGTTTTACAAGAACTACAGCGAAAAGTATGTGCCCGTATGTGACAGAGAATCAGATTATTGTCGATGTTGCCAAGGGAATAGAAGAAGATACGCTTATGACATTGTCTCAGCAGATTAAAAATGAAATTCCACAGGCAGATGTGGCCGTATTGTCAGGGCCAAGCCATGCGGAAGAGGTGGGACGCGGTCTTCCTACTACAGTTGTAATCGGAGCAAAATCTGAAAAGACAGCAGTTTATCTTCAGAATATGTTTAAAAACGAAGTGTTCAGAGTATATACAAGTCCGGACCTTTTAGGCATGGAACTGGGAGGTTCTCTTAAAAATGTCATAGCTTTGGCGGCCGGAATTGCAGATGGAATGGGTTATGGAGATAATACAAAGGCAGCTCTGATTACAAGGGGAATTGCTGAAATATCCAGACTGGGAATAGCTATGGGAAGTTCTTTAGAGAGTTTTATGGGTCTTACCGGTATTGGAGATTTAATTGTAACTTGTGCAAGTGTTCACAGTCGTAACCGTAAAGCAGGATATTTGATTGGACAGGGCAAAACAATGCAGGAAGCAATGGATGAAGTACAGATGGTTGTAGAAGGAGTATATTCTACGAAAGCAGCAGTGAAACTTGGAGATAAGTATGGGGTTTCCCTTCCAATTATTAATAAGGTGAATGAGGTTCTCTTTGGAGGTAAAGATCCGAAAGAAGCAGTGAATGAACTGATGCTGCGTGATGGGAAACAGGAATACGCAGCGCTCCTTTGGGAAAAAGTTGCAGACTAAATAATGATGTGATAAGATAAAAAATGTACACTAAGCTGTGATTTAAGCGAGGGGATTTATGAAATGTTGTGGAATCATCTTTGTAAAGGGTATATTTAGAATGATATATATGCCGATGAAAAAGATGATAAAAACCAGAAAAAAAATTGTATATTTATCCAGACAAAGTAATGATAAATCTTTGGATATGGAGTTGTTATCAGATAAAATCCGGGAAAAATATCCCGAGTATGAGCAGATATTCCGACTGCGTACTTTGAGAATGGGACCAATTGGGATTATCAGATATATAGCCGGGCTGTTGGGCGATATGTACCATATAGCCGGAGCGTCAGTGGCAGTATGCGATACATATTCAATTCCGATCTCTTGTCTGCATCACAAAAAATCACTTAAGGTGATACAGATTTGGCATGCCATGGGAGCTGTTAAAAAATTTGGTTTACAAAGTCTTGGAAAAAAAGAAGGACGGGATGAAAAACTCAGCAAGGCGATGGATATGCACAGAAATTATGATTACGTAGCGGCTCCATCGCAGACAATGGCAAAGTTTTATGCAGAGGCATTTGATACTCCGCTAGAAAAGATTGTGCAGTATACGCTCCCGAGAATTGATTACGTTCTGGATGGTAAGAAAAAGAAACAGGAATTTCTTGAAAAGAATCCGGAAGCGGCAGGAAAAGAGATAGTTCTTTACCTTCCAACGTTCCGGTCAGGAGAAGAAAAGATAGTAGAAGCGCTTCAAAGTGCTTTTAAGCAAGATGCAGATATGAGGCTTATTATATCTCTGCACCCATTTAGTACAGTACCAAATAAAGAAGACTATCAGGTCCATGGCGGATTTTCTACTTATGATCTGATGAAGATTGCAGATCATATTATTACAGATTATTCCGCCTGCGTGTTTGAGGCGTCTCTTTTGGGAGTGCCTGTGTGGTTTTATACTCCTGATTATGAGCGGTATACAAAGAACAGAGGTCTGAATATTCATCTAAAACAGGAAATGCGTAACTATGTGTTTGAGAATGCAGAAGATTTATATGAAAGTATGAAAAAGAATGAGTATGATTTTGAAGATTTACAGAAATTCCAAAAGAAATACATAGGAAATACAAAATCTTGTACAGAGAAAATGGCAGATTTTATTTGTAAGGAGACAGAAATATGAATGCTGTTCGTAAGATGATCAGAAAAGGGGCAACTGCGGTTGCAAAAAGAAATGTACCATTACGAAAATTTATGCGTTTTGGTATGAATACCTATCGAAAGACGAAATACGCTATTAATACAATAGGAGTGAAAGCAGACGAGAAAACAGTTATGTTTAATGCCTTTAATGGGAAATCCTATTCCTGTACGCCAAAGGCAGTCTATGAATATATGTTATCCAGTGAAGAATATAAGGATTACAAATTCATATGGGTAGTACGAAATCTGGAGTTATATGGATGGCTTGCAGATAATCCCAGAACTTCTATAGTAAAGAATAAATCTAAGGAGTATACAAAAGCTCTTGCTGTTGCGAAATATTGGATTTTTAATTATCGTATTTACGATTATATTTATCCAAAAAAAGGGCAGGTTTATGTACAGTGCTGGCATGGAACACCGTTAAAAAGACTTGGTTATGATATTGAACATTCTAATAACGCTATGAATTCCAGTGAGGAGATTCAGTACAAATATCGTACAGATGCGGAAAAATTCAAATATATTCTTTCACCGTCAGCATTTGCCAGTGACAAATTCGCTTCCGCGTGGAATTTGAATGAAACGGGTCAGAGAGATAAAGTCCTTGAGGCAGGATATCCAAGAAATGATTTTCTGCAAAACTATGATCAAAAATGTCTTTCCAGAATCAAAGAGGAACTGAAGATTCCGGAAGATAAGAAAGTTCTGCTTTATGCGCCGACATGGAGAGACAATCAGCATGTGGCCGGCGTTGGGTATGTATATTCTAATCCTGTAGATTTTGCAAAATGGAGAGAGACTCTGGGAGAAGACTGGGTGATTTTATTCAGAGCGCATTATCTTGTGGCCGACGCTTTTGATTTTGAAGAATATAAAGGGTTCGTATACGATGTATCCAAATACAACGATATTAATGAGTTATATGTAATTTCCGATATGCTTATTACAGATTATTCCAGTGTGTTTTTTGACTATGCGAATCTGAAACGTCCAATCTTATTTTATATGTATGATCTGGACGCTTATAAGAATGAATTGCGAGGTTTCTATATTGACCTGGAAGAACTGCCGGGGCCTATTGTAGAAGCAGAAGAGGTGTTGATTGAGAAGATCCAAAACTGGGAATCATGGTTCTCATATGATGAGCATTACCGAAAATTTAATGATAAATACAACTATCTGAATGACGGAAATGCAAGTAAGCGTTTTGTGGAGCGCGTGATTGGTGGAGCAGTAGAAAAACAATGAAGAAAAAATTGAGAAGATTTGAATCGATATTGTGGCTGACAGTCAAACTGAGTCTGTATTTGACGCTTCTTGGGACTTTCATATACTGTCTGGGGCTGGGCAGTCATTCCCTGCGGGCATTATCAAGAACGCTGGGTATTACTCTTACAACCTTTATTATTGTAGGATTGTTATTTTTGAACGTGTATGGAAAGTATGATATCGGCAGAAGAAAGAGTAAGCCTATTATCCGTTCTATGTCTTTTGCGATTTTGTTTACAGATATTATCACTTATCTGCAATTGATGATCATGAGAACAAATAAACCTGATATACGACAGTTTCAACTGGACAGTATAGGGGCATTGATTATGGCATTTGTTTTACAGATGTTGATTTTGATATTCTATGCATATGCGGGGAACACCTTGTTTTTCAAAATTCATAATCCCGAAAGGTGCTGTATTATTACTTCTTCGCAGAAGAGTCTGGATAAGATTGCAAGAGTCATGTCCAAGTATAAAAAACAATATAGTATAGATGAGATTTATGATTATAAGAAAAAAGATATTTTAATGTGTCTGAAAAAGATAGATACAGTGTTCCTGATTGATGTTCCGGTTTCCTATAGAGGAGAGATTGTACAATATTGTTACAAAAACAGAATTAATATTTATTTTAATCCGGAGATAGAGGATGTCGTAGAGATGAATTCAGAATACTATGTGTTAGAGGATATGTCTCTTCTGAATGCGAATGTGAAATCGCTTACGATGGAACAACGGATTGTCAAAAGGATACTGGATCTTATGCTGGCTATTGTATTGGGAATTCTCACGATGCCGGTTTGGCTGGTCACTGCGATTGTGATTAAAGCAAATGACGGTGGCAGCGTCTTGTTTAAACAAAAGAGGGCAACTATTAACGGAAATGTGTTTGAGGTATATAAGTTCCGTACAATGAAAGAAAATGTAGAAAATAAATCTGTGACAGAGGGAGATTCCAGAATTACCAGACCGGGTAATTTCCTGAGAAGAACCCGTATCGATGAACTGCCGCAGCTTTATAATATTCTGAAAGGGGATATGACATTTGTCGGTCCCAGGCCGGAAATGCTGGAGAATGTATCGGCTTACACAAAGAAGATTCCAGAATTCAGGTATCGAATGCGTGTGAAGGCTGGTCTTACCGGGTACGCGCAGATCTTTGGAAAATACAATACGACGCCGAAGGAAAAGCTTATCATGGATATGATGTATATTGAGCAGTTCAGTATATGGAAAGATATTCAGTTGATCTTTCAGACGTTCATCGTCTTTCTGAAAAAAGACAGTACAGAAGCTTTTGCCGATAATCAGAAGTCAGAATATATATTTAGAGAGTATGTTGAGGAGGAAAAAAGATGAGAAAAGGTATAGTTAAGGGAGCATTTGGCTTGTTGCTTGTTCTGATGCTCAGTATGAGTACGTTGCTTTTCGTTTCAGCAGAAGACGAAGACGGGGCAGATGTGAAGACGGCAGCGGATAAGGATTCGCCAGAAGTGAAAGAACCGACAGTTCAGAATTTAGAAAGCTTAAATGATATTGGTGCAAAGATTGAGTTGTCTCAGAAATCTTATGTTTATAGCGGCGCTGCCGTAAAGCCGGATGTCAAGGTAGTGGATGGTCAAAATCAAACACTTGATTCAGACAAATATACGGTGGATTACAAAAACAATGTGAATGTCGGAACAGCGTCTGTGACAGTAACCGGTAATAAAGATAAGGGCTATGAGGGAGAAATTACTGCAGATTTCAAGATTACCCAGAAGTCTGTAAACGATATGAAACCTGTTTTGAAAACGACAAGTTATGATTATACCGGCAAAGATATTAAGCCGGCAATGACTTTGAAAAATGGTAATGTGACGTTAAAATCCGGAACAGATTATACAGTTACTTACAGTTCTTGCAGAGAAGTCGGAACAGCAAAAGCAACGGTAAAAGGTATCGGAAACTATACAGGGACGACCTCAGTAAGTTACACGATTCAATTACCGGAAATTAAGACTTTAAAATCCACATCAACTTATAAGGCGATAACAGTAAGCTGGAAAAAAGTTCCGGGAGCATCCGGTTACGCAGTGTACAGACGTACGTCTCTGGATGGGAAATATACAAGAGTAGGAACTGTAAAATCAAGTGCGGCCACTCTTAGTTTTACAAATAATAATTTAAAAACGAATAATATATATTATTATATGGTTAGATCCTATCGGACTGTAAAAGGTCAGAATGTATATAGTCCATACTCCAATGAAGTGAAGCAAAAAGTACAGGTATCAGCGCCGACAGTAAAAAAGGTTAGTTCGGCAGGATACAATGCTCTGACAATTACGTGGGGCAAAGTAGAAGGCGCCGACGGATATGCAATTTATAGAAGTACGGCCAGAAACGGAAAGTATACCAGAATAGGTACAGCTGTTGGCGGCAGTAAGGAATCTTTTACAGATAAAAAATGTACTTGTGGAAGATATTACTACTATAAAGTACGTGCTTACCGGAAAGTCAATAAGCAGAATTGTTATGGCGATTTATCGGAAAGTCCCGAATATGGAAAGTCAATTCCGGAAAAAGTAAAGATTAATAGTAATGCTACACAAAATTATTCAACAAAAATAGTTTTGAAATGGAATAGGACGGCCGGAGCCAGCGGGTATGAAGTCTTTAGAAGTACCGCAAAGAATGGAAAATATACAAAGTTAAAAACGATTACCAAGGGAAACATTACCGAGTGGACGAATACCGGATTGAAAAAAGGTAAGATTTATTACTATAAAGTCAGAGCTTATCGTACTATGGGTGGTAAGAAAGTTTACGGATATTCTTCTGCGGCATTTAAGAAAGGTACGGCCGGATGGAGATATGTAAATGGCTATAAACTGTACTACAATTCTTCTGGTAAGCTTGTAAAAGATGTAAGTAAAATTATTGGAAAACAGTCTTCATACGTAATTAAAGTAAATAAAAAGAAAAATACAGTTACCGTATATGCAAAAGATGGAAAGAATGGATATATTATTCCGGTAAAAGCATTTGTATGTTCAGTTGGATATGCAACGCCGACCGGAACATTCTATACTCCTGCAAAATACCGTTGGCATACGTTGATGGGGCCATGCTGGGGACAGTGGGATACCAGAATTGTAGGAGGAATTCTATTCCACTCCGTATTTTATAGTTCGCCAAATAATAATATGACACTTAGTACCAGTGCATACAATAAGCTTGGAACAACGGCTTCACATGGATGCGTCCGTCTCAAAGCGGGAGACGCAAAATGGATCTATGATAATTGTAAATTAAAGACAAAGGTTGTTATCTACAATGGTAATACATCCGGACCGTTAGGAAAACCAACAGCGTATAAGCTGAAATCTTCCCATAGATGGGATCCGACAGATCCGACTGCATATTACAAGTGTAAGAGAAATGGATGTCATTAATAATAAACAAAAGTGAGGAAATAAGAATTATGAAACGAGTAATAACGTATGGTACTTTTGATCTTTTGCACTATGGACATATTAATTTACTGCGCAGGGCAAAAGAGCAGGGTGACTATTTGATTGTAGCGTTGTCTACGGATGAATTTAACTGGAATGAGAAACAGAAGAAGTGTTATTTTTCTTATGAGAAGAGAAAAATGCTTTTGGAAGCAATCAGATATGTAGATCTTGTAATTCCGGAGAATAACTGGGAGCAGAAGAGAACAGATATTCATGAGTATCATATAGATACATTTGTTATCGGCGACGACTGGGAAGGAAAATTTGATTTTCTCAAGGAAGAAGGCGCAGAGGTGGTGTACCTGTCCAGAACACCGGAAGTTTCTACTACTAATATAAAGAAAGAACTTGCTAAAAAAGAATAGAGATAATTCATGATATTGCGAAACTTATATTCTGAGTTTCGCCTGAATTTTATAATTGAATGTAACAAGAGGAAATAACTTCCTCAAGTTACATTCTTTTTTTATTGAATTTTCAACGAGCAG
>CAJTRE010000014.1 GCA_910578495.1 uncultured Dorea sp.
ATGAGAATAATAAAAAGAAAATCGCTCAGTGACAACGTTTTTCACAACGTTTTGTGCCTTGAGCGAAGCGAAAGGAATGGATATAAATATGAAATCTATACGATTATGAAAGAACTTGCCGAGGCAGGAGTGGCGATTATCATGATTTCATCAGATTTGCCGGAGATTATAGGAATGAGCGACAGAGTTTATGTGATGTGTGAAGGGCATGTGACGGGAGAATTGGGAAAAGAAGAACTTACCGAGGAAAATATTATGAAGCATGCAACGAATACAGCAAACTAAAGGGAAAAGGATGACAGGAGGAATCGATATGGAAAATACTGCTATAAAAAAGAAGAATCACATAAAAGCAGAAAAATTTATTAAAAATAATTTTGTAATTTTGGCGTTTATTATTATCTTTTTATATGGGTGTTTTGCAACACCGGTATTTTTGACAGTAGGAAATATCAAAACAGTGTTAATTACAAATTCTATTTCGGCGATCTGTGCACTCGGAATGCTGATGATTATTATTACAGGCGGAATTGACTTATCTGTAGGTTCTTATGTGTGTATTTGTGTGTGTCTGTCAGCAGGTTTCATACAGGAAGGTATGGGAATGATGGCGATTGTGTTAGTAGGTGCACTTGGAATTTTATTCGGATGTATTACGGGAATTTTGGTTGCTTACGCACATGTCGCACCGTTCGTTGTGACGCTTGCGATGACCTCTGTACTAAAGGGGCTGGCATATATGTATCAGGTAGGAGAAAGCAGGAGAATAGATGGTACATTTTGGCCTGATTTTATTCAAGGCTCTGTGTTGTTCATTCCGACGCCGATATTTATAATGATTGTTGTATTTCTGATTGTAATGTTTATTCTAAATAAGACCAAATTCGGACGTGGTTTATATGCAATCGGAGGAAATCAGGAGACGGCGAGACTGGCAGGAATCCATGTAAAGAGATATCTGGTGATGGTGTATGCGATTGGAGGGTTTCTGTTCAGCCTTGCAGGAATGATACTGGCAGGAAGACTGAGTATGGGAACGGCAACTGTTGGTGACGGTTATGAACTGGATGCCATTGCGGCAGTTGTAATTGGTGGAGCATCTCTTTCGGGAGGAACAGGCGGAGCAGTGAAAACGCTGATCGGAGCTTTTCTTATGGGAATTCTGATGAATGTCATGAATCTGCTTGGAATCGCCTCCTATCCGCAGATGGTATTCAAAGGAATCATCATTGTAGCGGCGGTACTGGCCAACCGAAATGATTAATTAAAGGTGAAAAAGCGATTAGAAGAGGCAAAGAAGAATGAACATACAATATGAAAAAGAAAAGGGGCAGCAGTTGTCCGGCATGATTTCCAATATAGAAAGATACGCATTGAATGATGGGCTGGGTGTGCGGACGACGGTATTTCTCAAGGGATGTCATCTTCGATGTAAGTGGTGCAGTAATCCAGAGACGCAGGATCCGAGAGAAGAATTTATGTTTTTTGGAGACAATTGTATTGGTTGCGGCGTTTGTATTTCAAATTGTCCGTATAATGCTCTTTCAGACAAGGCGGAGCCGGACTGGAAGATATGCAGGGACTGTGCAGAGAGAGAAGAGGCATTTGCATGTGTAAAGACTTGTTATGCAAGATGCCGAAAGGTGACCGGGCAAAAACGGAGTGTAGAAGAGGTAGTGGATGCTGCGAAGCGAGATATGGCATTTTATATAAAAAGCGGCGGCGGAGTAACGATTTCCGGCGGAGAACCTCTGGCACAGCCGGAGTTTCTGAGGGAATTGCTGAAACAATTGAAGGAAAACTGGATGAATACGGCGATTGAAACCTGCGGTATGGGAAGCGTGGAGACATGTAAAGAAATAGCACCTTATGTGGATATGGTATTTTTTGATTTGAAATGTATGAATAGCAAGAAGCATAAAGAGTGGACGGGAGCAGATAATGCTAAAATCCTTGAAAATTTTCTCCTAATGTCGCAGTTGGCCAAGGAGCACTCTTTTGAATTAATTGCGCGTACGCCGGTGATACCGGGCTTTAATGACACAAAGAAAGACATTGAAGAAATAGCCGCATTTATAAAAAAAGCAGGAGCCGGAGTAAGCGGATATGAATTGCTTCCCTATCATCGTCTTGGGAGAGGAAAATACAGAAGTCTTGGGCGTGATTATGAGTTAGATGAACTTGTTCCCCCTTCGGACGAATGGATGGAAAAATTGAGTCATACAGCGTCTGCTTATGGTATTAAATTGTGCAAATTTTAATGTTTATGGTTCTGAATGAAATGATTTGACAGCATGTAACAGGATGAACTGTTACGACAGAATAGTATTATTCTGTATAGAAAAATTTTATTTTTAAGAATAAGCGCGCCGCAATCTGGCAAAAATAAAGTCAGAGGTGGTGATAAAATGAATCAAGAGCAGAAACGTAAACCAAAAAGAAAGAAACGCGGAGCAGCCGTCGCCGCAGTATTTTGCTTTGTAGCAGCGATTGCAATTGTCGGAACATATACATTTAAAGACTACAAAGAAACACAAAAAGAACAATTGCTCGCACAGACGAAAACTTCGGACAATACAAATGAAGCCGGACGGCAGGAACAATCTGAAGAAACTACGACAGACATGATCGTCAACGAGGTAGAGCTTCCTGAAGAATCTCAGCTTCAAGTAGCGCAGGGTGACAGCGATGACAGTGAGGATGATACCGCTGCACAGGAAGAAGAGGCAGAAGAAGATACGAAGAGTTCCAAGACATCAGGAACGGGAAATACAGTCAGCTTTAACAGTGGCAGCAAACTTCTTTGGCCGGTCAGTGGCAGTATACTGATGAACTACAGCATGGACAAGACGGTGTATCATTCCACACTGGATCAGTACAAATATAACCCGGCACTGATTATATCCGGCGCTGAGGGCGATCAGGTGATTTCGGCAGCTCCGGGAACGATTAAGTCCATTGACAAAACGGCAGAGACTGGAACTACAGTCAACGTAGATTTGGGAAATGGTTATGAACTTTTCTATGGACAGTTAAAAGAAGTTCCGGTAAAGGTCGGAGATTATGTAGGGGCAAAGACAATACTCGGATATGTCAGCCAGCCGACAAAATACTATAGTGTAGAAGGTTGTAACGTTTATTTTGAAATGAGAAAAGACGGGCAGCCGGTGAATCCGATGGAGTATTTGGTAGATTAATTTTAGGGCGCAGGGAGAGCAGATTTTCCCTGCGTTTTAATTATACTTTACTGGTATTTGAATATAGGGTATAGTTTTATTTGGAGAGAACAGGCAAAGGATGGAAACGAATGAATTATACATATATCGTGAAATGCAGCGACGGGAGTCTTTATACTGGTTGGACAAATGATATAGAAAAGCGTATGAAAGCCCATAATGAAGGGAAAGGCGCTAAGTATACGAAAAGCCGAAGACCGGTAGAACTTATCTACTACGAGGAGTTTCAGACAAAAGAAGAGGCGATGAGCCGGGAGTATGCCATCAAGCATATGACAAGAAAGCAGAAGGAGTTGTTGGTAAAAGAGCGGAAAAGTGATTAAGAAACTTTAGGTGAGCGCATAGGGGAATGTACAATATAATTCAAAAAAGGCTGTCTTGACAGCCTCTAAATTACAACACAAATACATACATTACCACGAAGTGACATGCACTTCCTCCCATTACAAACAGGTGGAAGATTTCATGGCTTCCGAAGTATTTATGACGGTTATTAAAAATCGGAAGTTTTAATGCGTAGATGATTCCTCCTACGGTATAGATGATTCCGCCAGCCAGAAGCCAGCCAAATGCTGCCGGGGACATGGAGTTTAAAATCTGTGTGAATGCAAGTACGCAGGTCCAGCCCATGCCAATGTAAAGGACAGACGATATCCATTTTGGGCAATATACCCAGAACGCCTTTAGAAGAATTCCGACAAGGGCGATCCCCCATACGATGGATAACAGGATAATTCCAGTTCTGCCTTTTAATACGAGCAGACAAATCGGCGTATAACTTCCGGCAATCAGTATGCTGATCATCATATGGTCGATTTTTTTAAGAATAGTGTTTATCTTCTCGGAACGGTCAAATGTATGATAGGTTGTGCTTGCTGCATAGAGCAGGATTAAACTCGCCACATAAATTGTAATAGACAAAATATAAATTCTGCTTGGCTCATGGGCCGCCTTTATCAGTAATGGAACAGCGGCAAATATTGCCATCAGCATGCCGATAAAATGTGTAATTGCGCTTCCTGGATCTTTGATGTGTTCTTTAATTGTATCTGCCATAGCTACTCTCCTTTGATTTTAAAATAAACATATTTAATAAATGTTTAGAATATGACATGTAGTTTTTGAAACCACATATACTGTATGTTGATATTATATCCCAAAATAATAAAAATGCAAGCATTATTTGAAAATTTAATGCCTGCATTTTTAGATTTTAATTTTATGTGTGTCGGAGAGCCGCTAATACTTAGTTTCCTGTGGCTTTTGTTTTCTTAAGTGCTTCTTGCTGTAATTTATCGAACTGTGCCATACATTCGTCTACCGTAGCGCCATTTAACAGCTCTCTGACAATCAGACACGTATTGCCCCACTGTTCTACGTTCATTCCTGCATTGGAGGCAAGTACGTAGACGTTTTCGTTTATCCTGTCATTGAGCGGTTTTAATGCCGGTATGCAGTCTACTTCCACATTTTTTGAAGGGGAGATAACTTGGTTGGTTTCCGCGTATACCTGAAGTGCTTCGTCTGAAAGTATGACATTTAATACATCCAATGTATCAGCCTTATGTTTTGCTTCTGCGCTGACGCAGTAACCGGTAATGGTGACGACAGGCATCTGTCCCCGTTTGCTTGGGAAACCTATGACCTGTAGGTCAAAATCCGGTTTTCCGTAAGCAGTTTCTGCATTTGCCGCACTCCAGTATGCCATAACAATCGGAGTTTTCTGAGCCAGAAAGTCCGGACCTTCGCCTTCGATTGCCTCAGAAGTGTAAGCAGTTTTTGCATCAATGTAGCCTTTGTCTATCAGTTCCTTTAAAAATTCAAAGCCGGGACGCATATAATCACTGTACTTCGCTTCGCCTTTGTTCAGTGCTTCTACCTCTGCCGCTGTGTTTCCTCCATTGTAAAGATCTGCGTAACCTTGGGCGAAAACAAAGGTTTCCAGCCACCATCGATTTGCACCGATAGGAGTTTTGATTCCGTTTTCCTTAAATACTTTGCAGCACTCCAAAAATTCTTCCGGTGTATTTGGCAGTTTGAGATTATATTTGTCAAACATATCTTTATTAAGAAACAGCCCGTAAGATACGACCTCTTGAGGGATGCCGACTAGCTTGCCGTTAACGGTATTGGAGGCTTTTACAACGTCCCGCAGGTTTTTCACACAATCAAGCCCGGATAAATCCAGAAGTTTTCCTTCTTCTCCCAGTGTTAGTATTGTGTCCGGATTCAGCAAATAGAAATCATCCATATTATTACGTGCCCGGTCGAGTGCTACTTCGTCGTAAGTTTTTTCCTGATAATTTTCTGCCGTATAGGTTCTGTATTCTACGGTCAATCCAAGCTTTTCTTCTGCCATCAGAATCGTGCGGTCAAATGCGGTTCTTGAAATGTTGGTGGCATTTGGTTTTGACTTTTCCATTGGGCCAAAAAGATGAACACTTTTTTTCTCTTCGGAATCGTTAGGAATAAGATTCTCATCAGCCGCAGGTACGCTTGCACAGGCGGTTAATCCAAGTGTCATTATGGCAGTCAGGATAATCGCCGGTATTTTGTTTTTGTTCTGTTTTCTGGTATTCTTTTTCATATTACACTCCTTTTTTGCAGCTTACATAATTATGCTGTCCGTTAATGAATAAACTTTCGTATCGTCTTTTTCAGTAATTCCATTTCAATCGGTTTCGCTACATGGGCGTTCATTCCGGCGTCTAAGGCATCTTTGACGTCTGTCGAGAAAGCATTTGCCGTCATGGCAATAATCGGAATTTCGTTTGCATCCGGCCGTTCTAACGCTCTGATTTTCCGCGTTGCCTCGTAGCCGTTCATAACCGGCATTTGAATATCCATCAAAATGGCGTCAAAATCGCCTGGTGCTGCATTTGTAAATCGTTCCAGAGCAAGCTGTCCGTTTTCTACAATTTCACAGGAGGCCTCTTCAATGTCTAAAAGTTCTGACAGTATTTCGGCATTAATATCATTGTCTTCAGCGGCGAGGAAATGAAGTCCGCAAAGGCAGTTTCCATCCTTTTCCAATACAGATATGGCTGTTTCATCCTGTGGGTTGGTCTGCGTTTTAAGAAAGACTTCTTTAAATGCAGATACGAAGAAAGGTTTCGCAAAAAATCCCGTATTTTCCATGGAGCCGGCTTCTTTTAGAACCTCCTCTTCATTGTAGGCCGTCAAAAACAAGATTGGAACAGAAGAGGGAAGAAGTCTGCGAAGCATACGTGCTGTTTCGACTCCATCCATTTCCGGCATCTTCCAGTCTAACAAAATGATGTCATAATTTGCAGTCTGTCCTGCGTGTTCTACCATCTGCAAGGCTTCTTTGCCGGACAGGGCAATGTCTACCTGTACATTTGTTTCCTTCATAAGCATCTGGATATTCCGGCATATATCTATATCATCATCCACTGCCAGTATCCGGGAAATACCGTTCTCTTTCCAAAACTGTGCATCGGATGTGCCGCTTGGCAGGCGCAGTTCCAAATCAATTCGAAAGAGGCTTCCCTTATCCACTTCGCTGAAAACATCAATTGTGCCGCCCATTAGCTCGACGATATTTTTCGTGATTGCCATGCCCAGTCCTGTTCCCTGGACTTTGTTTGTTGTACTGTTTTCAGCGCGGGTGAATACGTCAAATATCTTTTCCAAATATTCCGGCGTCATACCGTAACCATCGTCCTCTACTTCGATACGGATATGTTCGTACTGATTCGAGCGTTGGTCAAGTCCAATAATACGGAACCAGATATTACCGTTTTCCTGAGTATATTTTACCGCATTAGAAAGCAGATTGATCAAAATTTGATTGACTCTTGTTTCATCTCCGATTACATATTCATGCTTAATATCCGTTACAGACACATAAAAGTTCTGTGATTTTTCTTTTGCCATAGGACGGATAATTGCATCAATGGAGGAAACCAGGTTATTAAGTGTAAATTCACCAATCGAAAGAACCATTTTTCCGCTTTCAATTTTGGATACATCTAATACATCGTTGATCAGGCTGAGCAGATGTCGGCCGGACGCAGTGATTTTCTTTGTATATTCCCGTACTTTTACAGGATTATCTGCGTCTTTTGTAAGTAAGGCCGTAAATCCGAGAATGGCATTCATTGGGGTTCGTATATCATGTGACATATTGGAAAGGAATGTCGTCTTAGAATTACTTGCAATCTGTGCCGCATGCAGCGCTTCCGCTAATTGCATATTGTGGATTTCCCGTTCTTTTCGCAGTTTGTTGTCTTCACGCTTGCCGAAATAATACAGAATACAGCAAAGCAGGAATGTTGCCAGCATAATTACGACTACCATCAAAATATTTTTGTTTATAGTTCGTCCTTCCTGCTGAATGGCGTTAATGGGTACATAGCCGACGAAATAAAATGCTCCGTCGTTCACAGCCCACATATAGATTAAGGAGTTTTTTTTCTGTATATCATGGTAAAACATAATATCTTCCCCGGAACTGATACTTTTGGAAACGGAGGTCTGCAGCGTGTCCTCAAGAATACTGTTTGCCCGATAGAAATCGTTGAGATTCAAGTGCCCGGCATTCCGCTCTCCGACTCCTGTAGGCTTTAATACAAGGCGTTGACTTTTTGTATCCATAATATAAAGCATTGCACTGTTATTGTAAAATCCTTCCGGCAGTGCCTCTTCAAAAGTATCGAAAGTATATTCAATATAGAGTGTGGCGATTTCTTTTCCGTTTTTTAAAACAGGACATTTTATGGTGTATGCCCACGTTCCCATATTGTTGAGATAAGACTGGGAAAGCGGCAGATTATTTACTTTTTTTCCAAAGGAAAAGTCTAAGTCTTTTTCTGAAAATGTTTCTCCTGTGTTGGAAATACCTTCGGTTTCTCCGGAAAGTATAATCGACAATTTGGCTATTGTCTGATTGCTTTCGTAAGAACGGATAAATTGATCGGAATCATCGGAAGAAGCAATTTCCTGCGCAATCAGCATTTGATATTCTGTTTCCTTAACTAAGATAGATTCAACCGTATTTTTGATCAGATCAAGGCTGTCGCTCAGGTTGTGAACCGCTGAGGTAAACATTTCCGAAGATATCTTTTGGGTAACAGAAAATACTACTATTCCTAAAATGCAAAATACTAATATGATAAAAAGAAACAAAGTGTTTCTGGGATTTCTTTTTTGTTTTTCCTCCATAAGCCTTCTCCATATCTATTGTGAAAGTTTTCAATGATACAATGATGTTGGGGCAAAAGTCCCCAACATCATTGTATCACGTTTTGGGAAAATGTGAAAGAATAGGAATAAAAAACGAAGAGTTTTAAACTCTCCGCTTTCCTTCCATTAATTTACAATAAATAACCGCCATGACTGTGCTTACTGCTGTTGCCAATATCCCGGCGCCCACAATTCCGGCAGGATTTACACTTCCATATTGGCTCCTATAGGCAATGACATTGACCGGAATCAGCTGCAGTGAGGAAATGTTGAGAATAAGAAAGGTACACATTTCATTACTTGCTATTCCTTTTTTGCGTACCGGTCCGGGAAGTCGTCCGCGCCGTCTGTCGTCTTCTAATTTTGAAAGTTCTTCCATGGCTTTTAGTCCGGCCGGGGTCGCCGCCCAGCCGAGTCCCAGCACATTGGCGATAATATTCGTGGTAATATGCTCCTGTGCCGGATGATTCTTAGGAAGCATAGGAAAGAGAAAATGAATGAGAGGTTGAATTTTTCGTGACACGCTGCCAATGATTCCCGCTTTGGCGGCAATCTCCATCAAGCCCACCCAAAAGGACATTACCCCCATCATGGTGATGCATAAAGTAATGGCTTCTTTAGAGGAATTTAACGCGGCATCTGTGATGTCCGGCATCCGTCCGGTGAATGAGGCGTAAATGATACCGATAACGATCATGCCTGCCCAGAGATAATTGAGCATAAAAATCTCCTTATGACTGCATTTATACTATACTATGCGGTCATAAGGAGATGTATTACGGTGTTAATGGTTTCGCTAGTTTTCCTTTTCTTGCAGGTCCGGCAGAACCGCGTACTATCAGTTCCGCCCGGAGAAGCAGCGTACTGATTGGTGTGTTGTTTAATAAGCTGGTTAGTGCATAGAAACCGCAGTTTCCAAGTGCTGAACGGTCTTGCCGGATGGTTGTCAGCGGCGGCGACGTATATGCGCTAAAGGACGCATCGTCAAATCCGATGACGCTGATATCGTTGGGAACATGGTAGCCGAATTCCCGACACTGAGTGACGACTGCCTGAGCCAGAAGGTCATGGGCACACAGAATGGCAGTGACTTGTTCCTTTAATAGTTGTGGCAGAAACTTCTGCGTACATTCGGATATAAAATAAGAATAGCCAACCATCTTATCCTTTAGGGGCAGTTCATATTTTTCCATCGCCTGAAGATAAGCATGATACCTTGCGCGGGTAAAATGAGAACCCAGAGCGCCGCCTAAGTATCCGATTTTTTGATGTCCAAGTTTTTTTAGATAAGCCACAGACATATTGAAGCCTTCCTCACTGTTGACACCTACATAGGAAACGGTTGGATTTTCCTGAATATAGTTGTCGTAAAGTACGGCGGGCGTGTTGGAAGTTTTTAATTCTTCCATCCAAGGATCTTCCAGAGACAGTCCCAGAATAAACGCGCCTTTATATTCATGCTGCAGCATAAATACATCATATGAAATGTCCTGCTGCATTTCTACGGAGATTTCCTGTACATCCACTTCCCATCCGGCAGGGATGGCAAGCTTTTTGAATCCCATGATAATGTCATAACCAAAGCGGGAAGGATTTTCATATTCCATATTCTCTATAATGACACAAAGCTTTTTGGAGCTTCCCTTTTTGATTCTGTTCTTCTCATAACCGATTTCTACAGCAGTTTCCAAAACTTTTTTTCGCAATGTTTCGCTAATGTCGTCTCCATTGTTCAAAGCTTTAGAAACTGTGCCCTTTGAAATCCCCAATATTTCTGCAATATCATTGATAGTTGGCATTTTGAACTCCTTTTTACGAAAATAACCACATTTGCTATATCTTGTATTATACAAATCAATGCGAAAAAAAGCAAGAAAGACAGTTTGTTTTGTTTAGTTTCGTAATGGGTGGAAGTAAAAATATACAAAATAGACAATAAATTTTTGTTCATAATGCTTTTTTGAATTAAATACGTGAAAATCGCATTGACTTTTGTCATAAATGAGTGTAAAAATTAAATCAAAGAAACTAAGCGAAACTTTTATGAGGAGGAAGAGAGACAATGAAGAAATGTTTATCCGTTCTTTTGACAATCTCCATGGCTTCTGCGCTGTTGTTAGGTTGTGCAGATCAGAAACAGACAGTGCCGAAAGAGGGAGAAGTGCAGAGTATGCGCCTCATGGTGTGGGCACCATCGGAAGATCAGTCAAAAGACAGTGGCGAGTGGCTGCAGAAATCTTGTGAAGCATTTGCAAAACAACATCCGGAATATGACATTGATTTTGTATATGGTGTTGCAGATGAGGCTACGGCGGCTACACAGGTTGCACAAGACCCGGAGGCCAGTGCGGATGTATTTATGTATGCAAACGATAACCTGACGGTGCTTACAGACGCAAAGGCTGCGGCAAAATTTGGTGGTATTTATGAAGAGGAAATTTTAAATACGAACTCTGAGAGTGTTACAAATTCTTTGACCAAGGATGATTATTTGTATGGAGTTCCATTTACTACCAATACATGGTTTATGTATTATGACAAGAGTGTTTTTTCTGAGGAAGATGTGAAAAATATTGATACGATGTTAGAAAAAGGTACGGTGTCGTTCCCATTTACCAACTCGTGGTATCTTCCGGCGTTCTATGTAGGAAATGGCTGTACACTTTTTGAAGACGTTACGGTGGAAGAGGCAGGCGTTGATTTTGAAGGGGAGAAGGCAGAAGCGGTAACTGATTATCTCGTTGATCTGCATGAGAATCCTAACTTCGTAGTAGATGCAGACGGCTCCGGTATCGCAGGTCTTCGTGATGGAAGTATCAATGCAATGTTTACCGGTTCATGGGATGCGGCAAGCATAGAGGAAATTCTGGGAGATAATATGGGCGTGTGTGCACTTCCGACTTTTACATTGAATGGAGAAGAGAAGCAGATGATGGCATATGCAGGTTCGAAAGCCATCGGCGTTAATGCCACATCAGACAACATGGTAGCGTCTATTCAGCTTGCGGTTTATCTTGGTTCTGCTGAGGCGCAGAGACTTCATTACGAACTGAGAAATGTAGTTCCATGTAATACAGAACTTCTTGCGGATAAGGCTGTCGCAGAAGATATGTTAGTAACAGCGCAAAATGATACATTTAACAAGACATCCATTCTTCAGCCGTTCGTTGCCGCAATGGCAAACTGCTGGGTTCCGGTAGAGAATATGGGTAAGGGTATTCGTAGTAAATCAGTTACCCATGACAATTCTAAGGAACAGACACAGGCAATGAACGACGCAATGAATAGTGATGGGTTAAATTAGATAACATGAGGTAAGCATTATGGGAATATTTAAGAAACAAATCAATGATTTTCCAACTCCTTATACTGTGAAAGCCGCTGTTACAAAGGGCGGAATTGAGACAAAACTTTCCATGTTAGTTATGGGACTTGGAAATATCGCACATAAACAGTTATTGAAAGGAATCCTTTTTCTTACATTACAAATTATATATATTGTATTTATGATTACCAATGGATTTCACTGTCTTGCAATGCTGCCGTCTCTTGGTTCGGTGGAGCAGAAAGAAGTGTGGAACGAAGCACTGCAAATCTATGAATATACACAGGGAGATAATTCTGTACTGATTCTTCTCTATGGAGTGGCGACTATTCTCCTGACTGCTTTGATGGTATGGATCTGGTGCGGGACTTTAAGGAGCGCCTACAAAGCAGAGTGTATCCACAAAAGCGGCAAGCATGTCAATACATTTTTGGATGATTTAAAATCTTTTGGTCATGAAAATGTACATCGATTATTGATGACGCCTTCTATGGTTTTCATTGTAGGATTTACTATTCTGCCATTAGTATTCATGATCTGTATGGCGTTTACGAACTACAGTAAGATTGATAACCACTTGGTGTTATTCGACTGGGTAGGACTTGAGAATTTCAAGGCGCTGTTTGACAGCAGCAGTATTTTAGGAAGTACGTTTTGGTCAGTTCTTGGATGGACGCTTATATGGGCATTTTTTGCAACATTTACAAACTATATCTTCGGTATGATCCTTTCTATGGTTATCAACCGGAAGGGCACAAGAGCAAAAGGGTTCTGGAGATTTTGTTTCGTGTTATCCTGTGCAGTACCATCTTTTGTGTCTCTTCTTATTATGAGAACGATGTTGCAGCCAAACGGTGCGATCAATGTGCTTTTACAAAACCTTGGATGGCTGGAAGCAGGAACGGCGCTTCCGTTCTTAACCGATCCGACATGGGCGAGAGTAACGGTTATTGTCATCAACATCTGGGTTGGCGTGCCTTATACATTGCTGCAGCTTACGGGAGTGTTACAGAATACTCCGGGCGAGCTTTATGAGGCGGCAAGAGTGGACGGAGCAAATACATTCCAGATTTTCTTTAAGATTACGCTGCCATATATGTTATTTATTACAACTCCGTATTTGATTGCAACATTTGCGGGAAATGTGAATAACTTTAATATCATTTACCTGCTGTCGGGTGGTGATCCGGTGGTGGACCTGGCGTCTACGGCAGGAAAGACAGATCTTTTGGTTACATGGCTGTATAAACTGACTATCGATAAACAGTATTACAATATCGGTGCGGTTATTGGTATTTTGACGTTTATTATCCTGGCAGTCGGCGCACTGCTTACATATCGAAACAGTAAATCATATAAAGACGAGGAGGGATTCTAAGATGGCAAGAATGAGATCTGCAAAGCGCACACGTTTTGTAAATAATACAATTGTACATATTGCTCTTGCAATACTTGCAATTATCTGGGTATTCCCGATCATCTGGGTTGTTCTCACAAGTTTCAGAGCAGAGAAGGGTTCTTATGTGTCAACGTTTCTGCCACAGGGATACACATTGGATAACTATGTGAGGTTATTTACGGATACAACGATTTTGAATTTTCCGAAAATGTTTGTCAATACGTTAATCATTGCAATATGTTCTTGTCTGTTGTCAACATTTTATGTACTGGCAGTTTCCTACTGTCTGTCCAGACTCCGCTTTAAGCTGAGAAAACCGTATATGAATATGGCGATGATTCTTGGGTTATTTCCGGGCTTCATGTCTATGGTAGCAGTGTACTTTATTTTGAAAGCATTAGGTCTTTCTGAGGGAGGACTGATTCGTCTGGCGTTAATCTTGTGTTATTCGGGAGGCGCAGGGCTTGGATTTCAGATTGCCAAGGGCTTCTTCGATACGATTCCGAGGGCGATTGACGAGGCGGCAATCATTGATGGATGTACGAGATGACAGATTTTCTACAAGATTACACTGCCCCTTAGTAAACCGATTATTGTATATACGGTATTGACTGCATTTATTGGACCTTGGGTAGATTTTATATTTGCGAAAGTTATCTGCCGCGCGAATTCTGATTATTATACGGTGGCAATCGGACTTTGGAGAATGCTTGAGAAAGAATATATAGACAGTTGGTATACCTGCTTTGCAGCGGGAGCTGTGTTAATATCCATTCCAATCGCAATTTTGTTCATGCTCCTTCAGAGATATTATGTAGACGGAATGTCAGGAGCGGTAAAAGGATAGTATATGACAACGAAAGAGTATAAGGAATATTACGAGAGCAAGACATTTAAAGAAAAATATGTGTATGAAGGAAATGATCTGGGTGCAGCCTGCACGAAGCAGGGAATCTGTTTTAAGCTGTGGAGTCCGTTTGCAGAGGACGTGGCGGTAAATCTATATAAAGATGGAGAAAGCCGTAAGTTTACGTCATACCCGATGGTCAGGGAGGAAAAGGGCGTATGGTCCTGCATGGCGGCAGGCGTTGGGCATGGAACGTATTATGATTTTACGTTGGAAATGAATGGAGAGACGGTGAAGTCTTACGATCCATGGGCGAGGGCCTGTAATTGTAATGGCGGTCGAAGTATGGCTGTAGATCTGTCAAAGACCAATCCGGAAGGGTGGGAGACAGACCGAAACTGGTTCGAAGTGAAAAACAGGAAAGAGACGAATAATACTGCATATGGTGTGTCCGGCGAGCAGATTATCTATGAGATACATGTGAAAGATTTTTCTTATGATAAAGCGAGCGGAGTTCCGGAAGCGTATCGTGGTAAATACAAAGCATTTACTTTGGAGGGGATGTCTCTTCGCGGAGAAGGCAGACTGCCAACCTGTTTGGATTATCTGAAAGAGCTTGGAATTACCCATGTGCAGCTTCTGCCTGTTTATGACTATGGCTCAGTGGACGAGTCGGGAGCTTCTTCGCAGTTTAACTGGGGATATGATCCGAAGAACTACAATGTGCCGGAGGGTTCTTACTCGACAGATCCATATAACGGTGAGGTGCGTATCCGGGAATTAAAAGAATTAATCCAGTCCCTTCACAAGCATGGAATAGGCGTTATTATGGACGTGGTTTATAATCATACGTATTCTCTGGATTCTTGTTTTACGAGGACAGCGCCTTACTATTACTATCGGCAGAATGAAGATGGGAGCTATTCTAATGGTTCGGACTGTGGAAATGATGTGGCATGTGAGCGGGAAATGTGTCGGAAATATATTCTGGATTCTGTTCTTTATTGGGCCGAGGAGTATCATATGGATGGATTCCGGTTTGATTTAATGGGGCTTCTGGATGTGGGACTTCTGAATGACATCCGGAAAGCCCTGGATGAAATATATGGAAAAGGCAGAATATTAGTTTATGGAGAACCATGGAGTGCAGCGGATTCACCGATGGCAGCAGGATATGTTCCTTGTAAAAAAGATGCCATAAATCTTCTGGATGAGAACGTGGGAGTATTCTGCGATAACACCAGAGACGCTGTTAAGGGGCATGTATTTTATGAGGAAGTTCCGGGGTTCGTAAATGGCGGGACGGGTTTGGAAACAGATATTTTGCGGTCTGTTACAGGATGTGTTTCTGGAACTATTGATAAAGAGCAGGACTTAAATAGTGCAATATCAAGTGAGTTTCCGGTAAAAGCGCCGTCTCAGATTATAAATTACATATCTGCTCATGATAATATGACGCTGTGGGATAAGTTGATGGTGACGATGAAACCGGGACAGTCTTTTGACACGAAAGATGAAGAGGTTATTCGTGCATATAAGATGGCGGCGGCAGTTTATTTCACTTGTCAGGGAAGGCTTTTTTTCCTTGGAGGAGAGGAATCGGCGCGGACCAAGTACGGAGATGCGAATAGTTACAAATCGCCGCCCGAAGTGAATCAGATAGACTGGCGGCGAGCCTATGAATATGAAGAAATCTTAGAGTATTACAAAGGGCTGATTGCTTTTAGAAAGCAGATGAGCGGGCTTACCGATAAGTCGGCCGCAGCATATCAGAGAGTTTATGATCAGGCAATTCCTGCGCCGGGAGTAGTGACGTTCTGTGTGCGCAATAATGACACTGATAAGTGGAAGGAGCTTTTTATCTGTTATAACAGTACAGAAGAGGGAATAGAGATTTGGCTGCCGAAAGGGGGCTGGGAACTTCTTCTGGATGAGACGAGCAGCGTCCTGTGGAAGCAGGGGGAAACTGTGGAGGGCAGTCAGGTTATTGCCCCGATTTCTGTGAAAATATTTGGAAAGAGGTAGAGAGTGGTGATGAAAAGAGCGAGTGGAGTATTGCTCCCGATTTCAAGTCTTCCGTCTCCGTACGGAATCGGTTCATTTTCAAAAAGTGCATATGATTTTGTGGATCAATTAGTTGAGGCAGGACAGTCTTACTGGCAGATTCTTCCTCTTGGCCCTACCAGTTATGGTGATTCGCCTTATCAGTCATTTTCTACCTTTGCAGGGAATCCATACTTCATTGATCTGGATGAATTGGTGAAAGAGGGTGTTCTTACAAAGAATGAATGTCTCGCCTGTGATTTTGGAAATAAGATGGATGATGTGGATTACGGAAAACTCTATCAGGAGCGTTTCACGCTTCTTCGTAAGGCATATGAAAGAAGCAGAATTTATGAGAATCCTCGGTATTTGGCATTTGCAGAGGAGAATGCGTTCTGGCTTGAGGATTATGCTTTGTTTATGGCGGTGAAGAATTGTTTTGGCGGAAAGGCGTGGAGCGAGTGGGCTGAAGATATTCGACTGCGCTGGGAATTTGCGCTGGATTATTACAGAGAAAAATATTATTATGAAATAGAGTTTTATAAGTATCTACAGTTTCAGTTTATGGAACAGTGGACGAAATTAAAAGCTTATGCAAATAAACAGGGAGTCCAGATTATCGGAGATATTCCTATCTATGTGGCATTTGACAGTTCAGACGCATGGGCGAATCCACAGTTGTTCCAGTTTGACGAAACCAATATGCCTTCAGCAGTGGCGGGATGTCCACCGGACGCATTTTCAGAGACGGGACAGCTCTGGGGCAATCCGCTGTATTGCTGGGAGTATCACAGACAGACGGATTTTGACTGGTGGGCAAAACGGATGGAGCAGTGCTATAAGCTCTATGATGTAGTGCGGATTGACCATTTCCGCGGATTTGATGAGTATTATTCGATTCCGTTTGGCGATGAGACGGCGATGAACGGCTCGTGGGAGAAAGGGCCGGGCATGGAGTTGTTTCACGCACTGGAGCGAAAACTTGGAAGACGGGAAGTGATTGCGGAAGATTTAGGATTTATGACGGATACAGTACGACAATTAGTGACAGATAGCGGGTATCCGAATATGAAGGTGATGGAGTTTGCCTTCGAACCGGACGAAGATGTAAGTCATCTGCCTCATACTTACAGTCAAAATTGTGTGGTGTATACGGGAACACATGATAATGATACGGTAGTATCCTGGTATAAGACGCTGCCTAAAGAACCAAAAGCATTCCTGCATGAGTATATGAATCTTACAGAGAATCCTGTAAAGGATATTCACTGGAAGTTAATCCGTCTGGCAATGATGAGTACGGCGAATCTGTGTATGGTCCCTATGCAGGATTATCTGGGGCTCGACGGGGAGGCAAGAATGAATTTCCCGTCCACCCTTGGCTGCAATTGGAGGTGGCGTCTGAAAGAAGGACAGGTGACAAAAAAACTTCTGAGGCAAATTCGGGAGATGACAAGAATTAGTTTCCGGATGGAGGACCAGGGATGAGATTTGTGTATGGAAAACAAGATTGGAAAACCAAAGAACGAGGACAGGAGAATTGCTATCTGTTGACGAATGGGCTGGGTGGATTTTCCTCCGGCACTATGATTGGTTCCAATACAAGAAACGACCATGCGTTGTTGATGGCGTGTGTGAAAGCGCCGAATTATCGGTATAATATGATACACCGGCTGGAAGAGGTATTGGAAACCGGCTTGGGGAAAACGCATCTTTCAGCGCAGACATTTGTAGATGAGTGCGAGGAAGAGAAGGGATTCTTGTTTCTGGATTCGTATGTGTTTGAAGATTATCCGAGATGGATTTACCATGTAAACGGTGTGGAAGTTATTAAAGAAATAGCCATGAAACAGGGAGAGAACACTGTAGTTGTCCGTTACCATGTGGAGAACCGCACCGGAAAAGAGGCAAAGCTCACGATTACGCCACATATGCAGTTTGTGCCGAAAGGACAGACTTTGGAAAAAGAGCAGGAGTTTTCAATGGAGGGAAATCGTATTTGCTCCAAGGGAAAACAACTCTTTTTTGAGACAAACGGTGAAGTGGAAGAGTTTTCTCAGAAATTCTGTGAAGGGCTTTATTATGATTACGACGCTTGTGACGGCAGGAAAGAGACGGGAAATACTTGTGTGAATCATCGGATTATAAGAAAAGTCTTATCGGGTGAGAAAGCGGAGCTTGTGATTGTATACAGTGACTTTAAGCTCGAAACCGATTCTGCTGTAAATGCAGCAGAGAAAATTTTTCGGGAGGCAGTACGATATAGGAAGGAATTAGTAGAAACGTCGGGATTGAAGGAGCCTCTTGCGCAAATGCTTGTAAAAAGCGCAAATCAATTCATCTCTTTCCGGGAATCTACAGGGGGTAAAACGATTCTTGCAGGGTATCCTTTTTTTGAGGACTGGGGAAGGGACACCATGATTGCGTTGCCGGGCTGTTGTATCAGTACCGGGAGGATGGAGGATGCGAAAAGTATTCTCCGCACGTTTGCGCAATATTGCCAAAAAGGTCTGATGCCGAATCTGTTTCCAGAGGGAGAGAATGAACCGCAGTATAATACGGCGGATGCGGCGCTGTTATTTATCCATGCGGTTTATTTGTATTATTTAAAGACAGCGGATACAGAATTTGTGGCCGAGATGTGGAAAGTGATGGAAGAGATTCTGGCAGGCTATAAAAATGGTACAGACTATAATATCCATATGGATGAAGATGGTTTAATCATAGCCGGTTCAGGGCTTGACCAGGTGACTTGGATGGATGTAAGAGTGGGAGAGATACTTCCTACGCCGAGACATGGAAAGCCGGTAGAGATTAATGCTTACTGGTATAATGCGCTGTGCGTGATGGCGGAATTTGGAGAGCTGTTAGCGCGGATGGAAAATGTAAAGGAATTTGTGACAAGTATGACCTCCGAAGCATTTTTTGCCTACGCAAAGGACTGTCAGGAATTAGCGCAGAGAGTAAAGAGTAGTTTCCGTCAGAAGTTCTGGAATGAAGAGAAGGGCTGTTTGCGAGACGTATTGTCCGGTACGAAGGCGGACGATCAAATCCGCTGCAATCAAATCTGGGCAGTATCCATGCCATTTACTATGCTTGGCGAAGAGCAGGAAAAGAAAGTGGTGGATACGGTGTTTGAAAAATTATATACACCATATGGACTGCGTACATTGGAAAAGGATGATCCCGAGTTTTGCGGTCAATACGGAGGACAACAGTTGAAACGGGATCTGGCGTATCACCAAGGGACGGTGTGGAGTTATCCGTTGGGAGCGTATTATCTGGCATACTTGAAAGTAAACCATTATACAGAGGCGGCGAGGAAGTGCGTGAGTGATCAGATTCAAGCGTTGTATGCCGCAATGAGAGAAGGATGTACCGGGCAGCTCCCGGAGATATACGACGGGGAGAATCCGACAGCTTCCAGAGGATGTTTTGCGCAGGCGTGGAGCGTAGGAGAACTGCTGAGGGTGTTTGAAGTGTTAGAAATTAAAGAACAGATATAAAAAATAGACGTATTAGGAGGCTGCGAAGATGATTCAGAAATATATATTTGGAACTTATATTGAGACGGAGGCAGTTGTAAAGGAGATTGCAGAAAGCGTAGGACAGATTCCATATTTGACGAAAGAATCCGACCATGTATTTACTTATCAAATGGGAGAGGATGACATTGTATACGGTCTTGGAGAATCCATTCGTGGAATGAACAAAAGAGGCTGGGTGTATGAGGCGTATTGTAACGACGATCCGAACCATATTGAAAATATCCGTTCTTTATACGGCGCTCACAATTTCTTTCTTGTGGACGGTGCAGAAACGTTTGGCGTTTTTGTGGACGCACCGCAGAAAGTCCAGTTTGACATTGGCTATACTGAGAGAGAGATGATGAAAATTACGATTGCAGAGGGCGGCTATGTGATTTACATTGTAGAGGGTGATTCTCCGTCTGAGATTGTAAGGGAATTCCGCAGTTTGATTGGAAGAAGTTATATTCCGCCGAAGTGGGCATTTGGTTATGGACAGAGCCGCTGGGGTTATAAAAATGAAGCGGATATCCGCAAGGTTGCAGAGGAATACCGTAAAAGGGATATGCCTCTTGACAGTATCTATCTGGATATTGATTATATGGAGAGGTACAAAGACTTTACGGTAGATAAAGAGAAATTTCCGGACTTAAAAGGTCTTGCCGAAGATATGAAAGCTCAGGGTATCCACCTTGTTCCAATTATCGATGCGGCGGTGAAGGTAGAAGAAGGTTATGAGGTTTATGAGGAAGGTCTGGAAAAGGGATATTTCTGTAAGAAAGAAAATGGAGATGTATTTACCGCAGGTGTTTGGCCGGGCAAATCTCATTTCCCGGATTTTTTGAATGAAGAAGCAAGGCAGTGGTTTGGAAAGCGCTATAAAGTGCTTTTGGATCAGGGAATCGAGGGATTCTGGAACGATATGAATGAGCCGGCAATCTTTTATTCCGAGGACCATATGCGGGAAGTGTTTGAGAAACTGGAGGAATATAAGAGTAAGAATCTGGACGTGGATACATTTTTTGCTATGAAAGACTTAGTGCTGCAAACGGCGAACAGGGCAGAGGACTACCGCTCATTCTACCATAATTACAAGGGTGAGAACATTTGCCATGACAGGGTACATAACTTGTACGGTTACTATATGACAAGAGCGGCGCAGGAAGCATTTGAACATCTGGAGCCGGAGAAGAGAATTCTCATGTATTCCAGGGCATCCTATATTGGAATGCACCGTTATGGCGGAATCTGGACAGGGGATAACCAGTCATGGTGGTCCCACATTTTATTAAATATACATCAGCTTCCGGGGTTAAATATGTGCGGTTTCTTGTATACAGGCGCAGACCTTGGCGGATTTGGAAGTGATGTGACCGAGGATCTTTTAATGCGCTGGTTAGAGCTTGGTATATTTACACCGCTTATGAGAAATCATTCAGCGATGGGAACAAGGGAGCAGGAGATTTACAGGTTCGGAAATGAAGAGGTCTTCTGCAATATTTTAGGACTTCGCTATGCGCTGCTTCCGTACATTTACAGTGAGTTCATGAAAGCGGTTCTAAAAGAGGAGATGATGTTCAGACCGCTGGCATTCATATATCCAAAAGACGTTCAGGCGAGAAATGTGGAGGACCAGCTAATGGTCGGGGAGAGTATAATGATTGCCCCGGTATATACACAGAACGCAAAAGGACGTTATGTATATCTGCCAGAGGAAATGAAACTTTATCGTATGAGAAGTGAAGCGGATATGGATGTGGAAGTGTTAAGTGCGGGACATCATTATGTGAAAGCAGAGCTTAACGAGACACTTATCTTCATAAGACCAGATCATATTGTGCCACTGGCAAAAGCCGGACAGTGCGTGGAGAAAATAGACGTGTCGAAACTGTGGCTTTTAAGTTTCATAAAAGATGGAGCACAGTATGAGTTGTACGATGACGACGGATATAGTAAGGATTATAATGTAGAGGCGCATTTGACAAAGATAACGGTGGAGAAAGACGGACGCGTGGGGATAGACGGCGCAATGAAGTCAGAGTGTGTGGTGGTATAGTTACAAAGAATTTGATAAATCTATTGATAACATATAAAAATAAGGATATAATTATATCGATAAAACACTATATCATTGAGGCAATATGAAAGGGTGAACAAAATGATTATTAAGGCTTCCGCAACACTAAGGAATGATTATTCTTCTATTTCCAACCTTGCAAGAAAAACAAGTGAACCTATTTATATTACAAAAAATGGCGAGGGCGATGGTGTATTTATGAACATTGATGCCTTCGAGAAAAGGGAACAGGCACTAGAACTTCGTTCTAAAATTATGCAGGCAGAAGAGGAACGATTAAATGGAGCAAAGACAAGAAGTATCTCCGAAGCAAGAAAGGAATTGAGAGAACGTGCAGGAACAATATCAAGTTGAGATTCTTCCTACTGCGTGGGAGGATTTGAAAAAGATTGAAGATTATTATCTGCTTCAATTTGGTGTGGAATCTGCGATAAAAATAACGGATCAGATTTTAAACAGTATTGAGCGTTTAGAATAATTTCCCGATTCTGGCTCGCAGACACCGGATAAATGGTTGATTTCTTAAATGAAATTGCATTTTCAATATTTTAACCACCTCTATGTATTGCGCAGCTGCCGCGGTGTCGCGCCGAACTGTTTTTTAAATTGTCTGTTAAAATTTGATAAGTTATCAAACCCTGTCAGTTCAGAAATTTCCAGAATAGTCCGATCTGTATTTTTTAATTCTTGATAGGACTTTTCCAGACGAAAACGGTTTAGATATTGAATAAAACTTGTTCCTGTCATCTGTTTAAACCAACGCATGAAATGGCTGGGGCTATAACCGCATTTTAGCGCGGCATCCTCTATTTTAATCGGATTCTGATAATTTTCTTCAATATAATGAACGACAGATTTTAACCGTTCAATATCAGATGGCATTTCTTTTACATTTCTTTTTACATCATAATGGGCAAAAATTATGGAAAATAATTTCATAATATCTGCCTTTACTCCAAGTTCAAACCCAGCGCCACGTGTTTCACACAGATCGTCTGCGTCATTCAGGCAAGCTGAAATCATAGGATAGTATTCGTCCTGTGGAGTGATTAGTGGTGGAAAATGCAGATTGTTTTTTTGTAATGGAAGTAAATATTTCTGGCTGCATATATCTATCATCCGGCTGCCTAACAGTGACAGGTCAAAGATGATATTTTCGTATTCCATATGCTGATTCTGAAGCTGGCCAAGTGCATGAAGATGTCCGGGCGGAACAAGTACAATGTCTCCTGCATGTACTTCAAATATAGTAAGGTCAACCTGTGCCGTACCGGAACCTTTTTTGATGTAGATAATTTCCATTGTATCCTGCCAGTGAAGAAAGACAGAAGGGAAATCATCGGGAATCGTACACAGATATACATTATACGGGAACATAAATTCTGTATGTTTTTTTGTTTCATGAAATCCTTGTATAGAATTGTCGATCGCTTTTTTATTTTCTTTCATCATGATAGTATTGTACAATATTTTGCGTTGATTGTATAGGTAATCTTCATCCAAATATGATAAAAATAAAGATAGGAAATCGAATATAGTTGCGGAGGAAGTTTTATTATGATAATGAAAGAAAGATTAGAGGCAATTTGCAGCAAATCGATTGCTGAAAGCAATTACGAAGATATTTACAAGGCTCTTATGACGGTTGTAAAGGAAGAGAGCAAAACAAAGGAACAAGAAGTAAAAGGACGGAAGCTTTATTACATTTCCGCGGAGTTTTTGATTGGAAAGTTATTGAGCAATAATCTTATTAATCTGGGACTCTACGAGGAAGTCAATCATTTATTAAATGAAAATGGGAAATCTATGGCGGAGCTTGAAGATGTAGAACCGGAGCCAAGCCTTGGAAACGGAGGCCTTGGAAGATTGGCGGCTTGTTTTTTAGATTCTCTTGCTACATTAAATCTGCCGGGAGACGGAGTGGGACTTCGTTATCACTGTGGTCTGTTCCGTCAGAATTTTAAGGAGAACTTCCAGAATGAGACGCCGGATTATTGGCTTTCCGGCGCTCAGTGGGCGGAGGATACGGGAAAGACTTATACGGTTTCTCTGGCAGGGAAGGATTACGAGGCAAAGCTTTACCAGTTAGATGTGACAGGATATAACGGACGTACCAATAAGTTAAATTTGTTTGACTTAGATACGGTAGATGAGCGTCTGATTGAGGATGGGATTCATTTTGATAAATCAGAGATAGAAAAGAACCTTACGTTATTCTTATATCCGGATGACAGTGACGAAGCAGGGCGTAAACTTCGCGTGTACCAGCAATATCTGATGGTCAGTGCAGGCGCGCAGATGATTCTGGAAGAATGTATGGAGAGAGGATGTAATCTTCACGATCTTTCTGAATATGCGGCAATTCAGATTAATGATACACATCCATCTATGGTGATTCCGGAGTTAATCCGTTTGTTAGAGGAAAAGGGAATTGATTTTGAAGAAGCGGTAGAAATTGTTACGGAAGTCTGTGCATATACGAATCATACAATTCTGGCAGAAGCGCTTGAAAAATGGCCGGAGAGCTATTTGGAAGAAGTTGTTCCGCAGTTGATACCGATTATCCGTAAGCTGGATAAGGTTGTAAAAGCGAAATACGAAGATGAGCGTGTAGCGATTATTGATGAAGAAAATCGTGTACATATGGCGCATATGGATATTCATTTTACTCATAGTACCAATGGCGTTGCGGCTCTTCACACAGAGATATTAAAGGACAGTGAACTGCACCATTTTTATGAACTGTATCCGGAAAAATTTAACAATAAGACGAACGGCATTACGTTCCGAAGATGGCTTTTGTCTTGTAACCATGAACTGACAGATTACATTGAGAGTCTAATCGGGGATGAATTCAAGAAAGACGCCGCAAAGCTTAAAAAACTGGCAGATTATGTAGACGATAAAACGGTTCTTGAAAAATTAATGAAGATTAAGGCGGATAATAAAAAAGCGCTGGCTGACTGGCTGCTGGAAAAGCAGGGCGTGAAGGTGAATCCGGAGTCTATGTTTGCGATTCAGTCTAAGAGACTTCATGAGTATAAACGTCAGCAGTTGAATCTTTTGTACTTGATTCATCAGTATTTTGAGATTAAGAGCGGACATCTTCCGGCGGCTCCAATTACAGCAATATTTGGAGCTAAAGCGGCTCCGGCTTATGTGACTGCGAAGAACATTATCCATGCACTATTGACGCTTTCCAAGGTTATTGCCAATGATCCGGAGGTTTCCAAATGGATTCAGATTGTATTGATTGAGAATTATAACGTAACAGCTGCAGAGAAGATGATTCCTGCATGCGATCTGTCTGAGCAGATCAGCCTTGCATCTAAGGAGGCGTCCGGTACGGGAAATATGAAATTTATGCTTAACGGCGCAGTCACTCTTGGAACGCTGGACGGAGCAAATGTAGAAATTGCGGACTGTGTAGGAGAAGAAAATATCTATATATTTGGACAGAGCAGCGATCAGGTCATCCGCCGCTATGAGCAGGGCGATTACTGTGCCCGGGAGTGGTATGAGACAGACGCCAATATCCGGCGTGCGGTTGATTTTCTTGCAGGTGATCTGATGAAAGCAGAGGGAGACGAGACAGCGCTCAACAGCTTGAAAAATGAACTGGTAGGAAAAGATTGGTTCCAGACATTTCCAGATTTTAACGCTTATATTGTGCGCAAAAATCAAGCAATTGCAGACTATGCAGGAAATAAGGAAAAATGGGCAAAGATAGCGCTTAAAAATATCAGTGAAGCAGGGTTTTTCTCATCGGACAGAACCATTGAAGAATATAATAAGGATATTTGGCATTTGGGATAAAAAGAGGCGATTTTGAAGTTTTGTTCAAAATCGCTTTTATGATGCTTAAAGTAAAGCGAAAACAATATAATATTGAACAAAGAGAGATTTCATGGCAAATTTAATTATAAATTATACGTTTATTGCCATACTTATTTTAATAATAACTGAAGTAGCAAGAGGATAATTTCTTATTTGTTGTAAGGTATTACTGGGTGCTTTGCCAGCATAAAAGAAAAGAAGAATCCCTAAACGGTACTGCAATACGGTTTAGGGATTCGTTCTTTCGTCAACGTGGACTTTTCATTTCTTTTTGCCTATTGGCATTATAGCATATGCAAAAAAGTTATTCAATATGCTTTTATTCAAAAATTTTATCCTTATCGTAACCGTCGCCACACCGTTACCATCATGGTTGTGAAACAAGCCGTCCCGCCGATTAAATTTGAGATTGGCTCTGCCCAGAACACACCGTCTGTTCCGAGTCCTGCCACCGTTGGAAGCCACAAGGTCAGCGGGATAACGATGATCGCTTTTCGAAACAGCGAGAAGAATACCGCCTGTCTGGATTTCCCTAACGCTACGAATGTCGATTGCCCGGAAAATTGCAGCGCCATCAGGAAGATGCCAAAGAAATACATATGCATGGCAGAAACACCTTTGTCGATAAGTTCAGTGTCACTGCTGAACATACGGATTAACGCTTCCGGGAACATTAAGATAAATCCCCATGCAATCAGTGAAAATACAATGGAAGTTATTGTTGTAAATTTTATGGCAGATTTTACTCTGTCATATTTTTTTGCGCCGTAGTTAAAACTCATGACAGGCTGTGCTCCGTTCGTAAGTCCGGTGAGAGGCATGCTCATAATCTCGCGTACAGAATTAATGACCGTCATAATCCCAACATACAAGTCACCACCATATCTTTGCAATGTAGCGTTACACATGATCTGTACAGAACCGTTAGTGATGGACATGATAAATCCGGACAGCCCCAGAGCGGCAATCTCTTTCACCAAAGGAATTTGGATAGAGAGGGAAGCATTACTCAAGCGAATGATTGCCTTTGGTCCCGTTAGAAATTTAATTACCCACAACGCAGAAATAAACTGAGAAATGACCGTTGCTGTGGCGGCGCCTTTGACGCCCATATGAAACATAAAGATAAAGACAGGATCAAGAATCAGATTCAATACAGCGCCGATGGATACAGAGAGCATTCCGATAACGCCAAACCCTTGAGCATTAATAAAATTGTTCATACCAAGGCTGACCATGACGAACAAAGTTCCGATAAGATAAATCATAATATACGACTTGGCATAAGGATATGTCGCGTCACTGGCGCCGAACAAATACAACAGAGGTTTTTCAAATATATAGCAGATAGCGGCAAGAATGACACCGGAAATCAGCAGCATAGAAAAAGAGTTTCCCATAATTTTTTCGGCGCGATTTCGTTCTCCACTTCCTCTTGCCATGGAAAATAAGGGTGCGCCGCCCATTCCAAATAAATTTGCAAATGCAGTAATGATTGTAATAATCGGAAGAGTAAGGCCGATTCCGGTGAGCGCCTGTGCGGAAGTATGGGGAATGTGGCCGATGTAAATGCGATCTACAATATTATATAAGACATTGATTAGTTGCGCCAATGTCATTGGAACAGCAAGCCGCAGTATATTGCCGGAAATACTTCCGACACTAAAATCTTTCTTATTGTTAGAAACCGTCATTGTAAATACACCACTCCTGTTCAGAATTTATAATACCAGTATATGACTGACAGCTATTATTTTCAATGGATATATGCTAAATCAGCGTATGACTGCATATACATAGCTATGAGGAGATGCGGGAATGAAAAATGGAGAAAAGACATGAAATTATTTCTATACCTTGCAGATTTTATTGTTCCGATGGTTATTTTGGGAATCGTGAGTTATGGACTTCTGGTACATATTAATGTATATGATACGTTTATTAAAGGTGCGCGGAGTGGATTTTTGACGGTTATCCGAATTATGCCAACACTCATAGGTCTGATGGTAGCGGTGGGAGTGTTAAGAGCGTCCGGATTTTTGGATTTTCTGTCAGGGTTGATAGGACAGTTTTCAGAGGTTGTTGGTTTTCCGGGAGAATTGGTGCCGCTGACTGTTGTAAAGATGTTTTCATCTTCGGCGGCGACGGGACTTCTTCTGGATGTGTTCAAAGAATATGGAACAGATTCTTATATTGGATTGATTGCGTCCATTAGTATGTCTTGTACAGAAACCATTTTTTATACAATGAGTGTGTATTATATGACTGCAAAAGTGACAAAGACAAGGTATACCGTTGGAGGCGCCATGTTTGCCACGTTTGCAGGGCTTATTGCAAGTGTTATCATTGCTGGAATGCTGTAAAATATGTAACTATTCAGCCATATGCTGATATATCATACAGTCTGTTGCAAGCAAGCTTGCACATCCTGTCTGCTATCATCAGCGCATGGCTGAATAGTTACAAAAATATTGCAATGGCTTAAGGAAACCGATATAATTATGACAGAAGAAAAGGTGGAGAACGCATATGCAGTTACGTAATGAAATTCCAGATACATTCTGGAGTTTGTTCCGTTCGGTGAACCGGGACATTTATATTGAGGCGCTTTTATGTATCAGTGAAGAATACCAATATAATAATTATTTTCTTACAAGAGAAGCCTGTGTTCAAGTATTAAGTGATATGAACGCGTGGAAACGCTTCAAGCTTCAGTGGGAGGAGAATGAGACGGAGTTTGATATGTTGGAGACGCCATCGGCACGTATTTTGAACTGGCTTTTGAAAACCGGATGGCTGAAACGGATTGAGGATTATAATACGCTTGTGACAAATATTGTAATCCCTGATTATTCGGCGGTTATGATTGATGCGTTTGAACGTTTGTCACAGGAAGATATGGAAGAAACAGAGATCTATATACAGAATGTGTATGCGACGTTGTTCTCTTTTCAGAATGATTCCAGAGCGAATCTTAGTATGCTGCGCACAGCGCTTGTGAATACAAGACGGCTTAACAAGGCGTTACAGGATATGCTCCACAATATGGACAAGTTTTTCGGGCGGTTGTTGGATCAGAGATTTTATGGGGATCTATTGAGGGAACATCTGGACGGATATGTGGAAGAGATTGTGCAGAAAAAGTATCATATTTTGAAAACATCGGACAACTTTTATATTTACAAAATGGACATTAAAAAGTGTCTCCGGGATATGCGTGAGGATGAAGAATGGATAGAAATAATCCGCACTCGTGCAAAAGCCATGGGAGATGTGAAGGATGATGTTCTGGAGCTTCTGGACATGATCGAGAGAGGATTTGACGACATTGAGCACCGTATTTCTAATATGGACAGAGAGCATGCCAAATATGTCCGCGCGACTGTAACGAGATTGAATTATCTGCTGAGCGGTGAAACAGATACGAAAGGTTTGGTCGTTCAGCTTTTAAACCGTATGGCGGCGGCAGATACAGAACGGATGGACGGCATGATCTGTCAGGCCGGGCAGAAGATGAATCTGTCACTTCTCGAGATTTTGTCGGAGAAATCTCTTTATAAGAGACGTAAGCCAAGAAAAGATTTTATCAGTCAGATGGCGGTTGATGAGGAGATCGAGGATTTGAATAAGGAAGATGTACTGAGATTGAATCGTATCCAGCTGCGGTATAGTAAACGTCAGATTGAAGAATTTATTGAGCGTCATATGGAGAATGAAGTTATGGATGCCGCAAAGGTAGATATTACTGATGAGGATACATTCGAGAAACTCATTTTGGCTTACGATTATAGTACGAGAAAAAATAGCAAATACATGGTTCTGGAAGAAGAGACGGAGATTTTGGAGCAGGGACAGTACAGATATCCGGCTCTTAAATTTGTGAGGAGACGCATATGATTGAATATTTTGAACAGTTGACACCGGAAGAGCGGGAGGATATTACGGAGATTGTACAGCTTTTATATCGGCAGACGTTTTTGCTGGAGCGAAAGTACGACAGACGTATGGGCAGGATGCAGTATGTACGAGAGTATCGGACGTGCAGCAAGCATATGGAATTTATCCGGGAATATTTTGCTGTGGCAGGAATCGAGGTCAAAGAAAATGTGCATATGGGAGTGATCTATATACAAGGAGAGTCGCTTTGGGGCGAGAAGCTTTCCAAACTTACGACGATTTATTTATTACTTTTGAAATTGATTTATGATGAACAGATGCAGGAGGCGGCAACGAGCAGCCATATTGTGACAACGATAGGAGCGCTCAATGGTAAGGCGGGAGAGTTTCATGTACTTCGGGGACTGCCTTCTTCTACAGAGATGCGCCGTACAGTTGCATTTCTTAAAAAATTTCAGGTGATAGAGCCGTTAGATGTGTTGGAGGAGTTGAACGAGCACACACGTCTGGTCATCTATCCTTGTATTCACGCAGTGCTTATGGGGGATGATATTAAGGAACTGTTAGATACATACAATGAGGAGGAGAACTTTGGAGACGAAACAGCCATTCAAAATACTGTCGAGGATATGCCTGAATAACTGGCATTACATAGATAAGAAAATACTGACTTTAAACGAGGGGATTAATTTTTTTACCGGACATTCCGGAAGCGGAAAATCTACAGTTATTGATGCCCTTCAGATTGTGCTTTATGCCAATACGGATGGACGTGGATTTTTTAATAAAGCGGCGGCAGATGATTCTGATCGTTCTCTTATTGAATATTTAAGAGGTATGGTAAATATTAGTGAAAACAATGAGTCACAGTATCTCCGAAACCAGAATTTTTCCAGTACCATTGTGTTGGAATTACAACAGAGTAACACGAAAGAAAAACAGTGTATTGGTGTGGTGTTTGATGTAGAGACATCGTCCAATGAGATCAGCCGGTTGTTTTTCTGGCATATGGGAGGAGTATTGGACAATCAGTACCGTACCCAATCGAGAGTCCTGACGACGATGGAGATTCGGGAATATTTGCAGCGAACATTTTCGCCGGAACAGTTTTACTGTGGTCCGAGTAACGAGAGATTCCGCCGGCAGATGTATGACATTTATCTTGGAGGACTGGACGGGGACAAATTCCCGCGTCTGTTTAAACGTGCCATCCCATTTCGTATGAACATTAAACTGGAAGAATTTGTAAAAGAATATATTTGTATGGAGCAGGATATTCATATCGAGGACTTGCAGGAAAGCGTTATGCAGTATGGACGTATGCGCGGTAAGATTGAGGAGACGCTGGCGGAGATAAAAAGGCTTGAGGACATCAGAGAGAAATACACAGCTTTTCAAGACATGCAAAAAGAAGTGGATGTCTGTACGTATCAGATTGACCGTCTGGAAATGCTGCAGTTGAATGCGAAAATCCAGGAGTGTCAGGATAAAGAAGAGGTGCGAAAAGAAGGAATCCGGCAGCAGGAACAGGCAAGAGAAGAGCAGGAGTTGCAGGGAACGGTGCTGCAGGAAGAATATGAGGAAATTATCCTGCGTATTGCAAGCAGTGGATATTCAAATTTGGAAGCGGAGCTTTCCGGTCTTAATGAGTCGTTGGAACGTATGATGGGAAGTAAAGCGAGATGGCAGCAGACGGCGGAGAGGTTAAAAGAATGGAAGCATCAGGATATAGTTTCGAACCAGACGTTGTGGGATATTGATAAGTTTGTTGACGGAAGTATTTCAGATGGGGAACTTGGGCGGTTAAAAGAGAGTTTTCTGGACATTCGGGGAGAGTTAGAAAAGAGTCGACAGGATGAAGATGCGTCTCTTCGTAAGAAAAAGAAAGAGGAAAAAGAAGCAAGAGAAGAACTGTCAGCATTAAAGCAAGGAAAGAAAGCATATCCAAAAGAGGTTGAAGAAGCCAGATACGAGCTGAGGAATCGTCTGCATGAGAAGTGTGGAACATTCGTGAACGTGCAGATTTTAGCAGACCTTTTGGATATTCGGGACGAACGGTGGCATAATGCCATAGAGGGGTATCTTGGAAATAATAAGCTGCTATTGATTGTGGAGCCGGAGTATGCGAAAGCGGCTATGGAAATTTATAGACAGATGGACCGGCAGAAGTATCACCTAACTTCAGTTCTTGATACGGAGAAAGTGCTGATATATACAGAAAGCAATAAAAATCTTGCAAAAGATAACTCTCTGGCGCAGGAGGTTCTTGCAAAAGAACCTTATGTGCGTGCATATATTGATTTTATGCTTGGAAATGTGAAGAAATGTGAGACAGTGGAAGAACTTTGGGAGTGCAAGATCGGAGTGAGTCCTGACTGCGTATTGTATAAAGGGTTCCGTATTCAACATATGGATCCGAAAAGTTATACAAGTCGGGCGTATATCGGTGAGACAAGTATGCGCCAGAGAATCCGTCAGTTGGAGGAAAAGTGTCATAGACTGCAGGAAGAAAGAATGCCTATACAGGAACGATTGGAAGAGATCAAGAAGGCGGCGCAGCTTGAGACATTGAATCAACCGATGGAAGACTATCTGGGATGGCTTTCCGATATGAAAGAGATTCCGATAAAAGAGCGCAGGAAAAAACAGATTACGGAGAAAATGCGGCAGTTACAGGATGAATCAGTATCTGCGTGGGAAGACCGTAAAAAAGAAATTCAGGCTAAGCAGGATGAGAAAAAGGCACAGATTAAATTGTTGGATGAGTCCATCTGGGAAAGCAAAAAAGAAATCGAATCTCTGCGAAAAGACAGAATAGAAGCAGAAGAACTGCTGATAGAACAGCAGCGTAAGATGGAGAAGTACAAAATAGCTGATGATTCTGAAGAACATGGAAAAGAAAGTCGAACGGCAGCAACAATTTGGAATCCGACATATGAAGATGGATTCCAAAAGTACCTTGCAGGGAAAAGATCGTCTAATTATGAGTATCTGAAACGGCAGCAGATTGCGGAGCGTTATCCAAAGCAGGAGAAGACGGAGCAGGCGTATCAGCAGTTGATAGATGAAAGAAGTGCTTACCTTAGAAACTATCCGAACCGGTCATTTTCTACATCTGCCAAGGACAATGAGGTGTATGAGAAACTTTTGAACAGCTTGCAGTGTGAGGAACTGGAAACATTTAAAGAGTCAGCGAAAGAACAGGCGCGATCCGCCATAGAGCATTTTAAGGATGATTTTATCTTTAAGATTCGAAGCGCCATCCGGGAGGCATATTTGCGAAAAGATGAGTTAAACAAAGTCATCAGCAGGTTAGACTTCGGTAAGGATAAGTATCAGTTTGTCATTGCGAAAAATAAAGGAGCGGACGGCAAGTATTATAAAATGTTTATGGATGATTCCTTGCAGATTCACCCGGCACAACTTACTCATTCCATTGATAACCAGCTTAATATGTTTACGATGGAGCATGAAGATCAGTATGGAGAGCTTATGAATGAGCTCATCAACATTTTTATACCGCCGGAGAACGCAAGTAAGGAGGAACTTGAGGAAGCGAAGAAGAATATGGATAAGTACGCTGATTATCGTACTTATCTATCCTTTGATATGCAGCAGATTGTCCGCGGTGAGAAGGATATGACCATCGGACTTAGTAAAATGATTAAGAAAAATTCCGGCGGCGAGGGACAGAACCCGTTGTATGTAGCGCTTCTGGCAAGTTTCGCACAGGTTTACCGTATTAATTTACCGTCGAAACTCCACCGCAATTCGACGATTCGCCTTGTTGTGTTGGATGAAGCATTTTCCAAGATGGATGCGGAGAAAGTTGCAAGCTGTATTTCCCTCATTCGCGGGCTTGGTTTTCAGGCAATTATCAGCGCAACCAATGACAAGATTCAGAATTATCTCGAAAATGTAGACAAGACCTTTGTGTATGCCAATCCGAATAAACGCCACATTTCCATTCAGGAATTTGAAAAGGTGGATTTTGGAGAACTGGTGGAGGAAGAGTAGAAAAATCAGTTTAATATGTGTTATAATAATGACGTTATGCTGATATATAATCAGGCAGAAAAACAGGATAGAAACGGAGTATATGAAGATGAAGCTTACGATATTGGGGACAGGGAATGCGGCAGTATCAGAGTGTTATAATACATGTTTCGCACTTTCCGAAAGAAATAGACATTTTCTTATAGATGCAGGCGGAGGTAACCGTATATTAAAAGTATTGAAAGACACTGAAATTGAACTTACAGATATTCATGATATCTTTGTAACTCACGAACATGTCGATCATGTCTTGGGCATTATCTGGCTGGTGCGTATGATTGGACAGAGAATGAATCAGGGGAAATATGAAGGTGACTTACATATTTATTGTCATGAAGAGCTGGCGGAGAAGATTCAAGCAATTGCTAATATGACCATTCAGCAGAAAGTATGTAAGCATATGGGCGGCAGAATTCAATTTGACATAGTAAAATGCGGAGATGAGAGAACAATTCTTGACTGCCCAGTAACATTTTTTGATATTGCGTCTACTAAAGCAAAGCAGTTTGGTTTCACAATGATGATGAAAAATGGTAAGAAATTCACTTGTGTAGGCGATGAGCCTTATAATGAAGTAAATTATGACTATGTGAAAAATAGTGACTGGCTGCTCCATGAGGCATTCTGTTTATATGATGAAGCAGATAAGTTTAAGCCATATGAGAAGCATCATAGCACAGTGAAAGAAGCTTGTCAGCTTGCTGATGAACTTGGAATTCCGAATCTTCTATTATATCATACGGAAGAGACACATCTTGCAGAACGTAAGAAACTCTATACAGAAGAAGGAAAGAGATATTATAACGGGAATTTATATGTTCCAAATGATTTGGAGACTTTCGAGATATAAGATTACATAAAGGAGTATATCATTATGGGGATTAATTGTAAGAATACAGCACCTGTCGGGGTTTTTGATTCTGGTGTGGGCGGGCTTACTGTGGCAAGAGAGATTATGCGGCAGCTTCCGGAAGAGAATATAGTATATTTTGGAGATACGGCGAGAGTGCCCTACGGAAGTAAATCCAAAAATAATATTATCCGTTTCTCACGTCAGATTATTCGATTTCTAAAAAACAAGAACGTCAAAGCTGTTGTAATTGCGTGCAATACAGCCAGTGCACTTGCGCTTGAGGCTGTGCAGAAAGAATTTGATATTCCGATTATTGGTGTTATCGTTCCAGGAGCCAGAGCGGCAGTTCGTGAGACACGAAATGGCAAGATTGGTGTAGCTGGAACAGAGGGAACTATCCGAAGTGAGACGTATAATAAAGTAATCAAGAGTCTGCGAGAAGATGCGGTTGTAATCGGACAGCCCTGCCCGCTTTTCGTTCCATTGGTGGAAGAAGGGTTTGCGAAACACAGGATTACAAAAGAAGTGATTGACATTTATCTGTCCGATATGAGGAATACGGATATTGACACCTTAATTCTTGGCTGTACCCATTATCCGCTTCTTCGTTCCGGTGTGATGGAGTATTTCGGAGATGCTGTTCACATTGTAAATCCGGCATATGAGACGGCAATAGATTTGAAAAATGTGTTAGAAGAAAATGGATTGGTTAATTCTTCTGGGCAATCAGCGGTATATGAATTTTATGTAAGCGATACAGCAGAGAAATTTACTGAATTTGCTAATCAAATTTTGCCGTACGATGTGGCAGCAACAAAGCAGATTAATATAGAAGAATATTAATTAGGGATGTAAGAAAGTGTCACTTTCTTACATCCCATTATATGTTAATATGTATACATTGTTTCGATTAACAGATTTTCCACAATCGGAATACTTGTTCTACAGTATCTGTCATATTTTCTTTTGCATTTTCTGTCTTCATAGCTTCTTCCAATGTGGTAATTCCGCGCACGATAGGAAAGAATGCATCGATACCGTTCTTATTACATTTTATAGCATCTTTTGTAACACTGCCTGCAAAGGCAATGACTGGAATGTTGTGCTTTTTGGCAAGTTTTGCCACGCCGACAGGAGCTTTTCCCATGGCAGTCTGTCCGTCTAAGCGGCCTTCGCCAGTAATGACAATATCTGCGTCTTTTATATAATCTTCAAGTCTCGTTTCTTCCAGAACAATCTGGATACCGGATTTCAATATCGCATTTGTAAATGTAAGAAATGCAAATCCGAGTCCTCCGGCTGCTCCGGTTCCCGGATACGCGGCGTCTGCTTTTTCAAAGCTTTTTTTAGCCAGTGTGGCATAATCAGAAAGCCAAGTATCCATATCTGTTATCATTTCTGGTGTTGCGCCTTTCTGTGGACCATAGACAGCGCTTGCTCCGGTTTTGCCACACAGAGGATTTGTTACATCACAGGCAATGTGAAATTCACAGTTTTTGAGTTCTGGAAGAACGTCGGTGTCCGTAATCGCTGCAAGGGTGCGAAGTCCCTTTGCGCCGTAGGAGACCTGTTTTCCAGAAGCATCTAAAAATCCGTATCCTAGGGCCTGCAGCATTCCGATGCCGCCGTCATTGGTTGCGCTGCCGCCGATGCCGATAATGAATCTTCGACATCCTTTTTCTATGGCGTCTCGGATCATCTCTCCTACGCCGTAAGTAGTGGTGTGAAGAGGATTTTTTTTCTCATCAGGAACCAGTGTAATTCCAGCGGCCGCAGACATTTCCATAATGGCTGTTTTTGTTTCTTCGATGATTCCATAGCTGCAATTCTGTGGTTCGCCAAGAGGTCCTGTGACATAGATGTGTGCGAGTTTTCCATTCATGCCTTGCACAAGAGCGTCTACCGTTCCCTCGCCTCCGTCCGCCAGAGGCCGTACAATCACTTCGGCATCTGGGATTGAGCGGTGAATGCCATCGGCGATGGCATTTCCTGCCTCTATAGAACTTAAACTTCCTTTTAATGAATCAATAGCAACTACTGCTTTCATAGCTCTCCTTATACGCTTTCTGCGATTTGCTTTGTAATTTTTAAGAACTTATCAATATCATCTGTGCTGTTACAGTGAAGTGGAGATACACGAAGAGCGCCTTCAAGTCCAAGTCCCTCTACAATTCTTTGGGAGTATGGACTAGTCTTTAATCTTTCGAAAATAGTTACACCATGCTCTAAGTATTTCTGGGCGCAGTCTGCGTACTCAATACCTTTGATGCCCATAGCAACAATCAGGTCTTTGTAGGTTAGATCTTCCATATCTACATATACTTCTACGTTTTCAATATGGCGAAGTCCCGGAACTTCTTTTGTTCCCTCTAACATACGGTATAGAAGAGCCCGTTCTTGAAGGTGGATTCTGTGCATGCCTTCTACATATAATTCACGTCTGTCTGTGCTGTCGCAAAAATCTGTTCCGATTTTACATACATAATCAATAACCGCCATCATGGCCGCAAAGTTACCCGGTGTTGGTGTTCCAAGCGCCCATACATCTGCAGGTTTGTGAATGAGCTTTCTGTGAGGCAGATTTGCAATACGGTCAGATACATAAGCATATCCACATCCACGTACTCCAAAGAATTTGTACGGTGCAAAGTTTGCAACATCAATATCCCAATCTTCTACATCAATCACAGCGTGAGGTGCATGCTGCACTGTGTCGCTGATGACATAAATTTCGGGATTGATTTCTCTCACGCGTCTGGTAATTTCTTTGATATCCATAATATTACCGGAAATGTTAGAGGCCGCCATAATACTTACGAGACAAGTATCTTTATCTACATATTTTAACACTTCGTCCACATCTATGCCACCAGTAACTTTATTTGCCGGAACAACTCGAAATTCTCTTCCTGTACGGTTACAATAATATTCTACGGCATCGTGTGCAGATGGATGTTCAAGACAGGAAGTTACTGCATTTGTTCCCCAGTTGATTCCTTCCATAATAGTGCCCACTGCATGGTACATTGTCTGAGAAGCAGATAATTCTGTGATCAGGGCGCCGCTTTTTGCTCCAAATACGTTTTTTAAAATATCTTCTGTACCATCAGATACAAAATGAGACATATCATAGCCTCTTCCGCGTACACGTTCTGGGCAATCCGGGAATTCCTCAGCGGTACATTTGGCTTCTATTGCAGCACGAAGGCGCAAAGAACCACCGGAATTTTCAAAGAAAAGTCTATCGCCGTACTTTGGATCGGTGTCTGGGTAGCAGAATTGCGCTTTTAGATTTTTCTGGTATTCATCGGAAAATAATATTCCATATTTTTCATTCATTACTTCGCTCATCGTTGTATCCTCCCATTTGGATTTCGTTGTTATGTTAAGTTCATCATAGCACGAAGAAATAGAATTGAGAAATGAATAATTTTGTTGTATAATATTAATAAATTCTATATTTGGAGGTGCTATATGAACCTTGCAGAAATTGAAACATTTTTAATGATTGTAGAGACGAAAAATATTACCAAAACTGCAGAAAATCTGTTTCTATCTCAACCTACGGTAAGCCATCGGCTAAAGTCTTTAGAGGAAGAATTGCAAGTGAAGCTTCTTACAAGAAAGAAAGGATATAAGCAGATTGAACTTACATCCCAGGGAGAGGATTTTATTCCGATTGCAGAGCGGTGGGTGTCTGTCTGGCAGGAGATGCAGATGCTAAAGCATGGACAGCAGAATTTGTACCTGACTATAGGTTGTACGGATACGTTGAATAGTGCTATGATGTACGATTTGTACAGGAATATGATGGATGAAAAAGAGCAGATGATGAACCTTCGTATTAAGACACATTACTCTTCAGAAATCTATCAATATTTGGAAAACCACGATATTGATTTAGGTTTTGTACATCATCATCTTCATTTTAAGAATATTGTGGCACAGCCCATTTTAAAAGAGAAGATGTATATTATTCAATCTGAGAACCCTCTGCTTCCTCAGACTGTGATTCATACAGATGAATTGGACCTGAGCCGGGAAATTTTCTTAAGTTGGGAATCCGATTATCAGATTTGGCACGATCAGTGGGTAACAAGAGGCGAAAAACCGCGTTTTCAGGTAGATACATTTGAGCTCTTGTTCCATCTTTTGTCTCAAGAGAATATGTGGGCAATTGCTCCGGTTACGGTGATGGAGCGTATCCGGAAGCTTCGTCCGGTATTTGTCAGCGAGATTGGAAACGAAGTGCAGCCGCCGGAGAGAATTACTTACGAGATTAGGCATAAGCATCCGAAGGAAGCAACCTTAAAATCAGTACACTTATTTGAGGAGCGGTTAAAAGAATATTTGAGCCAAAAGGATTGGGGGTATATTAAGTAGAATCATATTCAGTCTTCATTATGCAATTTATTGTTTCTTATGCTCTAAATATTAAAAAACTTAATATATTATAGTGAAATAATTCATTTTTGTTCAATAAAATCCTGTGGTACACTATGATTAATTCATAGAGAAACGGTAAAAAAATAAAATAATTTGGGCAACTTTTATAAAAATATATTAGTGAGAGGAGGAATATCGGATGGAGGCAAGATTTTTGGCCGCAGGTGACAGTGCAGTTTCTGTTCAACTTGGGGAGGATATTAATCTGGAAGTGAATGGGCGGGTCCGTAAACTATTTGAAGAGTTAATTAAACATCCAATCAAGGGAGTGCGGGAACTAGTACCGACTTATGCTTCGCTTTTAGTGCATTATTCTCCGGAGATTATTCTTTTTAAACAATTAAAAGAAGAGATCATAGAACGTATTGAAAAACTAGATTTTGATAAATCAGAACAAAAAGAAGCAATACGTATTGTAAAAGAAATTCCAATTTGCTATGACAAAGACTTGGGGCTTGACATTGAGGACTGTGCGATATTTGAGAATGTGTCTATTGAGGAATTTATACGAATGCATTCCAGTCATGAGTATTACTGCTATATGCTGGGCGTAGCGCCGGGGCATCCGTATATGTCAAGATTTGAGGAGCATTTTCATTTTAAGAGAAGGGAGACTCCCAGGGTTCATATTTCTGGAGGATCTGTAGTTGCTCAACTGGGGCAATCAAATCTGATTCCATTCGACCAGCCATGTGGTTGGAATATTGTAGGAGCGACACCAGTGACAGTATGTGATTATAGTAAAGAGGATCCGTTCTTAGTACATGCTGGAGATTGGGTAAAATATGTGCCAGTGAGCAGAAAAGAATATGAACGTATTAAAAAGGAAGACCGTAAAGGCACCTATCACATAAAGACTTATGAGAAAAAGGTGGTGTAAGTTATGGGAATTATTGTTGAAAATCCGGGTATTCAGACAACAGTACAGGATGAAGGAAGATTCGGAAGCCAGCAGTATGGAGTGTCTCCAGCAGGACCTATGGATTTAAAATCTTTCTGGATTGCCAACATTTTGGTAGGTAATAAAAAAGAGGAAGGGGTTCTGGAAATGACTTTTCAGGGACCAGCCTTAAGATTTGAAAAAGATAATCTTATTGCCATTACGGGAGGTAATTTGCAGCCAATGGTAAATGGTGAACCAGTGCCTATGTATCAGGCAGTTCTGGTACATGCTGGAGATGAACTTTCTATTGGAATCACAAATGGAAACGGCAGCAGGGCTTATCTTGCGTTTGCAGGAGGGCTTGATATTCCGCTGGTGATGGGAAGTAAGTCTACACTTATGAGGAATAAGCTTGGTGGTATTGAAGGGAGAAAGTTGGAAAAGGGAGATAGGATAAAGTTTCTTGAGCCCAAAACAGAACTTCCAAATATGAAAGAGAGAAAATTGACGCCGGCGGTATTTCCGAAAAGAGAGCTGACTTTGAGAGTAGTAACGGGGCCACAGGACGATGCATTTTCTGAGGAAGAGTTAAAGAAGTTCTTTTGGTACAGCGCAAAAATTACTAATGAGTTTGATCGTATGGGATGCAGGCTGGAAAGAGAAGAGCCTCTCCATCATCTGGTAGATGGAAATATCCTTACAGATGGCGTTTCTTTTGGTTCTATCCAGATTCCGCCAAATGGACAGCCAATCATTATGATGGCAGATCGGCAGACAACTGGAGGATATACTAAAATTGGAACGGTTATATCTGTAGATCTTCCAAAACTGGCACAAAGTATGCCGGGATATAAAGTGCGTTTTGTGAGAGTAGGAATTGAACTTGCGCAGACGCTTTACTTAAGACAGCTTCAAACCATCCAGAATCTGGATCAGCGTTTGAATCAGAGATAAAGAAATATATTTAAGGAAAAGGAGAATTATATTATGAAAATTGTTGTATTGGACGGTTACACATTAAACCCTGGAGATATCAGCTGGGAGGGGTTAGAGGCTTTCGGAGAAGTAACAGTATATGATCGTACAAAAGCAGAGGATATTGTAACGCGCATCGGAGAGGCAGAAGTGGTATACACCAATAAGACACCGATTACAAGAGAGACATTGGCTGCTTGCCAGAATGTAAAATTTATCGGCGTACTTGCCACAGGTTATAACATTGTAGATATCGCTGCCGCAAAAGAGAAAGATATTCCAGTATGTAACATCCCGACATATGGAACGGCGGCGGTTTCCCAGTTTGCAATTGCATTATTATTAGAATTATGTCATCACATTGGAGAACATTCTGAGGCAGTAAAAGCAGGTGAGTGGACTAGTAATCCAGATTGGTGTTTCTGGAAATATCCACTGGTGGAGCTTGCTGGAAAAACTATGGGTATCATCGGATTTGGAAGAATCGGACAGGATACTGGAAAGATTGCACAGGCACTTGGCATGAACGTACTTGCTTTTGACTCATACCAGAATTCAGAACTGGAAAGTGAAACCTGTCATTATGCAGACCTTGACACACTCCTTGCACAGTCAGACGTAATTTCTCTGCATTGCCCATTATTCCCGTCTACAGAGGGAATTATTAACAAGGAGAATATCGCTAAAATGAAAGACGGCGTCATGATTATCAACGACTCCAGAGGACCGCTTATTGTGGAGGAAGACTTAAGAGATGCATTGAATAGTGGAAAGGTTGCAGGAGCGGCGCTAGATGTCGTGTCTACAGAACCAATCAAGATGGATAATCCACTTTTAGATGCAAAAAATGTCATTTTGACTCCACATATTGCGTGGGCGCCAAAGGAGTCTAGACAGAGATTGATGGATATTGCGGTAGAAAACTTAAAAGCATATGTAGAGGGAGAGCCTCAGAATGTTGTGAATAAATAAAGGAGGGAAACGAGATGTATTGTGTTGATCTGAATAGTGATATGGGCGAGAGTTTTGGCGCTTATAAGCTTGGCGGGGATGAAGAAATCATCAAGTATGTGACAACAGCAAACGCAGCCTGCGGCTGGCATGCCGGTGATCCGATGGTTATGGATAAAGTTGTAAAAATGGCGAAAGAGCGTAACGTTGTTGTGGGAGCACACCCGGGATATCCAGATCTTATGGGATTTGGGAGACGGAAAATGGTTCTGTCTTTTGACGAGGTAAAGAATTATGTGAAGTATCAGATTGGAGCATTGCATGCATTTACCCAGAGCTATGGGATGAAGTTAAATCATGTGGCACCTCATGGGGCAATGGGAAATCAGTGCCAGTATGACGAGGGAATCTCAACGGCAATTGTAGAGGCAGTTACAGAGTTTGACAAAGATTTAATCATCTATTACTGTGCAGGCGCAGTGCTTGGGGATATCGCAAAAGCAGCCGGGCTTCGTACAGCATCTGAGATTTTTGCAGACCGCGCTTATATGGATGATCTTTCACTGGTACCAAGAAAAATGGAAGGTTCTGTGATCACGAACGAAGATGTGGCAATTGCACGCTGTGTACGTATGATTAAAGAAGGGAAAGTAACATCTATTAACGGTAAAGAATTAGACATCAAGGGCGATACACTTTGTGTTCATGGGGACGGACCGAAAGCTCTGGCATTTGTACAGAGAATCCGAGAGACATTTGCAAAAGAAGGAATTGAAATTAAACACTTATAAAAGATAAAGGAGAGGGAAAATGAGTAACGAAACAACAAAGAAACAACCGATGTCTGTTGTAAAGAAAATGATGATTGCACTTATCGGCGGACTTGCGGTCGGATTTGCTTTCTTATTTATCAGAGAGAACTTAATGGGATCGGGCAATGAAGCGGCATGGACAATGATTAATAAGATTTTATTCCAAGATATTACGGTGCCGGAAGGTGTTGGCGCTATCGGTATTTTCTATATTGTAGGTCAGATTTTTATGAAAGGACTACAGCTTGCGATCGTACCGCTGGTACTTGTGTCTTTGAGTCTTGCGATGTGTAGTATCTCCAACTCTACAAAGCTTGGACGTATTGCGGGACGTACACTTGGAGGATTTCTCGGGTTCTATGTGTGTGGAGCGGCTCTTGGATGTCTCATTGCATATATGGTAAAGGCGGCAGGATTTTTCAATGTAACACTTCCAAGCGAGGGCGTTGCAGAAGCGGCGACTATTGACGCATTTAATCCTCTGGCTGTAATTGTAAACGCAGTACCATCTAACATTACAGATGCATTTAGCACGAATAACAGTATCCTCTCCATAGTAGTTGTATCTATTATTATTGGTCTTTGTCTAAATAAATTAGGGAAAAAGGGTGATCCACTTAAGAAAGTGTTAGAGAGTGGAAATGAAATTATCCAAATGTATTTAACATTCCTTATCAATAAAGTAGGACCGGTTGGCATTTTCTGTCTGATTTCCAGAACATTTGCCATCTATGGAGTAGAGTATTTAGCGCCTGTAGCAGCATATGTTGTATCTGCAATGTTAACATTGTTCTTGCTGGTAGTTACGCTTTACCCGCTTGGTATCTGGATCACAACAAAACAAAATCCGGTCAAATTTCTAAAGAAGATTGCCAAAGTAGGTGTATTCGGATTCTCCACTAACTCTTCTGCTGCTTGTCTGCCGTTGAATACAAGAACATGTATTGATGAGCTTGGATGTAGTGAAGAAGTTACAAGTTTTGTTCTTCCGACAGGTATGACCATTAACATGAACGGAACAACAGTTATGCACATGTTTGCAGTTACCTTTATCGCAACTGCAGCGGGTATTGATGTAACACCTGCAAACATGGTTGTTATGGCATTCTTATCTATCTGTGCGGCAGCAGGAACACCTGCAATTCCGATTGCAGGAACAACTATGATCTTTACGGTATTGTCCGGTATGGGATGGACATCTGAGTTATGTCTTCTTGGTTATGCGCTTGTAGTAGCAATCAATCGTCCGGTTGAGATGGCGCTGCTGCCACTGAACGTAATCGGTGATGCAGCAGTTAACGTAATCGTCAATGCAAAAGAGAAGGAACTTGATAAAGACATTTATAACAGTTAATGGATAGAACAGGGAGACAGTGAGTTATTCTGATTCACTGTCTTCCTGTTTTAGATTATCAAAAGCAACGGAATGTCAGAAAATATATTCTCTTACCAGATCAAATGGTGCAGGTCCTACATTCAGTACGGCTTTGTGAAAACGTTCCTGCGAGAAATTGTCCCCCCATTTATTTATTGCCTCTTTTTTGAGTTCCAAAAATTCAACATATCCGATATAGTATTTTAAATAATTCGCCGGATCGGACAGAATCAGATTGTAGATTTCTTCAATCGCTTGCGTATCGGTAATACCAAAGTCTTGGAAAAAGGCTACCGTATCCATGAGCGACCATCCATCGTAATGAATTCCCATATCTGCCAGTGCGTAAAGTCCCAGAAGAATGGAAGTGTTACGCTGCATAATGGCTGCCTGATCTTTTTCAATAGGAGCAAAATAATAGCTGAGCATTTCAGTGTATGTAGCCCAGCCTTCTACATAACCGCCAAAGTTCAGTATACTCCGGATGGGGGCAGGATCTTGATTCGCAAAATAGACCGTTTGGTATAGGTGTCCCGGATAGCCTTCGTGGGCAAGTGTTGTATAAAGAGAGAGATCATCCGGCATATGACCGGAGTTTAAGTAGATGACGTTATCTTTTGTACTGTCAATAGCCGGAATCATATAAAAGGCCGGGCTTAAGTATTCCTCCATGGATTTTTCCACATATTTAATCTCGGTATTTACTTTGGGCGGTTTCGGAAAAATGCCTTTTAACTTCGATTGTAGGGAAGATAAAATGGATACAGGGTTAGAGTCTTTCAGTGTTATCTTCTGTGTTGTGTCCATGTCCGCACTCGAAGTTATAGTTTTTTGGAGCATTGTAAAATCTTCTGTTATTTGATTTCTTGTAAGTTTTTGAAGCTCAGGAATACTTCTGGAAGAGCCGGTTTCGGTATTTACAACTGCCTCATAATAATGGCTGCCTTTCGGGAGATTGCAAAGTCCGCCGTTATTTGTTCCGGTGGTTCGTAGTTTTTGCAGTCCGTCTTTTAGTTCTTTATAGGCAGGAAGAAGATATTGGGCTATGTAGTCTTCGTTTTTCTTTATATAGACAGCTTTGTCACCTTCAGATAAGTGTAAATCATCTATACGAGATTCAAAAGAAGAGTAAAGATAATTATTTGCTTGTAAATTAATAAATGTCTCGCATTCAGTGATGATAGTATCAGCACGAGATTCAGACATAAAAAGTCCTTGTTTGGATTTTTCCTGTTCAAAGGCTAGAATAGATTGAAAATATTCTGGCGTCTGAGCAAGTAATTTGAGGTAAATGTCTACATCTTCTTTATCATAAAACCGAAATTCGGATAAAAGTATCGGAAGCTGTGCCTGTGTCCCGGTAAGAGGTGCAAGCGGTTCTTCATACAAAGCATATTGGAATTGTTCTAAAGAGGAAGTCAGATAGCTTTCCAGCACGTCATAAGTCAATTGATTTTCTTTGGAGAGTTTAGAGCGTTTGTGGGAACCTAGAAGAGCCAGTGCATTTTCTACTGCGGCACACATAGCGTCGGAGTCTGCACTGTATTGTCCAAAAGTTACGGGCGCTTCTTCAATGTCATATTGAGAAGGGTCTTTTAATGTATAGTGGAGAGAGATGGTGTTTCCAGAAACCTCCTGACAGAAAAACTTTTCTGTGTAGGCATTGAATTTACGATTTTCCAAAGGGGCAGGGCCGAAGAATGTATAGAATCCGGCGCTGGTAAATAAAATGATGGAAAAGAAAATAAGAATAATAAGAGAACGTTTTTTGCGCATAATGATTCCTTATAAGTTTTTACCTATGTATATGCGGCGGCTTAGGGGTTCATGTGTGAGAGTTTTATCGAATATATTGTTTTTAATGATTTTGCTTTTCTGTGATATGAGTATATGTTATTCTATTTTATTTTATAGAGGGGAATCTTTCTTTTTTGAATAATATTAAGTTGCAGAAAAGGAGGTGAGGGGTATGATACCTTGCAAAAATGTATCCATGTAAGTATTCTGAATTTTATTCATTTTCCGGAGGATGAGCGATGTTTTCGGAAAATTGGAGTCTGTGATCTCGAAACCGGTATGCAGAGAAGCGGGGAAGAGAAGAAGGGGCACGTCAGATGATGTATACTATCGTTAGTAATATGTATTCTCAGAATAAGTCTGTTGAAGAGATTGCGGCAAGTATCGGGTGTTCTTGCGGCGAGGTGAAAAAGGTTATTGGAGAGTTGCGTTTGAAAGAATAATAAGTAATTATTCAGTGCATGGCAGTATGGCTGAATAGTTACGAATATCCTTGACATATAGAGCTTTCTTATGCTACCATTTCTAGCATAAGAAAGCTCTATATAATAGAACGCAGTGACGAAGAGAGTACGTCTGTTGACATTTTACAGAGAAATCCCGGAGGCTGAGAGGGATGAATGAAAACTTTCGGAAGATGGCTTCTGAGCGGTATGGCTGAACTGTAATCGGATAAAAGCAACTATATTATTTCTGCACTGGTGAAAGCAAGGTCATAAAGGGATCGCCCTTTACAGCGAGAGGTGTGATTGCACCTAATGAGGTTTTTTGTCGTGAGGCAAAAGACGAATAGAAGTGGTACCGCGGGAAATCCCGTCTTCTCTGATTTTTCCATTCGGAAAAGTTGGAGATTTTTTATTTTCAATACTAAATTAAAAAAGGAGAGATTATCATGGGAAAACCAAAATATTACATGACGACAGCCATTGCTTACACATCCGGTAAGCCGCATATCGGAAACACCTATGAAATTGTTCTGGCAGATGCAATTGCAAGATATAAGAGAAGCCAGGGCTATGATGTTTTTTTTCAGACCGGAACAGATGAGCATGGTCAAAAAATTGAATTGAAAGCACAGGAGGCAGGCATTACTCCGAAGGAGTACGTAGATAAGGTTGCCGGGCAGGTGAAGGATATTTGGGATATGATGAACACTTCCTATGATAAATTTATCCGTACAACGGATGATTATCATGAGAAGGAAGTACAGAAGATTTTTAAAAAATTGTATGAGAAAGGCGATATTTACAAAGACTCTTACGAGGGGCTCTATTGTACACCATGCGAGTCTTTCTGGACGGAGTCTCAGCTTGTGGACGGAAAATGTCCAGATTGTGGGCGTGAGGTGAAACCGGCAAAAGAAGAGGCGTATTTCTTTAAGATGAGTAAATACGCAGATCGTCTGATTGATCATATTAATACACATCCGGAGTTTATCCAGCCGGTATCACGTAAAAATGAGATGATGAATAACTTTCTGCTTCCGGGACTTCAGGACTTGTGTGTATCCAGAACATCTTTTAAGTGGGGGATTCCGGTAGATTTTGATGAAAAACATGTAGTTTATGTGTGGCTCGATGCTTTGACCAACTACATTACGGGAATTGGCTACGAGGCAGAAGGTGAGGGAACAGAGCAGTTTAAGGTAAACTGGCCGGCGGATCTTCACCTCATTGGAAAAGATATTATTCGTTTTCATACGATTTATTGGCCGATCTTTTTGATGGCGTTAGACCTTCCGCTTCCAAAACAGATTTTCGGACATCCATGGCTGTTGCAGGGCGATGGCAAGATGAGTAAATCCAAAGGAAACGTATTATATGCAGATGAGCTTGTTGATTTCTTCGGTGTGGACGCAGTGCGTTATTTCGTTCTTCATGAGATGCCATTTGAAAATGACGGTGTGATTTCATGGGAGCTTCTGGTGGAGCGTATTAATTCTGACCTTGCGAATACACTTGGAAACTTAGTAAACAGAACCATTTCCATGACAAATAAATACTTTGGAGGAACTGTAACAGATAAAGGTGTGACATTAGACGAAGAAGGTGCGGCAATTGATACAGATTTAAAGATGGTTGTAGAAAAAACACCGCAGTTAGTGGCAGAGAAAATGGAAAATTTACGTGTGGCAGACGCTATTACGGAGATTTTTAATTTATTTAAACGTTGTAACAAATACATCGACGAGACAATGCCATGGGCTCTGGCAAAAGAGGAAGATAAAAAAGACCGTCTTGAGACAGTCCTTTATCATCTGCTTGAGAGCATCAAATCCGGCGCAAAGCAGTTGAAGCCGTTTATGCCGGAGACATCTGAGAAAATTCTGGCACAGCTTGGGGATGGCAAAGTAACAGAAAGGCCGGAGATTCTTTTTGCTCGACTGGATTTGGAGGAAGTGATGAAAAAAGTAGAAGAACTTCATCCACCAGTAGAGGAAGACGAAACAGAAGCCGGAGAAGACTCTGAGGAAGAGCCGGTGATTGATATAGACGCAAAACCGGAGATTACATTTGAAGACTTTGGGGCAATGCAGTTTCAGGTAGGCGAGATTATTTCCTGCGAGGAAGTAAAGAAATCCAAAAAACTTCTTTGTTCTCAGGTGAAAGTCGGAAGTCAGATCAAACAGATTGTATCCGGTATTAAGCAGCATTACAGCGCTGAAGAAATGGTTGGCAAGAAGGTAATGGTGCTTGTGAACTTAAAACCGGCGAAGCTGGCAGGCGTATTATCTGAGGGAATGCTGCTTTGTGCAGAAGATACAGAAGGCAATCTTGCACTTATGACACCAGAGAAACAGATGCCGGCAGGGGCAGAGATTTGTTAGAATAAAAACGAATGCAGTTTGTTAGGCAGAGGAAGAATATGCTTGCAGATTCTAAACTCTGCCGGGCAAACTATGTGAGTTTAACGAACACCGAGAGAACGATGTTCTCGAGGGGCATTCGTGTTGTATAACAGTCGAAACTCGAGTTGTTATGGCTGAATAGTTACGATTAAACAGAAAGGCAGGGATTAATAATGGAAAAAATCAGAATTGGTATTGTAGGATATGGCAACATAGGAAGAGGCGTTGAGCAGGCAATTGCCCGAAACGAGGATATGGAGTTAAAAGCAGTATTTACAAGAAGAGATCCTGCGGCAGTTACGGTGAAAACGGAGAGTGCACAGGTGAAACATTTTGACGAGATGCTCTCCATGAAAAATGAGATTGATGTTATGGTACTCTGTGGCGGTTCTGCAACGGATCTTCCTGTTATTGGACCGGAGGTTGCGGCAAATTTTAATACCATCGACAGTTTCGATACACATGCGAAGATTCCGGAGTATTTTGCAAATGTAGATAAGGCGGCCAAGGAAGGCGGAAATGTCAGCATTATTTCGGTAGGCTGGGATCCGGGAATGTTCTCTTTAAATCGTTTATATGCAGAGTCTATACTTGTGCAGGGAAGTACGTATACATTCTGGGGAAAAGGCGTAAGCCAGGGCCACTCAGACGCAATCCGCCGGATTAAAGGTGTAAAAAATGCGATTCAGTACACCGTTCCGATGGACGAAGCAGTGGAGCGCGTAAGAACCGGAAGCGAGCCGCAGCTTACTACGAAAGACAAGCATTTGCGCGAATGTTACGTAGTAGCAGAGGAAGGCGCTGATAAAGCGGCGATAGAGCAGGAAATTAAGACAATGCCGAATTATTTTGATGAATACGTTACAACCGTAACCTTTATAACGGAAGAGGAATTAAAGGCAGAGCACAGCAAGATGCCACATGGAGGTTTTGTGATTCGAAGCGGGGAGACCGGTACAGAAGGAAGCCGTCACGTGATCGAGTATTCATTGAAGCTTGACTCTAATCCGGAGTTTACGGCAAGTGTACTTGTGGCATATGCAAGAGCCGCATATCGTTTGTCAAAGGCGGGTGAGAGCGGGGCAAGAAGTGTGTTTGAAATTGCACCTGCATTATTGTCCATGAAGACACCGGAACAGTTGAGGAAAGAGATTTTATGATATTTGATACACATGCACATTATGACGATGAACAATTTGATACAGACCGACAGGAGCTTTTATCATCCATGCCGGAAAACGGAGTGGGGGCGATTGTAAATGTCAGCGCAGCCTATGAATCTTGTCAGCGTGTAGTAAATTTGGCGCAGAAGTATCCGTTTGTATATGCCGCCGTAGGCGTTCATCCAGATGAAGTGGGAAGCCTGAATGAAGAGCGGTTTGCCCATATGAAGGAGTTGTTTCAAAATGATAAGGTGGTGGCAGTAGGAGAGATTGGGCTTGACTATTATTGGGACAATGAATCACATGACGTTCAAAAGCAATGGTTTGTCCGCCAGCTTGAGCTTGCAAGGGAGCTGGAACTTCCGGTGCTTATTCACAGCCGGGAGGCAGCAGCAGATACAATGGAGATTATAAAAGCACATGGACATGGACTTGGAGGTGTAATTCATTGTTATTCTTACGCGAAAGAGCAGGCAAAAGAATATGTAAAGATGGGCTATTATATTGGTGTGGGTGGTGTGGTAACTTTTAAAAATGCAAGGAAACTAAAAGAAACGGTAGAAGAGATTCCGCTCACTTCAATTTTGTTAGAAACGGACTGTCCGTATCTTGCGCCGTCACCTTTCCGCGGGAAACGCAATAATTCAATATATATCCAATATGTTGCAGAGGAAATTGCAAGAATTAAAGGCATATCGTATGAGGAAGTTGTTGCCCGGACAGAGCAGAATGCAAGGCAGATGTATGGCGTTCAGCCATAACAACTCGAGTTTTGACTGTTACACAGTCTTTTACGCTGCTTACGCAGCTAAAACTCTCGTTTATGGCTAAGCGCCATATGCTGATTATAGCATACAGTCTGTTGCAAGCATGCTTGCACATCCTGTCTGCTATATCAGCGCATGGCTGAATAGTTACTTTACATATTTTTAATATTTATTTCCTTCCCGACTATACCAAAAAAAAGAAATTTAGTGTATAATATTCGGAAAGAACTGTTAATTATCTGGGGGAACATAGAATATGGGGAAACCAACGCTTGGAAATCCACAGAATACAATCGAGATTCTGCAGAAATACGAGTTTAATTTTCAAAAAAAATTCGGACAAAATTTCCTGATTGATACTCATGTGTTAGATAAGATTATCCGCGCGGCAGATATTACGAAAGACGACATGGTGCTTGAGATTGGACCTGGCATCGGAACAATGACGCAGTATCTGGCGGAAGCGGCGGGTAAAGTAACCGCAGTTGAGATTGATAAGAATTTGATTCCGATTTTATCCGATACATTAAGCACATATGAAAATGTGACAATTATCAATGAGGACGTGTTGAAGCTTGATCTTCGTAAGATTGTGGATGAGGAAAACGGCGGAAGACCGATAAAAGTGGTCGCAAATCTTCCGTATTACATAACGACGCCGATTATTATGGGATTGTTTGAAAATCATGTGCCGTTAGAGAGTATTACAGTGATGGTACAAAAAGAGGTGGCTGATCGGATGCAGACGGGACCTGGCAATAAGGACTATGGTGCGTTGTCTCTGGCAGTTCAGTATTATGCAGAACCGTATATCGTGGCAAATGTGCCGCCAAACTGTTTCATGCCAAGGCCGAAAGTAGGCTCTGCGGTGATTAGGCTTACTAGACATGGCAAAGCTCCGGTAGAGGTAAAGGATGAAAAGTTGATGTTTGATGTGATACGGGCATCCTTTAACCAACGAAGAAAAACATTGGCAAATGGATTGAATAATTCAGATAAAATAACATTTTCAAAAGAAATTATTACGCAGGCCATCGAACGGTTAGGGCATGGGGGGAGTGTCAGAGGTGAGACATTAAGTTTGGAAGAATTTGCACAACTCAGTAATGACTTGATAGGAATCGCAAAGACCTACTTGGAGGAGACTTCGTAAGATAGATATTGTAACAGGACGTATTTTAGCAGGCAGAAAGGATGATGGTTATGACTAAAAAAAACAAATATGTATTATTTGAGATTACTCCGGAAATCGAGCATTTTGCAGAATTGTGTGAGAAGAACACTACAATTGACAAGGAACTTTATGCTAAATATGAAGTAAAACGAGGGCTTCGAGACCTTAATGGTAAAGGAGTTCTTGCGGGGCTGACCAATATATCCGATGTCTGTGCGACGAAGATTGTGGATGGAAAAGAAGTGCCTTGTGCCGGTAACTTGTATTACAGAGGTTACAATATCAAGGAGCTGGTGAAAGGATTTTTGCAGGGGGGATATTTCGGGTTTGAAGAGGTTGCATATCTTCTTTTATTCGGGGAACTTCCAAATGCAGAGGAATCTGCAAAGTTTCATAGGACGCTTGTAAACAGGAGGACCCTCCCCCCGACGTTTGTAAGAGACGTGATTATGAAGGCGGCAAGCCGGGATATGATGAACAGCCTGTCACGTTCTATTTTGAATTTGTATACATATGATATGAAAGCGGACGATACATCTATTCCAAATGTTCTTCGTCAGTGCTTGAATCTGATCAGTCAGTTTCCGATGATGATGGTATACGGTTATCACGCATATAATTACCGCAGGGGTGAGGATCTGTTCATCTATGCGCCATCGCCGGAATTGTCTACAGCGGAGAATATATTAATGATGCTTCGTGAGGATCGCAAGTACACAGAACTTGAGGCGAAGATTCTGGATATGGCGCTTGTACTTCATATGGACCATGGCGGAGGAAATAACTCTACATTTACTACTCATGTAGTTACTTCTTCGGGAACCGATACATATTCTACGATCGCGGCGGCTATGGCGTCCTTGAAAGGACCAAAGCATGGCGGGGCAAATGTAAAAGTTACTCAGATGTTTGAAGATATGAAGGAACATCTGACGGACTGGGAGGATAAAGACGCTATCCGCCAATATCTTATCGATCTGCTGGAAAAGAATGCGTTCGACCAGAAAGGGCTTATCTATGGTATGGGACATGCCATTTATTCAGTATCCGATCCTCGAGCAGATATTTTTAAAAATTTTGTCAAACAGCTTGCAGAAGAGAAGGGGTATCAGAAAGAATATGCCCTTTATGAGACAGTAGAAGAGATGGCTCCGAAAATCATTGCGGAGAAGCGAAAGATTTACAAAGGTGTTAATGCAAATGTGGACTTTTACAGTGGTCTGGTTTACAGTATGTTGGATCTTCCGCCGTCATTGTACACACCGATTTTTGCCGCTGCACGTATCGTCGGATGGAGCGCTCATAGGCTGGAAGAGCTGAAGAATGCAGATAAGATTATTCGTCCGGCGTATAAACCATTGGCGCCATACAGAGATTATGTGAGAATGGAAGACAGATAGATGAAACGAGAGTTTAGTTTTTTAAGCGCAGACGGAAAGAGCCGCATCCATGCCATAGAGTGGCTGCCGGAAGCACCGGTGCGGGCGGTTCTTCAAATCTGCCATGGAATGGTAGAATACATAGACAGATACGATGAGTTTGCCAGATATTTGAATGGGCATGGTTATTATGTAGTCGGTCATGACCATCTAGGTCATGGAGGTTCTGTGCAGGACAAAAAAGATTACGGACATTTTAATGAAAAAAGAGGAAATTCTTATATTCAGGCTGATATACACAGACTGAGAAAATATGCGGTGAAGAAATATCCGGAAGCACCGTATTTCCTTATGGGACACAGTATGGGCTCATTTTTGGTAAGACAGTATTTGACGATGCATGCAGAGGGAATTGATGGAGTAATCATCATGGGAACAGGTTGTCAGCCTACAGTTATGCTGACATTGGGGCAGACGGTTTGTAAGGCGGTGGCAGCTGTGAAAGGCTGGCGGCATAGAAGTCTTTTTGTAGACGGTCTTGCATTTGGCAGTTATAATCGGAAATTTAAGCCAGCAAAGACGCATATGGACTGGGTTAGTTCTGATTTGGAAGTTTGTAAAAAATATATAAAAGATCCATGGTGTTCTTTTCGATTTACTGTAGGTGCTTATTATCAGATGTTTGAGGGTATGAAAGTTATTGCAAGAAAGAACTGTACAGATAACATACCAAAAGATCTGCCCATATTTCTTGTATCCGGGCAGGACGATCCGGTGGGAGCATTTGGTAAAGGTGTTAGTAAAGTGTATGCACAGTATAAAAGTGCGGGGATTAAAAAGGTAGATATGAAGCTTTATCCCGGGGATCGGCATGAGATTTTAAATGAGACCGACCGGGCAAATGTCTATGAGGATATTTATTTGTGGATGAAAGAAGGATTAGAGTAATAAGGAGGATTTTATAAATGGATACCCAATTTGTATGGCAGGATGAGTTTATTATCGGAGTGGAAAGCATAGATAGAGAACACCAGAGGTTGTTTAATATTATTAATAAAATATTTAGGCTTAAAGAAGAAAACAACACTCAATGGGCTTGCAAGGAAGGAATCAAGTTTTTTAAAGGTCATGCAATCAAGCATTTTGCAGACGAAGAAGCGTATATGGAGTCTATTAATTATGAAGGATTAGAGCAGCACAAACTTATACATAAGGGATTTCGAGAGAATACGCTTCCGGCTCTGGAGAAAGAATTGGAGCAGAGTGAGTACGCTCAGGATGCAGTAGACCATTTCTTGGGAGTTTGTGCCGGATGGCTGATTGGGCATACATTGACAGAAGATCTTGCAATTACAGGAAAAACGAAAAGGAAGTGGGAGAATCTCCTTCCCGGTGAAGAAATCGAGGCTGTTAAAAAGGTGATCGTCCAGCTTTTATTTGATATGTTCCACCTGGAATCACATTTAATCAGTGATGCCTACAACGGAGAAAAGTTTGGAAAAGGAGTATATTACCGACTGCTTTACGGTACTAAGGATAATGAAAAACAACAGGAGGTTTTTCTTGTTTTTGAAGAACAATTGCTGGTTAATACTGTCGGAAAGATTCTGGGATTCCAGTCAAATAAATTGGACACTATGCTGACACATGCCGCAAGATATATGGCCAGACAGTTTGTAGAGAGAGTCATGAAGCATTTCTCTACGGATGAGACATATGAATTGAAGGAAGAAAATTTTCTGTCGTATGGACAGTTCCAGAAAGCTTTTGAGAAAGAAAAGCTACAGGTTAGCCTGTTATTCGATACAGGATCTGGATATTTCTCCTATTGTGCACTTGCTCCACACTTACTCCAAAATGGTATTGCAACTCCTATTGGGGCGGAAAATGCCAAGACAGAGATTGAAAAATATCTCATGAAGCGTGCGGAACAGGAGAAGAAAAACAATAAACTGAAAGTGCTTGTAGTTGATGATTCCTTGACGATGAGGGAAGGGATTAAGAAACTTTTGAGTGAGGATTATGAGGTTGCCGTAGCCGAATCTGGTGTAGCTGCAATCCGTACTATTACCTTAAATCGTCCCGATCTGGTTTTGATGGACTATGAAATGCCTGTCTGTAACGGAAAACAGACACTGGAAATGTTACGCTCCGATGAAGTGTTGGCAGAACTTCCTGTTATCTTCCTGACCGGAAGAAGAGATCTAGGAAGTATGATTGAGGTCATGCCTCTGAATCCTGCAGGCTACCTGTTCAAGCAGTTGAAGCCTGAGGAAATCAAAAAGGAGATTGATGCTTTCTTTGAAAAGAGGAAGAATAAATAGCTTGGGTGGGGGATGTGATTTTCATCCCCCATTAAAGATAGAAGGGGAAATGTTAGGATTAGTGGAAGGAAGCATGGAGAGTTGGAATAATCGTTTTCGGGTGATCGGATTTGATACACATTCCTATTCCAATGCGGATATTGAAAAGCATGAAATGAGGCTGGAACTTGGACTGGAACTTGACTCATAAATTAAGACCTCATTTCCTGGATAATGGGTTATGAACACCAATAAACGTGTTGAAAGTAGTTCTGGTTTTAGAAGAATAATAATTGAGGAAAAATACAAAATGGTCGAAATTAGATATGTGCAAAAGACAGATAAAGTATTTTGGCATCAACTTGACAGCTAATGGAACTTTTCTCATCTAAGGAGATTTAATAATTTGCACAGGAAATAAAATGTATGCAGAAAGGGAAACAGTTATGTGGAAATGTCCAAAATGCGGAAGAGACTTCAAGAAAATGAATCAGTCTCATTATTGTGGAAAGAAACCGTCTTCGATAGATGAATATATAGAAATGCAGGATGTAGAGATTAGAACACATCTTATCCAAGTGAGAAATACGATTCGTGAAGCAATACCAGAGGCACAGGAACGTATTTCTTGGAGTATGCCGACCTATTGGAAAAACCATAATTTGATTCAGTTTGCAGCAAATAAGAATCATTTGGGGTTATATCCGGGTCCGGAAGCAGTGGAATATTTTGCGAATCAACTTGCAGAGTATAAATTCAGCAAAGGTTCTATTCAGCTGCCATATGAAAAGGGAATGCCGATTGAGCTAATAAAGAAAATAGCTTTATGGTGTTATCAAATAAGTAATCAACAATGAATTCCTTGACCAGAAAATTCCTTACAAATACTGGAAAACTCAGCTGCTTTATGGTATGATTGATGTTAAAGTTTACATATGAAATCCTATAGGGGGAATGACCATGAAAAACATCTTGCAGACGGCCGACAGGCTATTCCAAAACCGTTATATCATTTCTATTAAAAAAGCATTTACCATCACACTTCCAGTAATCATCCTGGGCTCGATCGCATCGCTGATCAATAATATTCCCATTAACATAGTGCAGGCAGGTTTGTCCACCCCCGGTTGGAGAGGTGATTCGGGCTGTAAATGGCGCAGTCTGGCTGGGAAGCACAGCTATTATGGCGATTTTGATTGCATGGACTTTGGGCTACTATCTCGGTAATGCCTATAAACTTAACGGTACGCTCTCAGCCCTCACAAGCGTATCCGCCTATCTGACCCTTTGCGTTGTAACCTCGGATGGCGGCATCTCGCTGAGCCGGTTGGGCTCCAGTGGACTTTTCGGAGCTATTCTAATCGCGATTCTGGCCATCGAGCTGTACCATATATTTTCAAAGCTTAAAATCAATATTTCGGAGGATACGGCGGAGGAGGTGCAGCAAATGTTTGCAGCTCTTTTCCCCGTCATGCTGTCCGTTTTCTGCATTGCCCTCGCAAACGGCATCATATTGATGGCCTCCGGAAAAGGGATTGATGAGAGGATTTATACCGGTTTGTCGTTTCTTTTTTCAGTGGACGATGGAGGCGGGCTTGTTGGCACTTTATTTCTGGTATTCGGCATCCATATTTTCTGGTTTTTCGGTATTCATGGCGGAAATGTGATGGATAGCATCATGGTTAACGCTTTTGGCGAGAATCTCATTCGTAATACCGACCTATATGCCTTGAATCAAAATGCCTTTGACGAGCAGCTTGCTATTATCAGCAAGGGCTTTCTGGATACTTTTGTATTTATGGGGGGAGCGGGTACTTCGTTGTGCATTATCATTGCGGTGTTGATTATTGCCAGGAGCCGGTATATGCGCAGCATCGCCAAAATGGGCGGTATATTTACTCTCTTTAACATGAATGAAATTGTGTTGTTCGGCTTTCCTGTAATCTTGAACCCTATTTTGCTGATTCCCTTTTTACTCACGCCGCTTACGGTAACGCTCATTTCGTGGAGTGCGATGTCTTTCGGTCTGGTTGCCCGGGTTGTAACGGAGGTGCATTGGGCGATGCCGCCTTTGATCAGCGGATATTTGGCGACTGGTGGGCACCTGTCGGGCAGTATCCTTCAGGTCATCAATATTACTGTAGGTATCCTGATTTATCTGCCATTTATTCGTATGATGGACAGACGAGTAGTGCAAAAGGAATCCATGGAGGACAACAATACGGCTCTGTTAAAAAATACTTTGAATACAGTTGTTGAGAAAATCCATGACTCCACAGGTGAGATTAATGGTGAGATTACGAAGTTTTCTATCGTCCTGGAAAGCATCGTTGGGGATTTGAATGATCTCTCTGCTCAGATGCAGCAACAAATGCAATTGATGCGTACCTGTGACGAATATATGCGGATCATTGATACCTCGGTCGGCAACACAGATACCAGTATAAAAATTGTCTTGCAGAATATGGAAAAAACAAATGCGTTATCCATGACAGGTGCACAAAACATGCAGCAAACGATGCAAGAGATGGAGGAAACTTTCTTCTCCACACAAAAAACCAATGAACTAGCCAGTCAGCTTAATCTGCGTTGCGGGCAGATCGAGGGAATTTTAAAAAGCATTGAGGACATATCTATGCAAACGACCATTCTTTCACTCAATGCCTCGATTGAGGCGGCGCGCGCCGGTGTTCATGGCAAAGGATTTTCTGTGGTGGCCGACAGCATAAAAGGTTTGTCGGCAACAACGGCGAAGTCCGTTTCTGATATTGAAGGTTTGCTGCAGGGGATGAAAGAGGATACCTCTGATATAATTGAGCGATCTGAAGTTAGTTTGAGGCAGGTAGAAACCGGACGGCAGCAGATGATTGACACCAACCAGCTGTTTGGCGAAATTGTGCAGAACATTCACAACATTCAAGCACAGTGTCATACAGTTCTTAAACACAGCGGTGAGGTAATCGGCGAATTGAAGCAAATCAATGAACAGATTCAGACGACCAGCCATTTCTTTGTAGAAACGACATCCCATACGTCTAAGGTGGCTGAACAGGTTCGTGATAAGTCAGATGAGTCCAAAGAAATGGTGCAAAAGCTGCGGCTGTTGAATGAGGAAACAAGCCTTTTGACAGTGAATGCACTTAAGAACCTTGAAAGCTAGGTAATTGCGAAACAAGTTATGCAGCTTATATGTTTTGTAAACGTCTTATGCTTAATGGATGATATATTATAGAATAAATAAGGCACTACTGATAGTTGGTTAGTCCAAGTATAAAAGATTACAAAAAAGTAACCGTATTCCTTTGGTCGAGGGGCGGTTACTTTTTTGATTGATTTATATACGCTATCGGAATCGTTACAACAATACTAAGTATCTAAGTATCATTAGTACGATGGAGAGTATTTCAAAAATCACTCATAAGTCAAGCCCTCCTTTCCGAGATTTCCTGCAAGTAGGATTTCTATGTAATCAGAGGGTTCAGTCCCTCTGCTGAAGGACTAACCGCCTACCATTCTCATGTAGTGCCTTGTCTTATTCTATTAAAGGGATTGCCTTATGACAACATATTTTAGTAGAAATTATTTGAGTTCGATTTTACCGTGAGCTTTCTTGAAATCAGCAATATGTTTCTTCATTACCACTTCTAACTCACGATTAGCAGAACGGGCATTATATTCTGCAACAAAACGAAATTTCTGTAATAATTCTGATTCAGTTCTCAATGTGAATTTGACAATATCATTCTGCATAATATATCCCCCTTTCTATGACATTATTATAGTGTCAATTTGACGGCTAAAAATGAATTGACGGCATAATATAATTAGATTGTAAAAACGTGATTTTTGAAGAAAGGGGAAAGTTATGAAATTTACGGAGGATATTTAAAAAAGGGCAACAGTAGCAGGAGTAGCGGAGTATTTGCTGTTTGGTATGAAAGTTGAGGAAGAAAACAGGGACTATATAACAAGGCTTGATGATGCGAGAGAGCGATTAAAAAAAAGTAGCTATGAAATACAATTCTAACGAGGTATCTTCTGATTTGTTAGAAAGTGCAGATGATATGGTGGGAGAGAATATAAATGTTTTTATGGAAGTAGGTTTGCAATCGGGTATTTTATTAGTGTTAGATATGATTCAAAATGTAAATGCTGAAAAATATAATGACTGTTCAAGAGAAATACCCCGAGAAGAAACTATTGAAATGAAACAGAGGAGTGAAGTATGTAAAGGTGAATGCAAAATTGAAAATACAAAAAAATCTTTTATAGAAAAGTTTGTAAGTGATAGGCTAGATAATGGTTTGGAAGAGACTTCGAGAAACGATAAGGAATATCAAGTTGAACGTCAGCGTTTTCATAAGGAAGCAGAAAAATTGAGAGTAGAAGATTTTACACCGGAACAATGGAAAGTGATTGATGATGTGCTAAATGAGTACAATAATCATAGTGCAGAGTATGGAAGAATGGCATATAAACAATGTTTGAAAGATATTGCAGATTTCGTCAAAGTAATATTTTGAGTGATTTTAAAATGTCAGAATGTTATAATGTAAATGAAAGATAAATTAGAAGTTGTAAGGAGTTGATATTTTGAAAGGATTTGAACGAAAAAATCAACTATTTTCCCTTTGTGGATTGAATTGTGGATTATGTCCTATGTTTTTAGGAAATCATTGTGGTGGTTGTGGTAACGGTAATCAATCGTGCAAAATTGCTAAGTGTAGTCTTGAACATGGAAAAATGGAATACTGTTTTGAATGTAAAAACTATCCATGTGAAAAGTATTCTCACATTGATGAATATGACTCTTTTATTACTCATAAACGTCAGAAAGCAGATTTGGAAAGAGCGCAGAACATAGGTATTAAACAGTATAATCTTGAACAACAAGAAAAAATACAAATTCTTTCTCATTTACTTGCTAACTATAATGACGGTCGCAGAAAAAATTTCTTCTGTGTAGCAGTCAATTTATTAGAGCTTTCAGAACTACAAGAAGCTATGAAGCAAATAAAACAAAATGATGAATTGTCTGTCTTGTCCGTCAAAGAACAATGTTCATATATAGTTGATATACTTGAAAAAATTGCTGATAGAAGAAATATAGAGCTAAAACTTGTTAAAAAGTAGTTTGTAAATTCCAGTTTATCTACTAACTGTCTTAACTTTCCTTTATTTTCAAGGCTTTGCGGTATGTCCAGCCTTAAAATATGTATCCTTTTCCCTTGTTTTTGCCCTTATCAGCAAGTTACAAGGGAAAGTTTTTGTTATTCAGTTTTCATTGCTTAATTCATTCCCACAACCTTATCCAAGAGTTTAGCAGAATCCCGCTTCGCCTCCCTTGTAGCGTGTGCATAGACATTCATGGTTGTGCTTACGTCTGAATGTCCTAAAAGCTCCTGCACATCTTTTGGCTGCGCCCCGTTTGATAACAGGTTTGTTGTGTAAGTATGTCTTAGTGTGTGGAAGTGGAACCCCTCTAACTCCGGTACTTTCTTTGCCGCTGTCCGGCAGGCTGTTTCCACGGTGGCAGGAAGCTCAAGACAGCCATCTTCCCTCAAGCATACAAAAGAGATTTCCGTATAATCCGCTGGCACATCCTCTGTCATTCCCAAGTTGTAATACTCATAATGCACCCTGTTCTTTTCCGTAACCTCTTTGTAGAAGTTCCTGTGGTAGAGTTCGCCATACTGCATACGGTTTTTAAGCTGCTGTTTCCTTGCTTTCCTCAAGATGTCAGTGAGGGCGTTGCCAAAATCAACGATCCGCACTTTCTTCCTTTTTGTCGAGCCGATTTCGTGCTTATGGGTTGCACCGTTGTAGCGGACACTCCTGCGGACTGTCAGGCATTGCTCCTCAAAGTTGATGTCCTGCCAGGTCAGTCCTGCCACTTCCCCAAGTCTGAGACCTGTGAAATAGGCTATCTGTACGGGCAGGATTGCGTCTTTGCTCCGCCTGCCAAGCTGTGCAATCAGCTTTTGGTACTGCTCAAATGACAGCGGCTTGACCTTGCCCGTTTCGGTGTCCGTTTCTTCCGCAAACAAGTCCATATCGTCCTTTTTATGCCTCATGACCACATACTGCATGGGGTTGAATGTAATGTACTGTTTCGGGAACACCGCAAACCGGAATGACTGCTGTAATACTGCGGAAAATGACCGGATATAATCAATGGAATATCCCTTTGAAACAAAGCCATCAACTGTCCCACCAAATGAGAGCAGATCCATGAACTGCTGTAAATTCCCGAAGTAACCGTTTTGAGTTTCCGTCTGCTTACAGGGTGCTGTTTAATACGGTTGATCGCCTGAAGATAAGTACCGACAGTGCCATTGCTTAATGTTCCTGTCTTTAATTCTTCCTCTGCCCATGTGTCAAGCAGTTGCCCAAGAGTGATATTGTCCGCCTTTGCAATGAATTTTTTGCTTTCGTAGTCCTCCATTGCCTGTCTTAACAGCTTTTCCGTTTCACTCTTGCTTTCTGTTCCTGCACATTCTTTCTGTACCAGGTTGCCGCTTGCATCCTCCACATAAAAGCGGTAGTACCATTTTTTACCTTTCTTCCGTACTGATCCCTTTGCCATAATCGTTTCTCCTTTCAATGAACGCATTTCTGCGTATGTAATCATTGAACAGATATGGCAGCCGGAACTGATGGAATGCTTTCTGTAAATAAGGATAGCATAAAATCTGCCGTCCCGCTATACCGAATCGGAATCTTCCCCTGATAAAAGACCGGAAAGCCTTGCAGCGGCGGCATCAGGGTTTTTGGAGTAGAGTCTCACTATGTCGCCCATATCATTAAGGGCATTTACGGTGTGGGTAATCTCCCGCAGGAACATGATTTCATTATATTCCTTTCCCGATTCAAATCCCATTGTCTTTGCAAGCTGTGCGCTTTC
>CAJTRE010000015.1 GCA_910578495.1 uncultured Dorea sp.
CCAACCGAAAAACCGCCGTCAGCACCTGTTAAATCAGTAAAATGCGTAAAGAAAACAGCATAATGCTGAAAAAAATCCCCTTGATAACCACAATTAAATTTATCGGCAATATATGTCATAGGCGGCATAAGCAGCATTGTACCAAAAATGAATGGTATCAGTAATTTTTTTGCCCTTTCCAACACATATTGCCCGACTGTCCGCTTTTGTAGTGCAAATCTTGTGGAAATGCCTGCAATGAAAAACATAAGCGGCATAAAATACGGACTAAAAAATACAACAATGCTGCTAATTAATTTATTGCTTTCAAAACAAATGTAATTTGGTTCTCCCCATACATTCCATGCCATTGCCGCATGATAGGGAACAAGAAGTAAAATGATAATCCAACGTATATTGTCAACATAGTATTTTCGCATATTTATCTCATGTCTTTCATCAATACTATTCAGCACTCGTAAAAGCGAATTATCCGTTCAGCAAACTGCCGAAGGCATATCCGCATATATCCAAAAATTCAGTATTGCTTAATCACTCTATTAATATCTCTCTTACGGCAATTGTCCCATCAGACATTTGCTGACTATCACTGCGGTAAAGTTTTCGCTCTGTAAATTCTCCATTTACATTATAATCAATTACCCATATCTTTCCATAATAAACAGTCCATGGGTATATATTCTTCTCTTCTCCAAGCGGCATGCTTTCAAAGTCTTCTGCTCCTTCTTTTAATTGCCATATTTCAAAGGTGTTATACATCTCCCCTTCTACATCTGTTAAATGTTCTCCGAAATAGTCCGCTTTATATTGTTTTTCATTGATATGAATATACTCTTCTGTCCATGGTGTGTCCCAATCATAATTTTTCGATAAATCTTCCGTATAGACTCTTCCCTTATATTTTGCATTTATCTGTGACGCCATATTAGGAACTGTGCCGGTTTCATAATTCTTATCCCCAATTCCGGTATGAGCGCCGCCATAAATTCCCATAATACTTTCATTTCCCAGTTTTTCAAATGCCTTTTGGAAATTTTCTGCCATACTGTTCTCTCGATACACATCATCCGGATGATTCCTATAATATTTTCCTTGCTCTATGTTTTGTTGTGTAAGCTTATATTTCTCTGAATTTTCTTGTCCTTGTTCCCGAAGATATTCAAGAAACCATTCGCCGGTAGTATCATAGTTAAATTCTATGTCAGTTCCATGGAAAATGGTTTTCGGACACTCTTGTTTTATTTTTTTGACAAATTCTTTACATTGCGGAAGCTTCGCTAGTGAATTTCCATATCCATCCCACAACTTATCCAAAATTTTATCATTATCAGATTGCATCCAAACATTTAGTAATTCAGCACCAGCATATGAGTCCTCAATAAATAAATGCCTCATACCCTGTTCGTGATAATACTGTTTCCACAGTTCAGCTTCCTTATCCAGAATCGGCGTTATTGCATGCATTTCACCGTATAAATAGATTTCACCATTGTTGTTTTTTGACTGACTTACAGTAAAACCTATTGCAATCGTTATCAATATGACTGCTAATGTTGTTATGATAATCTTTTTATTCATTTGGACTCCAGAACAGATTTTGCTGCATTTTTTTATTTTCATCATAAATATCTATTAATAATCGCCCTATTTTATCTCTCACTAAGATTTATAATGTAATCTGCAAACTGGTCTACTTCTTTATCATGACTGATAATAATTATTATTTTTTCCTTTTTTATTTCCTGTAAAAGTTCAAAAACACTTTTTCTGCTTTCTTGATCAAGTGCAGAAGTTGGTTCATCTAGTACCATTACATCACTATCTTTAGCAAGCATTCTTAAAATACCGAGCTTTTGTTTCTCACCACCTGAAATTCCATTGCCGTTATTATAGATATTTCCAAGCTCTTTGTCAAGAATTCTGTCTCTATATTTGTTTTCATGATGCCTTTCTGTTAAATAAATATTTTCTTCAGCATTTCCCTCTAAAACATAAGGATTTTGTTCTAGTACTGATATATTAGAATATCTTTGTTTATTCATATCAATATCCTTAATGTCAATACCATTGTATAGAATCTTTCCTTCATATTCATCAATAAATAGTCCTATAAGAATATCTATTAATGTTGTTTTCCCCGCTCCGTTCTCTCCTTGAATACAGTATATATTTCCTTTTTTAAAGATATAATCGAAAGAATTTAATATTGTATTATTTTCTCTGAAAAAGCTAAGACCTTTACATTCCATTTCTATTATGTGTTTTACTTCTTTTGTTCCATTAGTGTGCTCATTCAAATTGAAATAAGTCTGTAACCTTTGATATGAAACATTATTATTCTGATATTCCTTTCCTAAATCTGCGAAATACTTAATGGAAGAAAGTATATTCCGATAATAATTTAAAATAATTGTAAAACTTCCAATGGTCAATTCTCCATTTATCACCCAAATACCACCCAGTACGTAAATGCAAAAATTAATAATTACTTCCAGCACCTGATCTATACTAGAATATAAAAAGAAAAACTGTTGTGTTAATAGCGCTTTTCTAAAGAAAACTTGAAAAGCTTTTCTAAATCTCTCTTTATAAAATTCTTCCAGTGCATGTTGCTTAATAAATTTTACATTTTTAAACTGTTCCAACAAAGCTGCAAAAAATATTGACTGGGCCTCTCGAAACATTTTCGCCTTTTCTACCAGTTTTTCTCGAAAAGCAAGATATAGTACAATATATCCTGCAATTACAATAAGAAGTACAAGCGCAATCTTATATTGCAATCCAAACATAATAAACAATGGAATTATTAACAATAATCCATTAGATAAAATCCCTGTCAGTACAGAGAGAAAAAATATATTGATTGAATTGCTATCGTGGTTAATGCTTTCATTCAAATATCCGACATCATATTCTTGAATCTTGGATAAGGAAATCTTATGCAGATGTTGTATCACGTCTGCACTGATATCCATTGCCGAATTTGTCTGAATAATAATATACAGTTTATTATTAATATAATTTATAATTATCCTGAACAAGCCCAATGCCGAAACTATTATTCCTGTTTTTACCAGCAAATTAACATTTGACCTGATTACCATTATATCAATGATTCTTCCCCACAATACCGGCGTGATAATTGCAATTATAGTTGTTACCATAGATAGCAATAGATATATAATCATTTTTACTTTGAATTTATTTATATACTGTTTACAAAATTTAAACACTCGCTTCTTTCCTCTTCTTTTCCACATCATAAATCAAACGCACAAACTGATTTGCATTTTCTTTTATGGATACACAATTTTTCTTCTTATTTTTTATCCAATAGTTTGGGCAGCCACCCATACATACAGGAAGATATTTACAGTTTCTACATTCCACATCATTTTCTATTGTATGAGAAAGCCATTTAACCATATTGGCATTCACAGGTGAATGTTCATCATAAAGACTCCCAACTTTTTCATTCAAATTGCTTACATCATCCCAGCATTTATATAAATCACCTCGTGCATCAATAATATATGAATGTGCTGATACAGCACCACACATTGAGGTATTTCTCACCGGAAGACTAATAAATGAATATCCCTTTTTATGATTTCTCTTTAAAAAATCTAATTCTTCAATTGCAAATTCTCTTGTACTGAAACACGAACCCTCTGTACATGTTTCATTAATATTTGTTACTGGTGCTAAGTATAAGTGAGTTTTATGAATCAAATCATATTCTTCTAAATATTGAATTATTTTGTCAACTCCGTCTATGTTATCTTTATCTATATTGACACGTATAGAAATTTTTAATTCCGGATATATTTCCAATGCCTTTTTCATATTTTCTAAAATCACAAAAAAAGTATCTTCGCCTGAAGGAAGTCTTCTTCGTTTATTATGTATTTCAGGTGGTCCGTCGATTGTAATCTGAATACTTGAAATATTCAATTTTTTCATTTTCCTTGCGACATTTTCCGTCAAAAGATAGCCATTGGTAACCACACTTACAGCTACATATTTACGTTCAAATTTTTCATATATACTTTCCATCAATTCTTCAATAATCGGAAATGCAAGCAAAGGTTCTCCGCCATACCACGTAATTGCAACATGACGATAGCGTTCTTTTAAATTATTAAAGTATTTTTTTACTTTATTAACCGTCTCTCTATTCATTGTTACATATTCTTTTCCTTTTTCGTAACAATATGGACAACGAAAATTACACGCCATTGTAGGGGCAACTGTTAATCCGATATCATTTCCTCCAAAACGTGCCATTTTATTTTCTAAAAAAATTGTATCTATCTCATCTCCAGAATTTTCATCAATAACCATATTTCCTTTCAAAAGTGCACTTTTGAATGCTTCATCGTCAAGTTTTCCACTTTGAAGAAATTCATTATATTTTTCTTCATATTCTTTATTTAGTTTTAAAATTCCGTTGCTATTGGTATTATATAACAGAATTCCATCTCCTATTGTCTCAATTATATTGAATATGGAGCTTCTCATTTTATTTTCCTCCCTCTTGTTATAAAAACTTATTATCCTCTTTATAGAAATATCATTTTGTCGAATTTTTTATCATTTCTATTGCTACATCATAGGCATCCTCACTAGACGTTTCAATATCCGGAATCAGCATATCCTCTTGGTTTGAAGCATCTGCTCTTATTGAAAGGTTATGCGCTATACTTACATCAACTTTAGAATTCTTGAGTGTAAACTTAAAACTGCCTCCATAACTATTGGGTTTATTTGTACTTGGCTCTCCTATAATCTTTCCAAATTTTTCATCACGAACCCAAAGCAATAAATCTTTTGCAGAACTAAATGTATCTCTGTCAGAAAGTACAATTAAATTAATTGATTCATTTGTCTTTATACCTTTTGTATCATTGTTATTATATATTTCTATTCCTTCATCTTGAGTGTATCCCATTAACTCTTTTGCCCATTTTGAATATCGTACCACAATTTTACTGAAATCCGGCGGATACATGCCCATTGCATTTAAAATCAATATAGGTGCAGCTGTATGACCTCCTCCATTCCCGCGTGCATCAATAATTACATCCTGGACTCCTGCATCGATTGCAGATTTTAACTCATTTACAATTTCTTTCAAATTCTCATCCACAAAACATTCATTAAAATCAATGATGAATATATTTCCTTCCATATATGAACTATTTGGAGATACTTTTTCCCATTTCTCGCCTATTCTCTTGTTTGAAAAAAAATATGTTTTTTTCGAAGAATCAGAAAATAAAATTTCTACTGTATTTCCTTCTATTTCAGTATTACATAATTTCAAAATCGACTTATCTATGATTTCAGATTCTCGATATGCTATACATCCCATTTCATTTTCAATAGGAAATACTTGATCTATCTTTTCATAAATTTGTGCAATGGGAATGTTTCCTATTTCCTTTACATACAAATTTGTTTTTTCACCTTTTTTACATAACCAGGTTTTTCCATCTTCATAAATTTGTTCTAATTGGAGAAAAGGGTTTTCTTCTGTTTTTTTCATCCAAACTCCCGTATGACCATCATTCAAGGAAGACAAATAAATAGAAGTTTCTATTTGAAATTCTTCCAATGTCATTTTTGCAGAAGTATTTTGAATATAATCCTTCTTTACTTTTATATATTCAGATTGATCTTCTTCCAATAGAAAAAAAGGATGTATTTCTTCTAAATATTTAATTACTTGTGTTCTATCTTCCAAAACTTGTTCTTTTGTTAGAAGTTTATTCTCAACTTTACATTTCGTAATTTTAACATAGCAAAAGGAAATTATAAGAATAACACTTATGAAACATATTAATAATAGCATTTTTTTCTTCATATTTTTCCTTTCTTAACGATAAGGAAGCAAGATTAGATTCCTTATCGTTTCAAATACAGTATTTATTTAGTTATTGTTTATAATTGTTACAAATGACAATATGAGATGCTGGTCCAACACATACATCAACTTTGCGCATTGTACAGCTACCACCGCTATCTTGTCCTGGTGTTGATAATGGTTCAATTATCCATTCCATAGTCTGTCCCCTTTCGAATTATAACAAATTTTCTTTTAATATATATTGTTTCAGATTTTTTTCAAGAACTCTATGTTTACATCTTGTTTACTATTTGTTTCGCAACCTTTAGTTTTCAATTGTAACCTAATATTTCCTTTCATTTAACAAAAAATATATGGATAATCCCCCAGAGGGTATGACATCTCAGGACATTCGCTCTATGAGCGAAGATGACCTTCTGGATATGGATTATTTTTTGAATGATGATGAACTTGATGATGATTTCGGCGAAGAAGGTTTTTATCTCTTCTAATTTCAAAATCATCTGTTTGCAATGCCCGCTTCCACGCGGGCGTTTCTTAATTCAAGAGAGCGCCGTAGGCGGTCTTTCCTATTAAATAAAAAAACACATAAAAGCATTCAAGCTCTCATGCGTTATTAAAGAAATTTTCTTTTGAATTTATAAAATAATCAAAATATAAATTGAAAAATCCACTGTCTTTTCAATATTTGTAACGATATTATACAATTTCTTGCACATACTAACCAAACAATCACACACGTAATTTGCAAAAGTATCTTTAAATATTTCTGTTCTATTTTTTTACTAAGTATCAAAAAAATAATCGAAAGAATAAATCCAAATACCGGAATGAAACAAGAGCTTATTGCAAGCGACACCATAAGCCAGCCTAACCATTCACTTTCTAATACGGAATTATTTTTAATTCTTGTTTTTTACCACTTTGCATTATCTTAAAACTGTTTGACATATCTCCGGCATACACAATATCATCTACTGTTACGTTATATAATTCACTCATACATTTTATATTATCTATATCCGGATAAGTCTTCCCATTTTGAAATGGTCTGTCTTGTTACACCGATTTTTTCTGCCACTTCATCTTGCGTCATTTCGTACTTCTCTCGTAATTTTCTTAGATATACACCTATCACCTTTGACGTACTCCTTCTATATCCCAACTATTTTGATGTAAAATACTGATTTTCTATAGTTCCCCCGTAAACATTTTTATTGTTTGAATACAATTATATACATTGACGAACAAAGTAATAACACAAACCAGCCATAGAAACAATCGAAGAGGTATTTTCTTTACCCTTTTACCCAGTATTAAAAATGCAATAGAAAGAAAAACTCCAAGAGGACAAATAAAACAAGCTGTTAGTGCCAATCCTATCATAACCCATGCTATTAATCCGTTGTCGAATACTGAACTTCTTTCCTACTGCACTTTATCCGTTGTTTCGATTTTCAAGTCAGTACCGGTATCCAAACTATTCCCTGCATATACAATATCTTCCACCGTTACACTATATAACCAGCTTATTTGTTTCAACTTATCAATATCAGGACAGGTTTTATCATTCTCCCATTTAGAAAGCGCCTGTCTCGTTACTCCAAGTTTCTCTGCAGCTTCAACTTGTGTCAAGCAATTCTTTTCTCTTAGTTCTTTTAAATGTTTTCCAATCATTCTAAAAACTGCTCCTATTGATAAAATTCATCAAATACAATTTTAGTATATCATCTCCTCTACGGCAATAAAATCTCCTAAAACACTCCACCAGAAAAATGGATTCTGGGAGTGCAAAGCATAGAACAATCTCCGTAGGCATCATAGTTGGCTTTTGCCCCCAACATCATATCATATACAAATACCGCAAAAGTGACAACCACTCACTTTTGCATGAGTAATTGCCACTTTTATGCCAGCAGGTCAATATATTTTCCTTTTTCTGGCAAAGAATTCTGCTCACCGGCATTATCTTTAAACACTGTCCGAGTCGTACCTCCGGATACATAGTTGCGTCCGCATTCCGGACATACCGCAGTGCTATAGGACACTGACTGCGAAACAATCTTCCGATCCTCCCGAAGCGCCTGTGACTTAGCATGGGATACATGCTCATTTTCATGGGAACGCACTGTTGCTGCCGCTGATTCAGGACTTAATCTGGTCGGTGTCTTAAAAGAAACTCCCGGATCGTTAGAGCCATCCTGGTATTTCCGGTTTTTACACGTCTCACACTCATAACTGTCAAAATTGCGGCGTGAAACACCGGACTTACTCTCGTCCCCCGGCTTCACCGCTTCTTCTGGAATCACAGATCCGGACATCACCCCCGTCCGATTCATTCCTTCACTGGCGGATAAATCAGCCGCCGACATCGAAACATTTTTTTCATAATATAGCGCCAAACTACTTATATTCATTGTAGGCATCATTTTTCTTCACCTCGACTCCATACATTTTCTATATTTTAGCATAAATGGATGATATTCTCAAGTGCTTTGACCGCCTAAAACACATGATAATGTGGCTTTTCCTCCCCGAAAAACCAATACCCCAGATACCCGCTCAAAATAATCCCAACTGCGCAAAGACCTGAAAATATCACCGTAAACTGTAGACATATCTGTCCGAACAACTGAAACGGCAGACGACTATAATCCCACACGCCAAGATGCAGCCATTTGTTCACAATCATCCCCGTAATAAATTCCATCGACGTAACAAAGATGGTACACCGCAGAATCTGTCTCCACATCGGATCTTCCCAGTGCAGCATCTTCCCCTGTACAAAGAAAAAAACGAAACAAACTCCCCCAAGGACAAACATACTGATGTGGGAAAACCCACGAAAAATCATTTCAAAACTATAATAAAGACTTCCGCCTAATATCCAGAAAAACAAATATTCACTCAATTTCTTCATATAAAAAACGCCCTCACTATATATTCGTAACAGTTCAGCCCGCGCCATTCGCAAAACCGCACTAACGTGCTATTCGTTGCTGTGCAACTATTTTTGCTCATAATCTGGCGCTCCGCTCATAGTCAGCAAAATACACTCATTCATGCAAGCATGATTCGTTTATTTTGCCGACTATGGCTGAACTGTTACATATATTTCTACTACATAGTTTGGACGTTTCTCATCAGAATATGGGTGGTAGATTCTGCTACTGAAATTCTCCGATATAATAAAATCCTTTACATTCTGTCAAATGTACATTCACATAACTTCCTATTAGTTCCTCACTTCCTCCAAAATGCACCAGAAGATTGTTACTCATGCGTCCGGTCACCATAGACGGATCGTGATCGCTTACGGACTCCACCAGAACTTCCACATCCTGATCTTTATGTACAGCGCACACTTCGGCAGCGATGGTCTGCACTTCTGTAAGCAGACGGTCAAAGCGGTCTTTAACTATATCTGCCGGAATCTGATCCTCCATAGTGGCAGCAGGCGTTCCTGTTCTCTTAGAATAGATAAAAGTAAACGCACTGTCATAACGCACTTTTCTCACAATATCAAGCGTTTCCAGAAAATCTTCCTCCGTTTCTCCCGGAAATCCTACAATAATATCTGTCGTAAGGGAAATGTCCGGCACTGCCTTCCTGATTTTTTCAACCAGTGTCAGATAAGATTCCTTCGTATAGCGGCGGTTCATCTTCTCCAATATGCGGCTGCTTCCGGACTGTACCGGAAGATGAAGATGTTTACAGATTTTCTTTGATTTTCCCATAACCTCAATCAGCTCATCGGACAAATCCTTGGGATGAGAAGTCATAAAGCGGATACGCTTTAGCCCCTCAATTTTTTCAATCTCTACAAGAAGTTTGGCGAATGACATCGGAGTCTCAAGATTCTTTCCGTAGGAATTAACATTCTGTCCAAGAAGCATAACCTCTGACACGCCATCTGCCACCAGCCTTTCAATCTCTCGGATAATATCTTCCGGATTTCGGCTTCTCTCACGCCCTCTCACATAAGGAACGATACAATAACTACAGAAATTATTACAACCGAACATAATATTAACGCCGGATTTGAACGGATATTTTCGTTCATTCGGTAAATCTTCTACAATCTTATTTGTATCTTTCCAAATATCCACCGTCATTTTCCCGGTCTCAAACCGATTGCACAAAAGTTCGGCAAATTTATAAATGTTATGCGTTCCAAAGATAATATCTATGAACGAATAGCTTTTCTTTAATTTATCAATAACCTCCGGCTCCTGCATCATACAACCGCACAGCCCAATCATCATATGAGGATTCTGTTTCTTTCTCGGTTTTAGCTGCCCCAATCTTCCGTACACCCTTGTATTTGCATTCTCACGCACAGTACACGTATTGTAGATGACAAAATCCGCCACGTCCTCTATTGTCTCCTCATATCCTACTGCTAAAAGAATTCCTCTTAATTTCTCAGAGTCTCTGGCGTTCATCTGACAGCCGAACGTAGTCACGCAGAATGTAAGCTTTCTTCCAATCTCCTGTTCTTTCTCTAAAATATACTGTTTCGCTTTTTCTATGTAATAATACTGTCTCCCAGGTTCCTCAAGAGGCGCCTCTTTAGACATGTTGATTTCTGAATCCATCGTATTCATCTTTATTTCCTTTCAAATGTATATAATATCCGTCTTTCAGTCATCACAAATTCTGGACGTATATCTGTTGCTTCCGCTGGAATTTCATCCACTATCTGATATTCAAAAGCGAGTGCTATTGTATGAAAACCCTTATATTTTTTCAAATAACGGTCATAGCAACCCTTCCCATAGCCAATACGGTTTCGAAAAGTATCAAAGGCAACTCCCGGCATAATCATTAACTTACCAGAATTATTATCATTCTTTGAGCATCCGTTCGTAACAGACGGTTCCAAGATACCGAAACTTCCTGCCGAAAGTTCCTCCAAAGAGTGAATCTGGTAAAACTCCATCGTCTCACCATGAACCTTAGGAACCCACGCTTGTTTTCCAAGCGCCAATGCAGCTTTTATAATCTGCCTTGTTCGAACTTCTCCGTCAAAATCCACATAACAGTAAATCTGTTCTGCCTGTACAAAATACGGATGTGCGATTACTTTTTCTGCAATAATTTTAGAGAAGGCATGATTCCTCTCCTTGGAATACTGTCTCCTCTGTTTTAACATTTCTGCCCTAATTTCCTTTTTGGTTTCCAAATTTCTCACCCAGATCTGTTATACTTCCATCCGCTTCCCGAATAGAAATATTGTTAAGCTGACCACGTAAATTTCTCTTGAAATCGTCAATATACTGCCGTCTTAATACTTTCTGCTCCCGGGCTTCTTCTTCCGTAAGCCCTTCGGCTTTTGATTTATGATACAATTCGTTGATTCTTGCAATTGATTTATCATCCATTTTCTTTTGTCCTTTCTGAAATATTTTCTTAAAAGCACGTTCTTATCTTACACTATAGAAACGCAGAAGTCCACTCTATATTTTTTTACAGGCTTAACTGGAATAATTCTCCAGAAAACCATAGAGTGCTTCTGTGGATTCTACATATTTTCCGTTCCGGATCTCATCGCGCAGCACAGCCGGAAGCTCGTCGAACATAATGTCTGTGTACTCGTACGCCGTCTTTTTATCACTCAGATAAACGACCACATAACCGTTAACCTCCATCAGATAATAACAGTCTTCTTTCAGTGCATTTCCGTCTGCCGCCACCGAAGACTCCTGTCTTGCCATCATTTCTTCCTGTTGTTTTTCTGCCCGCTTTTTTGCAGATTCTTTCGCTTTTTGAAAACTCAACTGATAGGCGCAGGTAATAACTAGAACTGCAACGATTGCCGCCGTAAAAAAACCAATACCATACTTATTTTTCATAAGGACAACTCCTTTTTTAGTATAGTATTGGTATTTTTCACAAAAACTATTCAAAAGCCCAAAATTCTCACCTTTTTACTAAAACAAGCGACATTTTTTACATATTTTCACAAGTTTTGTTCCCATTGGCATTTGTTTCATCTCATTCTCTGTAAGACCACCAAGTAAAACGATTGCTGCGCCGTAGACTGCCGCTGCCACAGGCAGACAAATCAACGCTGCAGTACGTGTTCCCACAAAAAGTTCAAATAATAAATGTACCGCAAGCACCACTCCTCCCATAATCGCCGCTGCGATAACCGGAATGATAAAAGTTTTCTTCTGCTCCTGTATATATCCTGCCATCTCCCGCATTGCGTGAGCGTTCAAAATACAAACCACTACCGCAAAGACAATCTTACTGACAATCAGCGCATAAATGCCCCAGCGGAAAACTACCAGCATAAAAAACAATACGGCCGCATGGATAACCAGCGCAACAGCGGCATTTTTTACCGGAACCATCATGGCATTCATACCCTGCAGCACTGCGTTGGTGATGGTTGACAGACAATAAAAGACAACAGAGATTGCGCCAATCTGCAGCGTAACTGCCGCCAGATCATTATTTTCTGTAAAGAAGATAAGATCCAAAAGCGGTTTGGCAAGTACCAGAAATCCAACCGCGCTTGGAATCGCCACAACCATTGTAAATCTGGTAAACAATTCGATTTTATTATGTATCTGTTTCCGGCTTCTACTTTGAACCGCCGCAACAATACTTGGAATCAGAGAGGCCGCAATAGCGTTTGCAAAGGCAAGAGGTACATTAATCAGCGTATCATATTTTCCACTGATAATACCAAGAAGCGCCGCATAGTCTGCCTCTTTATGTCCTTGCGCCTCCATGATCTGTCCAAACATGGCGTTGTCGACCACGCCGCACAGATTATAGACAGTGGAGCTAAGAAGTACCGGGGCGATGGTCAGAAGCAGTATCTTAAAAATCGTCTTATAACTTTCCCGGCGTCTGCTCCTGTCTCTTCTCATCTGGCGTTTGATTACTCTTTTATACGCCATAAAGACAAATACAAGAATACCAAGAGCCGCCAAAGCTCCCGCTACCGTACCAAGCGTTCCTCCCGCCGCTCCATATGCAAGGGCGAGGGAATCGCCGCCGTCTTTGGACGCCGCTTTCCCTGCTTTAATAAGAACATAGGCTCCACCCACACTGACTACAGCATTTACAATCTGCTCTAACACCTGGGACAACGCCGTTGGCATCATAGAACCATTTCCCTGGAAAAATCCACGAAAAACACCCAGAAGTGCAACAACAAGAACACAAGGCGCCAGTACCCGGAGGGCATAAGCACTTAATCTCATCGCCATTATATGTTTTGCGATAAAACCGCCGCCGAAGAACAGAATCAGTGCCGCCGTACCACCTACCATAATGGCAAAGACGAGAGCACCCCGAAAGACTTTATATGCATTTTTATATTGTTTTTTTGCCACCCTTGCAGATACCAGTTTTGACACCGCAAGAGGAAGGCTGTACGAAGTCAGTGTCAGAGCTATGGAATAAATCTGAAATGCCACTCCATAGTATCCCATTCCTTTGTCCCCCAGAATATTGACAAGGGGAACTCTGTATACCGCACCGATGATTTTCGTAATGACACCGGCAATGGCAAGTACGGAACCTTGAAGCAGCAGATTCTTTTCCTTACGTTTATTTTGTTCTGCCATGTTTTACTCCATCTCAACGTAATATATTAAGCTTTTCCAATATTTTTCTTTGCTTCTCTTCCATAAGAAGACGCTCTTCATCCTGCATATGGTCATATCCACATAAGTGTAACACAGAATGAGCAATTAAAAAAGCAAATTCTCGTTTCGGTGAATGTCCGAATTCCTCCGCCTGAGAAATAACTTTTTCCTTGGATATCACGATGTCTCCAAGAAGAAGTTCCCCTGTCTCTGGCTCAAAACAGTCATACCGCTCTTCCAAAAAAGTAAATATTCCCGGAACCTCATAGTCAACCATAGGAAATGACAGCACATCCGTCGGCCTGTCAATCCCGCGAAATTCCAGATTCATGCGGTGGATGTCCTCGTTCATGGTAAGGAGCAGATTCACCTCTGCTTCATAAGGACATTCCACATAATTAAGGGAAGCCTCGATTACTTCTTCTGCCAGTTTCTGACTGTCTAAGGGAAGTTCAAAACTTCCTTCTTCCTCAAAGTATAATGTCATGATTTTCTCCTCTTGTCACGCGTCTTACTTCTTGCAAGTTTATTCTCATAATCCTCGTACGCTTTTACAATCTTCTGTACCAACGGATGACGCACAACGTCTTTGTTCGTCAAACGGCAGATACTGATGTCGTCAATATTTTTCACCACATTGACTGCAGTATCAAGACCGGACACCTGTCCTGCCGACAAATCTTTCTGTGTCTCATCTCCGGTAACCACAACTTTAGAGCCAAATCCAATACGCGTTAAGAACATCTTCATCTGCGCCGGAGTAGTATTCTGTGCTTCATCCAGAATGATGAACGCATTATCTAGTGTACGTCCTCGCATATATGCAAGAGGAGCCACCTCAATCAGCCCTTTTTCTGAGTTTTTCACAAATGACTCGGCTCCCATAATCTGATACAAAGCGTCATAGAGCGGGCGCAGATAAGGATCAATCTTACTCTGCAAATCTCCCGGAAGGAATCCAAGTTTCTCCCCTGCTTCAATGGCAGGCCTTGTGAGAATAATACGTCCCACCTCGTTGTTTCTAAATGCAGTAATCGCCATCGCCATCGCAAGATAAGTCTTACCGGTTCCCGCCGGCCCAAGTCCGAATACGATCATCTTATTACGTATTGCGTCCACGTACTTTTTCTGCCCCATTGTCTTAGGCTTAATCGGTTTTCCCTGAATCGTATGACAGATAATGTCCTTATCAATCTCAAGAACGCTGTTCTCCATGCCTTCCATGGCAAGAGACAGTGTATAGTCTACATTCTGCTCCTGAATCGTGTTGCCGCGTCTGGATAATTCCACAAGCTGGGATAACACATGTTTCGCTTTCTCTACACGAAGTGCCTCCCCCATGATCTTCACATGCTCGCCTCTGGCAACCAGTGTGACATGGAGGGCTCGTTCAATCTTCTTCGCAAATATATCAAATTGTCCAAATACATTTCTCTCATGTTCTGCCGGGATTTCAATTATTGCTTCCATCATTCCCATCGTCTGTTTCTCCTTGCTGACTCTCATTATTATTGGGCGTTTCTAACAATTCAGACGGTTGTTTCTGCCCCACAGGCATCCGTACAGTAATCGTTCCTTTTGCCTGGGCTGCGTCAGTCCCTGCATATATTTTAACATTATTCTCAAGAATTTCTACCCCCTTTTTCTCTAAATCTTGTAAGTATCTGTAAAACCTGCCACTTAACATCTTCTGTTCTTCCTCTGCCGTATGCGTTTTCTTGATCGGTTCATAAGGAATCGTTCTTTTCATTCCAATAGTGATTGGAAGATAAAAATTTTCGAATATTTTCAACTGTTTCTGCCAGGAATGTGTTTCCGAATGGGGATAATGGTTTTTCATATCTCCAAGAGAAAACCAATAGCTGCCAATTGCAAGATCCAGTTCTGTGCGCTCCATGTCCTCACCTTTTGGTCCTGTCAAACGCTTCTTGACTTCATATGAATGACTTATCGTATCTTCATAGGAAATAACTGTCTCTCCGGTAATATCTGCGTCTGCTTCCTGATACTGATAACCAATCACTTCTTTCGCATCATTGACTACCGGCACCTGCCCTGAGAGCAGGACAGTTCCTTTCTTTCACCAGAACCACACCCTTTCGCACAACAATATCTCGGATAATACAATCCTGGTCTGCAACAATGTCCAATGGAACGTCTGTTTTCTCCAACTGGACTGCCGTATCCATAGAGTCCTCATTTTCTTTTATTTTCACGCAGAGCACCGTTCCCTTAATGGACGCCGACACCCACACAATATCATCGTACGCCTTCCGCACATCTTTTGCAATGCGGGCACAATCCACTTTAGATTTTCGGATGCCTGTTTTCACATCTGTGGAAGCCAGAAACTTAAGAAGCGTCTCGTCTGTATATGTACTGTTTCCGGTAATATCAATGTTCCATATAAACTGTGACATAAGAAGGAGCAGCATTACACAGAGCGCTGCGCCACAGAAAAAAAGCTTCCGTCCATGATATTTTTGTAAAAAAAAAGGAAGACCGGTTCTTTTTATAATGACAACTTTTGTACCTGTCTTCCGAAGTACCGGTTTTAATTGCCGGAACCCTCTGATCGTGACATTCATCTCATAACTTCCGGAAACACTTTTTAATCCCCACAAAAAAATCCCTTTATGCCTGCATGCGTTAATAAACCGCTCCGCAGACCGTCCTGTAATCCGAATCCGTAGATATCCTTTGAGATAACGAATGAATTTTAAAAGCAACTTTTAAACGCCTCCTGCCTAATTCTGATATTCAATGGAATCAATGCGTCCATTTACTTTCATCTCATCATTCGTATAATAGGCGACCAGAAGATTCCTGCCGGACACTTTAATCTGCCCGATCTTTGTCTGTATCCGCACCACCGTATCTGTGTATTCGATGATACCTCTATAATTTTCAAGGCATAGTTCCATCTGTCCTGTCATAGTAAGCACAGGTGTTCCTAGCACTACATCCTTGGGGGCTTCTGCCAGTTCTGCCACTTTATATTTCAAAGAATGATTTTTCTCTTTCATAAAAACGCCATTCCAAGATTTTACTCATAATCTATGAAAAGGTGTTTCCATTTATTCCCGACAATTGGAAATTCATCGTTTGTCCGTCTTTCATTTTCATTTTCTGGATTACATAACCTGACATGTTCACACATTACTCTTAAGTGCATATATTATACTGTAAATATGTAAAGAAAGAAGGAAACACCATGACAGAAACTATAAATCAAACTTGCCCTGCAGTTGGTTACCAGAAAGTAAATGTCTCTGTTCCTGTAACAGTAAAACCTTTTGCACACACCGGAGAGATTCGTGTCAAATGCTGTGGACACCCTGTTGTTCACTCAGCCTGCGCACTCCCGGAAGCAAGCCATTATAACGACACCTGCTCCTTTACGATCACACAGACAATCTGCGTGGAAGTTCCGGTTGAATTTGGCGCAGATACTGAAATCGATGAGACAATCATTGAATGTCTGGAAGCTTCCGCATATGACATCTGTAAGGATTGCTGCCACCGGGAAGATTCCGACGAACAGGGGGAATAAAACGCCGGATACTAACTCGCTTTTTTCATCTTCTGAAGCGCATTTTTAAACTGAATCGCAAATAACACTGCCGCAAATGTGACCGCATTACTTTTCCATATTTGCGGCAGTATAAAAATCAGTGTAATCAGCAGTGCAAATTTACTTATGATATGGTTCTCCGTTTATAATCCGGTAACTTCTGTATACCTGCTCCAGAAGTATCACCCGCATGAGCTGATGTGGAAATGTCATCTTAGAAAAACTAAGAGCATAATCAGACCTACTAAGCACTTCTTCTCCCAAACCGATAGAGCCGCCGATTATGAACACAATATGACTCGTTCCCTGCACACCGAGAGACTCGATTTTTCCTGCCAATTCTTCAGAAGTCAGCAACGTCCCCTGAATCTCAAGAGTAATCACGCAGGCATCGTCTTTAATATATTTTAAAATTCTCTCTGCTTCTTTTGCCCGAATCATACGTTCCACTGTATCGCTGGCGTTGTCCGGTGTCTTCTCATCCGCCACTTCCACAATTTCCAGCTTACAGTATTTGGATAACCGCTTGCTGTACTCTGCGACAGCATCTTTTAAATATTTCTCTTTTATCTTTCCAACAGTAACAATTGTAATCTTCATCTATCACTCCATACCGACTGCATCTATCGTTTATTTTCGTTTCAACAAATTCAGCGATTCTTTTTCTTCTTTACTTACCCGGTATGACTCCCGAATCTTTTGAATGGTTTTATTATGTGTGAAATCATCCATTGTATTGTTCTCAAGGAGCACTCTTGTTTTTTCCGGAAATTTAACATAACAGATAGAAAGCGTCCATGCAGCCGCCATCTTCACGTAATATCCCTCGTGCCTGACATGATGACAGATATCCAACACCTGGTCAATATACGTTTCATTCAAAAAATGATCCAGCAAAGACACAATCCCAAAACGTAACTCATATTCCCTTTTACTGCTTAAATACTTTTGAATATAAGCAAACGATTCCTCTTGATACTGATCCATAAATTTGTAAGTGTTGCTGCAACAATCACACACTGCCCAGTTATGAATCTTCGGAACAAATATATCCAGATAAGAAAACCGCTCGGAAAGTTCCATTTTCGCATAGGCAATCACAAGCCCCTCCATCATAATCTCCTCATGATAAGAACCCTCCCCGATTTTTACTTTTGCTTCCTCAAGATAAGTACGAAAATCCCCCTTCGCAATCTCTTTCGCAATCTGTCGTACCTTCGGCATACGAACCCCCAACACCAAATTTGTTCCCGGCATTAAGCTTTGATTGAAACTTTTATATTCTACTTCGGATGCCTCTATCAATTTCTCTCTCGTTTCCTCAATGATATTACTCATAACTTTCTCCTTCATTTCGCTTCCTTCACTAATGCTCTTGATCCTGTTTCTGTATCTCATATACATACAATTCATGAAGAGCTCTTGTGGCGCTGATATATTTTGCCTGCTTATAAAGTGGATTCCCGTTATCTCTCAATACAGCAAATACCCGGTCAAACTCTAACCCCTTCGCCAGATAGAAGGTTGTCACCGTAAGTCCTTTTCGAAATGCCGACGTATCCCGATTCATATAATTTACAGAAAGTCCCCGCAGCTTCAACAGACGATAGACATCATATGCTTCTCCCTCTGACATCACAATCACTGCCCCTGTTTCATAAGGAGCCGCCGTATCTTCCTCTCTTTGCATCTGTCTTTCCATATCATCTAACGCCTCTTCCAGACTTCCCAATTTCTTTTCGTCCACTTCTTTTCCATGGCGTTTCAGTAATTCCAGATTCTCGTCACCACTCAGTGTTCTGGCATACTCAGCAATCTCGATAGTATTACGATAACTCTTATTCATTACAATCTTCCGAATCTTCCTGCCAAAGATTTTAGGCAGAAAGGTAAGTACATCCTGAGGCTCCACATCCAAGGTCTGCGCCCGATCACCAAGGATTGTCATCTTACAGGAAAATAGATTCTCTAGAATCGTATACTGTAAATAAGAATAATCCTGCATCTCATCGATAACCAAATGCTTGATCATCTTACGCTTTGTACTGCCCATTAAACGATATTTCAGATAAAGCATAGGAAATACATCTTCATAATCCAGAATACGACGTTCCCATTCCACATCAGCAAGCGCCGGATAACCACATTCTTCCAAAAACCAATTATAGATTTTATACAAATCTTTCGTCACATACATTTGGTCAAATCCAGCTTGCAGCGCTTCCCTGTCTTCCTCGGAAATACTTTTCCCCCGCAGCGTCTCATATTCGTCAATAAAATACTCCATCACCGCATTCATCCGGTTTAACAACGGCTGATTCTGGAATTTAAAATAAAAAAGTTTCACAATCTCATCCTCAGACTTACGGATTCCCTTGAAGGAAATACTGCGTATATCCATTAGCGAATCCTCCAGCATCGCTAAAAATCCTTCCATCTGTCCGACAAAGGCCGCAGACTGTTTCTCTTTATAACGGTGTCTCATCTTCACGTCCCGAAACCGCATTAGTTTTTCCAGATCATCATATCTGTCCTCACAGTCTTTCACTACATCCCTCAGTTCCTTGTATGCAAAGATATCAAAACTCATTTCTCGGATATTTTCCTCTCCAAGCTCCGGCAGAATATGGGAAATATAATCCGAAAACACATTGTTAGGTGAAAGGATCAAGATATTGGACGCTTTCAAATTCTCTCTGTCATGATACAAAAGATACGCAATCCGGTGAAGAGCCACCGAAGTTTTCCCGCTTCCCGCCGCTCCTTGAATCACTAATATCTTATCTTTCGTATTGCGTATAATTGTATTTTGCTCTTTTTGAATCGTGCGTACAATATTTTTAAGTTGTATGTCTCCATTACTTCCAAGTTCCTGTTTTAGTATCTCATCATCAATCTTGGTATCACTTTCAAAGGCATAGACTAATTTCCCATTCTGAATCTTATACTGCCATTTGGATGTAATCTCACCGCAAATCGTTCCAGAGGGCGCTTCATAAGAAGCCTCTCCCTTATCATAATCATAGAATAATGCACACACCGGAGCTCTCCAGTCATAAACCAGCGGCCACATTCCTGCTTTTGGCGCAAAATTTCCAATGCCGATATAGAATGATTCTGCTTCCTCCTCATCCTCATAGCGGAAATCCACACGTCCAAAGTACGGCGACTCCAGCATTTTCTGAAGTCTCTGTATCATTCGCATTTTCTCTTGATTCGCATTGACTTGATGAAGAAGCGCCTGCTGATTATCATAGATTTCGTAGCCATACTCATCCATTTCTGCATAATTTTCCCAGTAATAGTCATGCATATTCTTAATTTCCTGCTGACCTTCCGATAGACCGGCTTTCAATTCCGCAATCTTCGTTTCTATCTTCTCTGTTACATCCTGCAAAACTGCAAGATTTTCTGTATCATGTTTATTTTGTTCTTCTGCCTTAAATCCTGCTGTCATATCTTCCATCCATTTCTTTTATATCTACTCTTTCATTCTTAACGCCAAATACAAACCCTCTATTCTCTCATCAAAACCTAACCAAGCGCCACATCCAAAATCATCATGAGCACAAATCCTGCCGCAAATCCAATGGTTCCAATATTGCTGTGCTCACCTTCCGCCGACTCTGGAATGAGTTCTTCTACCACCACATAGATCATCGCTCCCGCCGAAAATGCCAAAAGATATGGAAGGATTGGAGTCAAATATGCAGCAAATAAAAGTGTAATTCCCCCGGCAACAGGCTCCACAATTCCAGATAATACCCCGAGCAAAAATGCCTTCCCTCTCCCACGCTCAGACCGGATTGGAAAAGACACAATAAAGCCCTCCGGAAGATTTTGAAGTGCGATACCAAGAGACAGGGCAAATGCACCTGCCACCGTTACATTCGTGTTATTTGTAAGAAGTCCCGCAAACACCGCGCCACTTGAGATTCCCTCCGGAATATTGTGAATAGTTACCGCCAGTATAAGCATGGTGGATTTCTTTAGCGAACACCCCGGCCCCTCACACTTCTTCGCTCCAATATGCAGATGCGGAATAATATGGTCAAGAAACAGCAAAAAGCCGATGCCGAGTACAAAACCTACCGCAGCCGGAACAAAGGCAAATTTCCCCATATGCTCCGACATATCCATAGCCGGAATAAGCAGCGACCACACAGAAGCCGCCACCATAACGCCCGCCGCAAAGCCGAGCAAAGATTTTTGAAACAATGGTTTCAATTCATTTCTCACAAATAGCACACAGGCTGCACCCACAGCCGTACCTATAAACGGAATCATAATTCCCCAGAATATCGTCATAAATAATTCCTCCTCTAATGGAACTATCATACCATAATGGCTCAGCCGGGTACAGGCTGTTTTTCAATTAGATACACCCAAAAACGCAATTGAGGACGTTACCTTTTTAGGTTACGTCCCCTTTTATTATTTTGATAAAAATTCGTGTATTCCTTTCGCACCTGCTTTTCCGGCTCCCATCGCCAGAATTACAGTTGCCGCGCCTGTTACAGCATCTCCGCCTGCGAATACCGCCGCTTTTGATGTCTGTCCGTTCTCTTCTTCTGCCACGATACATTTTCTCTTATTTGTCTCAAGCCCTTTCGTGGTAGAGGCAATCAATGGATTCGGTGAAGTACCAAGAGACATGATGACTGTATCCAGTTCAATCTCGTACTCAGATCCCGGAATCTCTACCGGACGTCTTCTTCCGGAAGCATCTGGCTCGCCAAGCTCCATCTTCACAACTTTCATACCTTTTACCCATCCGTTTTCATCTACCAGAATTTCTTTCGGATTGGTCAGAAGGTCAAAGATAATACCCTCTTCTTTTGCATGATGTACTTCTTCTACTCTGGCTGGAAGCTCTGCCTCGCTTCTACGGTACACAACGTGTACTTCTGCCCCAAGACGAAGCGCCGTCCTTGCAGCGTCCATAGCAACGTTACCGCCGCCAACGACCGCAACTTTGTTACCTGCTGCAATTGGTGTATCATAAGAATCATCAAAGGCTTTCATCAGGTTGCTTCTTGTCAGATACTCATTTGCAGAAAATACACCGTTTGCAGTCTCTCCCGGAATTCCCATGAACATCGGAAGTCCTGCGCCGGAGCCGATAAATACTGCCTCAAAGTCCTCTTCTTCCATCAACTGATCAATCGTTGTGGACTTTCCGATCACAACATTTGTCTCGAATTTCACGCCCAACTCTTTGACTTTCTCGATTTCTTTTTTTACCACTTTCTCTTTTGGAAGACGGAACTCCGGAATACCATATACCAGTACGCCGCCCAGTTCATGAAGCGCCTCGAAAACCGTCACCTCATAACCAAGTTTTGCAAGGTCGCCTGCGCAGGTAAGTCCGGACGGTCCAGAACCGATAACTGCTACCTTATGTCCGTTTGTCTTCTCTGCTTTTGCCGGCTTAATATCATTTTCTAATGCGTAATCCGCAACAAATCTCTCCAGTTTTCCAATAGATACCGGCTCACCTTTGATTCCTCGGATACATTTACATTCGCACTGAGACTCCTGAGGACAAACACGTCCGCAGATTGCCGGAAGTGCAGAAGACTCTCCAATCACTTTGTATGCACCATCGATGTCTCCATCTTTTACTTTAGAAATAAATCCCGGAATGTTGATCGATACCGGACATCCCTCAATACATTTGGCATTTTTACAGTTCAGACATCTGACTGCCTCTTCCATTGCCTCTTCTTTATTATATCCGTAACAAACTTCTTCAAAATTTGCTGCTCTTTCCTTTGCGTCCTGCTCTCTTACAGGAACTTTCTTTAATACGTCTGCCATTACTCATCACCTCCGCAATTGCCGCATCCACCGTGATGGGTGTCGCCTTCCTGCAATTTCAACATTGCACGTCCTTCCTGCGTTTTGTACATCTGCTGTCTCTTCATAGCATTGTCAAAATCAACTAAGTGTCCGTCAAATTCCGGTCCATCTACACAGGCAAATTTCACTTCTCCGCCTACAATAACACGACAAGCGCCACACATACCCGTTCCGTCTACCATAATCGGGTTCATGCTCACAATCGTCGGAATGTCATATTTCTTAGTGGTAAGACATGTAAATTTCATCATAATCATCGGTCCGATGGCTACGCAGACATCATACTTGTTTCCTTTTTCCACCAACTCGTCCACCATAGTTGTAACCATTCCCGCATGTCCGTATGTACCGTCATCCGTACATGGATAATAATTTCCGGAAACTTCCTCCATCTCTTTTTCCAGAATCAGAAGGTCTTTCGTCTTGGCGCCAACGATAACATCTGCATCAATCCCATGTTCTTTCAACCACTTTACCTGAGGATAAACAGGAGCTGCACCTACGCCCCCTGCTACAAACAAGAATTTCTTCTTCTTTAATTCTTCCACATCTTCCATCACGAATTCAGAGGCACATCCAAGTGGGCCTGTAAAATCGCGGAAAGTGTCTCCTGCCTTTAATTCGGTCATCTTTGTTGTGGATGCTCCAACCGGCTGGAACACAATCGTTACAATTCCTGCTTCTCTGTCATAATCACAGATGGTGAGCGGAATTCTCTCGCCTTTTTCATCCATCTTAACGATTACAAACTGCCCCGGCTCACAGTGTTTTGCAACACGCGGAGCTTCTACATCCATAAGATAAATGTTAGCGGCAAGCTTCTCTGCCTTCAATATCTTGTACATATCGATTCCTCCTAATACTTAATCCTATAATATATGATAATGTATTCAGACAAAAATATCAAGTAAAACACTATTCATTCATTTCCAACATATAATTTCTTGTTGTAATTCCACTTAAACGTCCACTATCAGTCACCAACACTGCTTTAAAGAGCGTCTCTCCTTCCGGCATGTCAATTGGTCCGGTATACTTCTTGGAAGAAGTCGTCGGATCTTCCCCTGACATCGTGTAGTATGCGCTGTATCCATCTGGCACTTTAATCTCAATCTTCGTCTCGTCCTCATACTGTCCTGTAGACGGAGATACTGCCGGGGCTTCTTCGATCGGGAACTCTACAATATAGATTTTTTCCACGATTACACTTGGAATCCCATCATCATTGACGGCAAACACCTTAATAGGCGTCTTTCCCTCTTCAATCTTAATCGGTCCTCTATATTTGTTACTGGAAAATGTCGGATCAGAACCATCCGTTGTATAATACATCGCCATCCCACTGCCATCCAGACTCAATTGTTGTACTTCATCAAAAGGCTCGTCAGCCTCCAGACTGAACTTCGGCCTGCTCACAACATATTCTGAAAGAGCTTCCCGTACACTTTCCTCCGCCTCGTCCATAAGAATCGGAATTTTAAGAAGCTGCTCACTGTCGATGTAAAACTTAATACATGCTTTATAAAGATCCTTATTTTTCCGGTGCTTTATAATAGCGTCCTTAAAAACACCCTCTGCTCCATTTAGGTCGCTCTGCTTTACATACGTCTGGGCAAGTCCGTTATACGCCTCAGCTTTCGCATCATTTTTGCCAATCGCTCTTTTAAAATGTTCCTGCGCCGTAGAATATTCCTGATTATTGATCGCCCGGTATCCCTTACGCACAATACCTGCGTAGGAATTCTGATAAATAACGAAACAAACAGCGCCAATCGAAGCAACAATAATACCAAGCATAATGAGAACTTTCTGTCTTTTCTTTTTCAGCCTTGCTCTCTTTCGTTCTCTCTGGCGTCTGATATCTTCCTTGGTCACTGGTCCCTTTCTTCCGGTATTCATTCTCCCTGTGCCTGTACGTCCGGTTTTTCCGGACGGTGTCCGCCCGGTAGTCCCTGTGCGTCCGGTTCTTCCAGACGCCGTACGTCCCGGCTCCGTCCGCCCGGTATTTCTACGTGTCATGTCCCTGCGCTGATTCAAACGTGCATCGTCATAGACCAGATAATCCGTATCGTTTGTTCCATTGTTATCGATAGATACCTTAATCTGTTCGGTTAACATATCATCCAATGGATTATAGTCTGGAACGATTTGGATTTCCTGACCGCACACATCACAATATAACATACCTTCCGGTATCCTATGTCCGCAGTTTCTGCACCTCATTGCTTCCCTAAACCTCCTGTTTCATAGCTGCTTTCAGACAGTTATACATTAACATCGCAACCGTCATTAGACCAACTCCGCCCGGAACCGGTGTGACAGCCGCCGCTTTTTCCTTTACATTCTCAAAATCAACGTCGCCGCACATCTTATTCTCTGCATTTCTGTGTATCCCCACATCAATGACTACCGCACCGTCTTTGATATATTCTTTCGTAATAAACTTAGGTTTTCCTACAGCCACCACCAGTATATCCGCTCTTTTCGTAATTTCCTTTAGATCTTTTGTTTTAGAATGTGCAAATGTTACTGTACCATTTTCTCTCAACAAAAGCAAGCCCATAGGTTTTCCTACGATGTTACTTCTTCCTACAACAACACATTCCTTTCCGGCGATCGTAATACCGGAACGCTTGATGATCTCAATTACCCCTGCTGGTGTACAGGAAACCAAACCGTCTTCCCCAATAAACATCCGTCCCACATTCTCCGGATGAAATCCGTCCACATCCTTTTGCGGGAGGATTGCTTTTACTACCACTGATTCATCTATATGCTTTGGGAGAGGAAGCTGTACCAGGATTCCATGCACTTTAGGATTCTGATTCAATTCTTCTATGAGATGAAGCAGCTCTTCCTGAGTAACAGACTCAGGAAATGTGTAGTTAAGAGACTCAATCCCTGTGTATTCACAGGCTCTATGCTTATTTCTAACATAGATGGAAGAAGCAGGATCTTCCCCCACCTGCACAACGGCAAGGCAGACAGACCTTCCGTCTTCCTTTAACTTTGCCACCTGTTTTTTTATTTCATCTTTTATTTGTCCCGAGATTGCCTTTCCGTCTATTAACTGCATCTGTCTGCCTCCCTCAAAACGTTTAGAATAATCCGGTAATAATTCCTTCTTCAGAAACATCAATTCCATTTGCCGCAGGAACTTTTGGAAGTCCGGGCATCGTCATGATCGCTCCGGTAAGCGCTACAACAAATCCGGCACCTGCACTTACATATACTTCCCGGATGTGAATGTCAAAATTCTCCGGACGTCCTAACTTCTTCTGATCGTCAGACAGAGAATACTGATTCTTTGCCATACAAATCGGCAGATTTCCAAATCCCATGTCTGTAATCTTCGCTAGCTGCTTCTGCGCCGCCGGCTCATAAACCACACCTTTTGCCCCATAGATTTCCTTAGCGATCGTCTCAATCTTCTCCTTCAGTGTAAGTTCATCTTCATAAAGCGTATGGAAATGACTTTCTTTGTTCTCCAACGTGTCAAGCACTTTCTTTGCAAGTTCTATTCCACCCTCGCCGCCTTTTGCCCATACTTCTGAAAGTGCGAACTCACAGTTTCTCTCCTCACAGAATTTGCGTATAAACTCATTCTCAGCTTTGGTATCTGTCACAAAAGAGTTGAGCGTAACGATAACCGGAACACCGTATTTCTGAATATTCTCAATATGTTTCTCTAAATTTACAATACCTTTTGCAAGCGACTCTAAGTTTTCTTCTCCGAGATCACTCTTTGCAACCCCTCCATTATACTTTAAAGCTCTCACAGTTGCAACTAAAACTACTGCATCTGGTCGAATTCCTGCTTTTCTGCACTTGATATCAAAGAACTTCTCTGCTCCTAAGTCTGCGCCAAATCCAGCTTCCGTAATCGTAATATCACTCATTTTAAGCGCCATCTTTGTTGCACGCACACTGTTGCAGCCATGGGCAATATTGGCAAATGGACCGCCATGTACAAGTGCAGGCGTATGCTCTAGCGTCTGGATCAAGTTCGGTTTAATTGCGTCTTTTAATAACGCTGTCATTGCTCCGGTCGCCTGTAAGTCGTCTGCCGTCACCGGATTTCCCTCGAAATTATAAGCAACGACGATTTTACCCAGTCGTTTCTTCAAGTCCTGAATATCGTCTGCCAGACAGAGAATTGCCATAATCTCAGAAGCTACGGTAATAACGAAATGGTCTTCTCTCACCATACCATCCATCTTATTTCCAAGTCCTACTACTATGTTACGTAAGTTTCTGTCGTTCATATCCAGACAGCGTTTCCATACCACCTGTCTTGGATCAATACCAAGATCGTTCCCCTGTTGAATATGGTTGTCAAGCATTGCCGCAAGCAAGTTGTTTGCAGAGGTGATGGCATGAAAATCCCCGGTAAAATGAAGGTTTAAATCCTCCATAGGCACAACTTGGGCATAACCGCCCCCGGCAGCTCCGCCTTTGATACCGAAACATGGTCCAAGGGATGGCTCTCTAAGGGCAATCACAGCTTTTTTATTCAGTTTCGCCATTGCCTGTCCAAGTCCTACCGTTGTCGTAGTCTTTCCCTCTCCGGCCGGCGTCGGATTGATCGCTGTTACAAGTACAAGCTTTCCATCGGGATTGTCTTTCACTTTTTCCCATACTTCATCGGAAAGCTTAGCTTTATACTTTCCATAAAATTCCAGTTCATCCTCCCGGACACCCAATGCCTCTGCCACATCTTTAATATGCGCCATCTTTGCTCCCTGTGCAATCTGAATATCTGTTTTCATCTTCTCTTAGACCTGCCTTTCTTTTTCTTATGTATATTTGTATAGGTGCTTGTTCTAGTTAAGCATTATCATTTACATACTGTTCAAACTCTTCCGGGGACATAAGCACTTTCCTTGGCTTTGTTCCCTCTTCGCCGCCTACGACTCCGGCTTCACATAACTGATCCATAATTCTGGCTGCTCTGTTGAATCCAATCTTAAAAGTACGTTGCAGCATACCAATAGACGCTTTGTCTTTATCTATGATCAAGCGGCCGGCTTCCGCAAAATACTGATCTCTGTCATCGCCGCTCTCGCCGGAGGCCATCCCTGGCAGTCCACTGCCTGGCTCACTGGTATTCACATGATTTACAACTTCCTCATCGTAGAATACGTCTCCGTTATTGTTCTTTAAATATTCTACAACGCTTTGTACTTCCTGATCCGTCACAAATGCGCCCTGAACTCTGGCAGGTTTCTGATAACCGGACGGATAGAATAACATATCTCCCTTTCCAAGCAATTTCTCCGCACCGTTCATATCAATGATAGTTCTGGAATCCACGCCTGAAGATACGGAAAATGCAATTCGGGACGGCATATTCGCTTTGATAAGTCCGGTAATGACATTGACCGACGGTCTCTGGGTTGCCACGACAAGATGAAGCCCCGCCGCTCTGGCAAGCTGTGCCAGACGACAAATCGCTCCTTCTACATCTCCCGGCGCCACCATCATAAGATCCGCAAGCTCGTCCACAATGATGACAATCTGCGGCATCAAGGACGGCTTCACGCCGTCTATTTCCGGCATGGAAGATATTTTCTCGTTATATCCTTTCATATCTCTTACGCCGTACTGTGCAAATTCCCGGTATCTCCTGTCCATTTCGGCCACCGCCCAATTAAGTGCTCCGGCGGCTTTCTTCGGATCTGTCACCACAGGAATCATCAGATGTGGAATCCCATTATATACACTTAACTCCACAACCTTTGGGTCGATCATAATGAGTTTTACCTCCTCCGGAGAGGCTTTATATAAAATACTCATAATCAGAGTATTAATACAGACAGATTTACCAGAACCGGTCGCACCTGCGATTAGTACGTGCGGCATCTTTGCAATATCTGTAACAACTACCTGTCCTGCAATATCTTTTCCCGCCGCAAAGGATATTTTCGATGCACTGTTCTGAAACTCAGAAGTCTCCAGAAGATCTCTTAACATAACCGCCGAAGTCTCCTTATTGGGAACCTCGATACCGACTGCCGCTTTTCCCGGAATGGGCGCTTCAATACGAATATCCGCCGCCGCAAGATTCAGTTTAATATCGTCCGTCAAACCAACGATCTTGCTGACCTTCACTCCCATTTCCGGCTGCAGCTCATATCTGGTAACAGACGGCCCGCAGCTTACGTTTGTAACCGTAACATTGACACCGAAATTCTGAAGAATCTGCTGTAACTTCATAGCCGTCTCCCGAAGATGGGCGTCGGATTCACCAGACGTTTTTTTTCCTCGTTTCAGAAGATTCATCGGTGGAAAACTGTATGCTTTCTTTGGTTTTGCGGCATTTTCTGCCACCGCAGCCGCCACACTCTCCGCCTCGTCAGGAGATGACGTTTCTTTTTTCTTACTTCCCGCCTGTTTCCTTACTTCCGGCTCTGCAACGGCATCCTCGGCATACCTGTCAGAGGCATTGGTTTCATCTAAGAATACATCTTCCGGCTGCTCCTTAGAGGTATGACCGCCTCTGTTTATTACAAACTGCGGTTCTTCCGGCATTTCTTCCACTGCCGGAACCGGAGTTTCCTGTTCTTTTATCTCCGGCGCTTTATCCGCAATCATAGTATTAAAAGATACCCCTTCTACACGTTTTTCACTTCGCTTTTTCTTCCCTTTATTTTGCGGCGCCGCCTGATTCATCTTCTCTCTTTCTTTCTTCCGCTCCTCGGCGGCCTGACGGCGTCTCATGGAATCCTCCCTCGCTCTGCCGTAAGCCTTATTGCTTTGTTCTTTCACGCCTTTCAGTAATGATTTCCCGGTAATAACTACCAGACAAATAATCATCAGAATCAAAACAACCACATATGTACCCGCAACTCCAATGGTCGGCGAGAGCACCTTTGCAAGCGCCTTTCCGACCATACCGCCTTTGCCGTTCAGAAGATCTAAAAGGATACAGCTTAAAATCATCAGGACAAGCCCTGCCACAGCCTTAATATAAGCGGTAAAATTTCCTTTGTTTGATATAGTAAACGTAACCATTCCAAATAAAACAAATGGTACTGTATACGCCGCCAGCCCCAAAAGCCCCACGAGAAAAGAAGAAACTACCTTTCCGATAAATCCTCCCATTCCAAAATTACTCAGAAGAATCAAAATACTGACTGCCAGAGTCAGCCAGATGATCACTTCATCCCTTATAAAACTTGTCTGTTGTATATTTTTGTTTTTCGTCTGTTTTTTTGTACTCCTCTTTTTTTTCGTATTTGAGGCCATCAAAAACTCCCCCTTTATGATATTTATACCCGCATACATTATAACATCTACAGATACAACTGTCATTACATAATTTCGCCCTTTTTCTCCCTCGCTTCATCAATCATTTCGTGCAGTTTTCTAAGGGCATCACTCATTCCACCCACTTCATCAATGAGTCCTTCTTTCACTGCTTCTTCTCCCTCAAGCAGTGTACCTACGTCTTTTACAAGTTCTTTTTGATTGAGCATGAGCTCTTCGATCCTCTCTTGGGAAATTCGGGAATGTTCCGACAAAAATCTGGTAATACGGTCCTGTGTCCGAATCATATTTCGGAGACTTTGTTCCACGCCGATAAACATACCGCTTGAGCGCACCGGATGAATGACCATCGTTCCACTTGGCACAATAAAAGAGTATTTGGAAGATACCGCAAGCGGTCCTCCAATAGAATGACTGCCTCCCAGTACAAGCGATACGGTCGGCTTACTAAGAGAAGCAATCATCTCCGCAATGGAAAGTCCTGCCTCCACATCTCCTCCTAATGTATTAAGAAGAATCAAAAGTCCCTCGATTTCTTCACTGTCCTCTACTTCCGCAAGCATAGGAAGCAGATGCTCGTATTTCGTTGCCTTGGTATTCCCGGATACCGCCTCATGTCCTTCAATTTCTCCGATAATCGTCAACAGTTTAATCCGGTGTTTCTTCTGGTTCTCATCAAGATTCACACTTCCCATCTCTTTAATCTGTTCGTTTCGCTGTTCTTCTCTTTCTTCATCTGCCATAAAAAGCACCTCCACACATTCTTATACTTAGTATGGAGGTGTAACTTTATTTTTATACATCTTTTATACTTGATCTAACGCCTGTTGCAAATCTGCAATAATATCTTCTGCATTCTCAATACCAACGCTGAAACGAATCAGATCCGGCTGTACGCCTGCCTCCTTAAGCTCCTGATCGTTCATCTGGCGGTGCGTATGGCTTGCCGGATGAAGCACACAGCTTCTGGCGTCTGCCACATGAGTAACGATAGCGATCATCTGAAGTGCGTCCATCATACGGACTGCCGCATCTCTTCCACCTTTTAAGCCGAACGTGATAACTCCACATGTTCCATTTGGCATATATTTCTGAGCCAGATCATAGTATTTGTCTCCTGGAAGCGCCGGAGTGTTCACCCACGCCACTTTTTCGTGATTCTGTAAATACTCTGCCGCTTTTTTTGCATTCTCACAGTGACGCTCCACACGCAGATGTAGTGTCTCAAGACCAACATTTAATAAAAACGCATTCTGCGGAGACTGAATGGAGCCAAGATCTCTCATAAGCTGCGCCGTTGCCTTTGTAATGTATGCGCCTTTTCCGAATCTTTCTGTATAGACAATTCCATGGTATGTCTCGTCCGGTGTGGTAAGTCCCGGAAACTTCCCGGCATAAGCCTCCCAGTCAAAGTTTCCGCTGTCCACGATTGCTCCTCCTACACAGGAAGCATGACCATCCATATATTTTGTCGTAGAATGAGTTACAATATCTGCCCCCCACTCAAACGGCCGGCAGTTTATTGGTGTTGCAAACGTATTGTCCACAATAAATGGTACCCCATGAGCATGAGCCGCATGTGCAAATTTTTCAAAATCTAATACTACAAGTGCAGGATTGGCAATAGACTCTCCGAACACCGCTTTTGTATTCTCCTGAAATGCCGCATCTAACTCCTCTTCTGTGCAGTCCGGATCAACAAATGTCGCTTCCACACCCATCTTGCGAATCGTGTGGGCATACAGATTATAAGTCCCGCCATACACCGCAGACGCACACACAATATGATCTCCCGCCTCACAGATATTCATGACCGCATAAAAACTTGCCGCCTGTCCGGATGAAGTGAGCATAGCGGCATAACCGCCCTCCAGATCGCAGATTTTCGCCGCAACAGCGTCATTGGTGGGATTCTGCAGTCTCGTATAAAAATATCCGTTCTCTTCCAAATCAAACAAACGCCCCATCTGTTCGCTGCTATTATATTTGAAAGTTGTACTCTGATAAATGGGAAGCACTCGCGGCTCACCATTTCCCGGTTCATATCCGGACTGGATACATTTTGTCTCAATCTTGTAATTACTCATTTCTCTTCCTCCTGTTGTAAAGCGCATGACCGCTGTCTGCAAATATATTGTCTACGAATAAAAATACTGCTTCTTTAAACCATTTACCATATCCATATAATGCCTCTTACAAGCCTCGTTTTCTCCCGTTTCGATCATATGGATACATGGCGTCAGATAGGTACGATAAAGACGGTCATATATCTCGTCTTTTTCTTTCTGCATATTCATAATAAGCACAAGTCCCGGCGCCGTTTCATAATAATCTTTTACAAGACTGCGCCCCTCGTCTGTCTGCATAAGGTATGTATCCCGGTAGTTTCTAAGCATCTCAAGTTCGTAGCAATCATCCGGTTTATTTTGATTCTCACACACTGCCGTCGTAATATAACAAAGAGACTTTCGAAATCCTCCCGCAATCTCCTGGTAAGAAGAATCAGACAGTCTGAGATTCGTTACCGGTTTCTTATTCCAGAACTTCACCGTTCTCTTAGCAATTTCCACACAGTTCACAGTCCCTGGATACTTGAGGAGCGGAACAACATACACTGCCATATTCATGTTGTAGTCAATTGCCATACGCTCCTTCTTTCCTTTTGGAAGCTTTTGCATCTTCTCACAGGCATACTCTGGAATCACACAAGCTAATTCCTCTATCAGAGCTTCTTTTTCTTCTTCCCCCGCTTCGTGGCAAAGTGTTTCTATATTCTTTAACAAAGGTTTGTATTTCTCAGACTTATCTTCAAAAATCCCACTGTATGTCTTCTGTTTAAAAGACTTCACATACAAGAGCATATCCTCAAAGAGCGCTTCTAATTGTTTCTTTATCTCGTCCATCCCGGCTCCTTCCATATCTTCACATCATCTTATTTCAAAGATTACTCGTCCCAGTTGTGATACACATCCTGTACATCATCATCGTCATCCAACATATCTAACGTCTTCTGAATTGATGCAATGTCTTTCTCGTCTGTAAGTTCCACATATGTCTGCGGAATCATCGTTACCTCGGCAGCCGCCATCGGAATACCTGCTTCCTCAAGCGCCTGACGTACAACGCTGAACTCGTCCGGTTCTGTGAAGATTTCAAAGCTATCCTCTTCCTCTGTAAAATCTTCCGCTCCTGCATCCAGCGCAGTCATCATCAGTTCGTCTGCATCTCCTTCGTATTCCTCTTTATCAATGACAATCTGTCCTTTTCTGTCAAACATAAACGATACGCAGCCCGGCGTTCCTACATTTCCCTTTCCTTTTGTAAACGCATTTTTCACGTTTGTCGCAGTACGGTTTCTGTTGTCGGTCAGCGTCTCTACGATGATTGCTGTTCCGTTCGGTCCATACCCCTCATATGTAATACGCTCATAGTTTGCCGCGTTTGCGTCTCCGGAAGCTTTTTTGATATTTCGGTCGATGGTATCATTCGGCATATTATTCGCTTTCGCTTTTGCGATGACATCACGAAGTTTACTGTTGTTCGCCGGATCGACGCCTCCGCCCTCTTTCACCGCTACTGCAAGTTCTTTTCCAATCTTAGTAAATATCTTTCCTTTTGCCGCGTCGTTTTTTTCTTTCTTATGTTTTATATTGGCAAATTTTGAATGTCCTGACATAAAATATCCCTCTCTTTGTATCTGTTCTTATTTTCACATTTTTTTATTTTAGCACTCTTCTTCTACTTTTTCAATCTTTACCCGCCGGATTATATTATTATCTACAGCCAAAATAGTATAACGATATCCTCCCTGTTCTACTGTACAATTTTCATCCTCTGCCGGAATGCGCTCAAGCTCTCCAATGAGGAAACCATTTAACGTATCGTACTCTTCGTCTTCATCATGATTAAAAGTGATTCCAAGAAGATCCGTAAGGTCCTCTAAGTCAATCATTCCATCCGCCTCATAACTGCCGTCACTAAGAGCATATATCATCTCTTCCTCTTCGTCATGCTCGTCCATAATATTTCCTACGATTTCCTCCAAAATATCCTCCAGAGCAACAAGTCCCGCCGTCTGACCGTATTCATCGACCACGATTGCCATATGATTCTTCTTTTCCTGCATTTCTTTAAACAGACGGTCAATACTTTTTGTCTCCGGAATAAATGATACCGGCGTTATGTAATCCCCAAGCTCCCTAATAGGAACTCTTCGCATATCTTCATTCAGATAACAGGTGACCGCCTCTCTTAAATGGATAAATCCGATAATCTCATCAATACTTTCATGAAAAATCGGAAATCTGGAGAACTTCTCATTCAACATAAATATTAAGGCATCCTCCAGAAATTCCTCCTCATCTATAGCCACAATATTTTTTCTGTGCGTCATTATGTCTTTGGCGTCTTTATCCATATATCGGAAAATATTCCGGATCAAAGACGCTGCTTCTTTCTTCATTTCTTCGTCCATTTCTTCTTCAATCTTTAGAATCTGACGTACTCTCTGAAATAAACTCCCATTTTCCATAACTAACCGTTCTTTTACTCCTTTGCTATGTATGAAGCTGGAAACTGACTTTTAATGCTTCATCTACTTTGTTCATAATATTTTTATCAAGGTGGCAGACAAGATCTTTAAGCCTTTGCTTATCAATGGTTCGTATCTGCTCCAATAAAACTACTGAATTTTTTACAATCTCGTATTTTCTGGCGTCCAACTCCACATGTGTCGGAAGCTTCGCCTTATTCATTCGTGAAGTAATGGCGGCACAGATTACTGTAGGGCTGTGCCTGTTCCCAACATCGTTCTGTATAATCAGAACCGGCCGGATACCGCCTTGCTCTGAGCCCACCACCGGACTTAAATCCGCATAATAAATATCTCCACGTCTTACCTGCACTCTATTCACACTCCGATTTCTTTAAGATAAAATTAGTATTTCCATCTTTTTCGGATGTATTCCATAGAGTTTTCATCCATGCTTTTAAGGAAATCTATACAAAATATTCTGCTTGGCGTCCTCCTGCTCTTTTAATATACCGCCAATGTACTCCGGAAGTTCCGAGGCTAACACACTATAACTTCCCATAGCCTTTTTTGCAAGATCTCCACATCTTCCATGAACATAAACGCCAAGAACTGCGGCCTCATAGACAGATACACCTTGTACTGCAAAACCCGCTATCATTCCGGCAAGAACGTCACCTGCCCCGCCTTTTGCCAATGCATTGTTTCCAGACAAATTAAGGTAAGTACGTTTCCCATCTGCCGAAACCAAGGTTCTGGAATCCTTCAAAACACAGGTGATTTCCTGTTCTTCGGTATATGTTTCCAATATTTCAAATCTATTTGTTTTAATCTCCTTCACCGAACGACCTAGAAGTCTTGACATTTCCTTCATATGCGGTGTAAGCACAAAGAAACCGCCTTTAAGCCATGATTGGTATTCTGGATGTTCTGCCAACAGATTAATCCCATCTGCATCAATCACACATGGGACCAAGACTTGTTCCAACACCGTCCTTAAAATCTGAGCGGCTACAGTTGTCTTGCCCATTCCAGAGCCAATGCAGATTGTATCTGCCCACTCTAAAAACTTCAAAACTTCTTCTTTCTCGTAATTATCATAAGTTGTAACAATCGCTTCCGGAAGAAGTGTCTGCAAAATCGTACGATTTGACGAATGTGTATAGATTCTGACAAGCCCCGCTCCGGCTCTATATGCCGCCTTGGCATTTAAATATGCCGCTCCGCTCATCCCTTCACTTCCTGCGATTACTAAAAGCCTGCCATAAGTTCCTTTATTAGAATCATCTTTCCTTTCTGGAAGTAACTTCCAATAATCATCTTTATCGTAAGTATAAACGATTTTGCTATCTATTTCAAATACATGCTCACTAATTCCAATGTCTGCCGTCACTACTTCACCACAATATTGGTACCCAGGATACAACAAACATCCTCTCTTTACAGACTGAAAAGTAACGGTCACATCTGCCTGAAATGCCGTCCCTAACACACAACCTGTATCTGCACTGATGCCCGACGAAATATCTACTGCAAATTTCACGCCGTCTGCTTTATTCATCTTTTCTATAATCCGGGCATATCTGCCTTCAACTTCTCTGCTAAGCCCTACGCCAAATAAAGCGTCTACTATGATACTATATTCACCTTCCGGATATTCGTTGCAAATCTGTGCTCCCAAATTTTGAAACATTTCTATCTGATAAGCACATTCCTTGGACAAATGCTCTGGATTTCCGGCTAAAAATACGGTAACCCGATATCCCATAAGCTCCAATATTCTCCCAACAGCAAATCCATCTCCGCCATTATTTCCCGAGCCGCACACGATCAGAACATTAGACAAATCAAAACCTTTTCTTTTCATAATTTTAACGCAGCTTTCGGCCGCTCTCTCCATAAGTGTAAGAGAAGGTACCTTTAAAGTTTCAATCGTATACTTGTCTGCGGCTTTCATCTGCGCTCCACTTGGAAGATATCTCATCTGTCTCTCTCCTATAAATATTTAAATATAAGTATAATAAATATTTTTAAATCTGTCCAGAATATTCACCAAACCGAAACAAAATAAAAAATGTGTAAACAGAACATTTTCTCATGCTCTGTTTACACGTTTTTCTTACTCTTTGTGTTCCTCTTTGTAACGGCTGATATTATAGGATAACTGCATCAGACTCTCGGAAAGATGTACATTCTCTACAATAATGTGTTCCGGCAGATTCAAGTCTGTGTGTGCAAAGTTCCAAATCGCACGCACACCATTATCTACTAACACATTCGCCACTTCAATCGCTTTCTCCTTCGGAATTGTAAGGACTGCAATCTCCACATCATGTTCCTTTACAAATCCTCTCAGTTCGTCCATCATACGGACCGGCACACCCCGGATAGACATTCCCTGCAATCTTGGGTTGACATCAAAAATACCTGTTAATATAAACCCTCTTTTTTCAAAAGCCGCATAGTTAGCAAGTGCCTGTCCCAGATTACCCGCGCCTATGATGATAATGTTATGGTCTTCTTCCAGACCTAAGATCTTACCAATCTCCGTATACAGATATTTTACATTGTATCCGTATCCCTGCTGTCCAAATCCCCCAAAATTATTGAGATCCTGACGAATCTGAGACGCTGTGACTTTCATCCGCTTACTCAGATCATTGGAAGAAATGCGTTCTACACCATTTTCTAATAACTCACCCAAATATCTATAATATCTTGGCAGCCTTCTTATTACTGCCTGAGAAATGTCTCTGCTTTCCACTTGAACTCACCTCCCCCTTTAATCTTTTATACCTTATCGAACGAAGTCCGCCCGCCCCGCAGGGGCATATATTATGGGATGCCCTTTGGGTATACTTAATTATATAAAATTGTGATGTTAATGTCAAACTTTTAGTAGTTTTTTTCTGTTCTTTTCGTTATAATAAGGGCATATGTTTTAATTTTTAGGAGGAATATACATATGATACTGGCATGTCATGGAATCAGCAAAGCGTTTGGCGAAGACGTCATCGTAAAAAATGGTTCCTTTCATATAGAAGACCACGAAAAGGCCGCCCTTGTAGGCGTCAACGGTGCAGGAAAATCTACCATCTTTAAAATGATCGTAGGTGAGCTCCCCACAGATGGAGGCAATATCATCGTTACCCGCGGCAAAACATTAGGATATCTTGCCCAACACCAAGATATGAACAGCCACAATACCATATACGAGGAAATCAAAACTGCAAAAGCCCACATCATCGAGATGGAACAACGGCTCCGGGAAATGGAATTGGAGATGAACGAGCTGTCCGGCGAAGCGCTAAAAAGCTGTATGGACACTTACCATCGCCTGATGGCTGCTTTCGAGCGTGAAAACGGTTACGCCTGCGAAAGCGAAATCATCGGTGTATTAAAAGGACTCGGCTTCGGTGAGGAGGATTTTATAAGATCCATAGATACTCTCTCCGGCGGTCAGAAAACAAGGGTGTCTCTTGGCAAGCTTCTGCTCACAAAACCAGATATTCTGCTTCTGGACGAGCCGACCAACCATCTGGATCTAAACTCTATCACATGGCTGGAAAATTATCTTCTTAATTACACCGGAGCCGTTCTCATCGTCTCCCATGACCGTTACTTTTTAAATCGTATCGTCAGCAAGGTCATCGAGATTGAAAACGGCGAACTTATGACTTATATGGGAAATTACAGCGATTTTTCCTATAAGAAAAAACAGCTTCGGGAAGCCCGGCTGAAAGAATATTTTAATCAGCAGCAGGAAATCAAGCATCACGAGGCTGTCATTGAAAAGCTCCGCTCTTTTAACCGTGAAAAATCCATCAAGCGGGCAGAGAGCCGCGAAAAGATGCTGAATAAAATAGAGCGTGTAGAAAAGCCGATGGAAGTAGATACTGACATCCATTTGGAACTCACACCATCCTGTGTTAGTGGAAACGATGTACTGACCGTAGAACATCTAAGCAAGTCTTTCCCACCCCAAACACTCTTTAAAAATGTAAACTTTGAAGTAAAACGAGGCGAACGGGTAGCCGTAATCGGTGATAATGGCACTGGAAAAACAACGCTCCTTAAAATCCTGAACAACGTACTGAATGCCGACAATGGTTCTTTCACTCTTGGAACCAATGTCCAGATCGGCTACTATGACCAAGAACATCATGTGCTCCACATGGATAAGTCTATTTTTGACGAAATCTCCGATGACTACCCGTCTCTTACCAATACGGAGATACGCAATATGCTGGCGGCATTTCTATTTACAGGAGACGATGTATTCAAGCGGATTAGTGATTTAAGTGGCGGCGAGCGTGGTCGTGTTTCCCTTGCGAAACTTATGCTCTCGGAAGCGAATTTCCTCATTCTCGACGAGCCGACCAACCACTTAGACATTACGTCCAAGGAAATACTGGAACGTGCCCTTTGTGATTATACCGGTACCGTCCTGTATGTGTCCCACGACCGTTATTTTATCAATCAGACGGCCACAAGGATTCTGGATCTTGTCAATCATACTTTTGTCAACTATATTGGAAACTACGATTATTATTTGGAGAAAAAAGAAGAACTGACCAAAGCTTACTCTGAAACGCCTGTAACTACCGCTTCCGGAAGTATATCTTCTAACACCGCCTCCGAAGGTAAATTAAGCTGGCAGGAGCAAAAAGAAGCCCAGGCAAAAGAACGTAAACGCCAGAACGATTTGAAAAAGACAGAAGAACGCATTACCGCCCTTGAAGAACGGGACGGCGAAATCGACGCACTGATGACGCAGGAAGAAATCTTCACAAACTCTGTCAAGTGCCAGGAGCTTGCGATAGAGAAATCACAGATTGCCGAGGAATTAGAGAAACTCTATGAACTTTGGGAAGAACTAGAAATCTAAATCCTTCTCAACGAAACAAAGCAGCCACTAACCTATAAGCTGGTTTTTGGCTGCTTTTTATACTATCTACTTGCCGGCACCGTCAAATCATGAAAAATAGGAGTCACTGATGTCTTTTTTTTCACACGCACCACATAAATATCATCACGTTCATCTAATTTGTTCTCTTGATAATTTATAATTGACTTATATTCATAACGTTTCGAAAAATCTCTTTTTGGAGGTTTTATAAAATCAAAATAATTTTGCATACTTTGTTTTGTATAACAATATTCCTGAGGCGATGGAATCTCGTCCGGCATATTAATATTTAACCACCTTGTACCTAAAACTTCCTTTTCTTCAAGAAGTTTTTCTGTCCAATAATAAACTACTTTTTGGGCCGCCTCCCATTTTACTTGAGGATATTTTTGACTTCTTTGTATACTGATTTCTGCTGGAATTGAAAATGCAATTCCAGAAATTTGATGTGTGCTCGCTTCAAGAACCGCCCCAACTGTTCCACTACAAGTAAGATTTGTGCCTAGATTTTCTCCATAATTTATTCCACTAAGACATATATCTGGTTTTCTCTGAGCCAATTCTAACACTCCACAGTCTACGGCGTATGCTGGCGATCCGCAAATTCCATAACCACATTGTCTTTTCCCATTTATAAATATTTTCTTTTCCTTTATAACACCGAGATTTTCTGTCCTCGGAAAAGAACGTCCCATAGAAGTCTGCTGTGTCGCTGGTGCAACAATCAAAAGTTCTCCTAGTTCTTCTATTGCTTCTGCCATTGCAAAAAGTCCCGGCGAATCTATTCCATCATCATTCGTCAATAAAATAAGCGGCTTCATATACTCCTCCTATTCTACTTTTCATCTTGATTTTTATCTGTCTTGCTATCAACCATATTATATTTATCTACATTTCCTGCAATAAGCAATACACAAATAATGCCTCCAAAAATAATGAAAATATTCGGCAGTCCACCAAGATTAGAAACCATTTTAATTCCATCTATTCCTGCAATTGTAAGCATAATATAGGATAATATAGCAAACATTGCGCCCCACATGACTTTTAAAAACACAGGCGGTTCTTGTTCTTCAGGAGATATTCCACTTGTTGAAAGCGCCGCAATTGAATTTGTCGTAGAATCCATAGCCGTAATCATTGACAGTAACAAAGCGGCAAAAAATAAAATAACAATCATTTTAGCTCCCGGCATTTCCCTAAAAATTGCATAGATAGTTGCTTCAGCCCCTTCTGTATTTAAAATGTGAATTAAATCTATTTTCCTGGTAAGCTGATAATTTATTGCAAGATTTGAAAAAACACCACTCCATACGATGTTAAAAAGAATAGGAATTCCAAAATTAATCTTAATTAAATCTTTTACTTTATATCCTACTCCAAGCCTTGCAAGAAAACAAGCTGATATAGGAGCCCAACTGCCCCAACTTCCTGCATAAAATACCGTCCAACTTTTTGCCCAAGGATCAGAGGCATAAGCTCCTGTTGTCAAAAGTTTTTCCGGCAAATCAGACAACGTTGCTCCAACTGCTTCAATCGTTCCATCTAACATAAATGCAGTTGGACCTAAAATGAATATAATTATTAAAAGTACAATATAAACAACTACATTTATATTAGACAACAATTTGATTCCTTTATGGATACCGGAAATTGAAGACGTAATAAAACAAATTGTTACAAATCCTAAAATGAGCAGCCACGCCATTTCTCTACTCTGTATCCCTGTAATTTCTTTTAATGCACCTCCCATATTTAATGTACCAGTACATATAACACCTAATATTCCCAGCCCCATAGCAAACAATAATATTGTATCTAATACTTGCGGAAATAAATTTTTTTCTTCTGTCTTAATATAAAATTTATCAGTAAGTATACTTAATTGAGATGTAACCGAAAACGGTTTTCTCATATTAAAAAAAGCGAATGCAAATGCAATTACCGGAAGTGTATATAGTGCATATGGATGAATAGACCAATGAAGCACCATCGTTTCCATTGCAAATTTGGCAGATTCCCAACTATTTGGCTCTATACCAACCGGTGGTGAAGCCATATGGTAAATTGGTTCTGTAATCCCCCAGAATAAAGCCCCTGCTGCCATAGCAGTACATAACGTAATTGTTGCCCAGTTTGTTTTGGATAAAATCGGCTTTGCATCCTTTCCGCCCAGAACCACATTCCCTAATGGCGAAAAATATGCTATCGCAATAGCCACTAAACACAAGAAACTTGTAAGACTGTACGTCCACCCTAAATTATCCAATACCCACGTATTAGCAGCACTTGCCATTGCGTAGAACCCATCTTGATCTACAATACTGTAAATCAATGAACCAAATAATAAAATGAATGCTGGCCAAAAGGCAATTTTTCTGATTTTTGTACTTTTCTTTTCGTTCATATGTTCCTCCTTTTCAACAAATAAAGAAAGACAACAAAAAAGCATTTTTTGTTGTCTTTCTTTTATACTCATCTGACAAGAACTTTTAAATTAGTATAATTATACATTTTTTTCATTTTACTGTCAATACCTTTATCGTTTTTACACAAAATTATAGTCATTTATTCTTCATTATAATACATTTTCATTATTTTTATTCTCATACAATATCTTTTTTGTCAATTCTGGAATAATAGTATAAACATCTCCAACAATTCCATAATCTGCAACCTGAAAAATCGGCGCCTCTTTATCTTGATTGATTGCAATAATTGTATTTGAGGAAGACATACCGACAATATGCTGAACAGCTCCCGAAATGCCACATGCTATATAAAGCTTTGGATTAACTGTTTTTCCTGTCTGTCCGATTTGATATCCATGTGATATCCACCCATTTTCTACTGCTCCACGAGTTGCTCCTACCGCACCTCCTAACGCTTCTGCCAACTCTTTAATCATCTGAAATCCTTGTGCATTTCCAAGTCCCCTTCCTCCTGCAACGATAATTTCTGCATTTTCAATATCTGCAAACATCGTATTTTCACAAATTGTTTTATATACCCTGACTCGATTCACATTCTGACTTAATTCTACTATTTCCTGCTGTATTTCCACTCGTTTATTTAATACTTTTTCTTTTTTATATATTCCCGGTCTGACTGTTCCCATCTGTGGCCAGTGTCCCTGACATAGAATACTTGCCATCAAATTACCTCCTAAGGTCGGTCTTGTCCAAAGTATACTTCCTGTTTCTTCATCTACATCTACACTGGTACAATCTGCAGTCAGTCCGGTTTCCAGTCTGCATGCAATTCTCGGACTCATATCCCGTCCATCATTTGTTGCGCCAATCAAAATTCCCGCGGGCACATATTTCTGTAATAATAGGCAAAGTGTATCTGTATAAATATCTGTAGAATATTCTTTGTATTCATCTCCCTGTACAAATATAATCTGATCTGCACCATACTCTTTAACCTCTTGTATCGCTTCTTTCAAATCACTTCCAAAAAGAACTGCAACTAATTTCCCATTTGTTTTCTCCGCTATTTTTATTCCCGGATTCATCAATTCTAAACTTGACTGCCGAACTCTTCCATCTCCTTTTATCTCAATAAATACCCAAATATCGTTATTTTTTTTATATTCCATATGACACCTCTAACTTTTGTTTATCTTATTCACTATGCAATAAAGCTCTTGAACAGCTCCCTCTATATTTTCTGCTTTAATCATAATGTTCTTTTTCTTGTTTGTATGGACAAAACTTTTCCGTACTTTTGTAGGTGAACCTTTTATCCCCACATTCGACAAATCAATTCCTACAATATCTTTCGATGAAATATATGGTATGATTGCTTTGCTTGCCGCCATTTTCCGTTTGAATGTAGGAAATCTCGGATCGGCATCCGGTTTTGTAAAAGTAACAACACAGGGATATGTTATACCTATTACTTTTTTGCTTTCATCTCTTTCCTGAACAACAATTAATTCATTTTTTCTTTCCTCAACTTCCAAACAACAAGTAACCTGGGGATATTTCATATGCTCCGCCAATTCCGGACCAACCTGCGCAGTATCTCCGTCAATTGCCTGTTTTCCACAAAAAATTGCATGAAAATGAATCTTTTGCATTTTCTGTATATGCTTTATTGCCTGAGATAAAATATAACTCGTAGCATATGTATCCGAACCACCAAATAATCTATCCGTAATTAAATATGCCTTATCGGCGGCAATCGCCAGACACTCTCTCAATACTGCTTCTGCTTGAGGCGGTCCCATAGATATTACCGTTATAGTAGTATCTGGATTTTTATCTTTGATTTTTGCTGCAGCCTCAAGGGCATACCCGTCATAAGGATTTAAAATACTGGCAGCCCCTTCCCGTATCAGAGTCTGACTTTCCAAATCAATTTTTATTTCTGTTGTATCCGGCACTTGTTTTACACACACTAAAACATTCATGACAATTCTCCTTTGTTTTTATTCTCTTTTTAGCTTGTATTGACAATTATTATTTCATGTGATATGTTTAATTAAATTCAAATTGTGCGTTAGAGATGAAAAACGTCTGTTGTATCCTACAACAGGTGTTTTTTCTTTTTTATCAGCAATATTGTAATTATATAAAGGAGGTTTTATAATGAAAGAATCGTTACTTATTCAATCACTCGGCAAAAATAATTCCATTCGAGATGAGTCTTTATTTACAGGATATGCGTTTTCGACTTCTTCACCTCGGACGGTAGATGAAGTCACACAAATTGTCCAATATTGTGTGACTAATGGAATTACGATTACCCCTCATGGCGGCTTGACCGGAATCAACGGAGCTGCTGCTGCCACACATAATCACAGCATGAATTTACAACATTTAACCGGTGTTTCATACCGGGCAGAAGATCATACTTTATGGATACTGGCTGGGACAACTTTCTCCGAAATCGAAACAGCCGCCCGAAAAGAAAGCAATATGACTCGTGAATTTCCGGCTTCACCTACGGAAAAAAGTGCCACAATCGGCGGCGCTCTTTCCTTTGGCGCTCGAGGTCTTCGTTCCTATAAATATGGCAGTGTCTCCGACTTAATAACAGAAATCGAATATTGCGATCATAAAGGTGAGCTTCATCTTTGCAATATTACAGACAATAACTTACACGACTTATTTAACAGTGAAGGCATGTTTGGAATTATAACCAGAGTACGCGTACGTACTGTTCCAATACCTAAAGTTTTATGGGGACTACTGTTTTTCTTCCCAGATAATATCTGTGCCGCCAAATTTGCCGATGCAATTACTCTAAAAGAAAATATAAGCGTTTTCGAACTTTTCGATTCAAAAAGCTTTGAACTTCTCCATGAGTTTCGTTCACAAATCAGTTCGATTTCCCGAATCCCTGAGCTCCCGTCTTCCGGTCAGGCAGCCGTTTATCTCGAACTTGAGGGTGAATGTGAAGAGACATTAGAAGAAACTGCAGAACATCTTTTAGAGCTTACTGCTGAGCATCAAGGCAATCCTGATAATATATGGCATGTTGTCGGGGATGATGTAGAAACTCTCCGTTTAATGCGCCATGCAGTTTCAGAATGTATTAATTTAAAAGTTGCAGACCTTCACAGTCAGGATGTCCAAATCAAAAAACTATCCTGTGCCTGTTGGTTTCCTGATAAAAACAAATTCGAGCTAATACAGTATTATCAGGACAGTTTAACCGAAAATCACCTGTCCGGCGTAATTTTTGGTCATATTGGCTCCGGAAATCCTTACGTCAATATTCTTGCGTATTCAGCAGATGAATATCATAAAGCCCGAATACTGATTGAAAAATGGTCTAAGGAAGCATTTGAAACAGGTGGTCATGCATTTTCCGAATGTGGCGTCGGAAAATTATATTGCGATATTTTCCAACGTGCCGCTCCTATCGAGTTATTAAACAAACGAATTAAACTAAAGCAAAAATGGGATCCTAATGGAATCTTCAATCCCCAAAACATGTTAATAAAAAAATAATCAAGAAAGGACATCAATCTGATATGTATAATAAAAGAGAAATGCTACAGTTAATAGAAGAAAACCCTGTCATTCTTGGAATTAATCAAGAATCCGATCTAAAACTTGCTGCCAAAAACGAATCTCAGGTTGTATTTACCTTATTCGGATCTATCTCTGATATTAGTAATACTATTCACCAACTGAAAAAACAAAAACAACTTGTCTTCGTGAACATTGATATGGTTGATGGTTTTTCTCCCAGAAACAGTGTCATTGATTTTTTAAAAACCACTGAGTTGGACGGAATCATCAGCTCAAAACCTTCGATTCTTCGCTATGCAAAAGAACAAGGACTTTTCACGATTCACCGCTTCTTCATTCTTGATTCAAGTTCCTGGAGAAGTATTGAAAGGCAGTTAGAAATCAGTCAGGCTGATATAATCAATATAGCTCCAGGTTGGACAAAAGTAATTCAATGGACAGCAGAACGTTTTTCAACTCCTATTATTTCTTCCGGCCTCGTTTGTGACAAAGAAATCGTTATTGAAAATCTAAATGCCGGAGCAATCGCTATCTGTACAACAAATCATAATGTCTGGGATATGTAAAAGTCCGGAAAAAGATTGCAAAGATTCCTTCTGCAATCTTTTTCTATTGCGTTTTTCTCCACTGTTTTAAGTATTCAAACAACTTAGGCAAAACATGCTGATACTCATCTACAATAATGGAATCCGACAGTTTTGTAATCATTGCATCTGGATTAGAATTAATAGATAATATGTAGTTGCTCTGTTCTATTCCGATCATGAACGCCGCCGCTCCTGATATTCCAATAGCAATCGTCAATTGAGGAGCATAAATTTCACCTGATACGCCGATAATCTCACGAATATCTCCCCATCCTCTCATCGCTACCGGTCTGGAAACTCCGAAGGAAAAGCCGCAGTCACTTGCGTATTCCCTGATTTTTGAAACTTCTTCTTTACTTTGTATTCCCATTCCTACAGCAATTAAGATCGGTGACACCATCTGTTGTGTCCGCTCTTCAAGAATTATATTATCCAAAATATAATCCGGCACATTACAAGGCTCTAACTCTATAATCTCTGATACTTCTACCTGTTTATTTACAACATTACCCACAGCAAATTTTTCACTGATAACAAATTCTTCTGGCAAATGATAGTCCGCGCAAACCATGTTATTATAGACCATTTTTTTTAAAAAAACTCTCTCTTTATTCAACGACAATTCTGTGACCGCCGTAACGCATTGTACCTCTAATAACTGGGCCAATTGAACTGCCAATTCTCCTGCCTGACCTCCATCTGCCACAACAACCGCAGTATATTGCATTTTTTTTATAAATTTAAATAAATACCGGGCAATCATGTCTGTCGCAGAAATTGTTACAGGCAGCGTATATACCTGTCCTCCTAATGACTCTAAGCGCAAACCTTCCATTTCCTTTTTTTCAGCATAAATACATGAATCTATAACACAGTTCATCTGTTCACTTAACATTTGCTTTTTTTTCTGTGCCATCTTAATTCCTTTTTGATTAATCCCATGTACAACAAATAAAATTCTCATATCTGCTCCAACACTTTCTGCAATCCATTTTGCAATACATCATATATTGCTTCTTCACCACTTTTTTGACTTTGATAACAATTACGTCTTATAACGATCGGATGTAGTTTTTCCGGTTCCACCATATATCTGCGATTTGGATAATTCAGACTTGTATATTCACTTTCTGTCTTTGACACCGCCATTCGCTCTCGCAAAGTTGCAACTCTTAATTTACTAATCACTGCATTACCCACACATATGACACATGGAAATTTTATTGTCTGTTTTTGCATTCTTCCTTCGTCTGACACAACAACAGTCACAGATTTTTGATCTGTTTCCACAATATCTATCACTGAACTGACAGATGGATAATGTAGTTTTTCCGCTACTAACTGTGCCATGATTCCATGATTTCCAACAGGCGCTTCTTTTCCTAAAATTATACAGTCCTGAGGATTCTTTTTTACATAGGAAGCCAGACTTTCTGCTACTATTTCAGGATGAAAGTCTATTTCTTTCTGATTGTCTCTGGCTCTTATTGTATGTGTGAATCCCAATGCTCTTAAACTTTTTAAAGTAAGTTCCGTTTGTTCATTTCCCGCGGTAAAAGCTGACAATTCTATGGCATCGTTTTCTGTTTTATCCCGAAGACGTAATACTAATTCTAATGCACTCTCATCATAACAATTGATAATATTAGGAAGAAAATGGGTATCAATACCCATTTTCTCCGTTACTACAATATCTTCTTTCAGTAATTCAAGATTTGGACAAATTTTAAAAGAAGCTAATAATCTCATTATTTTTCCCCTTTATAAGGTAAGATTGTTCCAATATTCATAATACCATTAGGATCAAATGCCTCTTTTAGTTTTTTCACCATATAAAGCGCAGATCCATGCTCTTGGTCAACCCAGTGTACACGATGTTTTCCTACTCCATGATGATGACACATGGAGCCACCCGCTTTGATGGTTTCTTCACAAATAATTTTCTTAATTGGCAGATGATACTTAGTGATTTCCTGCTCTGGTGTACAATCCACCACATTATACCAATATACAAAATAGAGGTTGATTCCATTTGGATAACAGTGTGAAGCATGCGCCCCAAATACGGTAATGTCTGGAATCTCTTCTACTATTCTTTTCACACAAACATCATAAATCTCATGCACTGCACTCCATGGCGCTGAAATTTCTGTTGTACAACATACATTATTTGTTTCTAAAACCTCTTTGCGTTCTTCTTCTATTCTTGCTGCATCCCAGTTCAGGTTAGCAAACCATGTCTCAATCAGTTTCGTTTCTACTTGCTCACACTCTGGATGATTTGCCATAATTTTACGGATACCTTCTGCTGTTGCATGCGAAATAAGTTCTGGTCCTTCTGTTACAAATAAAAGAACACATTTACCTGCTGCAAAATGAGAAAAATGTTCCTTACCGTCTTCTGCATCATATAATCTTGCAACAGACGGGCGGTACCCTTCTACCATGACTTCTCTCATAATCTTTAATCCATCATGCATATCGTCTAAGATATACCCCATACATTCATGGAACTCCGGATAATATCTCCATAATTTTACAGTTACCTTTGTAATAAAGTTTGTTGTTCCCTCATTTCCTAATACAATGTGACGAATATCCGGCCCGGCGCTTCTACGTGGAACTGCTTTAATATCACAGATTGTACCATCTGGAAATACTGTTTCCACGCCAGCAAGCATATCTTCTATTCCGCCGTATAAAGTTGAAAACTGTCCTATGGATCTAGTTGCCGCCAATCCACCCATCTGAGCAATCGGTTTTGACTGTGGAGAATGGCCTGTAGTATATCCAAGCTTTCTTACTGCATTCTCAAGATCTTCTAACACAACTCCACACTCTGCCGTTGCCTGCATATTCACTTCATCAATATCAAGGATTTTATTCATATGTGATCCATCCAGCACAACAGAGTTCTCTACTATAGTCTCAAGACCTCCTTCTGTCGCAGAATGTCCTGTTCTTGGCACAACATTAATCTTCTTTGCATTACAATATCTAAGAACGCTTGAAACTTCTTCTGCGTTATTCACGAATACAACCGCTGCCGGTAATGGATTTGTATAAACTTTGTGATAGCCTTCATATTTACGGAATCTGTCATGTGTTGCATCTTCCAGAACCTCTTTATCGGTTACAACATTCTCCACCCCAACAATTTGTTTCATTTTTTCAACAATTTCTTCTCTTCTATTCATGATATTCTCCTTTACAATCAGCTTCGCATTTTTTATGAAAAAATATTATAGATTTCTTTATTTACAGGATCTGAATAATTTTTAATTGTCCTGTAAACATCTGTTTCTATACGAGCATAGGTTTTCGCATTATCCAGATTCGGTTGAAACGCATCCTTAATTCGAACCATCTTATCTACTGCTTCTTCATATGAAGCATATGCACCGACGCCTACCGCCGCACAAATTGCAGCTCCTACTCCTGCTGCATCTGTCACTTCATTTCTAATTGTGGGCATTCCAAACACATCCGCGAAAATCTGCATAAATAATTTAGATTTTGAACCTCCGCCGGAGATAATCAGCCGTTCAGGCTTATATCCCATTTCTTTAAACATATCTTCCATACTCATATGCATTGTCATTGCAATCGCTTCTAATATAGAACGATACATATGCGCCCGCTTATGTCTTCCGTCAAAGCCTATCATCATAGCTTTTCTGTATGGAATATTATTCGGACATAAAAACTCTGGAACTGTAATAAGACCATCACTTCCGGCCGGAACATTCACTGCCTCATTTTCCAGCAACTGCTCTACACAAGTTTCTTCTTCCTTTGCAAGATTCTCCCATGGTTCCCCAAGAATTTCTTTAAACCATGATACGCTCCACATTCCTCTTCGAATTCCTGTCATGCCTTCATATAAATAGCGTTTCGGAATTGCCGAAAGATTTGACCAGTAATATTGTGCATCATCATTAAACGCATGCCCATTGACCATTCCGCCAATATATGTTCCCAGAGAAATCAGACAAGAAGAATCATCAATAATACCGGCCCCAAGACCTTCTGCCGCTTTATCATTTGCTGTGGCAATTACGGGACACCCTTCCGGAAAACCCGTTGCAGCAGCGGCTTCTTTTGTTACTTTTCCTAATTCTTCTCCTGGCATAATCAAATTGAACAGATTCTCTCTTGTGATATTATAAGGTATATAATCCTCCGGATTTTCACTCCAACTCCATGTTTCTTTGTCAAATGGGCCATATACACCCTCATAATTTGCTGCTGTATCACAGAAATTCCCTGTCATACGTACTGTCAAGTATCCTGTCGTCGTACTCAGATACTGGAAGTCCGGAATATCCCCGGGATATGGTTTTGCAAGTCGTTTATCCATCCAGTTAAGGACCGGATAGGCCAACGTTCCATCTTTTTTCAAATATGTACGACAACAGCGAATACTTCCAAGACCAATGGCAATAATATCCTTCGGATTTCTGTCAAATTTCTTCATAACCTGTTGCCCTGTCATTTTCAAAGAATCCCACAAATCATCATCTGGATGCTCTGCTGTATCAGCATCCGGTGAATAAAGCGGCCGCAAAGAATTCTTCTGTTCACAGACAATTTTCCCATCCAGAGTAAAGACAGAAACTTTTGTACTTTGTGTTCCACCATCAATTCCAATTATATACTTCATTTACTCATCTCCATTTTTAATTTTCCTCGATATTTTCAACTGTCACTTTACTATTGTTATGTCTTTTATTGTATCTTACTAATAAAATAACAAAACCAATACCAACTAACATCGTAATCAACATGTATATAAATGTCATTCTGTATCCTGCAGCACCCGGATATTTATCCAACCAACTTCCTATTAATGTCGGATTAAAAAAGTCCGGTGAAAACCCGATAAACATTGCAATTCCTGATACTGTTCCGTAGATTGATGCCGGAGTTCCTGCTTCTCCAATGATTGCATAATACATACCTCGCATACCATATATTGCAAAAGATGAAGCCACCATAATAACAACTGTTACTACTACGAAATTGCCTCCTGAAGGTAAAGCAAGTAAAATTGCCAGAGTGATTGCAAACATTATGCCAAAAACACCGATAAGTGCCGCACATCTTCCGCCCCATTTTTTAGAAAGCCATCCACTAAAAGGTGCTGCCGCCAACCGTATAACATCTTTTTTAATAATCCCCACATACCCTGCTACTACCGCTGTCATTCCAAGAACTTCTTGACAATATGGCTGCATATAGGATGATGCATTATAAACAGAATACACACAAAGTATTGTTCCTGCACACAACCATGTTACAGGATATTTAAGTGCAGCGCCCATGTCTTTCATAATAGTTCCGGTACTTGCAGCCTCGGCTTCTTTATTATCCGGCATGAAGAAAATAGATAAAACACCACACATGATTGCCAGAATAGACATTACAATAATTACCATTCTTATTCCGCCCATATGTTCAAACACTTTCATCAAACCTAACCACATAATGACCACAAATACACCTCGGACACCTTCAAAATACCCAAATACTTTTCCCTGCCCCTTACTGTCTTCCAACAGTGCGATAGCTTTTGTCATTGTAGGCCAGAATAAACCAATATTAGTAATTGCCCATAAACCATGGATAACCATTACTGTCGTAAAGTTAGGTGCTGTGGAAAGCCAAAATCCCAGTATACCACTTCCTATTGCCGATACCGCAAATAAGATCTTATGTGAAAATCTATCTGCAACCCATCCTCCCGGAATATACAAAATCATAGCCAATAATCCGAACAAGCTTGCTGACATTCCAAATTGTGTATTATTTTGTCCTAAAAATTCTCTAAGCGGTTCATACAACGCCCACCGCATATAAGGAAGCTCTGTAATGACTCCTGTAGTCAGACAAACAATTGCGAAAGTAACCCATTTATTTTGTTTTTTTCCCATATTTCATCCCTCACTTATATCAGAATACTAACGAACCAGATATCCGCCATCAACAGTTAAAACAGTTCCATTTACATAATTTGATGCATCACTGGCCAAGAATACACAGGCTCCCATCAGATCGTATACTTCTCCCCAGCGATTAGCCGGAATGTGTTCTAAAATCCTGCGGCTTGCCGCTTCATTTGCCCTTGTATCTTCTGTCAGCTTTGTAGCAAAATATCCCGGTGCGATGGTATTAACCTGAATATTCCACTGTCCGAGTTCATCACACATCGCTTTTGCCAAACCAGAAATTCCATGTTTTGTTGCCGCATAAGCCGGATCCCACTGTCCGCCTAAAAACGTAAACAGCGAGCCGATATTTATAATTTTTCCACTATTTTGTTTAATCATTGGTTTACACACTTCATGCGTCATTTCAAAAGCCGCTGACAAATTTAATGCAACAACCTTATCCCACGAATCTTTTCCAAATTTTGTTACATCCTGTATATTAATTCCTCTTCCTGCACAGTTTACTAAAATATCAACACTTCCAAATGTTTCAATACAGGTATCTACTACTTTTTTACAATTTCCTTCCGCTGTAATATCTGTAATAACAAGTTTGTATTTTACTCCGCATCTTTCAATAATCTCTTTTGTTTCTCCATTATCATCCATAACACTCACAGCAAGAATATTAGCACCCGCTTTAGCCAGAGCGGTAGAGAAACCTTGTCCTAAGCCTGAATTTCCTCCTGTTACAATTGCATTTTTCCCTTTTAATGAAAATAAATCCAAATTAGAAACTCATAATTTTACAGGTGTTTATCACACCTCATAGGGTTTTAATAAAATCCTCCAAAAGCCTTGAAAATAAAGGATTTATCGCAATCAGTACACCTTAATTCTTTATATGGTTTCACACAATGTTACCCTTGTTCTGCACAATCATAAGGGCAAAATCAAGGGCAGAAAAATCTCATAACAAGATATAACAAAGTGTGGCAATCGGGGAAATGTGATGTATGTGCGAATATATTATAACGGAGGATTTTTTAATGGACAAGTATATTTATGATGAAAGCAACGGTCTTTGGTATGAACTGCAAGGAGATTATTATATTCCTTGCCTTACTTTACCAGCCGAAAAAAGACACAAGCCTATCGTCTTATGGGGGCAGCGACACAAACACTATTTGCAGGAACATAAACGGGCAGTTTATACCACGCTTCTCACAAGCGGAAAATTGAACTGTTATCTTGCTGATATTGACGAACAGGCAACGGAAATGATGTTTCGATTAGTTGAGCAAATGGCTGATAAGGAGGGTGTGACCGAACAACTCAAAGCAGAAAACCCGATGTTGTGGATTGGAAGAATGAACGAGATACAAGCAAGGGCAAGAGAAATAGTTTGCACTGAAATCATCTATATTTAAGCAATTACGGAAAGAGCAATTATAGCTAATAAGCATAGTTGCTCTTTTTATGTGTGATTTAACATAGAAGAATAACAGTATCTATATGTTTTAATTAGGATAAGACCAACAAAATGGAAATACTCTGTTCCAAAGGTATACAAAGGTATAAAAATCTTGATACTGCCATTTTAATTGTTTATAATATAGACATTAAATGAGGCATAGTTATTTATGCAGAGGAGAGATGACTTATTTATACAATTCTTGTACTTGAAGACGATTTAGAATTAAATCAAACGATTTGCACAGCTTTACAAAAAGAAAACTATCGTGTATATAATGCTTATACTTGTAAAGACGGACAAGCTATCGCAATCAATCATACCTTTGATTTAGCAATATTAGATATAAATTTGCCTGATGGCGACGGATTTCATTTTTGTAAATGGATAAAAGCACGAAATAATGTTTCGATATTGTTTCTTTCTGCACGAGATTTAGAAGAAGATATTCTAAATGGTTATGAAATAGGAGCAGATGACTATGTGACAAAGCCCTTCTCCATGAAAATTTTGTTAAAGAAAATATCCATTATATTGTCAAGGGAAGTTAAAAAAACAAACATATACGATGACGGTTTTCTAAAGATTGATTTTGAATTAGGAGTTGTACAGATTGAAGAAAAAAGTTGTCCTATTACGCCTACCGAATACCGTATTTTGAAAAAATTGATTGATAATAAAGGACAATTACTAACTTATTCTGTTTTGTTGGATTCCTTATGGGAAGAAGGAATTGAATTTATGGATAAGCATACTCTTGCAGTCAACATTAACCGTTTGCGAAAGAAAATTGAAACAGACAAACATAGTTATATTTCAAACATATACGGAATGGGATATATATGGAAATAATTTACATTCTTATTATTGTGTTGTTCATAGGGATTATTATAAGTCTATTATGGAAAAATCGCTGTCTGAAACACGATATTTATGACTTTACAGAAAAATTAGAAAATAGTTTAAATGAGTTATTAAACAGCAGAAATTTAAACAAAACAATCTGTGAACAAGATGACTTATGGGGCATGGTTTATGAAAAGCTATGTCGTATTTCTGATATGTATACGCATAAAAATCAAGAACTGTTCAAAGAAAAAGAAAATTTAAAAGAGTTAGTTTCTGACATATCCCATCAAACCAAAACACCTCTTGCGAATATTAAATTATATCAAGAAATGCTTTTCGACAAAGTAAATAAATCAGAAAGCACAGAGCATTTAATAAAAATGAGCAAGCAAGTGGATAAATTGGATTTTCTTCTTCAAAACATGATAAAAATGTCACGATTGGAAACTGGAACAATCAAAATACAGAAATCAAAACAGTTTATAGCAGAAACTCTTGCATTGGCGATTGGAGCAGTTGTTCCAAAAGCAGATAAGAAAAACATTCAGATTCATGTTACATATGATGAAACACTTCAACTTGAGCATGACAAAAAGTGGACAGCAGAAGCTATTTTTAATATTCTTGATAATGCAGTTAAATATACGAGCGTAAATGGCAGTATCAACATAGTCGTAAACAAAGAAACCATTTTCACAAAAATTAGCATTACCGATACGGGAAAAGGGATTCCTTTAGAAAGACAGGGAATGATATTCAACCGTTTTTACCGTGAGCCAGATGTTCATAATACAGAGGGTGTAGGTATTGGATTATATCTGGCACGAGAAATTATCTGTATGCAAAAAGGATATATTGAAGTTGAATCAGAATCAGGAAAAGGAAGTACTTTTCATTTATATTTCCCTAATTAGACCGCATGGAAAAATCACAGTTTTGTGATTTTTTCTTTTTGTGAACAGTTTGTGATTTTTCTATTCTATGATAAAAACAGAAACGGAGGAATGACTATGGAAAATATCATTGTAAAAACAAAGTCTTTAAAAAAGCATTATGAAGTCGGTACTCATACCGTAGTTGCTTTAAACGGAGTGGATTTTGAAGTAAAGGAACGGGAGTTTGTTTCTATTATAGGAAAATCTGGTTGTGGAAAAAGCACTCTTCTTCATATGTTGGGAGGTCTCGATTCTCCTACATCTGGATCAGTAATTGTAGATGGTATAAATCTATCGGAAATGAATCAGGAGCAACTTGCTCTTTTTAGAAGAAGAAAAATAGGTTTTATTTTTCAACAATATAATCTGATTCCAGATTTAAATGTGTATGATAATATATTGTTTCCATTAGAACTTGACGGAGTTAAAGCTGATAAAGAATTTGTACAAGAATTGCTGAAAACACTTCACATTGCAGATAAAACAGAAATGTTTCCCTCTATGCTATCTGGCGGAGAGCAACAGAGGGTTGCTATCGCAAGAGCATTAGCGACTAAACCTGCCATTATCCTTGCAGATGAGCCAACTGGCAATCTTGATACATCTTCCAGCCATGATGTTATAGGACTTTTAAAAATTGTTGCAAGAGAATATCAGCAAACACTAATTGTCATTACACACGATTTGGATATTGCACAAATGGCAGATAGAATAGTTAGATTACAAGATGGAAAATTAGTGGGAGGAAGTGATTCTGATGTTAGCAAACAATAATCGTCAGATAATAAACAAATTAGCTAAAAACACAGTGCGAACAAATAAGCGTCAATTTTCCATTCTATTTGTTACGATTATGTTGTCTGCATTTATGCTTTTTTCTGTTTTTACTGTAGGATTAACTTATTTGGACTTAAGCAGATTACAAAATTCTCGTCTATATGGTTCAGAATGGGACATTGTTATTATGAACGGATTTACGGCAAATCAGAAAGAAACTCTTATCAACAATTCCAAGATTGAAACAGTCGGTGTGCTGTCTTATTGCGGAAATGTAAAAAGCAGTGATATGGATAGTACAGTTAACGCTGCTTTCCTTTGGGGAGATGAAACATATTGGGAAAGTCAAAAAAGCCCCGTAAGAACCGAAATGGACGGACACTATCCACAGAAAGAAAATGAACTGTTAGCTACAGAAGAAGTTCTTGCCGAATGTGGAAAAAGTTCTTTGGAGATTGGCGATAATCTTTCGATAACTTATGAAGATAATACAGGTATTCATACAAAAGTTTTTGTTATCAGCGGAATTTGGAAAGGCTACGGCACAGATAAAGAAAATTTCTATGTTTCGGAAGATTTTTACAAGCAGACAGGTTATGATTTAGAATCAAGTGGAATTTTACAAGCGAAGTTTAAGAGCAATTATGTCACAGAAAAAACAATCGAAAATCTAAAAGATAGCCTCAAACTATCGTCAGCACAGGTTTTTCAAGCTACCGATTATATTGAAAAATCTTTGACAATCTTGCTTGCCGTATTCGGACTTGGTTTTATTATTTGTTTGAGTGCATATTTGCTGATTTACAATATTCTTTATCTATCGGTTTCTGGGAAAATCAGATATTATGGATTGTTGCAAACATTAGGGATGACAAAAAGACAGTTGGTTCAACTTATCAAAAAGCAAATAGCAGTTGTAGGAGTGACAGGGATTATTGCAGGAATAATTCTGGGTGTAACAATTTCCTTGACTCTTATTCCTCATGTAATAAAAGTTCTTGGAATTTCATTAGGAAATACGGGGGTACATTTTTATCCAGAAGTGTTGGTGCTGAGTGCGTTAGTATCAGGAATTGCAGTACTATGCGGTGTTAGAACTCCGATTCATATTGCTACGGATGTAACGCCTGTTGAAGCCACCAAATACAGGGATAACATTGAAATTGCCTATACAAAGAAAATTTGCAAGGGCAATTTGTATTGGTACATGGCGATAAATCAGCTTAGAAAAAACAAAAAAAGAACTATTGTTGTTTTTCTATCGCTTGCAACAAGTTTAATTGTATTTTTCTGCTTAACTACACTCATTGATAGTCAGGGCAAACGAACGGTATATCCCAACTATTGGAACGCTGATTTTATTGTATATAATGATACGCAGATAACAGACGATATATCCTCTTTACAAGCTGCTATTGATGATAAATTTGTATCTGATATAGAAGAAACAGAGGCTATAAAAGAGGTTCATGCTGTGAAGGGAGTTCCTGTTACTTTCCCATATTGCAAGAATTCTTTTTCTGATTTTTGGATAAAAAGTTATACGGAATTAAAACCATATTTGTCATACTCCGAAACAGCTTTGGAATATCAACAAAACCCTGAAAAATATTATGGTATGATAAAGGGAATTGACGAATCAGAGTTTGATTATTTGAATGATACACTTGGAAATATTATAGATAAGCAGGATTTTTTGAATGGGAAAACGGCAATTTTGCAATATGCAGGGTTTGAAATACCAGAAAAATGGATAGGCAGTACCATACCGTTTTTCATTGGTACGGAGAGACAGGAAATTGTAATTGGAGCTGTCAATTATGGAGACTATTATGGAGCAACTGCGAATATCGGGGCAAATCTGATTATCAGTGAAAAGTATATGGAAAGTTTAACTGCGAATCCATATATTTTAAGTCTCAATATTAAATACGAACAATCCTACGAAGTGGAAACAGAAAATAAAATAAAAAACATTATTGAATCAAGTTCATACAGTTCAGATTTGATTTGCCTTTCAAAATATGATGATATGAAAATAATTCAGGATTCGCAAAGTGGTATGTATGAAATAGGTACGGCAATTTCTCTTCTTTTGTTGTTGGTGGGTATGTTGAACTATATCAATACAATGGCAAGTAGTATGCAAAATAGAAAGTTGACTTTTTCAATTATGGAAAGCGTAGGTATGTCAAGAAAACAAATAAGAAAATTACTGATTCGGGAAGGAATTTTATATGCAGCCGGTTCGGTTTTTATCACGCTGACAATCGGAATAGGTATTACCTACTTTGTTTTTCAATCTATGAATTACATGAAAATACCTTTCATGCTGCCTATATTTCCATTGATATATGCAATTTTGCTTATAATGATGATATGTATTCTGACACCACTAATTACTTACAAAAAGCTTGTAAGAAATCGTTCTATCGTTGAGCGATTACGGGAATTTGAATAATGGTTTTATAGTTTGGAATCAGAGTTAAATAAAGAAAAGGGAATGTACATTTTTTTCGGTATCTTTTAATAGAGTATGATTATATACGCCGCCGCTATGAGTAAAACCATAACGGCGGTTTTTCAATGCCTATCGGCTATCTCTGTCAATGGATTTCTTACGCTGCCTTTGCGGCGGTTGCTGCTTGTTGCGTTCCTGTATCTCACGCAGATGTTTTAACACGCTCTGCTTTTCGGGCGGTCTGTGCTGTTCTTTAGCGGCGACTGTCGGTTTCCTGCTGACTTGGTATTCCCACTCGGCAAGGTCACGGTCGTACTGTTCTACAACGCTTTCCATTTCTCGGAAAGTCCGCATAAACACCTGCACATCGGGATAACCGTCCGCTTTGAGCGTATCGGGGATTTTATCTAACCTGTCGGCAATCTCGGCTTCGGTTTCTTTGATTTTTGCCTCCAACGCTTTTCGCTCTTTACCTTTGAAAAGCCCCTTTGTTTCGGCAAGCTGCTGTTTCAACTGTGGCAGAACTTTGTCCTGCAAGTTTTTAATTTTTACCGCCTTATCCTGCAACTTTATCATCAGGTTTCGCGTATGGTGGAACTCTGCCATATCAATATCAAGCGTTGGCTTGGGCGGCATATCTTTTTCCCGAATAAAGTTTTGCAGAAAATCTTTTGCCTTTGCTACAATCCCACGAAACAGATTGGGCAGCCAACCCTTGCACTTGATAGATTGGCTTGCTTTTTCGTGTATCTCGGACTGTTTGATTTCTAAAATCTTTGCTTCGGAAATACCCGATAACAACGCCATATCCGCTGTCCTGTTCCATTCCTGCCTTGCGGCGTTATCCGCTTCAATCTCGGCGGCTTTGGGATTGTTCTTGCCGATTTTCTTAGTGGGAAGATAAACGCTGTTCTTATCAAATACCTTTAACTGCTGTTCGGGATCGGAGATATGCCGATTGATAAGGTCGGTGTAAATCTCTTTTACCTCCCGAAGAAAAGGCTCGCTTTTGAATTTATCATCTTTCACGGTAAAGAGGTGGCTTTCGTAAACCTCGCCCTTTTTAATGACGGTGCAGCCTTTTCGTATCTGCCCGTCCTCCCCTGTGATTTCTTTCTTGGTGCGTACCCTTTT
>CAJTRE010000016.1 GCA_910578495.1 uncultured Dorea sp.
AGCCCGCGCCATTCGCCAAACCGCACTAACGTGCTATTCGTTGCTGTGCAACTATGGCTGAACTGTTACATACTTTATGTTTTAAAAATAAATACCGGCATCGGCGGATCATTCTCTCTGTTATAGTATTCGTTCACAATAACTGTATATTCCTTGGCCGAAAGTTTTCTTACATATGCCAGTATTTCATTCTTTTCCGCGAATCCTGTATCACCACCACTATATATACATAGACTCATCATACCGCCGGATTTTAACAGCTTCAATCCTTTTCCTATAGCCTCTATACTCGTTTCTGGCTTAGTACAAATAGTATGATCTCCGCCCGGAAGATAACCGAAATTAAAGCAAATCACATCTACAGTTTCGGTCTCCGCATATTGATCCATATGCTCATGTCCATCTAAGATAAGGCGCAAACGATTTCCCATCCGATTGTATGTGTTATCTTTCTTTAGAAATCTTTCCGTTTTTTCCATAGCCTCTTCTTGTATATCAAATGCCAGCACCTGCCCTGTATCTCCCGCCAATTCACAAAACAATTTTGTATCATTTCCTTTTCCCATAGTACCGTCAATATAGATACCATCTCTTACCGCCTGCGATTTGATAATCTCATGGCACCAATATGTAATCTGTGAATGCCTGTCCATTCTTTTACTCCTATGCTTTCCAATATATTTCTATGTGTCTCTCTGCTTCTTCCTCAGATATGGAAAACTTCTGCGATAGTTTCTCCTTTATTTCCATTCTAGTTAATCCAATCTCCTGAAGCATTTCTACCATTGCTTTCATTCCCGCTTCTTTACCCTCTTGCCGGCCCTCTTCGAGACCTTCTTGCAGACCTTCTTGTCTACCTTCTTGCAGACCTTCTTGTCTACCTTCTTGTAGACCTTCTTGTCTACCTTCTTCACATCCCTCTGCATATCCTACGCCATACCCTTCTCTATGCCCCTGGCGCCAGCCACTATTAATCATATGCCTGTGATCCCTTATTGCCTTTTGTCTCTGCTCATACTCCAAACGTTTTTCTTCATCTGCACTCAGATTTACTAACTGGCTATATGCCTTTTCCATATACTTATCTCCCTGTACTGCCATCTTCATCTCCTCCTTATTCTCTGCATTAAAGAAACGCGCCCATCTGAGAAGTTCTGTCTCCGGATATTCATACCTTTTAAGTTTCGGAAGTTCCAATACATGAACCTCTATTTTATCTGTATACAATAGTTTTCTCTCATCTTCCCATATATGGAATTTTGAATAGTACTCTTCATCATCAAATAACGTAAAATTCAATATCCCTACATGGATGCACTTCTTTAACTCGTCATAATCTTCACCTTCATGAATCTGTTCCGTAAACATCTTACATAGATAAAACAAAGAACGCTCTGCCCAATAATCATAAGCGATGACTTGCATTTCTATGTCCATCTGGGAGTTATCCTCAAACATTACTCTTACGTCCAAGATTCCTAACTTATCATCCTGATATTGTTTTCGTAAATATGTAGGCAGCAATTCCGTCCTTTCAATCGTCTCCGCCCTCACTCCTAACACTGCTGCAATAAAGCCTTGCCTTACTTCTTCGTCTGCCAAAAGTTCTTTAAAGCAAAAATCTACCTTCGGTGACATAATAAACGTGTTGTCATGATTATTCATCCTTGTACTCCTTTCCCGCAGGAAAGTTAATTGTCTTGTCCAAAGATATACTTATAATTTTATTATAAAGTCACTTTTGCAAATATACAACTGCTTTCCTACTTTCTCTCTTTTGTTTTTAAGTCTCTTCTTGGAATTCTCAGACCGAATGGCCATGATTGATATAAGATAACCCATACTAGAATTCTTCGATGAAATCAGTATAATATAGTTCCTCAAAAATTACAAGGATATTTCTGCATATTATAGAAGAACATCAAAACTGCCATAGCACAGATGATTCCATATCCAAGCCAGCTCAAAGCGTCCGGCATCTGTCCAAACACTACAAATCCAAGAACTGCTGAAAAGAGAATCTGAGAGTAATCATACACTGAAATTTCTCTTGCCGGTGCATAACAGTACGCCGCTGTAATTGCAAACTGTCCTCCTGCTGCCGCTGTTCCCGCCAAAAGCAGAATCACAAGCTGTACTGCTGTCATCGGATGATAGTCAAAAATAAGCCATGGTAAAGTCATCACACAAGAAAACATGGAGAAGAAAAATACAATAAACGGTCCTTTTTCTCCCCCTTCTCCCAAACGTCTCACCATAGTATACGCAACTCCGGCTCCCAAGCCGCCCAGAAGTCCAAATAACGATGGAACAAGTGCCATATTTGTAAATGTTGGTTTTATCACAAACAGGCTGCCTGAAAATGCTCCTGCCACCAAAAGTCCCTGAGGAATGGTTACTTTTTCCTTGAGAATGAAGTAACTGAATATCACTGCAAAAAACGGCGACATCTTATTCAGCATGGACGCATCTGCCAGCACCAGATGATCAATAGCATAGAAATTACACAAAACTCCCACCGTTCCAAAACCGGCGCGAAGCAGCAAATATTTTAAATTCTCCCGCTTGCACCGGAACGGTACGTGCTCTTTTTTCAAGATCACAAAAGCAAATACTGCCGCCACAAAATTCCTGAAAAAACTTTTCTGAATAGACGGTAAGCCGCCCGCCATACGTACAAACAGATTCATCAGTGCAAAACAAAACGCTGATATGACAATGTAGATAATTCCTTTATATTTTTGATTTACACTCATCGCAGCCTCCCTCTCTATAACTCTCTTTACTAAGACATATTAAATGTCGAACAGTGATAACTGGTTGGACTCCGGCAGATCTCCTAACAATCCTAAATTTCCCATGTAATCGATCACAGTCTTACTTGCTTTCGTCCGTTGTCTGAAATCGTCTCTGGACAGATATGGACCGTCTTTTGCCGCCTCTTCCATTCCCTCCGCCGCCTTTTCACCCATTCCGTCAATACTTAAAAACGGCGGCATCAGTTTCCCATCAACAATCTGAAATTTGGCAGCCTTAGCTTTATAAATATCCAGTGGAAGGAACTCATATCCTCTAGCGTACATTTCCTGTACAATGTGCATATCTTTCATCGTATCCTGCTCCTTTTTACTCAGAGAGGCGGAACGCCTGTTGTAATCATTGATATAATACTGTAGTTTTTCCTTCCCCTGACACATAATTTCATAAGAAAATGCATCGGCACGAATTCCAAAATACGCTCCATAATAAGCTAATGGATAATTGATCTTACAGTAAGCGATACGGTATGCCATCATAACATAAGCCGCCGCATGGGCTTTCGGAAACATATATTTAATCTTCTCACAGGACCACACATACCAGTCAGGCACGTCATGATCCAGCATATCCCTTTTAAACTCCGTCCACTCCTTACATTTGCCCTTTGCCACTGTACCTTTACGCACACGCTCCATGATTGTAAAGGACTCCTCACTGTCTAACCCTTTGTTAATAAGATATGTCATAATATCGTCTCGTGTACAGATTGCAGTGGAAATTGTTGCCTTTCCGCTTCGGATCAGCTCCTGAGCATTATTAAGCCATACATCTGTCCCATGAGACAAACCGGAAATGCGTATGAGGTCCGATAGATTCTGCGGTTTTGTATCCACCACCATCTGAATAACAAAATCCGTTCCAAACTCTGGAATCCCCAGGCAGCCGACCGGACAACCATCTATATCGTCAGGCTTGATGCCTAAAACTTCAGTGCCATGAAATAACGCCATTACACCGGGATCATCCAGCGGAATATCTGTCGCCACAAATTTGTGATCCGTCTCATTATACTCATTATCCATAGCGGGAGAACTAATATACTCCTCCAATGTTTTAATCATCGTCGGATCATCATGCCCCAGAATATCAAGCTTTAACAAGTTGTGGTCGATGGAATGATAATCAAAATGTGTGGTCACGATATCCGTATTCATATCATTTGCCGGATGCTGTACCGGAGTAAAAGAGTTAATGTCCTCTCCAAGCGGAAGTACGATAATACCTCCCGGATGCTGTCCGGTACTTCTGCGGATTCCTGTGCAGCCCTGTACGATACGGCTAATCTCGCAGTTTCTCTTACCCTGTCCCCGCTCCTCATAATAATTCTTCACGTAACCAAACGCTGTCTTATCCGCCAGTGTACCAATGGTTCCGGCGCGATACGTCTGTCCTGCTCCAAAAATGACTTCTGTATATTTATGGGCGTTACTTTGATAATCGCCGGAAAAGTTAAGGTCAATATCCGGCTCTTTATTTCCTTTAAATCCAAGAAATGTCTCAAATGGAATATCAAATCCGTCCTTCACTAAAGGTTCTCCGCACACCGGACACGCCTTATCCGGCATGTCCCAGCCACAGCCGCCTGCAAAAGAGCGTACTTCTTCTGAATCAAAATCACTATAATGACAGTTCTGGCAGTAATAGTGAGGGCTTAATGGATTTACCTCCGTAATTCCCGCCATGGTCGCCACAAAAGAAGAACCTACCGATCCCCTGGAACCTACCAGATAGCCGTCCTCATTGGACTTCCATACCAACTTCTGAGCAATAATATACATGACGGCAAATCCGTTTGAAATAATAGAATTTAGTTCTCTCTCCAGCCGTTCCACAACTACAGGGGGAAGTTCTTCTCCATACATGGAGTGCGCCTTATTATAGCAAATATCCCGGAGCTGCTGATCCGAATCCGCAATGACAGGCGGACATTTATCCGGACGCACCGGTGAAATATACTCAATCATATCCGCAATTTTATTCGGATTCTCAATAACAATCTCTCTTGCTTTGACAGATCCAAGATATTCAAATTCTGTCAACATCTCATCCGTCGTATGAAGATACAGCGGCGCCTGCTCATCCGCATCTGTAAAACCCTTACCCGTCATAATGATCCGTCTATATACTTCGTCTCCCGGGTCCAGAAAATGCACATCGCAGGTTGCCACTACCGGCTTATTGAACCTTTCACCAAGTTCAATAATCTTTCGGTTCATATTCCGAATATCTTCCTCACTTTTTACATTTCGGATACGGCTGCTCTCAATCATGAACTTATTATTTCCAAGAGGTTGCACCTCCAGATAATCATAGAAATTCACAACTCTTGCAATCTGCTCCTCAGACTTTTCATTCAAAAGAGCCTGATATAATTCCCCCGCCTCACAGGCGCTTCCGATAATCAGACCTTCTCTGTATTTCGACAGTTCACTTTTGGGAATTCTTGGCTGCCTTGCAAAATAGTCCAGATGAGACATAGAAATCAAACGGTAGAGATTCACGCGCCCTACTTGATTCTTTGCCAAAATAATCACATGATAAGAGCGCAGTTTCTTAACAACATCCTTACCATTTTGTTTTCCAAAATGATTTAACTTCGCAAGTGTCTTAATTTTCCGTTCATGAAGCATTTTTATGAATCGAACAAAAATCTCTGCTGTCGCGCCTGCATCATCTACTGCACGATGATGGTTCTCCAGCGATATACCAAGGGCCTTTGCCACTGTATCAAGCGTATGTTTTGAAAGGGTAGGCAGTAATACCCTTGCCATGGCCAATGTATCCACAGACGTAAAATTCGGGACGATGTTCTGATACCTGCAGTTCTGCTCAAGGAATCCCATATCAAATCCGGCATTATGCGCCACTAGCACCGAATCACCGATAAATTCCAGAAATTCAGGAAGTACACTCTCAATTCCCGGAGCGTCAAGCACCATCTGATCTGTAATACCGGTAAGCTGAGTAATCTCAAACGGAATCGGGATTTTAGGATTTACAAACGTACTGAACTTATCCGTAATCTTTCCATTTTCAATCTTCACTGCACCAATTTCTATAATTTTATCTTTAATAGAACTAAATCCCGTCGTTTCAAGGTCGAATACCACAAATGTTTCATCAAATGACTGTCCTTTTTCATTCACTGCCACATCCTGAAGATCATCTACCAGATAACCCTCTACGCCGTAGATCACTTTAAAAGGATCGTCCTTATCCAGTCTCTCAAGAAAATGACCGGCGTCCGGGAATCCCTGCACAACTCCATGATCTGTAATGGCAATCGCCTTATGTCCCCAATCGTGTGCACGCTTTAAAATATCGTTCACATTGGACACCCCGTCCATGTCGCTCATCTTCGTATGACAGTGAAGCTCCACCCTCTTTTCCGGCGCCGTATCTCTTCGTGACTCTGTAAAATCTAAAATCTTGCGGATTCCGGTTACAGAGCCAATATTTAACTCACCATCAAATTTATCAATGGTTGTAACGCCTTTTATTTTCAGAAACGCACCTTCCTTTACCTCTCCCAGAATATCCGGAAGCTGTTCGTTGCGCACAAACATTTTCACCATAATGGTATCAGTAAAATCTGTAACCGCGAACATGACAATGGTCTTTTCGTTGCGGATTTCTCTCGTGTCAAAGGTAATAACCTTTCCGCGCAGCGTAATCTCACCCATCTCACCCACAACTGTAGAAAGTTCCACAGGCTCATCATCAAAATCCCTGCCATAAATCAGATTTGGATCGTCAGAATTTCTTTTTAGAGGACTATAACCGTCACGTTTTCCATACCGGGAGAAGCTTTTCTTTCCGGCTCCTGCCGTCTTGTCTCTTCCCGTATCTTTTCCCTGACTTTCTCCCTTCTTTTGCTCCGTCTTGCGAACAGATTCTGCGCTGTCTTCTGTAGCTTTCTCAGCCTTTTCTGCATGTACGGCAACGGCATTTTTAAGAATCTCCTCTACTTCCTGTCGAAGTTTCAAGTCGTTGTATTTAAGCTTACTGTCTTTGGCGCTCTCATAAAAGATCCGAATTTCCAGCGGACGATCAAATCGTTCTATAAAAACCTCTTTCAAATAAGAAGTCAGAGTCTCCTTCTTTCCCTCGGCCACAATTGTATCGGTAAGTCTCAAGCATAAAATATTCTTATCCTCAAAGCTATACGAGGCATTCTGCATCATACTTCGCTCCACTACGCTTCTCTCACCCAGTTCCAAAAGCATACTCTCAAAATACTCATTCATCAGATTTTCCGGCGTATATTGTTCTGACAAGGCATACCGCTCCACTATCTTTACCTGCACCGGGCTGCGGCCAAAAAGCTGTTCTTTTAAAATCTTCTCAACTTCAAGCACTCGTTTTTTCTGTATTAAGTAGCTGCTTAGCATATGTACTTTAATAAAATCTCTCTGCCTGTTTGTCGCCACTTTCAGAACTTCCACCCCTTGAAAAAGTATCTGTATCTCTTCATTCACTTTTAAAGTCGGAAATACCTCGAAAAATGATTTACTCATTCCAGTGTAACAACTCCCATCTTAAAGTATCTAACAATTCTTCCTCTTTTACCTTTTTTATAACTTCTCCTTTTTTGATGAGCAGTCCTTCTCCGATTCCCCCGGCAATCCCGATGTCTGCCTCTTTTGCCTCTCCCGGTCCGTTCACCACGCAGCCCATAACCGCCACTTTAATGTCCAGAGGAATGTCTGCCACCATCTGTTCCACCTGATTGGCAAGCCCGATCAGATCAATCTTCGTTCTTCCGCAAGTAGGACAAGACACAACCTCGATACCACCCGTACGAAGTCCCAGTGTTTTCAATATTAATTTGGCCGACTTAATCTCCTCCACCGGATCTCCAGTCAGAGACACGCGGATCGTATCACCAATCCTTTGATTTAAAATAAGCCCAAGTCCAATGGAAGACTTAATATTGCCGGCCAGCAATGTACCGGACTCTGTAATCCCTACATGAAGCGGATAGATACATTCTTTTGCAATCAATTCATGCGCCTTCACACACATCATGACATCGGAGGACTTAATACTGACCACCAGATTCTCATACCCCATCTGCTCGATCATATGCACCTTATCCATGGCGCTTCGGACTAACCCTTCCGCGGTTACACCTCCGTACTCTTTGAGCAGTTCCTTTTCCAACGAGCCACTGTTCACACCTACACGAATCGGAATGCCATATTCTTTTGCCTTATCCACTACTGCCTGCACTCTTGACGCTTCTCCAATATTTCCCGGATTGATACGAATCTTATCCGCACCATGCTCTATTGCCGCAATGGCAAGACGATAATCAAAATGAATATCCGCTGCCAGAGGAATGTGAATCTGTTTTTTTATTTCTGCAATGGCTTTTGCCGCCTCCATATTCGGTACGGCACAACGGATAATCTGACATCCTGCCTGTTCAAGAGCCTGAATCTGTCTAACCGTAGCAGCCACATCTTCTGTCTTTGTATTCGTCATAGACTGAATCGCAATCTCACATCCTCCTCCGATACATACGTCTCCGATCCATACCTTTTTCGTATTTTCTCGTTTCATAAAGCCTCGTCCTCCTTTTGACTTTTTACAAAAAAATGTAACTATCCAGCCTGCGCCTCCTTCGGCTGCCCGGCAGCACATGGCTGAATAGTTACTAACATCTTATTCCTTCACAAACATCATCTGCTCGCCATATTCTCGTTCTGTAAGTGTAAGCTGTTTTTGATCTACACTGTAGGAAAAAGTTGTGCGTATACTGTTCAGTGTATTTTCCACTTCCTCCTCCGTATAATCTTTCCCTAACATTTCCATAAACTCCTGGATTTTTTTATCATCGCCTTTAATGGCTATCGTCTTACTCTTTTTATCTATCGTATAATCCATGCTTACACTGGCATCTTCTCCCATATCCGGAACATTCACAACCATGTTGCCGCCACTTTCTATTTTCAGACGGTATCTTCCATCTTCATCTGCCCACGTTCCTTCCAATGGGTTTCTGGTAAATAATTTTGTCACCAGAAAAACTGCTATAATGACGATCAGCACGGAAGAACCCAGGGTAACTCTTCTCCATATCTTACTTCTTTTTTCTTCATTATTTTTTGCAATTATCATCCGTCTAATCCTCTCATATTTTTTTATAAGCTCTCTTTTAAATTGTAACTATTCATCCATAACAACAATAGTTACTTTAAATTATAGGTGTTTTCCCTCTTAGTGTCAACGACCTAAAGTTGTTCTTCATTTAGCTCCACCACAAGATAGAAGCCACGCTGTGTTTTTTCAATCTCTTTGATAACACCTTTCCGGGACTTAATCCTTTGTCTCGTACGGTAAATGCCCGACATTGCGACAGATGGTTCTACCAGATAAGTATATTGTCCAGTGACAGCGCTTCTCTCACTGATGTCCACTTCTTGTCCCACTTCAACAAGGCCTTCCCGCTCCATTTTAAATCTTTCTTCTCTCATTAATAATATATCCTTTTTCTGCATATTCTTATTATATATGTTCCGTTTCGCAACACATGCGTCTTTTTTTGACATCTAATTGTTGATATACGGCACTTCCTATGTTCTTTATCGCAACAATTGATAAAATATATTCATCTTAGGAAAGGAATTTAGAGGGTATGTCATTTGATAAGAAATTAAAAGCACTCCGTATCGAAAACAACATGACTCAAGAATATGTTGCCAGCCGGCTGAACGTTGCACGTTCTACCATTGCAGGTTATGAAACAAAGAATCGTCAGCCATCACATGAAAAACTGACATCCCTTGCCAATCTCTTTCATGTTACTATAGACTATCTGCTTGACGACACAGATTCCATTGAAATCAATTCCTCTCAGGGGATGGTCTTTTCAGATATAGAAAAAGACTTCATTCTCAAGTACCGCAGACTCTCTGCACAGTCCAAAAGAGAACTACAAAATTATATTCAATTGCTAGAACTTAGAGATTCCAGAAACAGGAATGCCTGATTGGCATCCCTGTTTTTATTTTTCATCCTCTTATTCTTCTCCAAGTTTGCTCGCCACAAACCAGCCCAGCCCAAAAGTCACAATTCCTGTTATAACAGCCAGTAAAGAAAAACCGCTCCAGTCCGTCTTCCACAAAATTGCAATCGGAGACGCTGTGATCAAACCTATAATCGCCCAGTAAGCATGTGTCTCGGCTCTCTGAAAAATAAATTCAATAATCTTTGCAATGAGAAAGATTCCGATAACTACCCCCATTCCAAATGGAATCAGAATCAGCATATTTTCCATCACTCCCGGAATATCAAATGCCGTAAGCGCCTCTACTGTATCGTTGATACACTCTAAAATCGTATTATAATACCCCAGGATCATTAACATCATGGAACCGCTCACACCCGGCACTACCATTGTTGCCGCCGCAACAATACCAACGCCGAATAACTTGATCACATTCATAAAGCCAAAACTTACATCTGCAGCATTTCCTTCATTTTCACCCATCAATGCCATCGCAATAACGATTATAAAAAATACAAGAAAGGAAAGGATCATACCACCGGAAATAGTCTTCCCCTTCACATGTTTGCAGATAAATGGAAGGCTTCCTACGATCAAACCGCAAAACAAAAGATTGGTCTGAATCGGAAATGTCACAAAGCAAATTTCCAAAATCCGCGCAACAACCACAATCGCAATTCCTACTCCGATAAAAATCGGAATCAGAAATCTTAAACTTTCTTTAAACTCTTTTTTCAGATGTGTGATAGAATGAATCAGCTTATCATAAATTCCCATGGCAACCATCATGGTTCCACCGCTGACTCCCGGTATAATGTTAGCTACTCCAATCACAATTCCCTGTAGTAACTTTTTAAGCATAAATTTCTCCTTTAATTTTCATATTTATTTTTTCATATATTCTTTTAAAAATGCCAATAACACTTCCATCTCTTCTCTCGTTCCTATTGTAATACGCAGATACTGCTCAATTCTTTCACTTCCCCAGTATCTCACATAGATATCGTGTTCCTTCAACGCTGCAAATAATTCCTTAGCGTCATACTCAGGATGCATGGCAAAGATAAAGTTAGACATAGAATCCAAACAGGAAAATCCAAGATCTGTCAGCTTTTTTTTCACCCACTCTCTCGTATCTATAATCTTATGAACACATGCTTCAAAATATTCTTGATCCTGTACTGCTGATACGCCGCAGAGCTGGGAAACTCGGTTCATTGTATAAGAATTAAAAGAATATTTCACATCATTTAAATACTTGATAAGCAGTGGATTACTGATGGCATAGCCAATTCTCATTCCTGCCATAGAACGGGCTTTAGAAAAGGTCTGCACAACAATCAGATTGTCATACTTATCAATCAGTTCCACAGCAGAACGTCCTGCAAAATCCACATATGCCTCGTCTATAATGACAATTACATCCCTGTTATGAAAGATGATGTCTTCGATTACATCCAGTTCTTCATACAAACCGGTCGGCGCGTTAGGGTTTGGAAATATTACCCCTCCATTCTCTCCATAATAGTCTGACGGCACGATTCGGAACTCTTCATTCAGTGTTTGGAGCTTATATGGAATCTTATATAATTCTGCCCACACTTTGTAAAACGAATATGTAATATCCGGAAAATAAACAGGTTTCTCAGAATTAAAAAATGTAAGGAAACACATTGCAAGCACATCATCAGAACCCACTCCTGTAAACACCTGGTCTTCTCCCACTTGATAATAGTCCGCCAGCGCTTTCACAAGCTCGGCTGCTGCAGGATCTGGGTAGAGACGAAAGTTGTCTATATCCATAGTCTCTAATATTTCCGCCACTTTCGGCGCAGGCGGATACGGATTTTCGTTAGTATTTAATTTAATCACCTTCTTTTGCGGCTGTTCGCCGGGCACATAAGGTTCTACTTTCCGAATGTTTTTTTCAAAGTTCCGCATAAAATCACCTGCCTGTACATGAAAAATAAAGTTCCGCTACCTTCTTAAACTTCGGCAATGCGTTCACAATCGTCTCGTAAGACACACAATATGCAAGTCTTACATATCCCGGGCAGGCAAAGGAGCTTCCCGGAACCATTAATATATTGTATTTTTTTGCCGCCTCACAAAATTCTTTTTCGTTTTCTACCGGAGATTTCACAAACAGATAAAATGCTCCCTGCGGCTTTATACATTCAAATCCGCAGTCAATCAGTCCATTATATAATGTCTCCTTGTTTCTGTCATAAAAAGAAATATCTGTCTTCTCATTGATACATTTTGCAACAACTTTTTGCTGAAGCGTCGGAGCATTCACAAATCCGAGAATACGTGTCGCCACATTTGCCGCTGCTTTCACATCCCCACTGTCTGCCACTTCATCCGGAATGACAAGATAACCTATGCGCTCTCCCGGAAGAGACAGCGATTTACTATAGGAATATCCAACAATCGTATTGTCATAATATTTCGTCAGCCAAGGTACTTTTACTCCATCATAAGCAAGCTCGCGGTATGGCTCGTCGGAGATCAGATAAATATCTGTTTTGTATTCTCTCTGCTTTGCCTCCAGAATGGCCGTTATCTTCTTAATAGTCTCCTCAGAGTACACAACGCCTGTCGGATTATTTGGCGTATTTATGATAACTGCCTTCGTTTTTGGCGTAATCTTCGCCTCAAACTCATCCAGTTTTGGTTGGAAATCCACAGTATTCGGAGAAATCTCGACAAGCACTCCGTCATAATTACTTGTATAGGAACGATATTCTCCAAAATATGGTGCAAACACAATCACCTCATCGCCCGGATTGATCAGAGTCTTTAAAATGACATTAAGCCCTCCCGCAGCCCCTACAGACATTACGATGTTCTCGCTGGAAAAAGAAGTCTGAAAACGTTTGTTTAAGGACTCCGCTACGATTTGTCTCACATCTTCATATCCACTGTTACTGTTCGTATATCCATGAAGAATAACCGGATCACTCCCTGTCACCAGTTCTACTATGGCATCTTTCACCGCCTGCGGCGCCGCAACATTAGGGTTTCCCAGGCTGAAATCATACACATTCTCCGCACCATAAAGCTTCGCAAGGCGGTTTCCCTCCTCAAACATTGCCCGAATGGCAGAGCTATTTGCCACCATTCCTTTCATCTTCTCTGCAATCATCTTATTTCTCCTTTTCTTTGACGGTTCCTTTTTCTACAAGAAATACCGGACGGTACGATAATTTCGCTTTACGAAGCCCCTCCGCTCCCGTATCCTCCTCGCGGTTAATATATTGATAATCCATACATTCATGCTCTACAAACTGTTGATTTATCATCGGATATGCCCCTTGAACATCTGCAAACGCTTTCTCAATATGCACTACAAACGTATCGGAACAAACAGGTTCTCCAAGCGTAAATGCAATAATCTCATTGTCTACGCGCAAAATTCCGCCCCTTAATTCCAGTTCTTCAAACAGGCGGAGAGAATTGAGTGTCACACACATCTCTGCATTTTTTTCTGCGTCTTCCTCACAACCATTATCATTTCTCCACTTTAAAGCCATCTGAAAACACTCTTCCAGATTATCTTTTGTCATCGTCTCATAACTCCAGCGCTCCTCAAACATACTCTTAAATTTGTTGATATGGTTACGCTTTCCATGGAGTTTCTTACCAGATAATGCAGCAAGCTTTTCTGACTCATACACATAATCTGCATAATCACGCTGATACTCTATCTCATATTTCCCCGGAAACCATTCTTCCAGTTTCACAAAATTATCCGGCGTCACATTGTACATACTAAACGGGTACCCTCTGTCTTCACAGTATGCCGTAAGAACAGGAATCACATTTTTCACATCTTCTTCTTTTCCTACCGGAAATGCAAATGAAAGATGTTCCTCGTCCTCACTTTTAAATACAAGAGTATTCTCAATAACCGCCCATTTTACAGGATAATGTCTGGACCACAAAAATACATTTACAAATGTTCTCTCACAGCTTCGGCTTGGATACTGTTTAAAATAGTCAGATATAACTTCTTTGTCCTCTAATTCTGTTCTTTTAAAATTATATTCTCTCATAACTTACCTTCTATCTATCTTTTCTCTTTCTTGCACGTTTTTTAGTATACCATTTTACCATCCATCTTACAAGCAGCACAAGGATAACTACTAACAGCAGCACAATGCCGCAGATCATAAAGAAAAACTTATTCGGCTGTTTCAAAAGTTCCACGATATTCTTGCTGTCTGTATCCACTTTCCGTCCTTCTGTTTCCTTATAGCTATCCGATATTTTAGAAATATCAGATTCATTTTCATCAAAGGAATCCAGATAAGAAGCCAGCGCATACCATTCTTTTACTTCCGCTCCATTACGGTCATAGATAATGTGATCTTCAAAATTCTTCACCGGATTGCCATCTTTATCCTTCGGCGTAATCTTTAAAAGCCCCATAGAGGTATCTTCCACAGAACTTAACATCTGCGCAGAATATAAACCTGCCACAACACGATATAATTCATCATCTTTTGGCTCTTCGTAAGACACTCCATCATACAGCATAACTTGTGTCACACGATTTAAAATCATACGGTTAGAGTTATACGTCCACACCATACCGCTTGGATAAAGCTGGGCAACTGTCATGATCGGAGACACAGATACATCAATCTCTGCCACAGTCCTGAGCTCTTTTCCAGTCAGATACACACTGACTAACGGATACCCGACGATTCTGTCTGCGCCAATACCAAGGGAACACACATTAAATGCATCAGATACGGTGATTTCACCTTTCTGTAGTGTATCTCGAATTGTTCCGGACGGAGCAAACGCCGCCGTTATTGTTTCATAATTCTTTCCCTCTGCCTGCTGCACTGCATAGATATAAGAATCCGCAATAATACTTCCAAGTGGATCTTCTTCTACTTTCAGCCCAAAATCGTCCATCTGTGTAAACTCCACATCATTTTCTGCAAGCACTTGATCAAACGTGTAACCGAAACGTTTTAGATAAGTCTTATTAATATCTTCCTTGTATGCATTCAGTTCTGCCTGAATGGCCTTATCAGACGCAATCGTGTCATCCAAGCGGTTCAACTTATATTTTTTCACTTTCCATCTGTCTCCGGACGGAGACAGATCAAGCTCTCCCAAAAACTCTCCGTAACGTCCACTGGAAACTACATAGGTATCTCCCACCTTAATGTATTCATCCAGCTTTGTGTGACTATGTCCGCTGACAATCACATCAATCTCCGGCACTTTTTTTGCCAGAATCTCATCCTCAGACTTACTCTTATCTTCGTTCGTTCCACTGTGAGACAGGCAGACAATCATATCTGCCCCTTCATCCTTTAACTGTTTCACGATTTCTTTGGAAGTATCTATAATATTATCAAAATTAATACCGCTTTCCGGCGCATAATCTTCTGCCTCCTGTCCCAGAACTCCGTAAATGCCGATTTTAACGCCGCCACGCTCCAAGATCACATACGGCTTGCTCCCATAATTTTTCAATGCGGCCTGCAATTCTTTGTCTTCTTTATCTGTATTTTTCTCCCAGTCAATGTTGGCACTTACAAGCTCCGGAAGTAGAAGTGACGCATCTTCTTTCTTATTTTTCACCGCAGCATTCAGCATATTAGAAATTCCTTTGCTGCGATAATCAAACTCATGATTTCCAAGTGTTGTCACATCAAAGCCCATTTTCCCCATAAGTGTAAGCTCCGGCGCTTCTGTCTCGCTGATTGTCTGGTACAAGGTTCCCATAGAAAAGTCTCCTGCATCCAGAACTAAGGTGTCAGGATTCTCCATACGTTTATTTGCGATCATCGTTTTCATTCTGGCAAATCCGCCTACATCCTTAGTCTTTTCACCCTCTTTTTTCACCTTAAAGGTATCAAGATGCGAATGCATATCGTGGGTAAACAAAATCTTTACCGCTTCGCCCTTCTCTTTTTCTTCTTTTGATTCCTCCGCCAGCACAGAACTGACACACAATACACATAACAACATTATAAGCAGCATAGCCGCTTTCATTCTTTTTGTAAACTTCATAATATTTCCCCTTATTTCTTTATTCGCCCGGCCCGGCTTTGTACATCTTTTTACACAGGACTCCCCATGTGATACAACGACTCGTACACTCCTTTTTTCATCAAAAGTTCTTCGTGGCTTCCCTGCTCCACAATTCCATCTTCTGTCAGAACAAGAATTTTTCTTGCATTGCGAATCGTTGTAAGCCTGTGTGCGATCACAAATGTCGTCCGATTTTTCGCAAGATTCTCTAACGATAACTGCACCACTTTCTCACTTTCATTGTCAAGTGCAGAAGTCGCCTCGTCAAAAATCAGAATCGGAGGATTCTTCAAAAATACTCTGGCAATCGAAAGCCGCTGTTTTTGTCCGCCGGATAACTTCACGCCCCGCTGTCCAATATCGGTATAATATCCTTCTGGAAAGCTCATAATAAACTCATGAGCATTGGCATTTTTTGCCGCCCGTATAACATCCTCGTCACTGGCGTCCGGTCTTCCATAACGGATATTGTCCATGATCGTTCCTGCAAACAGGTACACATCCTGTTGTACAATTCCTACATTATTTCGAAGATCATTTAATTTTATATCACGAATGTCAATACCGTCTATTATAATCCGCCCTTCCGTCACTTCATAAAACCTTGGAATCAGACTGCAAAGCGTTGTCTTTCCAACGCCGGAAGGCCCGACTAACGCCATATAGTCACCGGCATCCACTTTCAGATTAATATGATTCAGCACTTTCTCTGCATGATCTTCATACTGGAAAGATACATTCTGAAATTCAATCTCTCCTTTAGCCTGTTCAAGAGAAAGAGCATTCTCCTTATCCGCAATGTCCGGTGCAATCGAAAGAATCTCTAAGAAACGCTCAAAACCAGAGTATCCATTCTGGAACTGTTCTGTAAGCGTCACAAGTTTTTTCACCGGATCGGTAAAGTTGGTGATATACAGGATAAACGTAATCAGATCCGTAAGGGTTACCGTCCCGTTTAGCATCATCATCACACCGACCAACAGTACTACGACTGTAATCAGCGTACTCATGGCCCCAAGACCAGAATGATAAATACCCATGTATTTATAACTCACTCTTTTTGCCGCCACAAAGTTATCATTCCCAACTTTGAACTTTTTCATTTCTTCTTTTTCATTGGCAAATGATTTTACGACACGTATTCCTGACAAACTGTCTTCAATCTGACTGTTAATGTCTGCAATCTTCTCCCGATTCCGCTTAAACGCTTTCTTCATCTTACCATTATAATAGAAAGCATAAACCGCCATCACCGGGATAAATGCAAACGCCACCAATGCAAGCTTTACATTTACCATCAGAAGAATGATAAAAGAACCTGTAATCTTTATAATGGAAATCACCAAATCTTCCGGACCATGATGTAAAAGTTCACTGATATCGAACAAATCACTGGTAATCCTAGACAACAAGTGCCCTACTTTCTGATTATCGTAAAATGCAAACGTCAGTTTCTGATAATGCCCAAAGATGTCTCTCCGCATATCTGATTCCATCTTTGCACCCATCATATGTCCATAGTAAGCTATGTAAAAATTACAGAATATTTCTAATAAAACAAGGCCTATCAAGGAAGCACCAAAGACAAAAACCGTATACCTTGCTTCTGCCGGTTCAAAGTACACCACCTCATTTGTAATGTACCGGATAATCAGCGGGATAATAAGTGTTACCGCCGCACCTAAGATGGCAAAAAACATATCACTGTAAAAAAGCGGCCGATATGGTTGGTAGTATGCAAATAATTTTTTCAGTTTTTCTTTCATAAATTTTTCACCCTCATAATTTCATCCACTATATATAATGCACATAAAACAACACAGATGACCGCCTAAAGCTGCGAAAAGCTCTATCGTTCACCTGCGTGTTTTACACTCATCGTTTATTCGTTCATATTTGCAAGCTTAGCCGCCTGATCGGCTGCTATACAAGCATCAATGATCTCCTGGATATCGCCGTTCATGATCTTATCCAGTTTATATAAAGTCAGACCAATACGATGATCGGTTACACGCCCCTGTGGGAAGTTGTAAGTACGAATCTTCTCAGAACGGTCTCCAGTACCGATCTGGCTCTTTCTTGCCTCTGACTCTGCGTCATGTCTCTTCTGACACTCAATGTCATAAAGCTTTGCACGAAGCAATGCAAACGCTTTGTCCTTATTCTGAAGCTGCGACTTCTCTGTCTGACTGTAGATAACGATTCCTGTCGGATAGTGCGTCAAGCGTACTGCGGAATCAGTGGTGTTGACACACTGTCCCCCATTACCGGACGCACGCATAACATCAATACGAATATCTTTCTCATCAATCTGAATATCTACCTCTTCCGCCTCCGGCATAACAGCTACAGTAATAGTAGAAGTGTGTATTCGTCCGCCGGACTCTGTCTCTGGAACCCGCTGTACACGATGTACGCCGGATTCGTATTTCATCACAGAGTATGCGCCGTTTCCAGTGATCATAAAGGTTACGTTCTTCATTCCACCGATACCGATTTCTTCACACTCCACAAGCTCTACTTTCCAACGTCTGCTCTCCGCATAATGAATATACATACGATAAATCTCTGCCGCAAAAAGAGCCGCCTCGTCTCCACCGGCGCCTGCCCGGATTTCCACCATAACGTTCTTATCATCGTTCGGATCTTTCGGAAGCAAAAGAATTTTCAGTTCATGTTCTAACTCTTCCACACGTTTCTTCGATTCATTCAGTTCTTCTTTTGCAAGCTCCTTCATCTCCTCGTCAGTCTCCACCTCTAACATCTCAAGACTGTCTGTAATCGCCTGCTTACAGGATTTATATTCTTTAAACGCCTCGACAATGGGCGTCAGGTCGTTTTGTTCTTTCATAAGTTTACGGAAACGATTCTGATCGTTTGCCACATTCGGCTCCTGAAGTTCACTCAATATTTCCTCAAACCGAATGAGCAGATCCTCTAATTTATCAAACATAGTTTTCTCCTCCTAATTTTTTCCACAACTATCTTCCATAATACATTGCGCTCACTACTCGGTCAAGACCTGACAAATCCTTTTTTACAGATATTTGATCATAACCTGCCGCTCGCAGAAGTCCTACAACCACTTCCGCCTGCCCGCAGCCAATCTCGAACAGCAGCCAGCCGCCCTGCTTCATATGTAATATACTTTCTTCAATAATACGCCGATAAAAATGCAGACCATCTTCCTTTCCGTCCAAAGCAATGTACGGATCGTGAAGTCTTACTTCTTCTTGAAGACCTCTGATCACTTCTGTCTCGATATAGGGCGGATTAGATACGATTACATCATATACCCCATCCACATTTTTAAATAAATCGCTTTGTAAAAACACTGCGTCCACCGAAAGACGCTTTGCATTTTCTTCGGCAGTCTTCAATGCTTTCTCAGAAATATCCACTCCTACGCCTTCGACGCTGTCAATTCCATATTGCTTCCGCTGTATCTTTAACAGGCTCAAAAGAATACATCCGGAACCGGTACACATATCGAGAATCTTCATTCCCGGTGCTGTCTTCTTTAATGCTTCCTCTACCAGAACTTCCGTATCCTGCCTTGGAATCAGAACATGCTCATTTACATGAAAGGAGTACCCCATAAACTCCTGTTCTCCTGTAATATGCTGCAGAGGAATCCTGCATCTTCTTCTCTCAATACACCTTCGATACCGCTCCGCCTGCTCTTTTGTAAGCTCCCTGTCCGGATCTGCATAATAAGACGCTTTCGTAATTCCAGTCACATACTCCATTAAATACCATGCGTCAATCGGATACTCCTCAATTCCCTGTTCTTTTAAAACCCGCTGTCCTTCAAGATACAGCTTCTGAAGTTCCAAAGTTCTCTGCTTCATATGCTCTCCAATCAAACACCGCCTCCACCGCCGCAATCGCCACTTCAATCATCTCTTCATCCGGTTCTTTCGTTGTCAGTTTCTGAATCGCCATCCCCGGACTGCTGACTAAGTTTACAAGAAAATGATCACTTCTTCCCGACAGTTTAAGTATCTCATAGGAAATACTTGCAATCACCGGAAGAAGTACGATTCTTGCAACAACTCTCATAATCGGAGAATCCACTTGGATAATTAATAAAAGGATAATACTGACCGCAAGAACCAGAAATAAAAAACTGGTTCCACACCGTTTATGCTGTCTGGAACTTTTCTTTACATTTTCTATGGTAAGCGGAAGTCCATGCTCAATGCAGTTGATACATTTGTGCTCTGCTCCATGGTACATAAATGTCCGCTGAATATCCTCCATTTTAGAAATAAGCAGGATATACGCCACAAAAATTCCAATTCTGATAAAACCTTCAATAATTGTAAGCACCGTATACGACGGAATCACATTTTTCAAAAAAGAAGAAAGGAAATATGGAAGCACCATAAAGATCGCCACCGCAGCGACAATAGAAAATGCTACAGTTCCTCCCATCAGCCATTTCTCCTGTTTTTCTTTTTTCTGCGCTTCCTCTTCTGTCAGTTCTTCTTCCTCTTCTTCATAAAAACCGGCAGAATAGGTCAATGTCTTAATTCCCAGCACCATAGAATCTATAAAATTAAAAACACCTCTCACAAAAGGAATTTCTGTCAGTTTTTTCCATGGAACAATGCTGCGGCATTCATCTTTTTTCACAAAGACCTCGCCGTCCGGCTTCCTTACCGCCACTGCGTAATCGTCTTTGTGCTTCATCATAATGCCTTCCAGCACCGCCTGACCGCCAATATTTGATGATTTCATATACGTCCTCCCTGCAAGCCACTTTCGGTCAACACAAAAGTTTCATTCTCAACACAAAACGGGCTGAGATTTCAAACCTCAGCCCGATACATGTAAACTTATTTGTTCATGCCGTATTTCTTGTTAAACTTATCAACACGTCCGCGAGCCTGAGCTGCTTTCTGCTGTCCTGTATAGAACGGATGACATTTAGAACAAATTTCTACGTGAATGTCTTCGTTTGTAGAACCTGTTACAAATGTGTTTCCACAGTTACATGTTACAGTTGCCTGATGATATGTTGGATGGATTCCTTCTTTCATGATTTTCACCTCTTCTTTATTTTAGTTACGCGGTATGCGCGATTATGTTTCGTTTTCTAAACAGCGTTGTTATTGTATCATAAAACATTCATCTTGTCTAGATTAATTTTGTCTTTTTTACTAATTGCAATAACTCTTCATTATTACGAGTCCTGGAGAACATATTCAAAATATTTTCCACCGCTTCCTCCGCACGCATTCCATTGAGGGCACGCCGCATACTGTCCACTGCCTCCTGCTCCTGTAGTGTAAGAAGAAGATCCTCTCTTCTCGTTCCGGATTTTGGAATATCCACAGCAGGAAACATTCTCTTTTCCGATAATTTACGATCTAACACAAGTTCCATATTACCCGTTCCCTTAAACTCTTCGTAGATTACATCGTCCATCTTACTTCCGGTATCCACAAGGGCAGTTGCCAGAATAGTAAGGCTTCCGCCGCCGCGCATATTTCTTGCCGCTCCAAAGAAACGTTTCGGCATATGAAGCGCCGCAGGATCAAGACCACCGGACAGGGTTCGTCCTGACGGCGGTACTGTAAGGTTATATGCTCTTGCCAGTCTTGTAATACTGTCAAGCAGAATCATAACGTCTTTTTGATGCTCCACGAGACGTTTTGCCCGTTCGATCACCATCTCAGACACTCTCTTATGATGCTCCGGAAGTTCATCAAAGGTCGAATAGATAACTTCTACATTCTCACCCTCGATGGTTTCTTTAATATCCGTAACCTCCTCCGGACGCTCGTCAATCAGAAGAATCAATAAATGCACTTCCGGATTATTCTCCCGGATGGAAAGTGCTACCTGCTTTAATAATGTCGTCTTACCGGCTTTCGGCGGAGATACGATCATACCACGCTGACCTTTTCCAATGGGAGACAAAAGATCTACAATCCTCATAGCAGTGCTTGTCTTACCGCACTCCAAGTTTAATCTCTCGTCTGGGAAAATCGGTGTCAGATCTTCAAAATTCTTTCTCTTCATCGCCGTCATCGGATCAATATTATTAATCGTCGTCAGATACAAAAGAGCGCTGAATTTCTCCTGCTGTGTCTTGATTCTCGTATGACCTTCCAGAATATCTCCGGTTTTCAAATTAAATCTTCGAATCTGAGACGGTGAAACATAGATGTCGTTCTCTCCCGGCAGGTAGTTGGCGCTTCGGATAAATCCATAACCGTCCGGCATTACTTCCAAAATTCCGCGTGCAACAATTCCACTATCCAGCTTGTCAATATCGTGAAGTTCTTTCAATTCTTTGTCTCCGGTGTTGGCAGACAGCTCTTTCACCGTCAACTGTTTCGTCTCTTTTTCTTTCTCATCTTCTTCTAGCATACGTTCTATCAATTCTGCTTTTTTCATGGTAGAAATACCTTTTAATCCTCTTGCTTTTGCTAACTCCTTTAATGTAGCTAACGGCAGAGATTCATATTTTTCTCTCATCAATATCTTCCTTTCATATTCCATTCACAATATCCTCTGGGAACTTTGGTCTGATTCGACTTTTTTGAAATATTTATTATTATACTACACGTATTACACTCTTGTCAAGAAAGAGGATGAATGATATGATTACAGACGTAACAGTTCAGCCATGGCTGAATTAGTTACTTACAGACAGGCAGGTGGGACACATGAGCAGATATTGGGATGAAAAAAGATATTATTCTCTTGATTACTATCTAAAACATACCTTTGGCAAAAAAATGTACAAAATATCCTTGAACGGCGGTATGACTTGCCCTAACAGAGACGGGACTCTTGGAAGCAGAGGATGCATTTTCTGCAGCGAAGCAGGTTCCGGCGACTTTGCGGGAGACAGCCGGCTTACCATCACAAAGCAGATTGAACAGGGAATTCCTCTATCGGAAAAGAAGTACGGAAGTTCTTCTTATATTGCATATTTTCAAGCATTTACCAACACCTACGCCCCCTGTTCTTATTTAAGAAAGATATTTACGGAAGCGCTGGAGCATCCGGATATTCAGATTTTATCTATCGCCACCAGACCGGACTGCCTGGATTACGAAATCATCAATCTTCTGGCCGAACTAAACAAAAGAAAACCGGTATGGGTAGAGCTTGGGCTTCAGACTATCCACGAAGACACTGCGGCATTTATCCGCCGGGGATATGATCTTCCGGTCTTTGAAAATGCTGTGACGGCTCTTCGGCAAGCAGGAATCGATGTAATCATCCATACGATTCTTGGACTTCCGGGAGAAGATCTGACGAGAATGATCGATACGATCCGTTACTTGAACGCAAAAGACATTCAAGGGATAAAACTACAGCTTCTTCACATATTAAAAAATACAGATCTTGCAGATCACTATGCGAATCATCCATTTCACATTCCCTCTATGGAAGAATATTTTGAATGGATCGGCGCCTGTGTCTGCCGGCTGCGCCCCGACATTGTAATCCACCGTCTGACCGGAGACGGTCCTAAAGCTCTACTGATAGAACCTGAATGGAGCAGTCATAAACGCCGGGTGTTGAACGGTATCAACCAATACTTCAAGAAACACGACATCTGGCAGGGAAAGGAGTTTACAGATGACAGAAACCTTCAAATTATATAAACTGATCATTCTATATATGTTGGACAGCGTGGATTTTCCTCTCACCAACTCTCAGATTTCCGATTTTATTCTGAATAAAGGATACACAACTTACTTTAAACTTCAGCAGGCTCTTTCTGAATTGATCGCCTCTGGATTCGTGCATGAAGAATCTACGCACAGCCGTACTTTTTATCATTTAACGGAAGACGGTGAAACAACACTCCAATATTTTAAAAATGACATCTCTCCTGCAATTCGGAAAGATATTCGTACATTTTTAAAACAGAAAAAATTAGAATTAAAAAATGAAGTTTCCGTTAAATCCGACTTTTACAAAACTTCTTCCGGCGAATATTGTGTGCGCTGCCAGGTGATAGAAAAAAACGCTCCTCTTATCGAGCTTGCACTTACTGTTCCCACACAGTCTGAGGCAGAGACAATCGCTAACAACTGGATGAAAAAAAATCAGGACGTTTATGCCATCGTCATGGCAAAGCTCTTGTAAACCCGAAAAAAACATTTCGTCATAAATGAATTTCTAAATCAATAAAGGAGTTTAAATTACTTATGAATATCAAAAAACTTGCTGAACTATATGTAAGCTTTTTTAAGATTGGAGGATTAACATTCGGAGGCGGATACGCCATGCTCCCCATCCTCCAACGGGAAGTTGTCACTGACCGTAACTGGTGTACCGAAGAAGAAGTCCTTGATATGTACGCCATCGGACAGTGCACACCGGGAATCATCGCCGTTAATACGGCTACTTATGTAGGATATAAACAGGCAGGCACTATCGGCAGTATTGCCGCTACGTTGGGAATTATCACCCCTTCGTTAATCATAATCTGTCTGATTGCCTCCATTTTAAAAAATTTTCTTGACCTTCCGATTGTCGTACACGCTTTAGCCGGTATCCGTATCGCTGTGTGCGCGCTAATGATCAATACGGTTGTCTCCATGGTCAAGAAAGGAATTACAGATACCTTGGGAGTTCTTCTCTTTGCAGGTTCTTTTGCACTGGCTTGCTTTACTCCGATACCGATTGTACTCCTCATTATAATCGCCGCAGTAATCGGTATTGTTGTTAAAAAAGTTAGAGGAGGCGAAGCAGCATGATATACTTAACACTTGCTTACGAATTTTTTAAAATCGGTCTTTTCTCCGTTGGAGGCGGCATGGCTACACTTCCGTTTTTAATGGATCTGACCAGTAAATACAACTGGTTTACTGCCAGCGAACTTGCCAACATGGTTGCTATCAGCGAAAGCACTCCGGGACCGGTAGGTGTCAATATGGCTTCTTACGCCGGATACAATGCCGCCGGACTTCCCGGGGCTATCGTTTCTACCTTAGCCCTTACTGCTCCGGCACTCATCATCATCGTACTGATTGCGAAGTTTTTAGAAAGCTTCAGTGAAAATGCGACGGTAAAATCTGCGTTTTATGGAATACGCCCTGTCGTAGCAGCCTTGATTGGTTATGCAGTGTGGGAATTACTGAAAACTACTATGGTTACTATCACAGGAGAAACTACGCATGTAATACAATTTCATTTCCTCAGTATTGTTATATGCGCCTTGTTCTTCGCATTACTGCAAATCAAGAAATTTAAGAAATTCCATCCCATTATCTGGATCATCTCTGGAGCGGTTGTCGGGATTATATTGAAATTATAATGAAATACCAGGGGCTAAAGGTCTAACCCACATGAACTTGCTCATAGGCAGGCGAAAGACCTTGCCCCCTGATATGAGCATAAAAGCGGGATAACAATCTCACGATATGCGAATATTGGGGCGGGATTGAGGGAGCGCAAAGCGCGGAACAATCCGCAGTTATCAGAGTTGGGGGCTCACATTAAAAATTCACTCATTACATAGTTGCTTATGTCGATACCTCTCTCTGTCAGACGAACAAAATCTCCTTCTTCTTCCAGAAGTCCTTCTTGGCAAAGTTCTGCCGTCACTTTTCCATATATCTCATCTATCAAAACCTGAAATTGCCGCTGAAACTCGGTCTTTGACACCCCTTCCATCTTGCGAAGCCCAAGAAACATGAACTCTTCCATCTGTTCTGTCTCAGTCAACAGCTCCGCTTCTTCCATTCTCTCTTTACTTTCTTCTGCAAATGTCCGCACATTCTCTGACTGCATCCACCTGCGATTGTTTAGAAGCGATGAGGCCCCCGCGCCAATCCCGAGATATTCCATTCGTTCCCAGTAGCCCAAATTATGACGGCAGGCAAATCCCTCTTTTGCATAATTAGAAATTTCATAATGATGATAACCGTATTTCTCCAGAATTTCTTTCGTCCGCCAGTACATCTGCCTTTCTGTCTCTTCGTCTGGAAGCGGTAACTTCTCCTCTTTCTCATGAAGCTTTTTTCTTTCTATCTCTGCTTTCTTATTTCTATCTGCCTGCTCTGCATATAATTCATAAAATGGAGTGCCTTCTTCTATAATCAGACTATATGCCGAGATATGTTCCGGTTTTAACACTGAAACTACATGCAGAGTTTTCTCCCATGTTTCCACAGTCTGCCCTGGAACCGCAGACATCAGATCCACATTTATATTTGAAAATCCTTCTTCTCTTGCCATCTTATACGTACACAAAAAATCTTCATATGTATGAATTCTTCCAAGCAGCTTTAGTTCATCATTATCTGCCGACTGAAGCCCGATACTGAGGCGATTGATTCCAATATTTTTATAGCATTTTAATTTATCACTATCCACAGTACCCGGATTTATTTCTAACGTAATTTCCGCATTACTAATCAATAAAAAAGTTTCTTTTATAGCATTAAAGATACTTTCCATCTGCGAAGCCTTTAATATAGACGGCGTACCTCCACCCACAAAAATGCTCACAACACAATAAGCCCTCGCAAGATTTTCATAAGAACGAATTTCTTCACAAAGGCTTTTCACATAATCTGTCCGCTCTTCCTCTGATGAAGGAGCGGACAGAAAATCACAATATTTACATTTGCTGATACAAAATGGTATATGAATATATAACTCTAAAGGTTTCATTTATTTATCATCCAATTTCAATACGCTCATAAATGCTTTCTGCGGAATCTCCACATTCCCCACCTGGCGCATACGCTTCTTACCCTCTTTTTGTTTCTCTAACAACTTTCTCTTACGGCTGATATCACCACCGTAACACTTGGCAAGTACGTCTTTTCGCATAGCTTTTACGGTCTCTCTTGCAATAATCTTGCTTCCAATAGCCGCCTGAATCGGAATCTCAAAAAGCTGTCTTGGAATTTCTTCTTTCAGTTTCTCACACATCTTACGTCCACGCTCATAAGCTGTATCTGCATGTACAATGAATGAAAGAGCGTCCACCTCTTCTTTGTTAATGAGAATATCCAACTTCACAAGATCAGACTGCACATAGCCGTCCATCTCATAATCAAACGACGCATACCCTCTGGAACGGGATTTTAATGCGTCAAAAAAGTCGTAAATAATCTCATTGAGGGGCAGATGATACCTTAAAACTGCGCGGGTTTCCTCAATATATTCCATTCCATCGTAAACACCGCGGCGCTCCTGGCAAAGATCCATAATCGCTCCAATAAACTCAGACGTTACCATAATCTCTGCTTTTACCACAGGTTCTTCCATATATTCAATTTCTGATAAATCCGGAAGGTTGGATGGGTTCGTAAGTTCAATCACTTCACCGTTTGTCTTATACACTTTATAAATAACGCCCGGTGCAGTCGTCACCAGATCCAGGTTATACTCTCTCTCTAATCTCTCCTGAATGATCTCCAGATGAAGAAGTCCTAAAAATCCACATCGAAAACCAAAACCAAGGGCAATGGACGTCTCAGGTTCAAATTGCAGAGAAGCATCGTTTAACTGTAATTTTTCCAATGCGTCTCTAAGATCCGGATATTTTGCTCCGTCCGCCGGATACATGCCACAGTAAACCATAGGATTTACTTTCTTATAACCCGGAAGCGGCTCTGCACATGGGTTCAAAGCATTCGTGATCGTATCTCCCACGCGGGTATCTTTCACATTCTTTAGACTGGCAGTAATATATCCTACCATTCCTGCACTTAATTCTTCGCATGGAATGAACTGTCCCGCGCCAAAATATCCAACTTCCACAACTTCAGCTTTTGCCCCGGTCGCCATCATGCAAATGGGTGTCCCCTTCTTCACCGTTCCCTCTTTAATTCTGCAAAATACAATAACTCCCTTATAAGAATCATATAAAGAATCAAAAATGAGCGCCTGAAGAGGCATATCGGCATCTCCTGTGGGCGCCGGAATCTTTTCTACAATCTGTTCCAGCACATCTTCAACATTCAGTCCTCTTTTTGCTGAAATCTGCGGCGCATCCATAGCCTCAATTCCAATCACATCCTCTATTTCGTTCATCACACGTTCCGGATCTGCACTTGGAAGATCAATCTTATTAATAACCGGCATAACATCCAGATCATGATCCAGCGCCAGATACACATTGGCAAGCGTCTGCGCTTCTACTCCCTGCGCCGCATCTACTACCAGAATCGCCCCGTCACAGGCAGCCAGACTTCTGGACACCTCATAGTTAAAATCTACATGTCCAGGTGTATCAATCAAGTTAAAAATGTATTCTTCTCCATTTTTCGCTTTATAAACGGTACGCACCGTCTGCGCTTTTATCGTGATTCCGCGCTCTCTCTCCAAATCCATATTATCAAGTACCTGAGACTGCATCTCCCGGCTGGTGAGAAGCCCTGTCATCTCAATAATACGGTCTGCCAGTGTCGACTTTCCATGATCTATATGTGCAATAATACAAAAATTTCTAATATTTTTCTGATCTAATCCTGCCACTTCTATTCACTCCTTTACCATAATAGGCATGCCCTTTTCGCATATCATACCACAGGTGCGCTGTGTTTTACAATGAAAAGTTCCACTGCCATAATGTCTCCCAAACGCCCTGTTTTCACCAGTTCTTCAATCTCTGCTGCCGCCTCCATAATCGCCCTTAATTCTTTGCTTTTAAAATTCCGGCACTGCTGTATATATTTTCCCGCCACAAATGGATGAAGTCCTGCTTCTTTGGCAATCTGCGCTTTATCATATCCTTTCTGCACCATACTTTTCACCAGCAGCAATAATTTAAACTGACGGCCAAGCAAATACAAAATACGCATCGGAGGTTCTTTTAATGCCAACAGATCATAATAATAGTCCAACGCTTTTTTCTGTTGTTTTAGCGCTACTGCCTCCACCATGTCAAAAATCTTATTTGTAATCTGAGTTGTGCAGATGTCGTCAATGTCCTGCAATGTAATCTCTGTTTGGCCCAGTGTATAAGAAAAAAGCTTTTCCAGTTCCTTTTCCAAATTCTCCATATCCGTTCCGGTCTTCGCCACCAAATATTTTGCTGCAGATTCTTTAATCTGTTTTCCTTCCCGTTTCACATTTCCTGCAATCCAGTAGAGCAGTGTCTTCTCATCCTGTCTGGACATCTCTACAACACGCCCTTTTTCCTTTACTGCCTTGTACATCCTCCCGCGCTTGTCCACCTCATTTTCCACAAACACAAACCGGGTGGTATCCGGCACATTTTTCATATAATCCGCAAGTTCCGGTGAGGCATTCTTAAAAAAACCGGAATTTTCCACTACAATCAAACGGCACTCTGCAAAAAACGGCATGGTTTCCGCCAGATCGATAAGCTCTGCCGGATTGATTCCCTTCCCTTCATAGTAAGCGTAATTTACCGTATCGTCTTCTGGAATCATGGCTTTTGTCAGCCTGTTCTTATATTGTTTTTTTAGATAGGCTTCTTCTCCATATAGGAGATAAAGCTGCCTAAACGTACCGTTTTTAATATCTTCATTTATACTTTTCATACGCTGTCTCTCATATACTCATTCTATTCTAATGCTTTTCCGCACTCCCTATACATTATAACAACTCAATAACGGCATTTCCACAACTTTCTTCTCCCGTATATTCAGTATTTCTCAATTTCTAAAGTCTTCCCATCTTCCACCTCCACGATCAATGCACCTTTTTCCTGTGTAGAATATATTTTACTTCCCACATTCCTAAATCTTTCTATCGTTTCCTGATGTGGATGTCCATACCGATTCTCCTGTCCTGCGGAAATGAACGCATATGCAGGCTGAATCTGTTGAAGGAATTCTTCCGTTGACGAATTCTTAGAACCATGATGCGCTGCCTTCAGAACCTCCCACGTACAATTCTGATAACTTTCTTCCAGCCGTTTTGTAAGCTGTTCTTCTCCCTCTCCCTCCACATCTCCGGTAAGAAGCATGTCAAATTCTCCAAACCGAACAGCCAGAACCATTGATGCAGTGTTACCTGTCTTGGCTCCTTCTGATCTCTTCCCCACATTCCCCGGCTGTATACACGTAAGCGTCATCTTCCCTTCCTTGATACTCTGCCCCGGTTTCATTTCAGTTACTCGAATTCCACATTTCTTTGCTTTTTTTGCCAATCCTGCCAACGCCTCATCCCATACCTCCTGTACCGGAAGCACCAGCGTCCTAATCTTTACACCAACCTCATTCCTCTCAATCAACTCTTCTATTCCGTTCATATGATCACTGTCACCATGGGATACCATTATATAATCGAGCACTCCCACGCCCTGAGATTTTAGAAAGGATTCCAACCTGTACTGTCCCACGTTCTTTATATCACTGCTCCCGCCATCCACCAAATAAGTTCCACCTTCTGGTCCTTTCATAAAGATTCCGTCTCCTTGTCCCACATCCAGGACTACTGTTGTAAGCTTCCCCTCTTCTCCGAAGCGTGTCGTTAAAATCACAAGCCCCATTATCCATAGAAACGCAGCAAAGTACCTTTTTCGTTTTTCCTTTGATAAAGCAGTTCTCAACAAAATTACCCCTGAAAGCAGAAGCACATAATATACCATGATCTTCCACACCTCCGGCCTGCCGATAATAAGTCTCGCTCCCGGCAGACGAAGCGCTATGTTACAACTCCCTTCATACATCCTCAGAATTCCTCTACATATCAGGAACAATACGTTAGAAATAAACGGAAACCACAAGGCAGACAGGCTTCCTGCCATTCCAAGAAATATCAGCGCAGACACCAGCGGAATTACAAGAAGATTTAAAACAAAAGAATATAGTGGAAATTCGAAGAAATAATAAAGCAAAATCGGAAAGATGACGAGATTAATCCCAATACTTGCCGTCAGTCCTTGGAACGTTCTTTGCCAGACACTCCTTGCCAGACTGCCACATAAACGATTCCCATTATTTGTTTCCTGAACATCTACATCTCCCTGCACAACCGGCACCACCGTCAAAATCGCGAGCACCGCCCCAAAAGACAGCCAGAACCCTCCGTCATACAGGCTGAGTGGTCTCCAAAACAATACAATAACCGCCGCAACCGAAAGCGCCGTAGGGCTGTCATAATGCCGTCCCGCCATATCTGCTCCTACCCGAAACAGAAACATAACAAGTGCTCGAACCGCCGATACGGTAAATCCAATCATTAAAATATAACTAAGCAAAAACAGGATTCCAAATATGCCTCCTATCGGATAAGAACCTGTAACCCTCCGAAGTAATTGATATATCCCAACACCGATTAACGAAAGATGAAGTCCCGAAATGGCCAATATATGGGCGATGCCATTTACTTGATAAAGCTCCTTTACCTCCCTGTCCATCCCGCTCTTCTCTCCCAGAAGAATAGCTGAAAACGTACTTCCGTCTTTCTCTCCCAGAACCTCGCAGAGCAGCATGTTCCATCGTCTCCGGAATCCATACAGTCTGTCCTTTAAATGCTCTGTTGTTTCAGATACAACCTGCACTGACTTTGCCCATACAGATGCATGGATATGCTGCTTCTGATAATACAATTTCTGATCAAAATTCCCGGGATTTCTGGACGGTTCATAGAAAGATACTTTCCCGCTTCCTTTAACTTTATTTCCAATACTTGTTTTTTCTTTTCCTTCGTCATAGACGATCACTCTGGATTCATTCAGCGATTGCTTTTGATAAGTTACTTTCACATTTTTCAGATACAATACTTGATAATTGTCTTTGATTTCTTTTTGATATACCTGACCGGTAAACTGAATTGTTTCATCTTTTTGTACATTACACTCCAATGGCGAAGGGCGAAGTTCTTCTACAAACTTCTCTCCCCCTGCCAGTATACTTACACACAATAAAACAAACACGATCAGACACACACTGCATAGTGGTCTGTTTCTCAATGATTTTCTCCTTCTACATATTTCGAATCTGCAGAAAACGGCTTACTAAGATCAACACTTCCTTGATAACTTACATTCTTTTCCCCATTCACCAGAATCTGTACCTGCCCCGCCGCTCCGCTTTCTACAATTGAATTTACGATAGCGTAAATGGTCAGTTTTGGATTCATTTTATATGTTGTATCCATGAATTTTTCATTAAAATTCACATAACAGATTCCGTCTTTTATGGATACCCCAAGTATTCCCGTTTCCGGGGAAATAACCGGATATGCTCCGCTTTTCGTCGGACCTTTCACCAATTTATCTACAATTAATTTTTCCTGAGACATATTACTGTTATAGCGCACACTAATATCCTCTGGCATCAGTTTATCACCTGCTTTATTAGCAAAATAGAGACGGAAATTTCCCATTTGGTAAAAATGCAGGGAACTTCCTGTATTCTGCACAAAGTCCTCTGCCCTCATAGAACCAACTTCCTGCCCTCTATTATCTACTAGCGGTTCCTTATCCACAAAGAAACAAACAGCATCCACTCCCTCCACTTGCGTCAAAGTCTGTACCATCGACGCACGAAGTAAAAGTTCACGTTCTCTTCCAAGCTTTTTATAGGCTTTATTAAAATACAGAAGTACCGTAGTGTCATCCAATACACATCTATCAATGGATACCTCCTCTGGAACCGGACTTAAATAATCTACGGAATCCGGTGTTTTCTGTATCGCTTCCAGAAGGCCGTCTATCTCAGACACTTTCGTATCTCCGGTAATTTCATACGCTTCTCTTATAAGTTCTGTTCCCTCTGTGTTCACATAATAAATGCAGGTTTCGCCTGCTTCCGGCTCCTTATGTCCGCTGCATGCTGTCAGAAGGATTGCACAGAGACTTATATAAAATAATCTATATCTTTTCATCTTTGTCCTTCCTTTCTATGACACGTATAACAAGGGCAGCCGCACTGTAAACGTAGTACCCTCGCCAATCTGACTGTAAACCTTGACCGCTCCCCGGTGCATGACAACCGCACTTCTCGCAATTGAAAGTCCAAGCCCCGTACCGCCAATCTCTCTGGAGTGGGATTTATCCACACGATAAAAACGTTCAAAAATATGCTCAACTTCCTCCTGCGGAATTCCAATGCCGGAGTCTGCAACCTCGATATAACAGAATTTATGATCTGCATTAAGGGATACATGCACCCACCCATTTTCCTTATTATATTTAATTGCATTTTCCACAAGATTAGAAATTGCCAGCGACAGCTTCATCTCATCAATCTCTGCGGTTACCGGACGAAAGCTTTCAAACATGACTTCAATGTTGCGGATGGCCGCAATAGGACGAAGCCGCTTTAATATCTTTTCAATCAAGGCGTTCATATTCTCCACCTTTATATTCAGCGTATTCGCAGTCTTGTCCATCTTCACCAGAGAAAGAAGGTCGTTAATAATCTTATCTTCTCTCTCAATCTCTTCCGACAAATCGCTCATAAATTCTTTGTAAAGTTCTGCCGGAACATCTTCCTGAATCAACAGCGAATCCGCCAGAACTTTCATAGAAGTCAGCGGCGTTTTCAGTTCGTGGGACACATTAGATACAAATTCCTGTCTGGAATCGTCCAGAACTTTTAACCTTCCAAGCATTTTATTGAACGCTTCAGACAATACTTTTGTCTCCGTATAAGTATTTTCTCGAAGATAATTATCCTCGTATCCTTCTGTAACCGCTGAAATGGACTGCGTAATCCTCTCAAACGGCTTTACCATTCTAAATCCTAAGAAGCAAGCCAGAAGGATAATAATGATCGCCATGGTAATCTCTACTGTAACAGCTTTCTCTCCAAGAACGTCAAGACTGTCCGCAATCAGATCCGTAGAGACACTAACCAGCATTACTCCAGATACATAATTGGAATCCGGATCAGAAATCGGAGTCGTCACCTCTATATACCTGTTTTCTGCATCATAATAATTGGTGCCCTCTCCATCAAAGCACCGGATTACATCCCCGGACACAATTGTCTTTCCCTTGTCCATATCATAAGTATCTTCAATAATGTGGTATCCATTGTCAATAATCATTACCCTGCCGTTATATATGTCCGACAACTGGGTAAGCTCTGTCTTGATAACTTCTGATGTAATTCCATTTGAGTAATCAAAGCCACTCAATTGGTTACAAAGAATTGTACATTGATTCTGTATCTCCGCGGTTCGTACTTCCACCACTCGTTTTTCATAACTGTTGAGAATCACCGCTTCCATGATAATCCCGGGGATTACTCCCACTGCCACAAGAATCAGGATGATCCGGAAACGAAGACTTCTCAACATATTTGCCTTAATGTATTTACTAACCTTTGAAATAGTAACCCACTCCCCACTTCGTATATACATACTTCGGATCGCTCGGATTCGTTTCAATCTTCTCCCGAAGCCTTCTGATATGTACATCTACCGTTCTCGCATCTCCGGGATACTCATATCCCCAGACGATATTCAAAAGATTCTCTCTGCTGTACACTTTGTTTGGATTCATGGCAAGAAGCTCTAATAGATCAAATTCCTTTGCCGTAAGATTAATCTCTTTACCGCCTATCACAACACGCCTGCTCTCACAGTCAATCTTCATGTCGCCCTTAACGATAACTTTGTCATCAGACGCACCGCCGTTTTTACTTCCAATGCGGCGAAAAATTGCTTTTATCCTCGCTTTTACTTCCAGAATATTAAACGGTTTCGTAATATAGTCGTCTGCGCCATAATCCAAACCCAGAATCTTATCCATGTCGTCGCCTTTTGCCGTCAGCATGATGATAGGAACGTCGGAAAATTCCCGAATCTGCTGACAGACCTCGAAGCCATTGTATTTGGGAAGCATAATATCCAGCAAAATAATGTCATAGCTATTCTCTCTGGCAAGCTTTAATGCCTCTTCCCCGTCATACGCACAGTCTACTTCCATGGAATCCTGCTCCAGACTAAAACGAATCCCTTTTACAATCAGTTTTTCATCATCAACAACTAAAACTCTTTTTCCTGCCATATCGTTCTCCCTTATTAAACCTTGATGTCTTCTTTGATTTTATTATATACTCCGTCTTTAATACCTTCGATCTCTTTGATCTCTTCTGTAGATCCAAAGCTTCCGTTCTCTTCTCTGTACCTGATGATTGCCGATGCTTTTGCCTCGCCGATTCCACTTAATGTCATAAGTTCCTCCTTAGATGCAGTATTCAGATTCACTTTTCCCTCCTCTGCTTCCTGCCCCGGTACTTCCTGCACGCTTTCGTCTACTTCTTCTCTGGAAGGCACATAAATACGCTGGCCATCCGTCAATTTTTCCGCCTGATTCAAATATGTATCCGCCGCAGTCTTCGTCATACCGCCGGCGGCTTTCACAGCTTCAAATAAACGGCTGTCTGCTTCCAGTTCATATACACCCGGAGAAGTCACCTGTCCACAGACATATACAAATATCGTTTGCGTCTGCTTTCGATTTTCCTCAGATTCCGGCGTCACAGCTTCGCCGTCATCTATTTTCTCAACTTCCACAAGTCCCTCTTTAATCTCCTTGTTCCCCGCACAGCCGGTAAACACCAGAAGACAGCCTGTCACAACAACTATACAAATCCTTTTCAAATTCCTACGCATAATTTTTCTCCTTTACAGTTTATCAGACTGTAAATACCCCTCTTATGCATGGACACTTTTATTTTACTATTTCCACTGAAAAATTGCAACTCCCAGAAGCGCAATTCCCATACCGATAACTTTACGCCATTCCAACGGTTCTTTGTCCACACCGAACATCCCGAAAAGTTCAATCACATAAGCGATAATAAGCTGAGCGACAACAATCAGAAGCGCTGCTTTGGCAGGCCCTAACTGCTCCATACTCTTAATCACCGTCCAGGTAATCCCTGCACCTATGACACCTCCCAGAAGAAGATATTTAGGTTCTACTCTGGCAAGCGCTGACACACTGTCCCTTCCTGTCACAAACCAGGCAATTAAACAAACCAGAAATGCACTTAACTGCACCCAGCCGTTACTCACCCACACACCTGCAGTCTTCGTCACCTGTGTATTAAAAACTCCCTGCACACTCATCAGAGCGCCGGATAAAATTGCAATGAAAAATCCAACCATCTTTTTATACCTCCACACGTTTACTAATAGTATATCCAGATGATTGGATTGTATTTACATAATTTTCTTTAACTTCTCTATAAGTTCATCTACATGCTCTTTTTCTATCACAAGTGGTGGAACAAGACGAATCACATCACTTCTGGCGCTGATAATAAGAAGTCCCTCATCCAACGCCTTTTTCACTGTATCCCCTGCCGGTTTATCCAGCCTGATACCCTGAATCAGACCAGTTCCTCTACATTCCAGCACACCTTGGCACGTTTCTTTTAATTCTTCCAGCTTTTGTTTTAAATATGCTCCTGTTTCCCGCACATGATTGACTAAGTCTCTCTTCTCATAGATTTCCAATGTTTTCGCAACTGCCGCACAGACAAAGGGATTTCCGCCATAAGTCGTTCCATGGTCTCCCGGCTCCAAGGAATACTCTGCCACTTTCTCTGTCATACCGAATGCTCCCACCGGAACACCGCTCCCAATAGCTTTTGCCATAGTAATCATATCCGGCTTTGTTCCATAAGACTGCCATGCGAACATACTGCCTGTTCGTGCCATACCACACTGAATTTCATCACAAATCATTAAAATACCTTCTTCATCACAAAGTTTCCGAATCCCTGTCATAAACTCCTGTGTAGCAAGATTCACACCGCCTTCTCCTTGTAATGGTTCCAAAATAATGGCACATGTCTTCTCATTTACCAGTGATTTAACACTTTCAAGATTATTAAACTCAGCAAATTTCACTCCCGGGACCAGTGGTTCAAATGGCGCCCGGTAAGCCTCATGCTCTGTCACCGACAGAGCTCCCATACTTCTTCCATGAAAGGAAGCTGTCATAGCAATAAATTCGTATCGCCCGGTACCTTTCTTCCACGCATATTTCCTGGCAGCTTTTAAAACTCCTTCGTTGGCTTCTGTTCCACTGTTGGTAAAAAATACTCTGTCCATACCACAGGCATCTTTAAGAGCCTCCGCCGCTTTTCCGCAAGTGGTGTTATAGTATAGATTGGATGTATGCATTAGTTTATCTATCTGCATTTTCAAAACATCGGTTAACTCTTTGTCTCTATAACCCAGACCGGACACCGCAATACCTGCCGCAAAATCTAAATATTTTTTTCCATCCGTATCATATAAATACACTCCTTCACCTCTCTCCAGAACAACCGGAAAACGGTTATAAGTATGTACTAAATTATGATTTGTCATTTCCATATAGTTATTCATATGCCTAATCTCCATAGTAATATTTTTGCGCGCCGTCATTCAAAATAGCAGTTCCAATACCTTTGTGGGTAAATATTTCAAGCAGAAGACAGTGTGGAATCCGCCCATCCAGAATATGTACCCGCGATACGCCATGTTCAATGGCAGCAATGCAGTTATGCAGTTTTGGAAGCATACCGCCTCCGATATAGCCGTCGTCCATAAGCTCTCTTGCCTCAGAAACCTTCAATTCGGAAATCAAAGTCTCCGGATTCTCAGGATCTTTATAAACTCCTTCTATATCTGTCAAAAATGCCAGTTTCTCCGCACGCATTGATCTTGCAATGGCGCACGCAGCGTCATCCGCATTGATATTATACGTATTGTAATGATCATCCATACCGATAGGCGCTACAATCGGAAGGAAATCTTTCTCCAGAAGGTCATATAAAATCTCTGCATTTACTTTCTCCACTTCACCCACAAATCCAATATCCTCACCGTCGGCAAGTTTTTTCTTTACATTCAGAAGATTTCCGTCCTTTCCGCTGATTCCAATTGCGCGGACACCGATACTCTCCACAAGCTGTACCAGATTCTTATTCACTTTTCCAAGAACCATTTCTGCCAGCTCCATTGTCTCTGCATCTGTCACACGAAGTCCATTCACAAATTTCGGTTTCATACCGGCTTTGCTCACCCATTTACTGATTTCCTTACCGCCGCCATGAACGATAATGGGTTTAAAGCCTACCAGCTTTAACAAAGTCACATCCTGAATGACCTGCTCTTTCAATGTTTCATCCACCATAGCGCTGCCGCCATATTTTACAACAATCACTCTGCGGTTAAAACGCTGGATATAGGGAAGCGCCTCAATGAGAACTTCCGCCTTATCCAGATATTTCTGCATATTTTTATCCATCTTCATATCCTTCTTTCCTTGAATTATAACAATCAGCTTCGATAATCCGCATTGATTTCGATATATGCGTGAGTCAAGTCACATCCCCATGCCGCCGCCTCCTTATCCCCCAGCTTCACGTCTGCAATTGCCGTTACTTCCGGCTCAGACAAAATCTTAGTTGCCTCAGCTTCACTATAATCTACGGCAGTTCCATTTTCAATAATCTGAATCTTACCGGCTTTGCTCTCAAAGAATAAATCCACTTTCTCCGGGTCAAACTGTGCCCCGGAATATCCCATAGCGCAGAGAATCCGTCCCCAATTGGCGTCATGTCCTGCAATTGCCGTCTTGGTAAGATTGGAGCATACAATTGCTTTTGCAAGCACTTTTGCCTGCTCTACACTTTCACATCCCACTGCTTTCACTTCAAATAATGCCGTCGCACCTTCGCCGTCTCCGGCAATCTTCTTCGCCAGATACTCATTAATAACGTGGAGCGCTTCTGCAAATTTCTTATAATCCTCACTTCCATATTGGATTTCTTCATTTTCAGCCAGACCATTGGCAAGAAGAATTACTGTATCATTGGTAGATGTATCCCCGTCTACAGAAATCATATTATAAGTATCATCTACATCTTCGCTTAACGCTTTCTGTAAAACTTCATTAGAAATCACTGCGTCTGTAGTGATAAATGCAAGCATAGTACACATATTCGGATGAATCATGCCGGAACCTTTTGCCATTCCGCCAATAGTAACCGTCTTACCGCCTGCTTCTATTTCCACCGCCAGCTCTTTCTCACAAGTATCTGTAGTCATAATTGCTTTTGCCGCCAACGTTCCGTTTTCTAAAGAAATGTTTTTCTTTTCCGCAAGTGCCTTAACACCAGCCATTACCTTTTCCATTGGCAGTTGTTTTCCAATGACACCTGTGGAACCAATCAGCACACCTTCCTCAGAAATATGTAAACACTCCGCAGCAGCTTTGGCAGTCTCTTTACAATACCCAAAGCCTTCTTCTCCGGTACAGGCATTGGCAATCCCGGAATTTACAATTACTGCCTGAACCTTAGCGCCGCTTTTCACCACCTGCTGGTCCCATTTTACCGGGGCCGCCTTCACTACATTTTTCGTAAATGTTCCTGCTGCCACACAGGGCGCCTGGCTGTAAATCAACGCCATATCTGTTCTGTCTTGATATTTAATTCCCGCCGCTGTTGCTGCCGCCTCATATCCTTTTGCCGCTGTTACTCCGCCTTTTACCTGTTTCATACTTTTCTCTTCCTTTCTCTTCTATTGAATAAATGCTGTAATGTTTTTCTCATTTAAAGTAAAATCATAATAGTTTAAATCTTCCCGTCTAATCCAGCCGATTTCCTTCCAGAATGCGTTTCCTATATCATTTTTTGTAAATGCAATCAGAGAAACCTTATTAATCTGTTCTTTCTTTAACGCTTCCATGGCAAAACCAACCATTGCTTTTCCAATGCCTTGCATCCGGTAATCTTTGTGTACACACACATGATACAGACACCCCCGCCTGCCATCATGTCCACATAAAATTGCTCCTACAACTTTTCCGTCTTCCACAGCAACTACACTGGTGGCCGGATTTCGCCTCAAGAATCGCTCCACGCCTTCACGAGAGTCATCCACACTTCGGATTCCAAATCCTTTAATGCTGTTCCATAGTTCTCGCACCTTGGGGTAATCGTCAACTGTCATCACTCGAATCATATGCTTCCTCCTCTTTATCCGAATAAATGAATTTGTTCGTAACTATTCAGCCATGCGCTGATATAGCAGACAGGATGTGCAAGCCTGCTTGCAACAGACTGTATGATATAATCAGCATATGGCGCTTAGCCATAAACGAGAGTTTTAGCTGCGTGAGCAGCGTAACAGACTGTATAACAGTCAAAACTCGAGTTGTTATGGCTGAATAGTTACATTTGTTCCTACGGAAACATCGGCACCAGTTTCAGTCCTTCATCTTCTGGAAGTCCAAACATCAGATTCATGTTCTGTACCGCCTGACCTGCCGCTCCTTTCACCAGATTATCTATAGCGCCCATCATAATAATACGGTTTGTTCTCGCATCAATCTTAAAATTAATATCCACATAATTACTGCCTTCCACCCATTTCGTTTCCGGGCAGACATCTTCCTTTAACATACGGATAAAAGTCTCGTTTCCATAGTATTTCTGATAAATAGCTTTCACGTCTGCGTATGCCACATCTTTTTTCAGGCTTGCATATTCCGTTGCCAAAATCCCTCGGTTCATCGGGATCAGATGCGGAGTGAAATTAATAAGCACCTTCTCGCCCGATGCATACCCCAACTGCTCCTCAATCTCCGGCGTGTGCCTGTGAGATGCCACACCGTAAGCCTTTATATTTTCATTTACTTCACAATACAGATTCGGAATCTTCGCCCCCCTTCCTGCGCCAGAAGTGCCGGACTTGGCATCTACAATCAACGTATTCATATCAATAATGCCTTCTTTTGCCAGCGGATATGCAGTCAGAATAGAACAGGTAGTATAACATCCCGGATTGGCAACCAGTCTTGCTCCCTTTATCTGTTCTCGGTTCACTTCACAAAGCCCATAAACCGCTTCCTCTATAAACTGTGGACTCTTGTGCTTAATTTCGTACCACTTCTCATAAACCGCCACATCTTTGATACGATAATCCGCACTCAAATCAATCACCTTTGTTTTAGACAAAATCTCCTCATTCAAAACAGAAGCACAAAAGCCCTGAGGTGTAGCAGTAAATATAACATCCACCTGCTCTGCCAGCTCTGCTATATTATCATCCAGACATCTATCCTCTACGATTTGAAACATATTTTGATAGACATCCGCATATTGCTTATCTATATAACTTCTGGAACCGTACCATACAACCTCTGCCTCCTTATGCCCCTGCAAAAGTCTTACTAATTCACCTCCGGCGTAGCCAGTCGCACCGATAATACCTACTTTAATCATAGACTTCCTCCTCGAGACGTAGTACAGTTAAGTTAAAATGTACTACATCCTTAATTCCATTTTTACCTATACCTATTTGTCATATTGGGTGTACCCAAATTAAAACGCTTGCATAATTATACATCTGTTCCGTATATTATGCAAGCGTTTTTTGTAAATAATATTTACTATTGTAACTATTCAGCCATGCGCTGATATAGCAGACAGGATGTGCAAGTCTGCTTGCAACAGACTGTATGATATAATCAGCATATGGCGTTTAGCTATAAACGAGAGTTTTAGCTGCGTAAGCAGCGTAAAAGACTGTATAACAGTCGAAACTCGAGTTGTTATGGCTGAATAGTTACTTACTATTACTCTGTCACAGTTCAGCCATGGCCAGTAAAATGAGCAAATCATGCAACAATGGTTAGTTTTTATACATTTACATTGTATATTTTGCATATTTTTAATTATATCTCAAATTTCACTTGCATATTTATAAATATTGGTGTATAGTAATCCTTGCGGCAAGCAATTGCAAATTTATGCGAAAAATGTATTTTTATATACGAGGAGGATTTACATAATGAAAGAAAAAGTTGTATTAGCTTATTCCGGCGGGCTTGACACCACAGCCATTATTCCATGGTTAAAGGAAAATTTTGATTATGACGTCATCTGTTGCTGCGTTGACTGCGGACAGGGAGAAGAACTGGACGGACTTGAGGAACGCGCCAAATTATCCGGCGCCTCCAAATTATACATTGAAGATATCGTAGATGATTTCTGCGACAACTATATCGTACCTTGCGTACAGGCACATGCCATTTATGAAAACAAATATTTGCTTGGAACTTCTATGGCGCGTCCCGCAATCGCAAAACGTCTCGTAGAGATTGCAAGAAAAGAAGGAGCGTCCGCTATCTGCCATGGCGCAACAGGTAAGGGAAACGATCAAATTCGTTTTGAACTCGGAATCAAAGCCCTTGCTCCAGACCTCAAAATCATCGCTCCATGGCGTATGACCGACGTATGGATCATGCAGTCCCGCGAGGATGAGATTGAATACTGCAAAGCACATGGCATTGACCTTCCATTTGACGCAAGCCACAGCTACAGCCGCGACCGTAACTTATGGCATATCAGCCACGAAGGGTTAGAGCTTGAAGATCCGGCATGCGAACCAAACTATGATGATTTATTAGTCCTCGGTGTTTCTCCGGAGAAAGCTCCAAATGAAGCAGAGTATGTAACTATGACATTTGAAAAAGGTGTTCCGACGAGTATTAACGGCGAGGAGATGAAAGTTTCTGATATTATACGCAAGTTAAATGAACTCGGTGGTAAACATGGCATTGGTATTATCGACATCGTAGAGAACCGCGTCGTCGGCATGAAATCCCGCGGCGTATATGAAACTCCCGGCGGAACAATTCTCTATGAAGCTCACCAGCAGTTAGAGGAGCTGGTATTAGATCGTGCCACCTATGAAGTAAAAGAAGAGATGGCAAACAAGCTTTCTCAGATTGTATACGAAGGAAAATGGTTCACACCACTTCGCGAAGCAGTGCAGGCATTTATCGAAAGCACACAAGAATATGTGACCGGTGAAGTAAAATTCAAACTTTACAAAGGCAATATCATCAAAGCCGGAACAACTTCTCCGTACTCTCTGTACAGTGAATCATTGGCAAGTTTTACAACCGGAGAACTTTATGACCACCACGATGCAGATGGATTCATCAATCTGTTCGGATTGCCGCTTAAAGTCCGCGCTATGAAAATGGCAGAGGTACAAAACAAATAGAAATGACAGGTAAACCAAAACGGCATAGTCAACCTATGCCGTTTTTCACGACTATCTCTTCTTCCGTTTTCTAATAATGCCCACTTCCACCAGCACCATACCAACAGCTACGTAAACATCTGCCAGATTTGCTGTAATTCTGGAAAGAAAAGAATATCTGCTTTTAAATCCAATATAATCAACTACTTTTCCCCGAATCAGCCGATCGTAAATATTGCTGACAGCCCCGGCAGTCACAAGCGTCATTCCCAATTTCCGAAAGATTTTTCCTTTCTTAAATACAAGCCAGATATCATAAAGCACAACGATTACCCCTGCGGCAGCCGAACATGTACGCACAATCTCGGGACGCTCCTCCAATACATTCAACAGAAAGCCTTTATTATGTACTTTACGAAGCACTATTCCCGGAATCCTCGTATCCCGCTCTTCATCGTTTTTAAACGTATCTTCGATATACTGCTTAATTCCCATGTCTATACAGAGCAAGACCAACAACAGCGCGCCCATCCACACCATCCTTATATCTCTCCTCTGATTCGTTCAATCTCTTCCTTTATTTTCGCAGCCTTTTCCTCACGCTTTTCAATGGATTCGCATACTGCCACATAATCCATATCGGAAATCTCGCTGTTGCAGAACTTCTCATATACCATGCGTCCTATATCCAGAAGATCACGATCATTTGCGCGCTGCAGAGAACGTATATCACTTTTTAATTTCTGGATCTCAATTGTGTCTTCCGTCTTTTTCCCTATTTCATTTGCTACATCTGTAATCTTTCTTCCTAACTCTTCAAAAAAATCTGCCATATCTTACATCTCCTTTTCTCTCTTCGTATCGCAGTTACAGCTGGCGCAGAGTATCCAGTGTCCGATACAGATTCATTGTTCCATAGCCCCACTCTTTATTCGGAAATTTTGTCTGTGGTCTCTGCTCTGCCCCAAGTATGATCAGATTCCGTATCTGACTAGTTGTAATCCCTCTGGACCCGGGCTGCCCGGCTGCCCATTCCATAAGAAGCGCTATCCCTCCTGCGGCAATTCCTGTGGCCGCACTAGAACTACTGTCAGTTACAAATCTTCCGTTTAGTCCCGCTCCTGTAATCTGTACTCCCGGCGCCGCAAAATCAGGCTTAATACGTCCATCTCTAGTATAACCTCTTCCTGAATTAATATCAACCGAATTGTCTCTGCCATTATAATATGCAACAGTAATGGAATTTCTTCCGGTTCCCGGCTCTGTCAACGTTGTATCCGGATTTGCTTCCAAAAAAAATACATCACCGTCCAGAAACTCCCGAATCGGAAGCCACAAATGAAAGTCTCCCTCTGACATTTGCAGTGGTTCCACATGGATTCTCCAGATTCCCGGCGCAGGATCGCGAAATCTCATGAAGATAAGCTGAGAGTCATTATTTTCAAGCAGAAGCCTGTATTCTACTACTACTTCCGTCCGTTCAAATGTAAATACAAAGTTATACCGATACCCCTGCCGCAGAGAAATCTGCCTTGTACGTTCCCCGGACGGCGAGGTAATAGACATCGTCACTACATTCGGAAGCGCAGACCAGAGTTCTGTTACAAACCCGCTAATCCCTTCTCCTACACGAATTTCTGCTACTACATTTTCATTTTTATTATCAAACATATGATAATAATGATGTCTCTCGGCAGCCTCATTTCCCCCTCCGATCACTACGCAGCGATTCAATTGTTGAGAATATGAATCCAACATGGAAGATAACAAGGACGTCCCGTTATGACCGCCAAAATTCGTTCCCAGCGCAATACAAATGACCAGTGGCATCCCCGCTTTCCTAGCGGCCGCATTCAAATACTTAAGCCCCAGCATAATATCATTTTCTTGAAAACAGACTGCCTCCTCACGAATGGCATAAAAGTCTTTTAAATATTTCTTCGCTTCTTTTAATTTAACTACTGCAATTGTAGACTCCGGCGCAGCTCCTAAAAACTGATTTTCTACATTGGCGCTTCCTGCCGCCACACTCGCAAGAAATGTTCCATGTCCATTTTCATCCCGGCTCGGTACAATATCCAATGGATTTGCACTTTGCAGAGCTTCGTCAATTTCTTCCCGCGTATACTCGCTTCCAAACTGCATGCCTTCCGGCAAAGTTCCGCTTTGCACTGTCTGATCCCAGATAGCGGCAATTCTTGTACTTCCATCCACATTCCGGAACACCTCATTCTGATAATCAATCCCAGTATCTATGAATCCTATCATCACGTTTTCTCCCATCAGCTGCAAGGTCGGGTAATTTTGAACCGCCGATATACCGGCTGCATTTAACGCATTCATATCCAGAAGTGCATAACAGTTGGGAATAGAATTATACCAATAGCGCTCTATTGTAAGCGGTTCTAATAATTCACTGTCTACAGATTCTGCCTGATAACCGAAATCCATCTTCTGCGTACAGATTCTGTCTAACGGTACATTATAATTGTCCGGACATCTGGTAGGCGGCAAAATAAAATCCCAATAATCTTCTGATAAAATCATTTCACGGCATGACAATGCGCTTGCATGCAATGACATACCACTATTATTTTCATAATTATTTTTCATAAAAATACCTCATATACTTTATAACAAGCATATGAGGTATTTTATTTCATCATGCGCAGATATTAAGAACCGGTATGCAAATGTTGGTTCAGCATACGTTCAATAATCTCCACCGATTCTTCGATTCCGTAGCTTGCACTGTTGAAACAGATATCATAATTTTCTGCCGCGCCCCATTTGAGTCCCGTATAATGACGAAAATATCTTTCGTGCTTTTTATCCAGTAATTTAAGCTGACGCGCAGCCTGTTTGTAGGTAAGCCCCTGCACTTCCATGATACGGTTTACCCTCTGCTCAAAAGGCGCTGTAATAAAGATACTCACATGAGGAATATGATTATTGGCTAGAATTACATCTGCACAACGTCCCATAACAATAAAATCTTCCTCTCTCGCTTTCTGACAGATCAAATCACTCAGGTAAAAAAAGAGCGCATCTGCTTTTGTAAGTCCGTGATAACGATTAAACTCTTTCAAGCGCCGGCGAATGCCATGAGTCGCTTCGAAGCCTTTTTGATACTTATTATCCATGACAACCTGATTTTGATCAACAGCAACATGGTCATGGATACCGTAAGCCTCTTCTCTCTCCACTTCCAGACGTTTTAACACCTCATTGAAAATCTCCACGTCATAATAATTTACTTTCAGAGAATCCGCCAACGCAAATCCTATATCATTTCCCGCACTTCCCTGAGTACGCCCAATACAGATAACCATATGGTCGTCTTTTTTAAACTTTTGATGCAAATTTGCAGTATTAAGACGAGCTCTCTTTTCATTTACGATGTCTACCCGGCCAAAACTGGTAGGCAAAGTTGCAATTTCCTTTAATATATTATCATACTCCCGCATAAGCCGGGATCTGTCCTCTTTTTTTCGAATGGTTCTTGCCATATTGCTGATCATGGCAAGCTCGCTTCGAAGCAGGTGCCCCTTCGGGCTTTCAATCATAAGATTTACCAGATTTTCAACACAGGTACGTCTGTCAGATGTAAATGCACGACCTAAAGAAGAGCCTACACATCTATATACTTCCACATCAAGATCGTAGATACGCTCTGCGATCGCCAAACATTTTTTTCGATTATCTTTCATCTAAGCTCTCCCCCTTTACAAAAAGAACACCAAAGTGTCTATCAAAAACACCGGAACTAAAAATATCTGCGACCATACGATATATCCAAAGAAGGTCGGCATACGCACACCATTTTCATCAGAAATAGCTTTCACCATGAAGTTCGGCGCATTTCCAATATAAGTATTCGCTCCCATAAACACCGCTCCACAAGAAATAGCCGTCAGCATCCGATTCGATATTGTACCGACAGTCGTCACCATACCATGAGTAAATCCAAGCGTTCCCGCCGTAGTTAAGAACACAAGATAGGTCGGCGTGTTATCAAGGAAGCTTGAAAGCGCACCCGTCACCCAGAACATTTCAAATGGTTTGGAAAGTCCGAGATTTGCCCCATGGGCTTTCAACAACAGAAGCGCCGGCTGCATTGTAATAAAAATTCCGATAAAGAGTACCGCAACTTCTTTGATTGGTCCCCAGTTGAAATGGTTACGAATACGGATTTCTTCCTTCGTAGTCTTAAAGGACAAAAATGCAGCTAATAAAATAACCGCCATTTCAATAATAGATGCAAAGGAAAGTGTCACCTCTCCTATCACATGAATCCCCAGTGGATGTCCGGACGCATCCTGAAAAGCAGGAACGCTTGGAAGCATACCGCTTAAAATAACAGCCCCCACGATCAACACTACAAAAAACAGATTATGTGCCCCGTCAATACGTACGTCTGTTCCCGGTTTACTAATGTCCGGTTTTAATCCTCTGGCAACATCCTTACGATATGCTCTTCTATCTACAAAATAAAATACCGTCAGTAAAATAACCATATTGAAGATCAGAATACCAAACAGATGTAAACTCCAGAAGAATGGCACGCCTCTCATAAATCCCATTAAAAGCGGCGGATCTCCAATCGGAGTCAGACAGCCGCCCATATTAGAAACGAGGAAAATAAAAAACACCATCAAATGTCTTTTTCTTCTTCTCCACTTATTCATCTTGATAACCGGACGCACCAGAAGCATACTAGCTCCTGTCGTACCGATGCAGCTTGCAAGAATCGTTCCAAATGCAAGCAGCGCAACATTGATTCTTGGAGAGCCTGCAAAATCTCCTTCCAGCGTAATATTTCCTGCCACACAGAAAAGTCCAAACAATAGGACAATAAAGGTAAGATAATCGTTAAACACACACTCCATCACTGTCTCTGCCGAAAATCCGACACCATATTTCAGTGTAAAAGGCACAATAAACAAAACCGCCCACACAGCAACAATAACCGGCTGGTATTTCTCCCACCATTCACCTTTTATAAGCGGCAAAACCGCAATACAAAGCAACAAACCGCCAAATGGAATACACATCCATAACGGCACCGATGCCGCGACCGCCTCAGTCCCCGCTTCTTTCGCAAAGACTGTCAGCGGGCTGCTTGCCATAAGTACAAACAATCCCCCCAAAAATGTAATGAACTTTTTCACATTTATTCCTCCTAATCTCACTCATTACAGAATCTGGATATTTTTATTCAGGTCCTAACTTGATTTTTCTAACTTCTTTTATTGTAATTTCGGAACTTCCTGTCCTCTCAATGTGATGATCGGCCCACCGTTTCGCTCAATATATTCTTTCGTAATCACTACATGCCCAATGCTGTCATCTTTTGGAATCTCATACATAATATCCAGCATAAATTCCTCAATAATAGCGCGGAGCGCTCTGGCTCCAGTATCTTTCTCCATCGCCTTTTTCGCTATTGCCCGAAGTGCTCCCTCATCGAACTCCAAGTTCACTTCATCCAGAGCAAGAAGTTTCTGATACTGCTTGAGGATTGCATTTCTTGGTTCTTTTAAAATCTTCACCAGCATATCCTCATCCAGTCCTTTTAAAGTAAATACGATAGGAAGACGTCCTAAGAACTCTGGAATCATACCAAAGCTGCGCAAATCTTCCGTCTGCACTTTCTCAAGAATCGACTTATCTTTGTTGTATTTATCCTTTAAATCTGCACCAAATCCAATGGAAGCCTGTTTCGTCAGTCTTTCTTTGATAATGCCTTCCAGATTCGGAAATGCTCCGCCGCAAATAAATAAAATATTCTTCGTATTCACTGTGGTAAGCGGAACCATGGCATTTTTACTATTTGCCCCAACCGGGACTTCCACATCGCTTCCCTCTAAAAGCTTCAACATCCCCTGCTGTACAGACTCTCCGCTCACATCCCGCTGATTTGTGTTTTTCTTCTTAGCAATCTTGTCAATCTCATCAATAAAGATAATCCCCTGCTCTGCCTTCTCCACGTCGTTATCGGCTGCCGCAAGAAGCTTAGAAACAACACTTTCAATGTCATCTCCTATGTATCCCGCCTCCGTCAAAGACGTGGCGTCTGTAATCGCAAGCGGCACATCCAAAAGTCTCGCCAGCGTCTTAACCAGATAAGTCTTACCGGAACCTGTCGGCCCAATCATCAGCATATTAGACTTCTCAATCTCAATATCATCCATTGTATCTGCCGCAACACGCTTATAATGATTATATACTGCCACAGACATCGCCTTTTTCGCATACTCCTGTCCTACCACATACTCATCCAGTCTCGCCTTAATTTTGTGAGGCGCAGGAAGCTTATGAATATCTACAAGGGGCTGCTTTTTCTCTCCCTCTTTTTTCTTCTTAATCTTCTGCTTCTTTGGAACACTCTGCTCCAAATCAGACAGATTCATAAACTGAATTCCCGGCATATTCATAAGCTGACTCAAATCAAGCTGACTGTTATTCATGGCATCAAAACTCTTCTGCATACAATCGCTGCATACAGAAATATTATTCGGTAAATCCACCATTTTTCCTGCGACACTCTCTGGACGCCGGCAGACAAAGCATACTTTTTCATACTCGTCATCTTCTTTTTTATCTGTCGGTTCTACGGTTACGGCTTCTGCCTTCTCTACAGTTTCCACCTCATTCACATTTTTATTTTCCTGATCAGACATAATTTCCCTTCTTTCTATACTATCTTGATTTACTTAGTCATCTTTATAAAATCTTCCTCAGAAATAATCGGTATCCCCAGCTCATTCGCTTTCTTATTCTTGGAAGATGCAGATGTCACATCATTGTTGATCAGATAATTGGTCTTCGATGTTACGGAACCTGTCACCTTTCCGCCAAGGCTTTCGATCAACTCTTTCACTTCGTTTCGATTAGCAAAATGTACTACATTTCCCGTAATTACAAAATTCACGCCCTCGAAAATCTGCTCTGATTGTTCCATCTTCTCTTCTGGAATTGTAAGTTCGTTAAGAAGATGATAAAACCGCTCTACATGAACCTCATCTTTAAAATACTCTGCAAATGCTCCCGCTAATACTTCTCCAATACCGGATATGGCGCTCAAACGCTCTGTATCTGCATGGAGCATTTCTTCGACATTATAGTGAAATTCCTTACAGATTACTTTTGCATTGGCAAGTCCGATACCTGCAATACCAAGTCCATAAATCACTTTCGGAAGTGTTGTTGTCTTTGCTTTCTCGGCGCTTGCAATTAAGTTATGATAAGATTTCTCTCCAAAGCCTTCCATAGACTGAATCTCTTCTTTATAACGATCCAGATGGAAAAGGTCTGCAAACTCCTTAATGTATCCTCTGGAAATAAATTTCTCCAGTGTAGATTCTGAAAGTCCCTCAATGTTCAGTGCATCCCGGCTTACGAACAGAGAAAATGCTTTCACATGTTTCGCCTGACAATCCGGATTTATACAATAAAGCGCTTTGGCATTACTTACTTGCTTCACCTGTGTGCCGCCTCCGCATACCGGACAACGCTTAGGAATATCTTTCACTCCGCTTCTGGTCAGATTCTCTGCAATCTGCGGAATAATCATATTCGCCTTGTAAACTTCAATCTCATCACCAATTCCAAGCTCCAGTTCTTCCATAATACTGATATTATGGACACTTGCACGACTCACCGTCGTTCCCTCAAGTTCCACCGGCTCAAAGATTGCCACTGGATTAATAAGCCCTGTCCTTGACGGACTCCACTCAATCTCCGTAAGGCGGCTCTTTCGAATCTCATCTGCCCACTTAAACGCATAAGAATCTCTTGGGAATTTTGAAGTCTGTCCCAGAGACCTTCCATACTCCACATCATCATATACTAGCACAAGTCCGTCTGATGGGAAATCATTTTCTGTGATTTTTGCAGAAAATTTCTCAACTTCTGCCTCCACCGTATCTCTTGTCACCATATAGTGCTCTACTACCTCAAATCCTTGTTTCGAAAGCCACTCCATCTGATAGATTCTGGAATTGTGGAAATCCACGCCCTCCGCCTGTACCAGATGAAACGCATAAAATCTGACGTTTCGTTTTGCCGTAATCTCGTTATTAAGCTGCCGGACAGAACCGCTGCACAGATTTCTCGGATTCTTGTACTTCGATTCTACATCTTCGATTTCATCGTTAATTTTCTCAAAATCTTTATAGCCAATCACCGCCTCGCCTCGCAAAATCAGCTCTCCCTCATATGCAATTCTAAGCGGAACATTTTTAAACACTTTGGCATTATTCGTAATAACCTCGCCCACCTCGCCGTTTCCACGAGTAACTGCCTTATATAATCCGCCGTCTCTATATGTGAGAACAATGGTAAGGCCGTCCATCTTCCATGACATTACTGCCTTCTGATTTCCCAGAAATTCTTTTAATTCCTCCACGTTCTTAGTCTTATCCAGTGAAAGCATGGGTTTTTCATGCCGTTCTTTCGGAAGTTCACTTAATACTTCATACCCTACATTCACTGTCGGACTGTTAGACAGTGTAATTCCAAGCTCCTTTTCCAATGAGACAAGCTCATCATAAATCTTGTCATACTCATAATTGCTTATTATTTCTTCTGCGTCCTGATAATAGGCGCGTCCCGCTTTATTTAACTGCTCTACCAATTCCAGCATTCTTTCTTGCTTCTGTCTGCTCATATAATTCCTCTAACTCCTGTTTTGATAATTTTCTCGCTGCACCCGGTTTCAAATCCCCAAGCTCTATATTCATAATTCTTACTCTGACCAATTTCTTCACTTTATATCCAAGAGCCTCGCACATTCTGCGAATCTGGCGATTCAGCCCTTGTGTCAGTACAATAGAAAATGTGTATTTTCCAATAATATTTACTTTACATGGTCTGGTCACTTCATCCAGTCCTTTTTCTTTATCTTTAATCCGGACGCCGTTTTCCATCTTCTCCTTAAAATCGTCCAAAAGAGGTCTGTCTACTGTTACTCTATATTCCTTTTCATGTCTGTATCTGGCGCGCATTATGGCATTGATCAAATCGCCGTCATTGGTCATGATAAGCAGACCTTCCGAATCTTTATCCAGTCGTCCTGCGTAAGTCACACGCACCGGGAAATTGAGAAACCGGATAATATTTTTCTTTTCGCGCCTATCCTCTGTGCATACAATCCCAGCCGGCTTATTTACAGCCAGTACAATTTTCTCATTACCGGAATTTATCAGTTTCTTCCCGATTCTCACTTCTTGATTTTCTTCCACCTGTGTACCGGGAACTGCTCTCTTCCCATCCACCGTCACACGCCCGCTTTCAATCAGCCGGTCTGCCTCACGTCGGGAACACACTCCTGCTTCACTTAAATATTTGTTCAATCGTATCATAACAGACTCTCCATAAATCAGATTCTAAACTTAAACAATAAGTATATCATATTTTTGTATCGATAACAAATACTTGGTAAATCAAAAATGCAAACCCAATCTCTTCATGGTATTCCTCCGGCAGACAGCCCTCAAAATAACATAAAGAGAAGAGTTTGCATCTATACTTTGACACACAAGAAAAAGCGAGAATCGTTTCCGAAAGGAAAACATCACCTCATTTTTTTCAGAAACAAGAGTCCAAAAGAGCCCTCACCACAGTTGCTGGCAATAGCAGAAGATGCCTTCTGTAAGTAAATCCGCTCGAACGGACAATACTGTTGTACCAGTTCTTGAATATACTGTATACTCTGTGCATCCATCCCCGCATAGGTAATAAACAAAATACGACGGTCGATGTTTCCTTTATTAGAAAGCACCTTCCGAATATATCGTTTCGCCATATGGGTAAAGCTTCCCATACCCATTCCGGCCACAACCATCTTGCTGTTCTTAAGCACAATAATCGGATGCAGCAAAAGTGCATCACAAATTATCTGCACCCTCTTGGAAATCCGCCCTGTCTGGCACATCCGATGCGTACTGCCAATAACGAAAGCCGAAGAAACGCGATGTTTCAGTCCTTCTACCGTTCTCACAATCTCCGCCTTCGTCGCATGATTTTCTGCCATGTAAGTAGCATAAAGAACAATCAGCCCCATTGCACTGGAAAAATTACCTGAATCTAATACAGTAACATTTTCAAATGACTTGGCGGCTTCAACTGCATTATTATAACCCTCACTTGCATACTTTGCCATCGAAATATGAATCACATTCTGCGCTTCCGTCAGTCGTTCAGCAAAAAAGCTCTCATAGTCCTCAACACTTGGACACTGGGAATAACCTTCCTTCCCTGTCGCCGTATAAGACAGTAATTCATCCGCCTTCAACTCCACTTCATCTAAAAACCGCCCTTGATCGGTACAAATATAGTAAGGACACACCTTAATGTCCAATCGCTTCTGCAGGGATTCAGGAAGGTCACACACACTGTCTGTTGTCACCATAAGAAAGGTTCTCTGTATCTCCTCAAAAATCAATATTTCCTTATCAAACGCCGACTGGTCAACCTCCTCACTGAAATGAACCAGCTTCTTGGGCAGAATACTTGAAACCGCAGCTTCCAACAAAGCGCCGCTAACAGGCTTTGCCAGATAACCGCTAAATCCTTCTTTTCGATAAATGAACTGATTATCACCTCCTGCATTGGCTGTAAGGGCAAGCACCGGAACATCCTGGCACAATCCCCCCGGCTGTGTCCGCAACGCATGAAGACACTGTATTCCATCCATTTCCGGCATCAAATGATCCATTAAAATCGCATCATAATACTGACTCTGGGTAAGCTGCAGACACTCAAAACCGCTAAGCGCAGTATCCAACTGAATCTTTGTGGCGGCAAGCAGCTTTTTCACTACCATCAAATTCATGTCATTATCATCTACCACCAAAATATGGGCATCAGGTGCCTCAAAACTCTGATGATACTGTTCCCCTTCGCGGTATCTTACATGAGAATCCAACGTAAACTTTCCAAGTTCTTTCTCGTCAACAATATCCTGTTCCAACATTACAAGAAAAATAGAACCCTTCGTATAAACACTGTTTACACTGATTTCTCCACCCATCAGTTCCACTAACTGATGTACAATGCTAAGACCAAGCCCTGTGCCTTCGATATGGCGGTTTTTCTCCTCGTCTACCCGTTTAAATGCATCGAAAAGATAAGGAATATTTTCTTTTTTTACTCCCTGTCCTGTATCCTGAACAGAAAACCAAATCCGTACGCGGTTTAAGGTCAATCTTTCACATCGGACAGAAAGTGTAACGGAGCCCTCACTAGTATACTTTACAGCATTATTCAATAGATTAATTAAAACCTGTTTAATACGCACTTCATCGCCGCAAAGCATACTTGGAATTGATGGATCTACATGAAGTTTGAACTCCAATCCCTTTTCCTTGGCTTTATTCCAAATCATATTAATGATTTCTGAAAACAACATGCCCGTTTCATAAGAAACATTAACAATTTCCATTTTTTTCGACTTTATTTTCGACAAATCCAAAATATCATTAATCAAAGTTAATAACATCTTACTGGCGTTCTGAATATTCCTGGCGCTCTCAGCCACCTCTCCATCAATATCTCCACGCAGTATAATCTCATTTAATCCTATGATTGTATTAATAGGCGTACGAATCTCATGACTCATACTAGAGAAAAAATTATTCTCTGCCTTGTTCAGTTCCTCAATTTCCTTCTTTTGCTGTATGGAAAGCTCATTTTCCCTTTCATAAAGCCGATTTAGCGCCAAAAGCAGGGCACTTGCCAACAATCCCACCAAAATAACGGAAACTGCTGAACAGAAAAAATAATGCCCCTGTGTATTTTGCGCCACCTTCTCCGGATAATAAAAAGCAATATAATAACAAAGCAGCGTTTCTATTATCCACCACAAATAAAATACGGCCTTACGCCTTCCCTCTAATGTAATGCTGATATAAATAAAGCAGATAACAAACCACTGTGGCAATCCGCTGTAAACCCCGCCTGCCGCAAAAAAACTTATTGGGAAAAGCAGAAATTGCAGTATTGCAATCGCCGTCGCTCCTGTATTAATACACTCCTTGTGAATACTAATCTTTACAATCCCAGCCGTAAGAATAAGACTGACAAACAGAATTATCAGATTTGTTATGTTCCTGCCCATAATCATTGTCAAAGTCAGCGAAATCATACTAATCCCAACAGCCACGCGAAACATACGTTCTCTCAAACTGACTCTATGGTCATAAATTAATTGAAACCACTTTTCTATCACCCCACACACCCTCCTGTCTTTATCGCATGCTCTATAATATTCGTTTGATGGCCTTGCAGACTTCATCGTACAGACCCATTAATTCGTCGTGGTTATTTCTGATATATTCTGTATCCTCTTTTTTCCCAGCATGTTCCAACAGTTTTGCCTGATTTGCAAGCTGCTCTGCACCAATCATTAGTGATGTGCTCTTTAACGCATGAACCTTAACTGTATAATCTGCCCAATTCTCAGTCTCATACAGAGAAATAATTTCTGCCTTCTTCTCTGCTTGCTGAGAAGAAAACATAATCAGCATCTCCATATAAAAATCATCTTCCCCACAGCAGTAGTCTAATCCAAGCGACACATTAATGCCGGCTTGAACCAGAATTTCATAATGAGGTTTCGCATCATCTGTCCTGTCTGCTATGTATTTTTCCGGTTCATCCTGCGCCGTACTATTTTTTTCTGGCTCAGGCTTCACCGAATCCTCTTTATCTCCATCTATTTCTTCCGTTTTATATTCTTCTTCCGACGGCATTTCTTTCCGGCTCTCTTCTGAATCCCGAGGCAAATCAAGCGTCTCACCATACTGCAGCTGTTCTCTTGACAGTACCTTGCGCAGCACACGTTCTAAAACCGACCGTTCAATCGGCTTTGGTATAAACTCAGTAAAGCCTTCATTTTTAAACATTTCCCTAGCGCCGCTAATAGTATTTGCAGTCAAAACCACTACAGGAATATCCTGATACATTCCGTCATTTATCTCACGGATTTGCTTTAATGTTTCTATCCCGTCAAATCCGGGCATCATATGATCCAAGAAAACGATATCATAAGTTGTAGATTCACAACGTTCTATCGCCTCTCCACCACTAAGACAGGTATCTACCTGAATCCCATAACTACCCAGAACACCTTGAGCTACCTTCAGATTCATCTCTTCATCATCAACCGCCAAAGCCCTGAGACCTTTGCATAAAAATGGCCTGCGGCCTGCAGCCTGCGCCTCGCCAAATCCATTTTCTATCATCTCTCCATTAAGCAGGTTCACAATAGAAAGAATAAAGAATGGCTTGTGAATAATCATCAGCCTGCTGTTCTTATTCAACATAAATTCTCTTTCTGCAATTATAACAACTCTGATTTTTTCCGCCAGTTCTTCATAATATACCTGATTTTCCAGGTACTCTGCCTGGGCGATAAACACATGAGTCACACTGTGGCTTTCCTGAATCTTTAACAGGTCTTCAAAATTATGAACCTGATACCCTTCAACACCTACCCCTTCTACAACATGATATATCATGCGGTCATAATAACGCCTCACCTCATCGTTGATATATTTCTCCGGTCTAAAATAACAAACAATACAAAACTGTTTCGAATCACCAAGGGAAATCACCGGTGAATCATCCACTACCCCCTGAGGAATGGTAATATGAACCTGCAGCCCCATCTGTTCATCACTTTCAAAATGAATAAATCCACCCATGGCATGAAGAAGTCCCTGGGCAATGGGAATTCCCAGTCCCAATCCTCCGGCAAAGCGGCTGCTTCCGGTATCCGCCTGATAAAAGTCATCACACATCTTCGCAATCTGACCATCCGTCATGCCAATTCCGGTATCACAAATATCAATGATCAAATTAGTGCCGTAACTTTCCTGCCGGGAATCAACACAAACATAGATTCCACCTTCTTCGGTAAATTTAATGGAATTTTCCAAAATAATCTTTAGCACATGGGAAATTTTTTCAGCATCTCCCAGTAAAATCGACGGTATTCCAGGTGCAAGATCAAATATCATCTCAAGCTGAGGTTTCTTGCTCTGCATAGCGGTTAACGTAATAATATCGTTAAATATTGACGTAAACATATAAGGTTCCTTTGACGGCGTCAATCTCCCTTCTACAATTTCCGTATAATCAAGCATATTATTAATCTGGTCAGACAAACGCTTGCCCGCCAATTTAATTGATTCGATATCCACTCGAACCTCTGGTGAAACAGTCTTTTCCTGAATAACCTCGCTGATTCCAAGCACCATGTTAATGGGCGTCCTGAGTTCATGAGATACATTTGACAAAAACTCTGCATTCTGTCTTCTGGCTGTTTCCAGCTGGTCAATAATGTTATCATACTTAATCCTGGACTCCAACCTGCGCTTAATCCGGTAAAGAGCAATTACCATCGTTCCTGAAACTATAAGGTCCCCTCCCAATATACGTACAAACTCGTGCGGATGCGTAGTTTTTGTAATCGTGTCCAGAACGAAAACATGGTATAGCAATACCAACAAATACAAAGCGCCCTCCATATACAGAAGCCACCTTTTATCAAACATTGAAAAAATAAAAATAAGCATACAGGCAAATGCCGGAATATCAAAAATAATTGCACCATGTACTCCAAAAAAGAAGAAGCCAACCATCAATAATCCGACACATAAATTTTCATAAAATATTGCTGAACCGGTTCTTGCTATATGGAGAATCCACACAAGGGTATTTCCAATTAGAATAACCGGAACCATCCAAGGCTCCCACGCCATCGCCAATGTCAGACCAATCAGCACGACGCCGACAAACGTAACGATACTGGCCAGAAGCAAATGTATACTAGTCTGTCCTTTTGTTCTCATTCTTCCTTAAACCCCATTGAAACTCGTTTCAACAGTTCATCCGGAAAAACGGTTTCTTCAAATAATTCACTGCCCCTAGATTAATAGCCGTCTTTACATCATCCTCATACCCTGATGCCGTCAAAAAAATAACAGGAATCTCTACTTTTGATTCCTTCATCTGCTTAAAAGTTTCCAACCCGTCCATCACAGGCATCGCAATATCCAGAAGAACCAAGTCTACTTTCTCACTCTTCATCTTTTCCAGAGCTTCCTTTCCTGATTCTGCAAGAAGTATATTATAATTCTTCTCCAAGATCATACGGGTTCTTTTTAAATTCATTGCGTCATCATCCGCTACCAATATGGTTTTCCTCATCATTTCTGCCTCCCAGATTATGTTCTTAGGATTTCCCCAATCCTCATTAAAATTATTATAAATTTTATATCTAATTTGCGATTATCCGCATAAACACTATACTTTCAAGCACTTTGAAGTATAGAAAATTATTTAATTTACCACGAATTTACCACAATTGAATGAGCCTTGATATGACAATAAAATAGCACTAAAAAGACACCCTTTACACCTGAGTGGTGTCTTTTGTTAAAAAGCAGTCAATCCTAAGACTAACTGCTTTGTGTGTATAGATATGAAGTTGTCAAACTGAGATTGTATGTTGGAAATTATTCTACATCAATCACATCATCTTCACCTATTTCTATGAAAGTGGTGCTACTATCCGTTGAAACGTTTTTAGATACTGACATATTAAATATTATCAAGAGGATATTCAATAGCACAATTACTAGGAATATAACCCCAGCAATTTTCCAAATTTTTTTGCTACGCTTATTCTTAATTGCCATCTGTTCACTGATTTTTGCAAGTTGTTCTGCGATGACATCATTATCATCTTCATCAGGTATTGTTCCTCCAAGCAATATGCTTACTTTTGTATCCAGTATATCTGCAATTTTTGAAAGAACATCTGCGTCGGGAACAGACAATCCCTTTTCCTATTTACTTACTGTTTGTCTTACAACATTCAATTGAACAAAATCGCTGCGCGATGGCCTGCCAGGGCTGTGGCGCAGTTTTTACGTTCCTCTAAATAAAAGCAGTGGAAAAATCTTCCGCAATACGGTATTGTTAAGTTACCACACAAAACAATCAAATACGGAGACCTCCACTGCCTATGAATACAATATCATTTTTTGGTGTCTTCCGCAACCGGAATTATGATGCCAATGCACCTCCCTGGTAAGTAGACGTCACTTTAAACACTCAATACTACTTATCATGGAGGTTTTTTATGTACGAAGATATTTTTGAATCCATCCGCCATGCTGCGGAAAAACGCAACCTTAGAGAACGGACAATTCAACTGTATTGCAGTAATGTCAGCTATTTCCTGCGCT
>CAJTRE010000017.1 GCA_910578495.1 uncultured Dorea sp.
ATTTTCAATCAGGCCACCGAGAGATGGCTTTAATGTTATGCCCTTACGGGAATGGATTTTCTCTACTATTCTTTTTCAACCTTATCACTTCCGGCATTTCACTGGAGATAAATATAATTGATTTCCCCTGTTTTGCCAGTTCATTAATTAAGTTATAAAATTCTTGTTTGGAACCAATATCAATTCCTCTGGTAGGTTCGTCAAAAATCAAAATATCCGGATTCTTTAATAACCATTTGGCAAGCACGATCTTTTGCTGATTTCCGCCTGATAATGTTCCGACCAACTGTGAAAGTCCCGACATTTTCAAATTCAAACTTTTCGCTTGTTGTTCAGCAACCTTTTTCACCTGTTTAGACTTCAAAACTCCCATCTTAGATACTTTTCCATAGTCTACAAGAATAGTATTCTGAGCAACATTTCTTTGAAGTACCAATCCTTTCTTCTTACGATCATCTGTAATCAGGCCAAGACCATTTTCAATCGCTTGCTTAGGAGAACGAATCTTTACTTCTTTGCCATTTACAAATACTTTCCCGGACGTTGCCTTCTCAATACCAAAAATAGTTTCTACAACTTCTGTTCGTCCGGCGCCCATAAGTCCGCCAATACCAAGAATTTCTCCTTTATGCAATTCAAAACTGATATTATGGAACTTTTTCCCCAGACACAAATCCTGTACCTTTAACACTACTTCCCCTGTTTTTGATTCACGAACCGGATATATTTCATCAAATGGCCTGTCTACCATTTTTTCAATTAATTCTTTCTTTTCAATTTCGCTAAGAGCATAATGGCCTACATATTTTCCATCTCTCAGAATCGTAATCTCATCCCCAATGCGATATATTTCATCCATTTTATGAGAAATATAAACAATTGCCACTCCTTGCGCTTTCAGCTTCTCTATTATTTCAAACAACACTTCTACTTCTTTATCAGAGATAGAGGACGTAGGTTCGTCCATAATAATAACCTTAGCTTTTTGATGTACAGCTTTTGCAATTTCTACCATCTGTATCTGCGCAACCGTTAAACTTCCCATCTTAGCCTTCGGAGATATATCTAACATAACTTCTTGCAGAATTTCCCGGGACATCTCATACATTTTCCCGTAATCCACTTTTACCCCTCCGAATCTAGTCGGAATCTTTCCAAGAAAAAGATTTTGAGCAACAGTCATATCATAGATTGGCGTCAACTCCTGATGAATCATCGCAATCTGCGCTTCTTTTGCTTCTCGTGGATGATTAAACAAAATTTCCCTGCCATCATAAAGAATTTTTCCCGATGTAGGTTTTTCTTCTCCCGACAGCATTTTCATAAGTGTAGATTTTCCCGCTCCATTTTCTCCCAATAAGACATGCACAGAAGATTTCTTTAATTTAAAATCTACACCATGCAAAACTTCTACCGGACCAAATGATTTGATAATATCCGTCATCTCCAACAAATATTGTGTTTCTTCCATATAATACCTCCTCTCTTTTTATCTTTTTACAGCCACCACTGTTTTGTTTCCATTCAAAACTCCAGACACCGATTCAAATGAGGATCTATTTTCTTTAATAAATATAATTCTTCTTTTGTCGGTTCTTTTGTATATCGAATTTCATCATAATACAATGGAAATCCTGTATTTTCCTTTACTTCCTCTAACGATGACGTAGGATGTATTGTATCCAGCTCCCATCTTCCGTTTCGGAATGCAAATACACATAACGGTGTCACCATCCGCCACACATTTCCCCGCGTTGTGATAAAATCTACTTTCTCTGTAAATGTACGCTTATCATGTTTTGTTCGCCACAAAATTGCTTTTTTCGCCGTTGGGATAAGCACTGCGCTCCCGGCTCCGCCCGGCAGCCTTACTTTCGGCTTCTTATAATCCCCTATAACAGAAGCATTTACATTTCCCTCCAGATCAAACTGTACTCCACTAAGAAAAGCCACGTCCAATCTGCCTCTCATGGACAGATCAAATACATCCTGCAGCGGGAATGAAGCTGTGCTTGTTTTATAAATTTGATTGCCGGCGCTTGAGTAATCCTCTTTGCTGACATCGGATGGGTTCACGCCGCCCGGAATATTCACATGCACGAGATCCTTCGCATGTGTCGCTCTTGCCAACATCATTCCTATCATCGGAATATGGGAAGATACTCCATGAAATACAACTTCCTTGTCTTTCAACATATGTGAAATTGCACACACCATATAATTACTGATTCGCTCTTTATCTGTTACTGGCATATTCTCACCTCATTACCTCTTTATGGCATTGTATTTTTTGCAATAGTCAAAAACCTCTTCTTTTTTCAGTTTCTTAAATTCCAAAATTGAAGCTTCGTCTACCTCATACTTTCCATAGCAAGAACAAGGCGCCGCCCCTCTTGGAGCATGTACTACTGCATCTACCAGAAAATATGGTATTGTCACACGTTCGGCTGTAATCTGGTAATTTCTGTCATTTAAAAGTTCCTCTGTCGTAATAATTACCTTTTTTGCAGCTTTTGCCATCAGCACATCTTCAAACTTCATTCCTTCGATAATTGCGTTTCCATAACGGTCACATTTTTGTACGTGTATGACTGCGACATCCGGAACCAGTGCTTTGACAACTGCTATCGGACCAGAACCAAAGGGATCTTCCACAACGTCAAAATAATTGTTGTATTTCAAAAGATCGCTGATAACCAATCCTCTGACCGGCATAAATGGGGAACCACATACAGCCGCACGAAGCGCGGAAATCACCGTATAACAGGCGTGTTCATTTGCCTTTACCCGTCCGGACTCCACTTCTTTTCTATAATGCAGCGCCAGACCATACTTTGTTTCATAGCTGACAAAACCAGCATCTACTTCCTCTACATTTCCACCTGCGCAAAGCATATCCACTTCCTGCGCCCCGGCCGTTTTCACAAGATGAAGACCTCTTTTTCCGGATAATACAACTTGCCGTATAAACGCCATCGGTGTACGATGAAGGACATTTCCGCCTACTGCAAGCATATCTCCATCTTTTAACAGGCTGACAGCCTGTTCCATTGTCATGACTTTACTGTCCATCTGTTTCCTCCTATTTCACTGCGTTTGACGCCACATTAATCGCATCCCACACCCCCGCAAATGGAGGGGCATAACAAAAATCTGTCATTCCCAATTCGGATGCTGTCATTTTACCTGTTATGGCGGCTGCAAAGGCGTCGATACGGAGAACCGCTCCTTTATATCCAACAGCCTGTGCTCCTAAGATTTTTCTCGTGCGTTTTTCGCAGATTATTTTTATCCATATCGGAGTTGGAGCCGGATAATATGGCGCATGATCAAGAGTCTGCACAAAAGCCGTAGTGTAATCTATGTTTAATTCTTTTACCGTACTTTCAGACAAGCCTGTTCTGGCCGCTTCCAGTTCCCCTGCTTTAATTGCCGCACTGCCAAGAGTACCTGCAAATTTAATATGATTGCCCAGCATATTCTCTCCGGCAATTCTTCCGCATTTATTCGCTGTCGTACCAAGCGCAATATAGGTATTATCTTCTTCCACCAGATGATATACCGTCGCACAATCTCCGGCTGAATAAATGTCCGGAATATTGGTACGCATTTCCCGGTCTATAATCAATGCTCCATTTTTGAGCATGGCTGCGCCTGTTCCCTGCATGAATTTTGTACAAGGTCTGATTCCAAGTGCAAGAACTACCATATCTGCCTCATAATACGAACGGTCTGTTCTGACTCCGGTAACTTCACCCTGATCATTTCCCAGAAGTTCTTCCATTTTCTCCGACAGATTCAGATGAATATTCTTGGAAAGTAAATGTTCTCGTATGATTTTCTCAATCTCGTCATCAAAGGGTTTTAGAATTCTGTCTGCAAATTCTATAACCGTTACATCCTTCCCCATTTCATTCAATGTCTCCGCCACTTCAATTCCGATATAACCGCCGCCGATAACAACCACATTCCTTACATGTTTAGAATTCACTGTCTCTTTCATCCGAAAACCATCTTCTAACGATTTCAAAATATGTACTCCTTTGAAATTAGTCCCCGGCATATTCGGAACTATCGCTTCCGCTCCTGTGGCAATCATAAGTTTGTCATAATGATCCGTAAACATCTTTCCGGTGTTTAAATCCCGTACGAACACATTCTTTGCCTCTGGAATTACTTTTACAACTTCACAATTCATATGTATTTCAATTCCGGCGTTTACAAATTGCTCCTCTGTACGTGCAATCATTTTTTTATAATCATCATTCAGGCCTGAAACATAATATGGCAAGCCACATGCCCCATAAGATAAAAAAGAACCTTTTTCGTACACTACAACTTCTGTTTCTTTCGATATTCTTTTTATTTTGGATGCCGCTGACATACCTGCCGCCACACCACCAATTATGATTATTTTCATCTTGCCCTCCGTCTGCTATCTCTGAGCTTTTGTCAATCAGAGATAAACTGTGGTTTATGGTCTACAATTCCAACGATCATAGCGTCAACCGGAGTCTGCTTATCCGCCGCTATCATAGCCGTATCTCCACAAGATACTAGTACATACTCTCCGACTCCTGCACCAAGCACATCTCCTGCAATCATAAAAGTTCCTTCTGTACACTCTTTAAGCGCCAACAGCTTGATTCCCTGCATACTGTCATGTTTGCGTGTTGATACCACTGCCTCAATTACTTTCGCAATTATCATATTCCATTCCTCTTTCATCCGATGATTTTCAAATTAACATTCTGCCAACGGCTCCGGCGCCGATCATAAATGCGTTGGCATCGTCACTATCTACATGCATATCATAAGCAAAATCGTCTCTCACATGGACATATACCTGATCCATAATTCCACCTTTTTCGCTTTCTATCTGAACCCGGATCATCTGTCCGTCCTGAACCCCTCTGTCAAGGGCCTGCTGCGGGGTCATATGTATATGCCTCTCTGCTATCATACAGCCTTTTTGTATCGTCACAGTTCCTTTCGGTCCTATAATAGTCACGCCTGGAGTGTGAGACAGATCTCCAGACGCACGTACCGGAAGTTTCATTCCGATACGCCGCGCATCTGAAGCCGCCAGTTCAACCTGCGTTTCTTTTCTAAGAGGCCCGAGAATACGCAGGTTCTCAATTATGCCTTTAGAGCCGACAAGTGTCACCTTCTCGTTGGAAGCAAACTGTCCCGGTTGAGAAATCGGCTTGAAGACAGTCAATTCACTGCCCTCTCCAAACAAAACGTCCATATCTGATCTTGACAGATGCAGATGTCTTCCGGAAACACTGATTGGCACTTCCCTCCTGTCCTTCTCTGACAAAAATATGCCGTTTACTTCCAGTCTCTTTAATACTTGTTCTATGATTTCTGTCTTTAAGCTCACATCCATAACGAATCCTTATTATTTACAATTTGGAAGAATCTTAGAGATTTCTGCATTTGGGCGTGGAATTACATGAGTTGCTACTAATTCTCCGATTCTCTGTGCCGCTTCTGCCCCTACGTCTGTAGCTGCTTTTACAGCTCCTACTTCACCCTGCACAATAATACATACCAGTCCGGAACCGATTTTCTCCATTCCTACGACCTCTACATTGGCCGCTTTCAACATAGAATCTGCCGCCTCAATTGCCGCTGTTAAACCTCTTGTTTCAATCATTCCTAATGATGCATTCATAATTTCTTATCCTCCTTAAAAAAATTTAAATAATTCGTTGTGTGGGTTTGTTATTACAACAGTGTTTTTTAACACTGAGTCTAACCTGTATTGATCATTTACCGCTTCTATAGCTGATGTCACATTGGAAACCGTACCGCCGACAATAATTGTCACCATGCGCCCACCCATATATTTCTTGCAATCTATCAGTTCAAGATAAGACGTATTCATCAACGTATTCAGAACCTTTACTGCATTCGCAAAAAACATAACATCAACAACTCCTAATGCTTCCTTTCGCATATTGCCTCTCTCCTATTCCTGCGCTTTACTTTTTTTGCTTCCTTTATTGTTCTCCGACGCCCGAATTTCTTTATTCTTTTGAGTCGGTTTCAATTTCCCGCTGGTAATAAGAGGCATAATTTCTTCTGCTGCCGCCGGAATACAATCCGTAATTACTTCCGATGCCGGAAAATATTGTTCTCCGACGCGCCTTCCTGTTTCCAGCGCCGCCGTAACATCTGAAATTCCACCTTGTATTTTCACCTGTACAATAACTGGAATTTTCACATCCGCACTGGTGGGATTATTCGCATCAAATGCTTCTATTGTAATATTTGCCGCTTTACACATTGCATCTGCCGCTTCCAATGCAATACTGAATCCCTGTACTTCTAACATTCCTATTGCCATAATCTAAATTCTCCCTTTATACCACTCTGAAACCGCCGTCTGCAATCACACACCTTCGAACTCTTGTAAATGTCTTGGCGCTTGTAATACCTTCTCCTGTCGGTCCTGCGATTGTGAAGGTAGTGTATCCTTCTCCGCCGAACCCTACACCCGCTAACGTTGCCGCATTTTTCACAAAAATAGTCGTTCCGATTTTTTTAGCAAATGCAGTCAGATTATTAATATCCTTTGAAAACATAGATGCCGTATGACGATTTCCATGTTCCGCCTCTACTGCTAAATTCATCGCCTCTTCCAGTGTATTTACCCGCACGATTGGAAGAATTGGCATCATCTGTTCCAACTGCACAAACGGATGATCCGCATAAGTCTCAAAAATCAATATTCTTACATCGTCCGGTGGATTGACTCCGATTTCTTTCAAAAATAATCCCGCATCTTTTCCTACCCATTTTTTATTAATGTGATATTCGCCTGTAACAGGGCCGGAACACCCGCAGGTCACCGCGTCTTTATCTTTGTAAAGCGCTGTTTCCATAATCTTCTCTACTTCCGCAGCCGATAATACATATGCTCCCTGCTGCACCATCTCATACATCAAGTCATCCGCTACGTGGTTCATAACAAACACTTCTTTCTCCGCAATACAAAGAATGTTGTTTTCAAAAGAAGCACCCTTTATAATCTCTTTTGCCGCAAGTTTTAAATCCGCTGTATCATCCACAATGACAGGAGGATTTCCTGCACCGGCTCCAATTGCTTTCTTTCCAGATGAAAGAAGCGTCTTTACAAGTCCTGGTCCTCCGGTTCCACATAGCAGCTTCACCTGTGGACTGTTTATGATCTCCTGAAGGGTTTCCATGGTAGGCGTTTCCACCATGGTAACCAGATTTTCCGGTCCTCCGGCATCTACAACTGCTCTATTGATCAGATCTACCGTATAAGCTGACACATTCTTTCCCGACGGGTGTACATTATAAACTACCGCATTCCCTGCCGCGATCATTCCTATAGCATTGCATATCAAAGTCTCTGTAGGATTGGTTACGGGACTCACTGCTCCGATAAGTCCATATGGCCCCATCTCTTCAATCATCAATCCGTCGTCTCCCGATTTTGCCTCTGTAGTCAGAATCTCTACACCTGGAGTCTTACTTGCCACAAGCTCAATCTTTCCAATTTTATCTTCATATCTTCCAAGTCTGGTTTCTTCAATATTTAACCTTGCCAACTCTTCTTTGTTCTGTAATGCATAGGCTCTGATATTGTCTGTAAATCTCGCTCGGTCTTCCAGTCCATAATTTTCCATCAGGTCTTTTTGCGCCAGATCCGCCTCCTTTACCGCCTCTTTAACATCTCGGAAAACTCCTTTTTTCCCTGTTCCGGTCCGAAATGCAACAGTCTCTTGTTTTCTGTCTCCTCTATCATAAATAGAATTGGAACGATACACTTCTCGTTTTTCTTCTTTCATGATAGAAGTTACATTTTTCATTACTTCATCTACTATGTTTGCAATATCCTGTCTGGACATCTGACTATCCATGTCTGCCTCCTTATCTATCAGTCGTTTCCACATTTCTTTATAATAGAAAGAATCCATTTCCGAAATATATTGATAGATTTCTTTCAAATCATTTCCTATTCCTATCAAAAACTCTCCATCTACATGAAAACACTTCTTTTCTCGTAAATTTTTTATTTCTCCGCCCTTTTTTAGCAGATCAGGAAATGCTTCACACATCCCGTTCTGAATCATAAGCTTCAGATATACCGGTGAAAAAGTTGCGACAGCGCCCACTTCCGGGAAAGCCCGGTAAATGTTTTTATGAAACTCGACCACTTCCGGAACTTCTACTTTATGATTCAGCCGCCCTCCGATCCATAACTTCACCAATTTATCAGGTGAAAAAAATTCCCCACAGACATTTCCCCACATTGACCACATTTCCTGCATACCGCACCTGCTGCTCAGGCTGAAATACCGGTTGTCTGTGATTTTTCTCAGAGATAACATCTTATTGATCTCACATATCTGTCTTTTTTGTTCATACTCAGGAAGTGCATATTTCAAATTTGATTTCCATTCCATAATCGATTCCCTTTTCTTCCACTTACCAAACCACTAATGCTCAATAAGTTATGCCTGCCCTGACGATCCAAATAGTCTAAGTCTTCGCACAATTGCCTCTTTCATACCCTCTACAGACTGTTCCATCAAATCCGGATATTTCATAGTTACAGAAGATGGATTCAGTTCATGGATAATCTGCTTTGTAATTTTATCAACCAACTCTTCTTTCGTAATTCCGTCTTTCTTCACTTGATTGGTGCATCCACAGGCAAAAGGAGTCGTTAATTCGCAATTTATCCTGTCCACCGCCGTCTGAACAATCTCGGTGTAAATGTTGACCTTGGAAATTCCGCCATAAATGCAATTCCTAAAATCCTGTTCAGAAAGTCCGGAGCCTCCATGAAGAACCAGAGGAACAGGTACCTTCGCTTTGATATCTCTAAGTCTCTGAATATCCAGCTTGGGTTTCTCTTTATATACGCCATGCGCAGTCCCAATAGATACCGCAAGGCAGTCCACTCCGGTTTTTTCCACGAAATCCACTGCCTGATCCGGATCTGTATATTGTACGCTGTGACCATCATCAGTTCCGCCTTCTCCACCGCCTACATGACCAAGTTCTGCCTCTACAGACGCCTCAAAAATTTTAGCAAATCTAACTACTTCCCGACTGTTTCTAACGTTCTCTTCGTAAGGAAGTACAGAGCCATCATACATGACAGAAGAAAAACCGTTATGCATCACACGAATAATCTTATCCAATGAAGCAGCGTGGTCAAAATGTACAGCTATCGGCACCTTTGCCCGTCTTGCAGCATGGACCATGATATTTAATATATCGTCAATCTCACGATATGTCGGGGCATGGACTTCTGCCAACGCTATGATAATTGGAGAACGTTCCTGTTCAGCCGCTGAAACCGCCGCATTCACCATCTCCAGATTATGTACATCAAACATTCCTACGCCATACTTATGTCGTTCTGCGTGTCTTAACATTTCATTTAAAGTTACTATAGACATAACCGCATCATCCTTTCCTAATTTATTATGTTATAAATAACATTATTGTTATTTCCTTATGAGTTAATTATAACACCTATGTTACAAAAGTCAAACACTTTTATCTTTTTTGACATTATACATATTCTTTACTTTTGTTTTTTGTGCAATTCTTACAAACACTTTCCTTTTAACGATATGCAGCGGCTATAGAATTAAAAAATGGGCTATTGCTTTCGCAATAACCCATTCTATCGGTCCCAATATATTATTTTTTCACTACTTTTACTGTTATTGAATGATCCGCATCCAACTCTGCACTCACGCTCAGCTTTCCGCTTAAATTCGTCTTCATATCTCCAACACTTTTGCCATCCATAAATACGACATACTCGCTGTCCGGAGCCAGCTCTAATGTAAACTGTGCGTCCTGGTTACCGGATACCAAGAATGAAATCTCGCTCTCTGTTGCTTTAAAATTCTCAACCGCAGTTCCCGGAACAGACTCATAGACAAACATTCCATTTTTCTCAAGTTTTGTAATCTCAGAAAATGTCTTTACTTTATATAAGTCCCCCTGAAATTCAAAACCGTCTTTTTTGGTCTTGCTTCCTAATGTGTAATCTCCAAAACTAAGTGTTCCGTCTGTTTCAGCTCTTAAAAGTTCTTTCACAGATGCCATTGATGTATCCTCCTACTGTTTTTCTTTTGTATCTATATTATATAATAAAATCATTTTATTTTGTAGCTTTTACAGCAAATTTAATATCTTTTTTAGACATTCCTGCCGCTACTTCATCTCCACTTTTCACTTCTCCTAAAAGAACTGCTTCTGCCAGCTTATCTTCTAATTGATTCTGAACTGCTCTTCTAAGCGGCCTTGCACCATACTTTTGATCTGTACCGGTTTCTACAATGTGTTCTTTCACTGTATCCCGAATGGTAAGCATGATACCAAGTTGTTCTTTTGCTCGTTTTACTAGATCTCGGCACATAAGACTTACTATCTTCTTCATCTCATCTTTTCCAAGCGGATGGAACACAATGATCTCATCAATACGGTTCAGAAATTCCGGTCGGAAAATCAGCTTGATTTCCTGCATAACATTACTCTTCATCCGCTTATAATCTCCCGCCGCATCTTCTCTTGCATTAAATCCAAGCCTCTTAGGATCTATAATCGCCTGTGCCCCCGCATTAGAAGTCATAATAATTACGGTATTTCTAAAATCTACTTTTCGTCCTTGAGAATCTGTAATATGTCCGTCATCCAATACTTGAAGCAAAATGTTAAATACATCCGGATGTGCTTTCTCAATCTCATCAAACAAAATGACAGAGTACGGTTTTCTCCGCACCTGCTCGCTAAGCTGACCGCCATCATCATGTCCGACATATCCCGGAGGAGATCCAATCATCTTCGCCACGCTGTGCTTTTCCATATATTCTGACATATCCACACGAATCATAGATTCTTCATTTCCAAATAATGCCTCTGCAAGCGCTTTCGATAACTCCGTCTTTCCGACTCCCGTTGGTCCCAAGAATAAGAAAGAACCAATCGGACGTTTCGGGTCTTTAAGACCGACACGTCCTCGCCGCACAGCTTTTGATACCGCCGCCACTGCTTCTTCCTGTCCGATTACCCGTTTATGCAGTGTTTGTTCTAATTTCTGAAGACGGGCGCTTTCCGATTCCTGCAATCTCTGCACCGGAATCTTCGTCCACTCTGCAACTACAGAAGCAATATCCTCTTCTGTTACATTTACCCGCTTACCGGAAGTCCGCTTTTGAAAACGCTTTCTGCTTGCAGTCAATTTCTTCACTGCAGTTTCTTTTTCTTTATTCAACAGAGACGCTTCCGCCATATCTCCCTGTCGGACAGCCTCTTCCACATCCTCCCGAAGTCTTATGACCAATTTCTCTAACTCATAGATATTCTCCGGAACTTTAAACCCACGCAGACTTACTTTTGAACAAGTCTCGTCAAGCACATCAATCGCTTTATCCGGCAGAAAACGATCGCTAATATAACGACTGGACAACTGCACCGCCGTATGAAGCGCTTCTTCCTCAATAGATACATGATGATGCTCTTCATATTTTTCTTTTAACCCATTCAAAATGTCCAGACACTGCTCTGTACTTGGTTCTTCCACCGTAACAGGCTGAAATCTCCGTTCCAAAGCGGCGTCTTTCTCAATATACTTCCGGTATTCCGCAATCGTTGTCGCACCGATCAGTTGAAGTTCTCCCCTGGCAAGAGACGGTTTCAGAATATTAGAAGCATCAATCGCTCCCTCCGCCCCTCCGGCGCCGATAATTGTGTGCACTTCATCTAAAAATAGAATAATATTTCCAGCCGCTTTCACTTCCTGAATCAACCGCTTCATCCGCTCTTCAAATTCTCCACGATATTTTGAGCCTGCCACCATTCCGGCAAGATCCATCGTAAGAATTCTCTTATCCTTCATACTTTCCGGTACAACACCTGCCGCAATCTGCTGCGCAAGACCTTCGATAACTGCTGTCTTTCCCACCCCCGGTTCTCCTACAAGACATGGATTATTCTTAGTACGTCTGCTCAAAATCTGCATTAGACGACTAATCTCCTCTTTTCTTCCGATAACCGGGTCCAGTTTTCCTTCCTCCGCTCTTGCCGTCAGATCCGTACCATATTGCTCCAGAACCGCCTCTCTCTTTCTGCTATTATCCGATGAAAATTCCTGTTGATATTCTTTTGGATCAACACCGAGCACTCGTAAAATATCCTGTAATAATTTCTGCAGCCCGATTCCAAGTGTCTGCAAAATCCTTGTTGCAACACAATCCACATCTATAAGAAGAGCAAGTAACATGTGCTCTGTTCCTATCTTGTCGGATCGGAAATGCACTGCTTGCAGTCTGCTCTCCTCTAAAATATAACTAAGCCGCGGACTATTCTCCGGTTTAACGGAGAAATCTGTATGAACTGCCGGAGTCACCAGTTCATCTATCACTTTGATAATATTCTCCTCTTCCACACCGTTGGCAGTCAGCACCTGTCCCGCTACTCCGGTATATACCTTGCGCAGCGCCAGCAGAAGATGCTCTGTTCCTATATATGGGTGATTTAATTCTTTTACAATATTTTCGGCAATCCGAAGCGCCTCTTTTGCCTGTTCTGTATATATCATTTATGCCTGTTCCTTCCTATACTCGTCTAATATCTCATCTACTAACGCGTGTATCTCGTCTCTGGAAATATTCTTGCAAAGTCCTTTTGCAAGAGATATTCTGAGCTGTTCTTTCATCTTAAGCAAATCTCTCACCTTATCCACATCTACGGCAATCACTGCGCCGCGTCTCCGGTCAAGATGGATAAACCCTTCCTGCTTTAATATCGTATACGCCTTATTTACCGTATGCATATTAATGCCTGCCGTCTCTGCAAGTTTTCTGACAGACGGCAGCGAATCTCCCTCCTTGATCATGTCTGTGGCGATGCCTATAATAATCTGATTCTGTAATTGAACATAAAATGCTTCATCACTGTTAAAATCAATTTCTATTAACAAATGTATCACCTTCTTCTTGCTTTCTCATATGTTATATCCATAATATAACATAAATAAAAGGAGCTTACAACAAAAATTGTAAGCTCCTTTTGCAACTTTGAAGGAATTAAGTCCGGAAATCTCTTTAATTATGCAAGTGTTTTAATATCTACATACTCATAGCAGTCAAAACTGTCTGCAACGTTCTTGCATGTAAGTTTTCCATCATATGTGTTGATTGCAGAGTAGATAACTTCGTTATCTTTACAAGCCTGCTCTAAGCCCTTATTTGCAATCTGAAGTCCATAACTTAATGTAGCGTTTGTAAGTGCGATTGTAGATGTTCTCGGAACAGCGCCAGGCATATTTCCTACACAGTAATGAACTACTCCATCTACTTCGTAAATCGGATCATCGTGGTATGTAACCTTTGTTGTCTCACCACATCCGCCCTGGTCAACTGCAACGTCTACGAATACAGCACCCGGTTTCATTTCTTTTAAGTATTTTTTCTTGAAGAGCTTTGGAGCAGCTTTTCCTGGAATCAGAACAGAACCGATTACAAGATCCGCTTCTTTAACAGCTTTTTCAATATTAGCGTCTGTAGAAACTAATGTCTGAATGCGAGCTCCAAAAATATCGTCTAAGTAAGCGAGTCTTGGCAGGCTGATGTCCATGATTGTTACGTCGGCTCCCATACCTACTGCAATCTTACAAGCGTTTGTTCCTACGTTTCCGCCGCCAAGAATAACTATCTTAGCCTTTGGAGTTCCTGGAACACCAGCAAGAAGAACACCCTCTCCGCCAAATGTTTTCTCAAGGTATTTAGCGCCTTCCTGAATAGAGAGACGTCCTGCGATCTGGCTCATCGGAGCAAGAAGTGGGAGTCCGCCCTGTCTTGGATCGAACAATGTCTCGTAAGCAACACCTTTCACTTTGGAACTCAGAAGAGCGTCTGTCTGTGGCTTATCTGCCGCAAGGTGAAGATATGTATAAAGGATAAGTCCTTCGTGGAATAATGGGTACTCCTCTGGAAGAGGCTCTTTAACTTTAATTAACATCTCTACAGTATCCCATACTTCTTTTGCAGTATCGATCATCTTAGCGCCTGCTTCTACATACTCGTCATCCATGAATCCAGATCCAACTCCGGCACCTTTCTCGATGTAAACTTCATGTCCTGCATTTACATAGCTTTTTACGCTGTCTGGTGTCATACCTACACGAAACTCATTGTTTTTAATTTCTTTTACGCATCCTACTTTCACTTGTTTTACCTCCCAAGTTTTTAATAATGTATTTTTGTTTTGCCCACCGCAACGCTCGCGGCATATGACATAAAAAGAAAAATATTTTTCACACTTTTATTTTGGTGAAGAATATTATTCATTTGTCTTTAAATTTATAGTAACACAATGCTTTCAATTATTCAACAAAAGTTATTTTTTTCACATATTCTTTTATTGCGTGGGTAAAATATCATTTGTCTTTACAATTGTGCTTGCATATTTGCCAAATTCATGGTTAAATTTAGATAATCATACTAAGATATCGAGGTATACGTTTATGGCCGAATTGAGAGAACTCATCCATAATGCCAACTTAACAAAAACACAGCAGAAGATTGCAAAATATATATTAGATAATTCCGCCGACGCTTGTTTTATGACTTCTACGGAAATCGCTTTGAAATTGGGAGTCAGCGAATCATCAATTATCCGCTTCAGCCGTTCCCTTGGTTTTAATGGATTTATGGATTTTCAGAAGTCTTTGAGAAAAGATTACCAAGACAAGGTGCTCAGCATCTCCAGCGCCGTCACCATTCCCGCCCAGCGTGTTGCCAAACGTGCCAAATTGGGCACCAATTCGGACTATATTAACCGACACCTAAAAAATGCGGTGCAGAATCTGGATTCTATTTTTGCTTACAATATACCTGCAACATTTGAAAAAGCGGCAAATCTTATTGTAAAAAGCAAACGTAAATACGTTGCCGCTTCCCGGGCGAATGTCTGCCTTGCGGATTATTTTGTGCTGTATCTGAAGCATATGGTTTCCAATGTAGAGACAACTATTTCCAGCGCTGCCAGTCCCATTGACCATATGTGTAATATTACTAGCGAAGACTGCCTGGTCATCTTTAGTTTCCCACGATATTCTTCTCTGGATAAAATTACGGCAGAAATGGCAAAAGAAGCCGGGGCTTCTGTCATCGTAATCACTGATAAGCCAAGCGCTCTTTTAGCTCCTTATGCCACTGTGCTTTTTACTGTTCCGGTAGACAGTAATGCGTTCTTTAATTCGTTAGTCGGCCCCCAATTCATTTCAGAAGCATTACTTGATTCCGTCAGCCACAAAGTCAAGGGAATTGAAAAAAGACTAAAAAAAATCGACCGTTATCTTGGAAAGCTCGGAAATTACTAAAAACAATTTACTTTTACTGCCAATATAAAAAAGTGTGCTAAAGCACACTTTTTTATATACTTCTATTCTTCTACTAAGTGACACGCAACTTTGTGTCCCGGTTTCACTTCACGAAGCTTAGGCATCTCATTAAAGCATCTCTCTGTCGCATAAGAGCAGCGCTCTGCAAAACGACAACAGTTCTTTGGATTAATCGGGCTTGGGATCTCACCTTTGATGAGGATTCGTTTATTTGCCTTCGCACGATCCGGATCTGCCTCCGGAATTGCAGAAAGCAGCGCTTTCGTATACGGATGCAAAGTATTTCCGTAAAGTTCTTCCGTCTCTGCCGTCTCTACAATCGTTCCAAGATACATTACAATTACACGATCAGAAATATATTTTACAACGCTCAAATCATGTGCAATAAAAAGATAGGTAAGGCCGCGCTCTGCCTGAAGATCCTTCAGCATATTGATAACCTGTGCCTGCACAGATACATCAAGCGCAGAAATAGGTTCATCACAGATAATGAAGTCCGGGGATACGGAAAGCGCTCTCGCAATACCGATACGCTGTCTCTGTCCGCCCGAGAATTCATGAGGGAAACGTGACATATGGTCTTTATTAAGCCCTACGATTTCTAATAACTCCTGCACCTTTTCATCTGCGTCTTTTGCAGACATACCATGCTCTCTAAGTCCCTCACCCACAATCTCCTTTACTGTCATACGAGAATTAAGAGAGGCATACGGATTCTGGAAAATCATCTGTACTTTCTTACAAAACTCCTTCTGCTCTGCAGCCGTAAGTTTGGTAATATCTTTTCCGTCATACATTACTTCACCGGCAGTTGGCTCATACAAACGAATCATACAACGTCCCATCGTAGATTTACCACAACCGGACTCTCCTACAAGACCAACCGTCTCTCCTTTGTAAATTTCAAAGGAAACATGGTCTACTGCCTTCAAATCTGCATTCTTTCCAACATGGAAGTATTTACATACGTCATTCACCTGCACGAGAGGCTGTTTTTCATTATTACTCATCTGCTTTCACCTCTCCTTCCTTCTTTTCTTCGATTGCTTCTGCATTTTCTTTTTTCATATCTGTATCAGGTGCATATTCATGCTGTAACCAGCAGTTTGTCAAATGCTCGTCAGATAACTTATACTGACATGGCGGATTATCTTTACACACCTCCATCGCATACTCGCAACGCGCTGCGAATGGACAGCCCTTCGGAGGGAAGAACAAATCCGGAGGAGTTCCTTCAATGGACTGAAGTCTCTCGCCTTTATGAGTATCCAGTTTCGCAATAGAACCAATCAAACCTTTTGTATAAGGATGAGCCGTATCATAGAAAATCTCCTGCACAGTACCTTTCTCTACAACTTTACCACCGTACATTACAATTACTCGATCACACATACGGGCAATTACACCGAGGTCATGTGTAATCATAATAATGGAAATACCGAGTTTGTCTCTCAATTCAAGGAGAAGGTCAAGAATCTGCGCCTCAATCGTTACATCAAGAGACGTTGTAGGCTCATCACAAATAATAAGGCTTGGCCGGCTTACAAGACCAATTGCAATCATGATACGCTGTTTCATACCGCCGGACAACTCATGCGGATACTGTTTGTAACGTTTCTCCACATCAGAAATACCTACGAGTTTCATGATCTCAAGTGCTTTCTCTTTTACTTCCTGCTTCGTAACATCCGTTCTTCCAAGGAAGACTTCTTCGATCTGTGCTCCGATTTTCATGGTCGGATTCAGAGAAGTCATAGGATCTTGGAATACAAAGCCGATATCCTGCCCTCTCAGTTTACGAAGCTCTTTCTTATTCATTTTCAGTACGTCTTTTCCTTCAAAGAAAATCTCTCCGCCTTCGAAGAATCCAGGCGGCTCCGGATTCAGTCTCATGATACACTGAGCCGTAACACTTTTTCCACATCCGGACTCTCCTACGATACCGAGAATCTCACCTTTTCTTACCTCAAAGCTAACATCTCGTACAGCTTTTACTTCTCCACCATAGGTATGAAAAGAGTACACAACATTTTTTAATTCCAATAGTTTTTCTTGATCTGCCATTTCAATTCCTCCTATTCCGTTCCACGCAGTTTCGGATCAACTGCATCACGCAAGCCGTTACCGAGAAGATTTAAGGCAAGCATTGTAGTACAAACAAAGAATGCAGGAATGAAAACCTGATGCGGATAATATCTAAGGTAAGTAATACCTTCTTTACAGATTACACCCCAGCTACAGTTCGGAGGCGTAATACCAAGTCCGATGTAACTTAAAAATGCTTCCTGGAAGATAGCTCCCGGAATTGCCATACAAAGATTTGTAACAAGCATACCAAGGATATTCGGAATAATATGTTTAATGATAATCTTATAATTCGGTATACCAAGCACTTTTGCCGCAAGGACAAAATCTTGTTCTTTGATACGGTAAACCTCTCCACGAACAAAACGACAGGTTCCAATCCATCCTACTACACACATAGCTACAATAAGTGGTGCGATACCTTTTCCAAGCACCATAACGACAAGAATCGTAATGATCAAACTAGGAATTCCATATAAAAGGTCAACAATACGCATCACAATCATATCCAATTTCCCGCCATAAAATCCACAGAAACCTCCGATTACCGCTCCTACACAAGCATTGATGATAGCGGCAACAAATCCAATGCTGAGTGAAACACGCGCACCCATCCAGATACGTACCCAGAGGTCACGTCCTGTCGCATCCGTACCAAGCCAGTGTTCTGCTGAAATGAATGAATTTCTCGCTGCTACATCCATATCAGACATGGAATATTTGCTGAACATCGGCGCCAAAATTGCCATTACAGTATATAAAATTACAATGCACAATCCAACAAACGCCGCTTTGTTTTTCCTGAGACGTCTCCATGCGTCTTGCCAAAAGGAGAGAGATGGTCTGCTGATACTCTCCATACGGATACTGTCTTTTCCTTGAATCACAAAAGACTCTTTCTTTAATTCTGCCATTTCTCTCACCTACCTCTCACCGATACGTACTCGTGGATCTGCCACACCGTATAAGACATCTACAACCAAGTTACAGAAAATCAAAAATACACCGTAGAAGATTGTCATACCGAGCACCATAGAGTAGTCATTATTTGACACACTATCTACATAGTATTTACCCATTCCTGGAATAGCAAAAATGGATTCAATAACGAATGTACCTGTAAGTACAGACGCAACCGTAGGCCCCATAATCGTCATAACCGGCATAATCGCATTACGAATCTGGTGTTTTGCAGTGATTCTAAACTCTGAAACACCTTTCGATCTTGCCGTCTTTATGTAATCTTGCGAAGAAACTTCAAGCATGCTTGCTCTCATGATACGAGAAACCGATGCCAACGTATAGAAACCAATTGCACATGCCGGAAGAATCGTGTATTTAAATCCTTCATATTGGGCTACTGGAAGGAGTCCCCATTTAATACCGAATCCGTACTGCAACACAGCTCCCATAATAAAATCAGGAATACTCGTTCCCAATACCGCAATGATAACGCAGAAAAAGTCTAGTTTACCCCCTCGATTCCTTGCCGATATAATTCCCAGCACTAAACCAAAGGAAACAGCAAATACTAGCGCTCGGATTCCAAGATCCGCTGAGAAGGGGAAAGACTCTGAAATAATTCCATTTACTGTCTTATTTGTAAATTTCATAGAATATCCCAAGTCTCCTTTGAACAAATTCTTCATATAATTACCGTATTGCACAATAAGCGGCTTGTCGAATCCATAATATTCTTCCATATTCTTTCTGATTTCCGTCGTCATCTTTGGATTTTGGAATGGATCTCCCGGCATAAGGCGAACCAGGAAAAATACAACTGTAATCAGAACCCACATTGTAAGGACAGCCGCGATAAGGCGCTTAAATATATATTTTCGCATCCTTTCTCCTCCTTGTTTTTGTTCTTTCGTTTAATAAATCGTCGCCCAGCTTATCGCCGGGCGACGATTTGTGTACTTACCTCTCAAATTTAACGAAATGTCTATTTAGCAATATCTACATATGTCCAATCATAGTTAATACCTACATAGTAGTTCACAAGTCCTTTTACGTCGTCGTCGATTAAGTAATAGATTTCTCTTTCTGCCTGTGGAAGAACAGCTCCGTCATCAAGAATAATCTGCTCTGCCTGTACAAGAAGATCCTGGCGTTTCTTTGCATCTGTCTCCTGCTGTGATGCCGTTAACAATTTATCAACTTCTGGATTAGAGTAATTACTGTTGTTGTAAGGACAATCTGTTTTGAAGAGCTCAAGGTATGTATACGGATCGTCGTAGTCTCCTACCCAGCCTCCCCAGCCGATTTCAAACTCACCAGTTGAATGACGCTGAAGCATTTCCGCATATGTTACCTGATTAATTGTTACATTGATTCCAAGAGATTTAACCCAAAGCTCCTGAACAACTTCTGCCTGCTTCTTAGCAGCATCATTGTCTGTTGTTGTAATCTCTACCGTAATATCAGATGCTTTCTTTCCAAGTTCTTTCTCTGCTTTTGCAAGATATTCTTTTGCTTTTGCATCATCACCATCTAACGGATAAGATTTTAAATTACTTTCCTCACCATATGTAGATTCTATTCCTATTAAACCTCTAAATGTGAAAACGTTACTTGGATCTCCGATACCTTCGCTTGCTAACTGGTTGTATGTGTTTCTGTCAAAACCATAGTTCAATGCAAGACGGAAGTTTTTATTCTTAAGCGCCGGATTTGTTCCATCACAGTTAATATAGAAATAATCTGTATTTCCATTTTTGAACTTTACAGCTTTATCTTTGTATTTTTCAACGGATACTCTCGGAAGCTCTGTAAGATCCAATTCACCGTTCTCATACATAGCAAGCTGAGTTTCCTGATTCTGAATGTAAGATAATTCTACACGATCAAGTTTAATAGAATCTTTATCCCAATAGTGCTCATTCGGCTCAAACACCCATTTCTGGTTCTCAGAGCTTGTTAATACGAATGGACCTGAGTATACATTCTTCTCAGCGTCTGCCGCAAAGTCTTTACCGTATTTCTCTACGATATCCTGACGAAGCGGTGCAAACTGTGGCTGAATACCAATCAGTTTTAAGAAATAGCTTGTCGGATGCTCTAATGTCACTTCAAATGTAACATCGTCAATCGCTTTGACACCTAATTCAGATGGCTTCATTTTACCATTTTCAATAGCTGCACCATTCTTAATATATTCACCGATAAATGCGTACTGTGCTGCTGTCTCCGGATTCATAAGTCTCTGCCAGCCATATACGAAGTCCTGAGCTTTAATCTGCTCTCCATCACTCCATTTTGCCTCTTCATTCAAATGGAATGTGTAAACAAGTCCGTCCTCAGAAATTTCCCATTCTTTTGCACATCCTGGTTTAATCTCACCGCCTACGTTACGTACAAGACGTTCAATAAGTCCGTTCTGAACCTCACTATCCGGAATACAGTTTGCCTTTGTTGGATCAAGTGTTGTCGGCTCTGTTCTTGTTCCATATCTGAACACTTTCTCTCCAGAGTCTCCGGAGCCTCCATCACTTCCCTTTTTGGGAACGCCACATCCTGCCAATAATGACGCCGCCATAGCAACTGTCATTAAAACAGCAATAAGTCTCTTTTTCATAGAAATTCCTCCTAATTATTTATATTTCTTTATGTAAACATAAAGAGATTAAGCGTTCGTTGTATTTAATATAAATTAATACAACTGCTGTAATAATACCATTTTTGTCAAGTTTTTGTCAACTAAATTGTGCTTTTTTATTATTTCGCATATAAAAGCATATGCACTTTTGTCGAATTTCCACAAATATCCTTTTACAAAAACCGATAAAAACACGCAGATTAATGCTCGTATTCATCTATTGCTTTTCCAATATCATGCCTCATATATTTATTTGCAAAATTTGCCCACTCAGCCGCTGTGTATGCATTTGCCCTTGCTTCTTTTAAGTCTTTTCCTTTTGCAGTAATCCCGAGAACTCGTCCGCCATTTGTCACAATCTTCTCTTGGTCAAATTTAGTTCCCGCATGAAAACAATAATATCCTTCGTGTTTCTTAAACTCATCAAGTCCTGTGATCTCCAGACCTTTATCGTATTTTACCGGATACCCTTCACTTGCCAGAACTACACACACAGCCGCATTGTCCTCAAACTGTAAATCTATCTGATCTAAAGTACCGTCAATACAAGCCTCTGCTACTTCAATAATGTCGTTTTTCATTCGCGGAAGAACGACCTGTGCTTCCGGATCTCCAAATCTTGCATTATACTCCAACACTTTCGGTCCATCTTCTGTAAGCATAAGCCCGAAGAAAATGACTCCTTTGAATGGTCTTCCCTCTGCTTTCATAGCGTCTACTGTCGCCTGATAGATATACTTATTACAGAAGTCTTCTACCTCTTTTGTGTAAAATGGACTCGGTGAAAATGTTCCCATTCCACCCGTATTAAGTCCGGTATCTCCATCTCCCGCGCGCTTATGATCCTGCGCAGATGTCATCGTCTTGATCGTATTGCCATCCACGAAGGAAAGCACAGATACTTCACGACCTGTCATAAATTCTTCAATGACCATCTCATTTCCCGCAGACCCGAACTTCTTATCCAGCATAATCTCTTTCACGCCTGTCTTTGCTTCCTCAAGATTCTGACAGATCAACACGCCTTTACCAAGAGCAAGGCCGTCTGCTTTTAATACAATTGGAAATTTGGCAGTTTCAAGATATGCCAATGCTTTATCCGGATCTGTGAAATTCTCATATGCCGCCGTCGGAATATTGTATTTCTTCATCAAATCTTTGGAAAATGCTTTGGAGCCTTCCAGTATTGCCGCATTTTTTCTAGGGCCAAATGTACGGATTCCTGCGGCTTCCAGTTCATCTACCAGACCACCCACCAGAGGATCGTCCATCCCAACAATAACTAAGCCAATTTCTTTCTCTTTTGCAAATGCAACAATTTTATCAAATTCCATAGCGCCGATCGGAGCGCACTCTGCAAATTCAGAAATTCCGGCATTTCCCGGAGTACAGAAAATCTTATCTGATTTCTTGCTCTTTGCCGCGCAATATGCGATTGCATGCTCTCTTCCGCCGCTTCCTACAATCAATACATTCATATTTTATGCCTTTCTTTATTCTTTAATAACTGCTAATCCATCTACAACAGATACTTTACCGTTTGCAATCAAATCAATGGCCCTTGGAAGGATCTTCCATTCTGCCTGTTCCATCACACGCCTCTGGAGTACTTCCGGCGTATCGTCCGCCTGCACTTCTACCGCTTTCTGCAATATAATCGGTCCGGTATCCGTCCCCTCATCTACAAAATGCACCGTAGCTCCTACTACTTTCACGCCTCGGGAAAGCGCGGCCTCATGGACTTTAAGCCCATAAAACCCGGTACCGCAAAAAGACGGAATGAGAGACGGATGAATATTAATAATACGGTTTCTATACCTCTCAATCATTTCTGGAGGAATCACAACGAGAAAACCTGCCAGTACAATTAAATCCGGACGCATCTGGTCGATCGCCTCAAGAAATTTCCTGTTAAATTCCTCCCTGTCACCAAACTGCTTCGGAGAAATGCAAAGATTTGCTATCCCATGCTTTGCGGCACGCTCCAAGGCATAGGCGCCCGTATTATTACTGATAACGCCTGTAATTTTTGTATTTGTAATCTTCCCGGACTCTACCGCGTCAATGACCGCCTGCAGGTTCGTTCCACCGCCGGATACAAGCACTACGACATTTAACATAAGGTAACTCCTTTTTCTCCTGCTTCAATACGTCCTACTACATACGGTTCGTCACCGGCTGCTTTAATCGCTTCCATCGTTTTCTTTACATCTGCCGGCTCAACCGCAACAATCATGCCAAGTCCCATATTATATGTATTGTACATCATCTGCTCTGTAATATCGCCTTTTTCCGCCAGGAGTTTGAAGATTGGCGGTACTGGATAACTGTCTTTTTCGATTACCGCATGTGTGCCTTCTACTAACATTCTTGGAATGTTCTCATAGAAACCTCCGCCTGTAATATGACTGCATGCCTTTACGGTCACACCTGCATTTTTTATACTTTTTAACGCTTTCACGTAAATTCTGGTCGGGACGAGAAGCGCTTCGCCAAGTGTCTTTCCAAGCTCATCATAATAAGTATCCAAAGACTCCTTCGTCATCTCAAATACTTTTCTTACAAGTGAAAACCCATTACTATGTACGCCGGAAGATGCCATTCCAATCAGCACATCTCCATCCTTCAGATTCTCGCCTGTGATCATGTCCTTTTTATCGCACACACCAACTGCAAATCCTGCAAGATCATAGTCTTCTTCCGGCATAAGCCCCGGATGTTCTGCCGTCTCACCACCAATGAGAGCCGCCTCAGACTGCAGACATCCTTCTGCAACACCGCTTACGATAGACGCTATCTTCTCCGGATAGTTCTTTCCACACGCAATATAATCAAGGAAAAACAATGGTTCGCCGCCTGCGCAGACGATGTCATTTACACACATGGCAACTGCGTCAATACCAATAGTATCGTGCTTGTCCATGATCATTGCCAGCTTTACTTTTGTTCCGCATCCATCCGTTCCGGATAATAATACCGGTTCTTCCATCTCTTTTATCTTTGCCAGAGAAAATGCGCCCGAAAAACCACCAAGTCCGCCTAGAACCTCTGGGCGCATGGTTTTCTTCACATGCTCTTTCATAAGTTCTACTGATCTGTATCCGGCCTCAATATCAACGCCTGCTTTCTTATAATCCATATCCCGTCTCCTTCTTTATTTGTTCAAATATGCCTCGTAACCAATCTCCTCAAGCTTTGCAGCCTTTGCTTTTACTTCTTCTTTCATATTGGCAGTATAAGCTTTCAGCTTCTCAAGCAACTCTGCATCAGACGCCGCCAGAATCTTCGCCGCCAGAATCGCCGCATTCTTTGCCCCATCAATCGCAACTGTCGCAACCGGAACCCCCGGCGGCATCTGCATAATAGAAAAGACAGCATCCATTCCATCCAGATTCTTTCCGGAAAGAGGAACCCCGATTACCGGAAGAGCAAACAATGCCGCGCACATTCCCGGAAGGGCCGCCGCCATTCCCGCTCCTGCAATCATAACTTTCATTCCGCGGCTTTCTGCACTTCTCGTCCACGCAATCAACTCATCCGGCTCACGATGTGCAGAAATAATCGTCATCTCATAATCGACTCCCAACTCTTCTAACATCACTGCCGCTTTGCTCATAACTTTAAGGTCAGAGTCGCTTCCCATAATAATTCCTACTCTTGGCATACGTTTCATCCTTTCTTGTCTGTATTGTGTGAATGCTGCCTCGAGAACTCCGTTCTCTCAGTATTCGTTTGCACTCATATATATCTGTAGATAAACGCAATATTCTGCCAGCAGTATATTGCATTCATCAACAGATATGAATTCATAAGTTATTCGTATAAATGATACTTTATTTATAAGTATTTTTCAATGGTTCATTCAAAATTTCTGTCCCCGGAAGCACAAATCTTCCGTCTAAAAGAAGCGGCGTCTCCGCTCCGTCTTTTGCCACCACCGTTATACTTTTTAATTCTTCATAAGGAATGGTAATATCCGTATGACAATGGTAATATGCTTTTGACACATCCTCTTTTCGAAGCGCTGACACTGAGTTTTCTTTTGCCACGATTTCTTTTCCGTTTGAATTGTACCGCTTAACATCCTCGCTCCAGCTATAACACGTATCACCCACCGCAAAATGCGGTCCCATTTTCTCTGCAATCAAAACCGGCATCTTATCTTCAATCCCATATTTCTTCGCCGCCACATATGCTGTCGTATTTGTTCCAATTGCAAATTCTCCAAGAGGCAGTGTTGCATGACGGTGAAGGATATTTTCATGGATATATTCTTTATTTTCCAACTCCCGCTCAAAATTCTTGCAGTTATAATCCGCAATCATTCCATTAAAAAACGTAATCTCCAAATCTTTATATTGCAGCTCACTTAGATACACTTTACTCACATGGAGCACTCCGTTCGTTCCTTCCAGTACCGGTGAAGTAAATACTTCTCCCACCGGAATGTTCACATCAGACACACAATTTTCAAAACCCGTCTCCTTCTGACAGTCCTTTAATGGATAAAGCTGTACTTTCAAATCGGTGCGGTTTCCATTGCCGCCTAAAATATGCACGTATTCTCCCTTATCTAAGGCATCAATAAGTGTCTGTTGTACCTTTTCATATACCTTGGCATCTAATGTATTGATACGGATAATCTCGTCAAAGATTTCCTCATACTGCTCTCCAATCTCCGGCACCGGATATGCAATAATCGTGAAGCTTCTCTCGTCTCCCGGGATATATTCGTTCATAATCTGATTCTGACGGCTGTCATAAAGAACTGAGAGTTCCTGCTGCTTCTCAGACAGCTTTAACACTTCTTCTTTCTGCTCCGGGATAAACGGAACTTCACCAAACATCTCGATACACGCCGGTCCTGAAAACTCTCCTGCCAGCTCTTTATAATGCTCGTAAGTCGTCTGCATAACTTCCAGCTTACGCTCCAAGAATTTCTTGTCTAAGAACAACGCCTGATCGTTTCTATGGTCGTATTCATACTGCTTATTGGCGATTGCACCATAATATCCACTCTTCAAATGCTGTTTCTTAGTCAGAAAACTTACGGCAGTACGATAAATGACAGGTTCGAGTCCCATCTCCCGAAAGTTCTTTACCGCTTCCTTTACTACCCGCTCAAAGCCAAGGACATGACGAATATTAACGCTTTTCTTCTTAGACAGGTCTTTCCCTGTATTAATGAATCCCCTCCTGTATCCTTCCGTATACGCATCTGTCATCTTCCGAATGGTCTCTTCGCTTTGTTTCAGCAGATGCTTCGCTGTCTGCACTTCACTGTCACTGATATATTCTCCGAAACGATACAAATATCTGAGATCGCTTAAATCACTGTGCAATATAATGTCCGCAGCAAAAGATTTCTGCGGATCTATCTGCTCCTGTATCCGATCTGCCATAAACACATCGCAGTAGTCACTGGCATACCAATAGATACTTTCCTTGATATTCTTAATCTCCGGCTCTTCTTCTCCTTCGAACTGATTATAAATTTCTATAAAAAGTTCAAATAATATGGCCAGATATTCTGTATTGCCCTCGTACACATAAGCAATAGCGCTGCGAAGTTCTGCATAGAGAGCGCTTAACACGCTTCCATACTCTTCTCCCAGTTTTCGAACCGCATAAGTCGGATTACCATAACTTTCTCCATAATGCTGTGGAAGAATATCCGCATATAGTTTTTCATTCCATGCTTTTAATTCTTCGATATCGGCAGAATCCATACTGCCATCTTCTATCTTGATTTTTGACTCGTCAATCATCAAAAGGAACGATGCCACTTGCCTAAAATAGTCACTGAACTTCTGACTTACAGTATCTTCCTCTAACATTTCCCGAATTCGTGTGATTGAGAGTTTATATCTTTCTTCTATCATTTAAAACAGCCCCCTAACATATATTGCGCACATACCAGCAAATAAGAGAGCACATCCTGCCGTCCCTATTTTGCATGTTATGTAATTTTTGTCTCTTTCTTTAAATCCACTAATACCTGACGCCACTCCGCGGTATAACAGATAAAGTACAAAAAAACCTGCAAATCCCATTAAAATATTAACCTGTCCCTGTGCATTATATGATACAACCAACATAATCAACAGAGAAACTACAACCAATACAAGGTAGATACAAGACTTCATTCCATTTCTGGAATGACGGAACGGAGCCTGTCCATACCTTGTACGCATCATTCTCTTTCTACGTTGTTCTTTCGCCTTTGCAAGCGCTTTTATTCTATCTTTTTCCGTATTTCTGGGTTTTCTTTTTATGAACATTTCGTCTCCTTACTGCTTCACAAATAACATATACCGTATACCCTGCCACTCCGCCCAAAGTGTTTAACAGCAGATCGTCCACGTCAAAACTTCCGACCTTTGTTACCAACTGGAACGTCTCTACACAAAGACTCAATCCGAAACTATAGAACAATGCAGAAAAAAAGCTTCTGTATTTGCTTGCCATAGGCATAAAAAAACCAAATGGCACAAAAATCACTACATTTCCGAACAAATTAGTAAACATAGCGAAAAAACCTACCTGATGCCTATAATTCCAAAATCTTTTAATCTCTTTGAATAATTCCAGATTATAGTGATAATCTCTCATTTCGCCTGTCCGTCCATACCAGTCAGAAAATATCAAGAAGTACACGATAAATGCAATATACAAAACAAACAGTATCTTCCCGATGATGCGAATTCTTTTATTTCTTTTTGAACTCAAAAATATAGCACTCCTTTATCTTAAAGTTCATTAAAATGTAAGTCCTTTTTTATCTTTAAGTAAACGCGCTCCACTAATCATAGCGATAATTCCCGCTGCAATCCCAACAACAGTAAGCACAATTCCAATAGTAATACTGGAAATCCCTGCAAATGTCATTGTCTTATATACTCTCTCGTTCATACTGATTCCTCCCGTTCTTATTTCGCACCATACTGTTTATAATATGCATCGATTGCTGTTTTTAATGTATCATCAATGATAATTTTTCCCAAACATTCTTTATTATAAAGATGCTCTGTAACCTCAACCATATCCACAATAGCAGCCGTATCAAATCCGTACAGCTCTTTCACTTCGTCAAGGGCACATTTCTCTCCGCCTTTTCCGACTTCCATACGGTTCAAAGATACCATAAGTCCTACAATCTCTACATTGGCCGCGCCTTTTACTTTCGGAACAGTCTCTTCCATAGATTTTCCAGAAGTAGTCACATCCTCGATCATCACAACTCTGTCACCGTCTTTTAAGCTGCTGCCAAGAAAACTTCCTTTGTCCGCGCCATGGTCTTTCTCTTCCTTGCGATCACAACAGTACCGTACTTCCTTGCCGTATAAATCACTGTATGCAATTGCAGTTACGACCGCAAGTGGAATACCCTTATAAGCCGGCCCAAATAATACGTCGAAATCATCGCCGTATGTATTGTGAATCGCTTTTGCATAATATTCTCCCAGTCTTCTAAGCTGTGAACCTGTCACGTACGCTCCCGCGTTCATGAAAAATGGAGACTTTCTTCCACTTTTTAATGTAAACTCTCCAAATTTAAGCACGTCACTCTCTACCATAAATTCGATAAATTCCTGTTTGTATGCTTCCATTTTAACGAATCTCCTTTACATACAGGCATTTCTGCCCTTTTTAGAATTCTTCTCAATTTTACCATATCTCCTGCATAATTTCAATGTGACTATTCAGCCATGCGGTGATCTTAGTAACTATTCAGCAAAGATATTATTATGAAAAGATTAAGTTTTCTTAAACAATTATTTCTTTTTCCGCAAGACACTTCCCAAGATTTGAAGAGTGCGTTATAATGTCAAGGACATAATGATAACAGATGCAATTAATAAGGTAATAGGGGAAAACAAATGACAGACGCAAGAAGAAAACGAAGAAGAAAAAAGACGGCGAACAGACTCATCATTATATTTAGTATTCTGGCTATTTTTATCGCCTTATACTGTCTGGTATGTTCTGAACTTGATAACAATAAAATATGGAAAAATGTCTATATCAACAACATATCTATGCAGGGACTTACAAAAAAAGAAGCGCAAGACGCATTAATAAAAGATTTTCAGAAAAGATACAAAGATGCGGCATTAACGGTGAATTTACAGGGAAAGGAATATTCTGTCAACGTATCTTCCGTTCTTGGATTCGACTCCTCCAAAGAACTAAAGAACGCTTATGAACTGGGACATCGCGGTTTTCTGTTGCGGGGAATTGACTTTATCCTATCCAAAACACTTTATCGTAAAAAAGAACAGATTGAAGCATATCCACACGCTCAGGAAGAAGACAAGATCCTAGAAGGCATCAAAAAATCCGGACTGCCGGAACGTGATCCCAAATCCGAAACTACATGGGAAGTAAAAGACACTGTTCTTGCGGTACATAAGGGAGCAAAAAAAGACGGCGCTGACCTGGATAAATTACAAAAGATGATTACCGCCGCTATTCAGAAGCATGACTACTCTTCAACCATTGAATGTCCGCTTATTGAGAAAGGCCCCCGTAAGGTAGATTTTCAGAAAATTCATGACAAAATATACCAAAAGAAGAAAAACGCTACTCTGAATAAGAAAAAAAATTATGAGATCATAGCGTCCAAAAACGAAATTTCTTTTGATGTAAAAAAAGCAGAAAAACTATATAACGAAACAGCTTTTGGAGAACAGGTGAACATCGAACTTGATATAAAGGAACCAGAAGTCACAACACAGAAACTGAAAAACAATCTCTTTACGAAAGAACTTGGAAGCTATAAAACAAATGGCGGAGGTTCTGAAGGGCGCAAAACGAATATTTCACTTGCAGCCAAATCATGTAATGGAATCATACTCCTTCCCGGTGAGACGTTCTCTTACAATGACGTTCTTGGCGAACGTACTGCCGCGCGTGGTTACAAGGCAGCCGGAGCTTACGCAGACGGAGAAGTGGTAGAACAGTTAGGCGGAGGTATCTGTCAGGTATCTTCCACACTATTTTCCGCAGTCTTACATACAAATCTTGAGATTGTGACACGTTCCAACCACTCCATGCCGGTATCCTATCTGCCTATGGGAATGGACGCAACTGTCTCATGGGGCGGCCCGGAATTTAAATTCAAAAATAATCTGACGTACCCGATTAAGATTGTCGCTTCTTATAGTGGCGGCGTTATCTCTTTCAAAATTCTCGGCGCTGCTTCTGATTATAAGAAGATTGACGTGGAAATAAAAAAGACCGGTGAACTAAGCTGCGAAACATATCGAAAATACTATGATGAAAACGGTAATATATCGAATACAGTAAGAATCAGCAGAAGTAATTATAAGCCACATACATAAAAATCGAGGCGGTTCAAATGAACCGCCCCTTTTTAATTTCTCACTATTTTACTACTACTTTAACCTTAGCGCTCTTGCTTCCGGATTTAACTGTGATATAAGTAGTTCCTTTTTTCTTTGCTTTGATAGTTCCTGCAGAACTTACTGTAGCAATCTTTGCACTCTTTGTAGAGTATTTAATTTTTTCTTTACTTGTAATAGGGTTCAGTGTAACTTTAGAAGATAACTTGTATGATTTTCCTTTTTTCAAAGTTACTGTCTTAACTGCAAGTTTAACACTCTTTGTCTTTACAGCAGTTTTCTGTACCTTCACATTAAAGCTTGCTTTTTTACCACTCTTTAATGTTACAGTAATCTTAGCTGTTCCGGACTTCTTTGCTGTAACTTTTCCAGATTTGGAAACTGTTGCAACTTTTGTGTTAGAACTCTTGAAGCTCTTTACAGAGTCTCCAGCGCCTTTGGTAACTTTTACAGTGAAAGTCTGTTTTACTTTCAGTGGAAGAGTCCCTTTAGCATTTAATGCAATGCTTGCTTTTACTTTATTTCCATAGCTGCGTGTTTCTTTTGTTTTACATACGCTGCATGTTCTTTGTTGAACAGCTTTTGCAAATACAGTTGCTTTCTTTGTTGTTTTCCATGCGCTAAACTTATGACCTTTTGCCTTAATGGTAACTTTGTTTGCCGGAGCATTGTATGTCTTTCCATCAAATACAACACTTGCTGTATATGTTGTTGCTCCTGCCTTTGTGCATGTTGCAGCTACTGTTGAAGATTTTACTGTACAATTAACTGTAGATGGAGCAGCACATTTTGTACATTTGAAAGCAGCTTTACATGTTGCGCCTGACCATGCAAATGTTGGATTTCCATATGTATGACCTGTTGCAGGAATTGTAACTTCTTTAGTGGCTTTCTCGCCAGATTCTGTTGTGGCTGTATATGTTGTTTTTCCTGCTGCTGTACATGTCGCACCTTTTGTTTCAGATGTTACCGTAACCTTCAGTGTCTTACTAGGCTCCTTACATCCTTCTTTGTCGCATTTCGCACTCGCCAGATCCCTGTAGACTTACTTATTAAGCTTGCTAAGTTGTATCATGTAAGCCTGGACTACCTAACAGGCCTAACGAACCAGAAAGAACCTTACCCCTCTGCAAAATAGCAGAGGGTACATAATAATTTCAAGTGACACCCACAACAAAAAGGGCAGAGCCAAAACTCTGCCAATAACATTTCTCTATTTCATAAAATTCAGAAAAACAACCGATAACACAGATACACTGCCGCAAGCACTGCCACGCAAGCCGCCTCAATCAGAAACTGTTTCTCCTTCGTCTCCATGGAACTCTTCTTCGTCTCCTCAGGCTCCATAAGCACCCCCCATGGGCTGTACTTCTGCATAGTCAGAACAATCCCTTTCTTTTTATCCTCACCGATAGCTTTCAGGAAGTCCCGCCAGTTGGCCTCCAGAAGCTTCATCCCCCTGATCAGATCCTCCTGCATGGTCTGTCCTTTAAGCGCCATCTGAAAGAAACCTGCCCGTTCCGAATAAGCCGACTGCTGCTGGTACGACGGATTCCCTTTTTTCTCTACGAAAAGCTTGTATGCATATTCAAGCCCTTCCTCCAGAGCATTCTGAGGGTTTTTCGTCCTTTCATACGCATTTGTTGTATAATAATATACTTTATAAACGCCTTTCTGAGAGAAATAGTAATCGGTCATCTGATTGATCGCACTTCTCAGCGGAGTCACGATTGCGTTGTTTTTTCCTGCTTCTGCAGCATAAACCTGACTTTTAATCATAGTCATTGCCGCAAGCAGCCCTTTCACCTCATCGTTTTGTGCATTAATCCCCGGATTCTTAAGCAGATTTCCCTCCCCATTCATGTGTGCAGCAAACGAATTCGCTTTCACAAGTTCACTTCCGGTAACCTCCGCTTTACCTCCGGAGATTCCAGATCTCTCAGTACCATTTCCTGCTGCTCCGCTCAGTACACGCGCCCGCTGGCTCATCTGCAGTTCTCCGGACCTCCTCTGTGCATCAAATTCTTGGTTCGGCTGAACATTTCCGTTCTTGGCAAGTTTATATAGAGTACCTTCCTCTGCACCGGTAAATATCCTGCCAGTTTCTGCCTGCCTGTTGCTCTCCGCTCCCCGGTCGGACGATTCCGGCATAAAATAACGTGAACTTTTTCCGGCAGTCACTGTCTTTCCCGCATAGAATGAATTTACCGATCCTGAAGAAATAGATTTTCCGGTAGTCTGCTTATATACGCTGGCCTTCACAAACTTCAGAGTTTCCGTCTGCCCTGTTTTCTCAAGAAGCTCCATCAACTCCTTCAGATCTGCGTCCACCAAAAGATTCAACTTCTCCGCAAGCAAGGCATCCAACCGCTGTATCTGCGCTGCCTGCTCCTCCCCCATAGTGTGTGTCAGGATTGCCTCCAAAAGCGCAAGATAGAGCCTGGACAGTTCCTCAATCTGTTCCGAAAGTCCTTGACCTGACACCGGCGTCCACTGAAGAAGAGCCTCCCACAATTCCTGCTCCATCTCTAGTGTCCATTTCATATTTGCTTCTTTTAAGAGCTTTCCTTCTATGCCAAACCATTTACTCTGTTTAGAAAGTTCTGATGTGTCTTTCTTTTCACTAGTTTTATCCCGATCAGTACCACTTTCCTTCTCAGACTCCATCTGTTCTTTTTTTAGTTCTTCCTGTTCCTTCGCCACGTGCTTGACCGTCTCTGTAATCAGAGCCTGCCCTGCCTTCAACTGAGTTGTTTTCTCTGCCGTCCTTGCTGCTGCCGATGCAGCGCCTGGATTGACTCCTGTTTCCTGTATTCTTGACATATAAATACTCTCCACCCTTCTCACGTCACAGCTTCTCTGCCCCGCAGACACTACTAGCCGGCAATCTCATGCCGGCCTTCTATTATCCTTATATTTTATATCGACGCAATTTTACAGGGTGTAACCTCTAAGCAGACAATTCTTTACTGGTCCATGCTGTCAATGGCGGTCTTCTCTACTTAGTACATTAAAAACTACAGTATCATTTCCCTGAGGCTTCCAAGAACCTTCGTACACATTTGCCGGACTTCGTCTGTCGGTTCAAAAAGGTCCGGTACCATTATCGTTTTACAACCAGCGGCATAACCGGCTCTAATGCCATTTTCACTGTCTTCAAATACATAACATTCCTCTGGAGGGCAGCCGATTTTCTCCGCCGCCAAAAGAAAGATGTCCGGCGCCGGTTTCCCATGCGCGACTTCACTTCCACTGACTACAATGTCAAACCAGTCTCGAATACCCGCAAGACTGAGATTACTTTCAATCTGCTCTTTCTCACTGCTGCTCGCCACCGCTATTTTGAACCCTTTCTCGCGGAAATACTTCAGCACTTCGTCTACACCTGTTTTCTTCGAAACTTCGAGTTTTAACTTTTGTCTGACACGTCTCATACATTCTCCGGCAAGCACACTGCCATCCGGGATTCCATAATGCTTTTCGATAATCTTCCACATACGGACACCGTTCGTTCCGGAAATCTCTCTGGCAAATGTATCCACCAAAACGATATCATATTCTTCTGCAAGCTCTTTCCATATTTCCTGATAGACTTTCTCCGTATCCAAAAGGAGTCCGTCCATATCAAAAATTGCACCTTTACACATCCTTTAACATCTTCTCTCTTCTATTTTCTAATTCTTCAGTCATATCACCCCGAAGTTTATCTAATTTATAGAAATATGTCAAGATAGCAATCGCTGCACAGAGTACAATCGGAATCCAGATAAAGCAAATCTCAATGTAAGAAAGCGCCTTCTCTGTCTGTTCAGCATTTGCCACATATCCGCCGTTTTTAAGAAATACTCCGATGACAAAACTTGTAAGTCCCATGCCGCCCTTTACGAAAAATCCCTGAAATGCGGCAATCAGTCCCGCCACACTTGCATTTTTCTCATACTCAGAATAATCGATCACATCCGGCTGCATTGCGAATGTAATTCCAAAGATTCCATAAATACCAAGTCCCGTAATAACAAGTCCTGTTAACAGACAGACCGCAGAATTTCTTCCGACAAAGATTAATAAATCTCCGGCAATATATAATGCTACGCTAAAGAACATCAAACTTCTCTTACTGAATTTCTTCTCCAGTGCAGGCAAAGCCAGAAGCATTGGAAGACCGGATAAGATTCCGAGAACTCCGACAAGCGATAACCAGTCTGTTCTTCCAAGATTGTATTTAAAATAGTAAATAACCGTCGTACTTCTTACCACATACAAGGAGAAATAAAACAGATTCAAAAGGAACAAGATCCATGCCTGAGCGGTCAGCCCTTTCAGGCTGTCCATCAATGACACTCTGACGCTGCTTACGGTTGGCGGAACGACTTCCTTCGTACTTGCAAATGTCACGAAGAAAATAAGCATCGCCACAATACCATAAATAGTCATCGTCACAAGATAACCTTTTGCCTCATTTCCTTTTCCAAAAAACTCCACCATTGGCGCAGTAATCGACATAACGATAGCTGTTCCTGCCATCGCGCAGACCATTCTCGTAGATACCAGAACATCTCTCTCGTGGATATCAGAAGTCAGTCTCGGCACAATGGTATTTAACGGTATATTCACCACTGTGTAGGCAGTACATAACAGGCAATATGTGATATAAGCCCATATGAGTTTCCCGGATGCACTAAAATCCGGTATGTAAAATGTCATAAATGTAAATACTGCAAACGGTATCGCGCCGACTATAAAATATGGTCTTCCCTGTCCCCATCTGGTATGTGTCTTATCTACGATCAGTCCCATCCCCGTATCTGTCAAAGCGTCAATAAACTTTGTCACCAACATCATCGTTCCTGCTGCCGCGGCGGTAATTCCAAATACATCTGTGTAAAATACCATCAGATAAGAAGCCATCGTACTGAAAACCAGATTACATCCAAGGTCTCCAATCCCGTACCCTACTCGTTTTCCCCATTTTTTCATTCTGTTCCCTGTCCTTTCTTATTTCCAATCCATCACACAAATCGCTGCTTTCTCAATCTCCAACCCAGCTTTATACCGCTCCATAAATATGCGGAACCCTTCCACATCTTCTGTATAAGGAAAGATTGTCTCTCCAGAAAGTGTGCCAAAGATTCTCTGATCTAGATAATCTTCCAGTTTCTCTCCATCTCTCTTACCCACAAGGTATGCCGCCAGAATGGCAATTCCCCATGCACCGCCTTCACTTGCTGTATTCATCACTGTAACCGGTGCTTCCACTGCCGCTGCCAGATACCTCTGGCCTACACCTTTTGTTTGAAAAAATCCGCCATGCCCCATGATCCGTTCTACAACAACTTGCTCCTGTTCCATGAGAATCTCCAGTCCCATCTTCATAGCTCCCAGAGATGTGTATAAATGCGACCTCATAAAATTCGCCAGATTAAATCTGCTTTCTGCCGTCCGCAAAAATGCCAGACGTCCTTCATTGATCATGGTAATATTTTCACCAGAGTAATATCCATAAGACAAAAGACCGCCACAGTCAGCATCACCTGAAAGAGAATTGGTATACAGTTTCTCAAATAATTCTCCCTTATCAGCCGGATAACCCATAAGTTCTGCAAATTCACCGAACAAACCTACCCACGCATTCAGATCTGACGTTCCATTGTTCGCATGGGACATCGCACATGGAAATCCGGTCGGTGTCGCCACCATATCAATTTCCCGATACACTTTACTAAGCTGCTTTTCCAGCACTATCATAGCAAAGGTACTGGTTCCCGCCGACACGTTTCCAGTTCTTGGCGCAACTGAATTGGTCGCCGTCATTCCAGTTCCGGCGTCACCCTCCGGCGGACACAATGGAATTCCGGCATGAAGACTGCCTGTTTCGTCTAAAAATAACGCTCCTTCTTCTGTCAATACACCTGCCTGTTCTCCTGCTGCCATGACCTTCGGAAAAATGTCTCTCAACTTCCAGTCGTAACTGTATTTCTCAATCAGCCGGTCAAACTTCTTAACCATAGTCTCATCATAGTCCAGATTCTCAGAATCAATAGGAAACATTCCTGCCGCATCTCCGATTCCGAGTACTTTTCTCCCAGTTAACTTCCAATGGATATAACCACTTAAGGTAGACACAAAATCCAAATTCCTCACATGCTCCTCGCCGTCCAGAATCCGCTGATACAGATGCGCCACACTCCAGCGGAGCGGGATGTTGAACGCAAAAAGTTCTGTCAGCTCATCTGCCGCTTCTTGTGTATTGGTATTTCTCCACGTCTGAAACGGCGCTATCTGGTTACCCTCTTTATCAAGCGCCATATAACCATGCATCATTGCGCTGATTCCCATAGAACCAATTTTTTCAAGAGTGATACCATATTGTTCTTTCACTGATTTTCTAAGAGAACGGTAGCAATTCCTGACTCCCTCATGGATGTTTTCCAAACTATACGTCCAAATATTATCAACATACTCATTTTCCCAATCATGGATTCCAACTGCCAGCACCTTTCCAGAATCATCAATCAATACTCCTTTGATTCTTGTAGAACCAAGTTCGATGCCAAGCGCAGTCTTTCCCTCTCGGATTGCTTCTTTTTTATCCATACTTTTCCTCTCTTTCACTCATCTCTAAGCCCCACATTTTTTAGAAACAGGTAAATGCTCCGTCAATAATGAAATCCGAACCGGTTGTGAAGCTGCTTGTATCCCCTGCCAGATATACACAAATAGATTCTAATTCCTCCGGTCTTCCCATTCTGCCAAGCGGCGCCATCTCATTCCATTTCTCAATCAGCGGAATTAACGTCGGGGAATTTAACGTAAGTTCTGTTCCAATATATCCCGGGCTTATACTGTTTACGCGGACACCCCGTTTCGCCCATTCGATGGCAAGAGATTTCGTGAGCTGGATAACGCCTGCTTTGGATGCATTATATGCACACTGTGGCTGCGGAACGTTTACAATATGCGCAGACATTGAAGCTGTGTTGATAATAGAACCGCCGCCATGCTCCAGCATATATTTTCCTGCCGCAATGTCGGTAAGGAAGATTCCATTCAAATTAATGTTGATGACTTTGGACCACTGCTCGTATGTCATCTCTTCCGCCGGTGCGTTAATACAGATTCCCGCATTGTTGTGACAGAAATCCAGACCGCCAAGTTCCTCCACAACCTGCGCCACCATCTTATCCACTTCTTCTTTCTTCGTACAATCTGTCTGAATTGCAATTACTTTTCTTCCGGTAAGCTCTGCTAATTCCTTTGCAGTCTTCTTTGCTTCCTCAAAATCAAGATCCACAATTGCCACATCCGCTCCTGCCTCTGCAAATGCTTGCGCTGTGCATTTTCCAATTCCTCTTGCGGCTCCTGTTACAAATCCTTTTTTTCCGTCCAGTCTCATTTTTTCGATGATTCCCATAATCTTTCTCCTTTTCTTTAATTTATTTTGTAAAATCATTTATCAAATTATAGTTACATAATAATCTCAAAGATACAAAACGTCAATCTGTAATAATATCCAATAATTTTGTTCTGAAATTATTTAAGTTTGCCAATGGATTCTTTTTTCGTTTCGTGATATGATTATATTTTATAAAATAATTTTACAAATTAGGGATTAATGTTATGAAACAAAGCATCACACCAAATCAAATCAAAGAAAACAACCGTAATTTAATCTATCAGTACATTTATAAACATGAGAAAGTTTCTCAGCAGGACATTGCTTATGATCTGCATTTAAGCCGTCCTACGGTAACGACCAATCTCGCCGCATTAGAGGAAGACGGGCTCATTACAAAATGCGGACAGATAAGTACGGAATACGTCGGCAGAAAAGCTGCCGCCTATACAATCGTTTCTGATTTTCGTATTGCGATTGGGGTGGAAATCCTGAGAAATGAGATTAAGATGATTGCGATTGACTTATATGGCAATAAGATAGAACGTTCTGTATTTGCAATTGATTATCAGGATAAAGATGAGTATTTTCTGCAGGTATGTAATCGGATTCTGAAGTTCCGGGATGAAATAAAAGCAAAAGATGAACAGATTCTTGGCGTGGGATTTGCCATGCAGGGGCTGGTATCCCCGGATCGCCAGACTGTGATCTACGGACGGATTCTCGCCTGCACCGGGCTTTCCATTACAGCCTTTACAAAATACCTGCCTTATCCATGTTCTTTCATTCACGATGCGGACAGCGCCGCCATCTCAGAGCTATGGATATCTCCGGAACTCCACGACGCATTTTACTTATCTTTAAGTAAACATCTCGGAGCTTCTATCATTACAAAGCGGGAACTTCTAGACGGAAAACATGGACACAGTTCTGTGATTGAACATATACAGATGGAACAGGAAGGGAAAATGTGTTACTGCGGCAAGCGAGGATGTATGGAAACACTCTGCTCCATCGACGCACTGCTCACAGAGGGTGAAGATTTGGAAACCTTTTTTGAAAAATTGGAAAACAAAGATACAGATATAGAAAATCGTTGGAGGCAATATCTCCAGCATCTTGCAAAAGCCATTAATCTGCTGCACCTTATCTATGATACTGATTTTATCCTTGGCGGATATTTAGCGCCATATCTGCGCAAAAAAGATCTTGCTTTTATACATGAGGAGATTCGCAGAATCACTCCATTTCCGGAAGCACAGGATTTCCTGCAGATTAGCAAGATGCCGAAGCATAATATTACGATTGGAGCGGCATTGTCATATATCCAGACATTTTTGAACGCCTGAATTTCTCATGGAACACAAAAAATCGTAGAGCAAAACTCTACGATTTTTCTACTTTTACTTACAGGGGATGAGGGAATCGAACCCCCGCCAAAGGTTTTGGAGACCCCTATCATACCACTTGACCAATCCCCTATATGTGATTTTCACACTAGATATTTATATCATATACCAAGAACTTTGTCAATCGTTTTATAACAAATAAGGATGAGAATTTCATTTCAAAATCCTCATCCTCTGGAATCTATTTATCACTTACGCATTTTCAATATTCATCTTCTTAAATACACCAATCAATATTTTCCCAAGCGCAAGTACCAGAACTGCCGCCGCAACCGCCTCCGGGATTCCGGATGCCGTTACCGTACCCATAATAAGTCCCCAGACTGCCGTTACTCCCACATCTTTCGCCTCCGCATACTGCTTGGCAAAGAGCAGGTAAATACTTCCCATCACCGTCACAGTATTCACCATACTTCCGATAAATCCAACAATCGGCAATGCGATGACCGGATTCAGCCTGACTTTCTCTAACAGAATCCAGAGCCACCCGGCTGCTATTCCAATGAGTATTCTACATCCTACCGATATCCAGACCGCCTTCACTGCTCCTGGAATACCTGTGGTACTCATAAACGGGGAAAATGCAAAGGATAAAAGTGTAGGCGCCATTGTGTTACTGACTAGCGAACAGATACCAAATACTGCTCCCAGAATCGCTCCCGCCTTCGGTCCTAACAAAATCGCTCCAATGATGACCGGAATGTGTACAGTTGTCGCCTTAATAATCGGAAGCTGAATCATACCGAGAGGCGTATTCGCCAATACGATAATAATCGCCGCCATAAGTGCAACACTGACCATCCACTTGGTGTTGTGTTTCTTCGTTTTCATTCTTCAATTCCTCCTTGTTATCATTCCTACTCCCTATGCATGCACACCCTCAAGTCTGTCCACAAAAGTTTTCGGATACAATACAATTACGAGAACTATTATATCACCTCACTTCTCCTGCAACAAGTACAAATTGTTAAAGTTTCCACCTTGCAAGACCATGCAAAACAAGCTATAGTGATACTAGTACAAAAAGGACATCCAGAACATTCCGTATAGAAAGGATTTATTTATATGTTAAAAGGAAAAACTATCCTCCTTGGCGTAACCGGTGGAATTGCCGCATACAAAAGCGCTTCCCTTGCAAGTCTCCTTGTGAAAGCAGGAGCCAATGTTCACGTTCTCATGTCGGAACACGCCAAAAATTTTATCAACCCGATTACATTTGAGACATTAACCGGGAACAAATGTATCAGCGATACCTTTGACCGTAATTTTGAGTTTCAAGTTGAGCATGTTTCCCTTGCCAAACAAGCGGACGCTGTAGTCATTGCGCCTGCAACCGCCAACGTAATTGCCAAACTCGCACATGGTCTGGCAGATGATATGCTGACCACTACTTTTCTGGCGTGTAAATGCCCCAAACTCATTGCTCCCGCCATGAACACTGCCATGTATGAAAATCCAATCACGCAGGATAATATGAAGCTTCTACGAAAATACGGCATGAAAGTAATTTCTCCTGCCTGCGGACGGCTGGCATGCGGGGACACTGGAGCCGGAAAAATGCCCGAGCCCGAAACACTGTTACAATACGTATACCAAAGCTGCGCATGTGAAAAAGATATGGCAGGAATAAAGGTACTCATCACAGCAGGACCTACACAAGAAGCCATCGATCCGGTAAGATATATCACCAATCACTCTTCTGGAAAAATGGGTTACAGTATCGCAAAAGCCTGTATGCTAAGAGGCGCTGATGTCACACTTGTAACCGGGAAAACAGCGCTTACTCCTCCTATGTTCGTAGATGTTGTACCAGTCACATCGGCAAAAGATATGTATGAAGCAGTGACCGAAAGAAGCGCCCATATGGACATTATCATAAAAGCCGCCGCTGTGGCGGATTATCGGCCAAGGAACATATCCGATGAGAAAATGAAAAAATCCGGCCACAATCTTTCCATTGCCTTGGAGCGTACCGACGACATCTTAAAATACCTTGGCGAAAACAAACGCAGCGGACAATTCCTCTGTGGTTTCTCCATGGAAACACAGAATATGCTGGAAAATTCCAGAAAAAAACTGGTGGAAAAACATCTGGATATGATTGTAGCAAATAATTTAAAAGTAACGGGCGCAGGATTTGAAACTGACACCAACATAGTTACTTTAATCACTCCGGATTCCATAGAGGAACTTGAAATTATGAGCAAAGACGAAGTGGCCTTCCGGCTGACGGATAAAATTCTGAAATTAAGAAAATAGCAGCATTAGAAAGCAGCTTGCCGGCTGCTTTCTTTTATATCTTAATCAAACCGTTATTTTGCATAAATCAATTTTATATATTTCAATTTTCTATAGAAATTCGCCAATATTATGTTATTTTTTCATTTTTTTGCAAGAAACTATTGACGAAATTTCATTTTGTGATAGAATAGTAAAAGTTAAAAAAAGAACTGAATGGAGGAAACTGTCGTGACACCATATGGAGAATTGACAAAAGAGGCATTATTAAAACTAAAATCCCAACTAGAAAAACAATTTGCAGACATAAAAGCCAAAGGATTAAACTTAGATATGTCTCGCGGTAAGCCATCCATAGAACAGTTAAATCTTTCCATGGAAATGATGGATGTATTAAAAAGCGATTCTGACCTCATATGTGAAGAAGGTGTAGACTGCCGCAGCTACGGTGTATTAGATGGAATCAGAGAGGCAAAACAACTTCTTGCCGATATGATGGAAGTACCGAAAGACAACATCGTAATCTTTGGAAACTCCAGCTTAAATATCATGTACGACACGATTGCCCGTTCCATGACGCATGGTGTCATGGGCAGCACTCCATGGTGTAAGTTAGACAAAGTAAAATTCTTATGTCCCGTCCCCGGATATGACAGACATTTTATGATCACAGAATACTTTGGCATCGAAATGATCAATATTCCGATGACGCCAACCGGCCCGGATATGGATCTGGTCGAAAAATATGTAAACAATGATCCTGCCGTAAAAGGAATCTGGTGTGTACCAAAATACTCTAACCCGCAGGGAATCACATATTCAGATGTGACTGTCCACCGTTTTGCGGCGCTTAAGCCTGCGGCAGAGGATTTCCGTATCTTTTGGGACAATGCGTACGGCATCCATCATTTGTATGACGATAAACAAGACTACCTAATCGAAATCTTAATGGAATGTAAAAAAGAAGGGCATCCGGACATGGTCTACAAATTCGCTTCTACTTCCAAGATCAGTTTCCCTGGCTCTGGAATCGGCGCAATTGCAGCGTCTGATGCAAATCTGGCGGATATTCGGAAACAAATGATGATTCAGACCATCGGACATGATAAAGTAAACCAACTGCGGCATGCAAGATATTTTAAAGATATTCATGGAATGGTAAAACACATGAAGAGACACGCTGATGTTATGCGTCCGAAATTCGATATCGTTCTTGACACATTAGAGAGAGAACTTGGAGGACTTGGCATCGGAAACTGGATGGCGCCGCGCGGTGGATATTTTATTTCCTTTGATTCTATGGACGGCTGTGCCAAAGCAATCGTAGCAAAAGCTAAAGAAGCCGGGCTGATCATGACTGATGCCGGTGCTACTTTCCCATACGGCAAAGATCCACACGACAGTAATATCCGTATTGCGCCGTCTTATCCAACCATAGAAGAATTAAAGACAGCGGTTGAAATCTTTACATTAAGCGTTAAACTTGCAAGTATTGATAAACTACTGTCAAAGATGTCAGAAATCAGTGAAATATAATATAACAAAGTGTGCAGACCTAATCAGCCTGCACACTTTTTATATACTCTCATTCTTAGGAAATATACCTTAAAAATCAGTTTGCTTTAGCTCCACTGTGTTCCCACTCCGGCAGCTACAGCTTTATCATAGATCACCTTAGCGGCCATAAGATCCTGTACCGCAACACCTACTGTCTCAAATACAATAATCTCATCATCATTCTCTCTTCCAACTACTTTTCCATTGATCACATCACCCAAATCTCCTGTGAAATCATCTTCTGTAATGATTCCCTGCTCCAGTGGGATGAGAATATCACCGGATTCAGATAATACTGCTTCTTTCGAGTCAAAATAAATCTTAGACGCTCTTGGCAGAATTGCCGGATCCATCTCCTGCATATGATGTTGATAAGCGCCTACACAGCTTACAGTTGCACCTTTTTTAACTTTTGTTCCGTCAAATACCGGTTTTGTAGACGGAGTAACTGTAATTAAAAGATCAGAATCTACAACAGCCTCATCAGAAGTCTTTACTGCAATAATCTTTGCGCCGTAATCCTTTAATTCCTCCTGCATTCTCTCTGCAAACGCTCTCGTACGCTCCCAGTCAAGGTCAAATACTCGTACTTCTGCAAGCTCTCTTGCAGCCAACATAGCCTCTAACTGAGTCGCAGCCTGTCCACCGGTTCCGATAAGTCCACCAATCTTACAATCTTTTTTCGCCAATATGTCAAACGCCGCCCCTGATGCAGCTCCTGTACGAAGCTGTGTCACATAAGTTCCGTCCAGTACGGATGTAACCAGTCCATTTGCTCCGTCTATCAAAAGTACCTGTGCCGGTGTAGATGGAAGTCCCTGTGCTATATTTCCCGGAAATACATTCACGATTTTAAGTGAAGCAGTATCCATAGACTCAACATAAGCAGGCATGAATAAAAATACTCCATTTGACTTCGGCGCCTGAATATTAGTACGAAGCGGCAGTTCACAGGTTCCCTCTACAACCATCTGAAAGGCTTTTTTATCTGCCTCGATAATATCCTTCATTGTGATTACTTTTTTGATGTCTTCTCTTGATAATAATAACATAGTCTTCTTCTCCTATCTCAAAATTTACTTTCATCTTGAATTTCTAATTGAAATTATAAAACTTACAAACGCATAAATCAATACGAATAGCTTCTCTTCATACTCTTTGTGCTTAATTCCGATACTTCGCATCAAGATCCCATGGCTGCATTGCTCCGCCCTGCTCTGCCGGACGACACATCTTTGCATAGATATTGAGCACACCTTTCTGCTGCTTTAGCGGAGGACACACCCATTTTTCTCTTCTCGCTTTGAGTTCTTCCTCATCTACCAGAAGATTTACAAACCCGTTTGTAATGTCCATCTCGATAATATCTCCACTTTCAATCAGCGCAATAACGCCTCCGTCATAAGCTTCCGGTGATACGTGCCCCACGATTGCCCCATAATTGAAACCGGAAAATCTTGCGTCTGTAATAAGTCCAACACTCTTATCAAGACCAAGACCAATCAGCGCATCTATACTAAGCATAAGTTCTTTCATGCCCGGCGCGCCTTTGCAGCCTTCGTAACGGATTACAATAATATCTCCAGGCACAATCTCACCTGACATGATTGCTTCATAAGCCTGCTGGTCGCCCTCAAATACTTTCGCTGCTCCCTTGAGATATTTTACTTCCTCAAATACCGCCGTCGGACGTACAATCGCTCCGGCCGGTGAAATATTTCCGCGAAGAATCTTAAGTCCCGGCTCTTTTGCCACCGGATTCTCTAAGGTGTGAATCACTTTATTTTCTTTTGCAGTAACGGTATCAAGAATGTCTTTCCATGTATTTCCATATATCGTAGGCGCGTCCGTATGAAGCTTTCTCTCTAACATCTTCATCACATTTTTTACACCGCCTGCATAATGGAAGTCTACAACGGTATATGGGCCGCTTGGAATTACGGCGTTAATACAGTAAATCTCTTTCGCATATTTCTCAAAATCCGCTAATGAAAGATCAATACCAAGTTCGTATGCGTAAGCAAGAATATGAAGCACTGCGTTTGTTGATCCTGCAACCGCCATATCGAACATAATCGCATTTTCCAGAACTTCCTTCGTGATAATGTCTTTCGGCGTTCTTCCGGATTTTGCAAGCTCAACCATATATTTACCTGCGCTTCTTGCCGCTCTTAGTCTTGCATTGTCAGAAGCCGGAATTGTGGATGTTCCCGGCATAACAAGATTCAATACCTCGCCCAGCATCTGCATTGTATTTGCTGTTCCCATAGAAGGGCATGCGCCAAATGACGGACATACGCTGTCCTCCATCTCCATCAGCTCCTCCTCTGAAGCTCCAGAGAATCTTGCCGCATCAAGATCTGCCTCTACAACTGTATTGCCACAGTGGTTTCCTGCCTGCATAGAACCTCCTGTAACGACCATTGCCGGAATCTCCAGACGACACGCCGCCAGATAACATCCTGCAATAATGAGGTCACAGCTTGCCACACAACAGATTGCGTCAAAATTATGTACACGTGATACAAACTCAATAGACATAGCGACAATATCTCGTCCCACCTGCTCATATTTCATTTCATCTGCGCCATTTGCTACATTTCCGCAAGTTGCCGGAATTCCAAATTCAACAGGTATTCCGCCTGCCGCCCAGATTCCTTCTTTCACTGCCTCTGTCACCTGACGTAAATGTGCAGTTCCGGGCGAACCTGCCATATATGAATTCGGCACTCCGATATGAGGTTTTTTCCGAATATCCTCATCAGAATATCCTGCCGCTTTCATCATTACACGTCTGTGCGCCGCTTCAGCTCCGTTCCAATACTCTGTTCCCATATTATAGTTCTCCTTTCAATTCCTGCTCTGCCTTTCGATAATTGTAACTATTCAGCCATAGCAACTCGAGTTTCAACTGTTATATCAGCGCATGGCTGAATAGTTACCAATAATTTCATTTTAACGCAATACAAAATATCTTCAATAACAGCTTATTTCTGCCAAGAACAAAATTTTCTTATGCAGACAAAAACCAAGCTTTTTGTTAATTTCACAAGTCTTTTCTTTTACTGTGGTTTAAAAATTTTTATGCAGAAACAAAGATTCTTTAATACGACACTCATTAATTGTGTTATAATTTTATGATACCAGGGTCTAAAGATTTTTCACCCACATGAGCTTGCTTCACAGTTATAAAAGGGAGATGGTGCATATGTCCAAATACGAAATAATCCTTGATGTATGTCAAACTTGCAGTTTTTCTCTAACTGCCGAAAAATATAATTACACACAATCTGCAGTAAGCCAGATTATTAAAAATTATGAAAAAAAAATAGGGCTTCCTCTTTTTAAGAGAACCCATAATACAATAGAACTTTTACCGAATACAGAACACATTATCCGCGAGATAAAAAAGATCCATGAAGCAGAACAGAACATTCTTAATATTTCCAATCAAGTGAACAGCCTTGAATCCGGTTTTATCCGCATCGGTACAATCCAAAGCATCGCCTATCACTGGCTGCCGGATATTTTAAAAGAATTTTCTGCCCGTTTTCCCAATATTCAATTTGAAGTCTACGTATATGGATTCCGGGAACTAAATGCAATGATAGAAGACAATAAGCTGGATCTTTGTTTTACATCAGAAAATGCCGTACCACACCTGGAGTTTTCACCTCTTGGAACAGACGAGTTACTCTTGGTGACGCCTCGAAATCACACCCTCTCACAGAAATTATCAGTTTCATTTCTGGATATTGCCGAGATGGACTATATCTCTACCTGTGACAAACTTGATTTTGAAGTGGGACAGCTTTTCAAATTTTATGACATCAAACCTAATGTAAAATATGAACTAAATGAAGATTTTGCCGCCCTTAAAATGGTAGAAGCCGGATTTGGCATCACCATACTCTCCAAATTATTATTAAGTGGAGCTCCTTTTGACATCTGTATCCGCCCGTTTACAGAACATTTTACCCGAACACTTGGCGTAGGGTATTCTAAGCTTAACCATCTAAGTCCCGCTGCAAAAGTATTTTTAACCTACACACAAAAATGGTATCAGGAAACGAATTTTTGAATAAATCAGCAGCTAAATATTATGAACCCAAAAGAAGAATCGCTGAAGTCCCAAGCCCCAGCGATTCTTCTAGAAAGTTTTAACCATTCCTGATTATTTTACTTTGTTACACCCCGAAGGAAAAATTTATTAAAGAAAGCATTTTTGATCTTTTCTCTCTCTTCAAATTCTGTAATTCCTTTTTCTCTATAATACATAATAATATTGAACATAGATGTTTTATATATATATAACAAGAATTCACAGTCAATATCTTCTCTTAATCTTCCCTGTTCTTTTAATCGAAGCAAATTTTTTCTATACTCGTCTTCCAGTTCTGTACTAAATTCATAAAAATAGAACTTTTGCAAAAGCTTATCCGGCGCATCAGAAAAAGTTTCGTCAAATTCATATTCTTCCTTCGATAGAACTTGTCTCAGAATCTCTTCACTAGCTGTACCGAGCATCATCGGGGAAAATGTATAATCTTTCTTCGCCGCCAGCTCATCGTATATTTTTTGCTCTCCTAACTTAATCATATAAATATAGAGATCATCTTTATCTTCAAAATATCGATAGAAACTGCCGATCGGGATCTTTGCCTCTTTGACCAAATCCCTGATCGTCACATCCTCATATTTATTTTCGATAAATAATTTATACGCAGCTCGAAATAAGTTGTCTTTTTTCTCCTGAGACAAATTAAAAAATGTTTCCTTCGGCATTTATTTCTCCTTCTTGTCAAACCGTCTGACTTACGATCAGCCCGCTTTCCAATTGAATCTTAACCAAATCTCTGATTGGCACTACTTGATAATTAAGATTTTTCTCCAAAAATCTACACTCTTCTTCCAAGTAATCTTCTACGATGAGACGTGCCGCTTTTAATGTATTTATGCCATTCTCATCCACAGAATCTGTCTTATCCAACTCAAAATCAATCGCCCTCAGAGTCATTGACGTTGACAAAGCCGCATAAAACCGACTCACCAACAGAGAGTCAAACATCTCTGCAACGGTTGCCTGTTCTGCAAACTCTTCTTGTTCTGCCCATTCGCGCTGTGCCTTCCCCGTAGAATTTAAATCTGCAATCTGTTCTTCCACTAAAAGTATGAACTGGTTCTCTTTACTAATATAAGGCCGAATCATTTCTACAACCTTTTCTAGTCTCCTGTAATGCGCTTCTCCATGATCTGCTCCCTCGATAATCACATCCCGCTTGCTTCTTCCGCATAGATTTCTATCTTTGATCCGCTCGTCATAAAAATATGGAAGTTCTGTAATCAGAGACAAACTGTCTTTAAATCTTTTCGTATATGCAGAACTATCTGTCCCCCTTTTGTAAGCTTCCTCTGCCGGAACCGGAGAAAACTCCTCTAAATAATCATAAATATCTTCTCCCGTTGTCATTTTGTAAATACCAGCGGAAAGAATCTTACAGCACGGAATTTCAGGCTGTCCAAGATGCAGTGGCAGTCCGCTTTCTAAAGTCGTATCTCTCAATGCATCCCACACCTGCGGCAACTCTTTACCGACGTACCAGAAAACACCTCCAAATCCGGCATTATGAAGCGAATATGTAAAATCCGGCTTAATCCTTTCTATCAACGCCATTAAAGCCTGTGTTTCCGGTAATGGTCTGTCGAAAATATATTTTTTATAATTCATCGGAAATGACCATTCTACCTGGACATCCCCAGCCGGTCTAAAGAAATTTCTCACATAATTTGTGACTGTAAAAGGTCCTTTAAACCAATCCTCATTTAACTTTACACCGTCTGGATCAACACATTTCACAATATACCACGTATAATCCAGTGAATCTCTAAATTCTTCATCTTCACAAAGCGCCTTTGTAAAGTATTCCAGCATCATTGCTCCAATTGGTTCATTCGGATGCGGACAGGCAAACATCAAACCTGTCCTTTTTCCGTTTCCTATCTTTATACAATTGATCTCATGCCCTTTTCTGGACTCGCCGATTTTAAATACTTCAACAAGCTCCTGATACTCTTTCTCTAACTGTCTGGTACTTTCATCCAACTCGTCAACCGTATAAAAAATTTTATAATCCGGTATGTTTTTTATTATTTTTTCGAATTTTATCATAGTCACTTTTCCTTATTTATCCAGACTAACATAAGTGTATTCTTTGTAGCCTGCTTTGTCAATGGTATTCTCGTCCAATGGATGCCCTTTTACATAAGAATAATATGGCGTAGCTATCATCATTTCAGAAAGAGGAACCATCGGAAGGTCCTGAACAAGAAGCTTTTGTGCTTCAACATAACACGCTCTTCTCTCATCTTCTTCCACTTTCACTCTTCCATCGGCAAGCACTTTATCCATTGCTTCATTTGAATATTCATAGATATTCATAGATATTCATAGAGCCATCAGATGCAAATCTTAAGGAAAGTCCGCCTGCATCCGGTCCCTGAAAGCCTCCCAGAATTGCAATATCATAATCATGATTAATCCATACTTTTTCATTCCATGCTGCCATCTCAGTGATATTCAGTTTTACGTCAATTCCAATTTCTTTTAAATTATCTTTCACAACGGTTCCGATATCACTGTAAGGAATCTCATTCCATGCGTCCAGTTCCACAGAAAAATACATTCCATTCTTATCCGCCTTATATCCGGCCTCCTCAATCAACTTTCTCGCTTTATCCACATCCCGGTCCGGATACTTATCCTGCGTATTTAATGCCCATTTATACAATGAAACCATTGCCTCATCACACCGTTTGCCCACACCTTTTAACGCCTTTTCGACAACAGCATCTTTATCGACTCCACAAGCAACTGCTTCTCTTAATTTCGGATCAGCGAACACTCCGTCTTTAACATTAAATGCCACCTGATACCTCGCCGGCCACTGCTGCATTCCCACTACAAGATTTGGATTCCCCTCAAGAGTCTTCAGTTCACTGAGCGGTGGATTAACGCCTAATATATCAAGTTCTTCATTATAAAATGCCTGCAAAGCCGTATTCTCATCCGGGATAATTGAATACACAATTTTATCCAGATAAGGAACCTGCCCAAAATATTCATCATTCCTTTTCAACGTTACACTAACTCCGCTTTCATATTCAGAAAATTTAAACGGACCTGTGCCGACAGGTTTTTTATTTGCCGGATTATCCAGCCAATCTGTTCCTTCATATAAATGTGCAGGCATGATCATACAACCATTCCACCCAAGATAAGACAGCAGATTTGCATCGTTCACCGACAGCTTAAATACAACTGTATGATCATCCGGAGCCTCAATACTCTCCACAGATGAAAGATTACTTTTAATCTGTCCGTTTTCATTAATAATCTGGTCAAATGTCCATTTGACATCTTTAGATGTACATGGTTCTCCGTCATGCCATTTAACGTCTTTTCGAAGATGGAATGTAATCTCCTTCCCATCTTCCGAAATCTCCCACTCTTCAGCCAGATCCGGTACCAGTTCCTGCTTATTATTCAGCTTGATCAAACGGCTGAAAATATTCTGTCCGATATCGAACAGCACATCATCAGATTTTGCATCCGGATTAAACGACTGCGGATCCTGCGGGATACCTACAACGAGTGTTCCTCCCTGTTTCGATTCTCCTCCCTTTGAGCTTTCACTTTCCTGGGAACCGCCGCATCCTGCCAGACAGCCTGCCGTCAACAGAGCCGCCATAAGAGCGGCTGCTATTCTTTTTACTTTCTTCATAGTCTCTCTCCTTTCATTTTTTAATTTTTTATTTCTTGTTCATCTTCTTTTTCGTTGAGAAGATGACAGGAAGCCTTATGAGTATCACTGATCTTTTGCATATCTGGATAAGTTTGCGCACACTTTCCGGCGGCAAATGGACACCTGGGTGCAAAATAACATCCCGGACCATTATCAATAGGACTTGGAGGCTCTCCATCTACCTTGATCTTCTCTTTCTTTTCAAATACATCTATAGAAGAACAATTAGAGATTAGCGCTTTTGTATATGGATGCTGTGGATTATGAAGTACCTCATCTGTAATCCCCTCCTCTACAATCCTTCCAAGATACATAACGATCACCCTGTCTGATATATAGCGTACTGTATTAATATCATGGGAAATAAACAACAATGTGGTTCCGTTTTCTCTTGCAAGGTTCTGTAACATTTTTATAACATCTGCTCTCACAGATACATCAAGCATGGAAACCGGTTCATCTGAAATCAGAACTTTGGGCTTTAACAGCATCGCTCTTAAAATAGATACTCTCTGCAGCTGACCTCCCGATAGTTCATGCGGTCGTCGGTCCATATAGTCCTCTGCCGGTTTCAGTTCTACACTTTCCAAGCCTTTCGTAATAATCTCCATTTTTTCTTCTTTTGTATTTCCAATATGATGAATATCCAGCACTTCCATCAATATTTTCTTGATTGTATATCGGGGATCAAACGTGTCAAAGGGATTTTGAAAAACCATCTGAACATTTCTTCGGAATTGAAGTTTATCATTTTTATAAAATTCATTAATTTCTCTGTCTCCTACTATAATCTGTCCGGATGTTACATCTTCCAGCTTAATCAACAATTTCCCGAATGTTGACTTTCCACATCCTGATTCTCCGATAATACCCGTAATTTCTCCCGGTCTGACCTCCAAACTAATCCCATCCACCGCTTTTACCTTTTTCTTTTCCGAAAATAGCAGCTTTCCTGAACCACTGCCTTTTTGCTCGAAATATTTATAAACATTTTTCACTCTTATGCTGCAATTATCCATCATCTTCCTCCTCTGCCAAATGGCACATTACCTTCCTTCCATTTTTGTAAACTTTAAACGGAGGTCTTTCTTCAAAGCACTGTTTTATTGCATACTCACATCTAGGTGCAAATACACAGCCGCCGGGAAGCTGACTTAAATCCGGAAGACTTCCAGCCATACTGTAAATCTCCGTCCGTTCTCCTTTAAATTCTGGAAATGATTTCAATAAGCCGATAGTATAAGGGTGCTTTGGATTTCCGATAACATCAACCACGAATCCATACTCTAATAAAAATCCTGCATACATCACAGCTACCTTTTTACAGGTATTGGCAACAATCGACATATCATGAGTGATCATCAATCTTGTGATCTTCAACTTTTTCTCTAGATCCATAATCTCCGTCAGAATCTGCGATTCTGTGATTACATCTAATGCCGTCGTTGCTTCGTCCATGATGAGCAATTTGGGATTGAACATTAAACTCAATGCAATCGACACCCTCTGCATCATTCCACCTGAAAGTTCATGCTGATAAAGATTAAAAACTCTTTTTGGAAGATTCACCATCTCCAACAATTCTAAGACTCTTTTTTTAGCTTCTTCATTCGATGAATCTGGAAAATGTACCTTGTAAATCCTCATCATCTGTTTTCCGATACGATGAACCGGACTTAATGCATTCATAGATTTCTGAAATACAGTTGCAATCTGTGTCCATCTTAATTCGTTAAACTCATCTTGCGTCATATTCAAGATTTCTTTACCGTCAAAATAACAATTTCCCTCTACAAGAGCTGATTGCGGAAGCAGTTTCAAAAGCATTGTCGCCAACGTAGATTTCCCGGAACCTGATTCTCCCACAATACCAACAGACTCCTGTTCTTCCACATTAAAACTAATATCGTTGACTGCATGAATTTCTACATTTTTCATTTGATAAATCACGCTTGCATTTTTTATTTTTAATAAACTCATAATTCTCCTCTCTACCTTTTCGCTTGTAATTTAGGATTTAATGTGTTATTTAATCCATCTCCTATAAGATAAAAGGCAAGTACTGTAATCACAATCGCAAGACCTGAAAATGTAGATACCCACCATCCATTTGCCAAGTAAGATTTCCCATGGAATACCATCTGTCCCCAACTAATCAGATTAGGATCGCCAAGCCCCAGAAAACTCAGACTGGACTCCAGTAAGATTGCCTGAGAAATATTCATCGTAGTATTTGCAATGATTGGAAAAATTCCGTTAGGAATAATATGTTCTATCAAAATTCTTCCTCTGCTTTTCCCGAGCGTAGTCTGCGCCTTAATAAACGTCCGTTCCCTAAGTGATAATGCCTGCGCCCGCATAAGCTTTGCATTGCTTGTCCACGTCGTCAAACCTATAATAATCATCATATTAAACAGATTGGATCCAAACAATGCAACCACAATCAATATAAGGAAGAATGTCGGAAGCATCAAAAAGATATTAATAATCTCTGAAACTATCATATCTGTCTTTCCGCCCAAATATCCGGCAAGACCTCCTATGATAATTCCAATAACCGCCGAAATGACCGCCGCGATAACTCCGACTAAGATCGATGTTCTTGCACCGTATAAAATCTCGCTGAAAACATCTCTTCCCAGGCCATCTGTACCCAATATGTAAGTTCCTCCCGGACGGGCCAGAATATCATCATTTAGTTTAAACGGATCATGCGTTGCAAATACAGGCGCCATAACTGCAACGACCAGAATAAACAACAGTAAAATAATACCGTTTCGAAGCTGTTTGTTATCATTTATCTTTAACAACATTTTTTTCATATTCCTCACCTGCCTTTTCCTATTTGTATCTAATTCTGGGATCAATGATTGCATAAACAATATCTACAATGATCATCGTCACACTAATGGAAACTGCAAGCACAAGATAAATTCCCATAAGTAATGGATAATCCCTTTTCATGATTGCATCCATTAATAAACGCCCCATTCCAGGCCATGCAAAAACAATCTCTACAATAACAATCCCGCCCAAAACATATGCCAGTGAAATTCCAAATAATGTGACAGACGGTAAAATCGCATTTTTAAAAACATAGTTTCTAAAAATATGACTTTCTTTCATTCCAACGGCCTTGAATGTTGTAATAAAATCTTCAGAAATGATCTGGATTACTGAAGATCTTGCAATTCTGAAAAATTTAGGTATTTGAATTAACGTTACTGTGATAAGCGGCAGGCACAAATGATACAAAATATCAGCAACCCTTGCGAATCCCGTATATTCTTCACGCAAATTCACCATTCCAGCAGTCGGGAAAATTTTTATTGTTGATGCAAAAAGCAAAATCAACATAAGCCCAAGCCAAAAACCCGGAGTGGAATCAAAAATATATGACAATCCATTTGCCACTATATCGAATTTAGACCCTTTTCTCCTTGCCGCGTAAATTCCCAATAAAGTACCGATCAAAACTGCAAGCAATACTCCTGTCAAAGCAAGCAATAGAGTAGGAAACACCTTTTCCAAAATCAGAACAGCAACCGGCGCATCACTAACGATAGAATACCCCAGATCTCCCTGAAACAATGTTTTAATATAGTCCATAAACTGAACGGGCAGTGGCTCATCCAATCCATATTTTTGCGTCAACGCCTCAACCATTTCCGGCGAAGGATTATCTTGCCCCGCTAATATAGTGATCGGATCACCAGGCACTGTATGGATCAACGTAAAACTAATAATCAACGAAATAAAAATAATAACGATTCCTGATAGAATCCGTTTCACTAAATACCTTCTCATATACACTATCTCCTCCCGCGAATTGCGAACATGTTCGCTTTTTCTATATAAATTATTTGTATAATACATCTTTTTTTTATAATTGTCAATATATTTTTATATAACATTATTTTCCTCTGGTAACTATTCAGCCATGCGCTGATATAACAGACAGGATGTGCAGGCTAGCTTGCAACAGACTGTATGATATAATCAGCGCATGGCTGAATAGTTACTTCCTCAAATCATTTCGTCTGTTTAAATTTTTTCAACAAAAAAATGCAGACCATTTTACTGATCTGCACTCTCTTTTAGCTATTCTCCATAATGATATTTTTTACGTTTTTTTACAAAAAACCAGATAGATACAAAAACTGTTAAAGCCTCTGCAATAGGAACTGACAGCCACACACCATTTTCTCCTATAATCCGCGGAAGAAGAAGAATACATCCTATCAATAGTCCGAACGTCCTTAAAAACGAAATGATTGCCGACACTTTCCCGTCAGAAAACGCTGTAAATATACCGGATGCAAAAATATTCATTCCTGCAAAGAGATAATTAAAGGAAAACAGGAAAAATCCCCCTGCCGCAATCGCAAATGTCTCGGTGTTCCGAGGCGTAAAGATAGAAACAATCACTTCTGAACCTGCAAGCGCCATAATCGTTATAACTACAGATGACATCACAATAAACATAACGCAGATTTTGTAGATCCGTTTCAAAAGAGTTTCGTTCTGCCTGCCATAATTAAAGCTGAACACCGGCGCTACTCCCATCGAAAAGCCCATGTACAAAGCGTTAAATAAAAATTGTCCATAAAGCACGATGGTAATAGCCGCTACTCCCTCTTCTCCCATTAAATCCAACATGATAATATTGAAAAGATACGTCACAATTGCGTTTGAAAGATTGGTCACCATCTCTGAAGAACCATTTAAACAGCTCTCTTTCAATACTTGCATATCCAGAGACGGTTTCACAAAATGCAAATCATTTTTCACACAGCAGAAATATATTACACCTATAACTGCCGGTATCATCTGGCCCAGTCCTGTGGCTATAGCAGCTCCTGCAATTCCCATATGAAAAGGTCCCATCAAAATATAATCAAACACAGAATTGGTAATACCTCCAAGAATTGTAATCGTAAGTCCTATATGAGGTTTCCCTGCTGTCACGAAAAACATTTGAAAGAACATCTGCAACATACATGCAGGACCAAAATACAACAAAATACTTAGATAGGTTTCACAATATTCCTGAATCACTGGTGTAGAACCCAGTAATTTTACCAACGGAGTAAGAGCTGCATATCCAAGAATTAACGATACAATACCAAAAATAACGCTTACTAATGCAATCATGGAAAAATCTCTTCGCGCCTCGTCTCCCTTCTTCTCACCCAGTTTTCTGGCAATAACCGCACTTCCACCACTGGCAAGCATGATTCCTACTGCGATTAGGATATTAATAACCGGAAAGACAATATTTGTAGCAGAAAGCGCTTTACTTCCCACCAGCCTGGATATGAAAATTCCGTCTACAATTGTATATAAAGACATAAACACCATCATAACCATAGACGGCAACGCAAACCTTAATAAAGAAAAAAACTTGAAGTCTTTACTGATTGAGTTACTCATAAATTTTCCCTCCTGTCTATTTACATAATAAAAAAAGACAATACTGCAAAGTATCATCCCTTTTTATTGTATATACCTTCAAAACTGCATATAAGAAATCTCTTCATCCATTCTCCAACCTATCACCTGACGTGTCTGAGTGCGGTTTCTTCTCCATTCCGCTCTCTCCACTCTTGGTCATGCCCTCGACCGATTAGTAGCAGTCAGCTCCATACATTACTGCACTTCCACCTCTGCCCTATCTACCTCGTCGTCTTCAAGGGGTCTTACTGCTTGCGCAGGGATATCTCATCTTGAGGGGGGCTTCACG
>CAJTRE010000018.1:0-30538 GCA_910578495.1 uncultured Dorea sp.
AGCAAAAATATAAAAAGATAGACCTAGATATGTGAGGTTTACCACAAAAGTAAAATGCCCGTAGAGCCGATAAAATAAGGCTTTGCGGACATTTAAGAAGATATAAAAAGATAGTCAAAAAGACATATATAATTTATAATAAATCAATATAATCGCAAAATCAAGTCTAACCCACGCCAAACGCATGTACAAAAAGTATTGAACTTTTGTCCACAATCTTGATATAATAGAACAATAGACAATGACTATTATTTCTAACCGACACAAGGAGCCTTTGAATCTATGATTACATTACCATTAAAAACCAAAGCCTGTATGTCGCATCTTCTGTTAAAAGATACTTTTGACGGATTCTCTTTTATCGAGGGAGAGATTACGACTTTTAATAAATTTACCATAGACGGATTTCTGCACAAAGATTTCTTCGAAGAAACGCCGGAACACTCTCATTCTCACTGGAGAGATGTGCGGGAATTCTGTTTTAGTATTATTCGCGGGAAACGAACGCCGCTTAACTTTAAGATTATTCTGTCTCTTCCGCCAGAGAAATTCGAGCATTTCTTATACGAACATGAAGTCAGCGGATTTAACCCCAGAGATATACAAGGAATGTATCTGAATCTCTCTTATGACGGAATGAACCTGACTTGTATTACAGGTATCTCCATGAAAACATTTACCATGGATAAGTCTTTGGAAAAAGCATGGGATGCGCAGGCACAAAAGAAGCTGCTGGAATTAGAACTCGTGGTGTAGGACTTGAAAAAGTTTCTAACCGCTACTCTATTCCTCGTATCCGCTCTACAATCTCTCCTTTTCGCACAATCAATTTCTGTACAACAAGCGGTACCATTACACATACAAGCACAACTACTGCCGCCATTCCAAGCACCGGAAGAACCGGTACTTCAAAAGGTACATTCCGGTAATTCATGGACTGATACAGATAATAGGTTACTGCCATTCCTAATGTCGCCGTAAGAAGAAGAGAACTTCCTGCAAATAATAAACCTTCCGTTACCAACATCCGGCTTGCCTGCTTTTCTGTCATACCGATACTTTCCAAAATAGCAAGTTCCATCTGACGGCTCTGAATATTTCCGGTTACCGTATTGACATAGTTCAGGATACCGATTACTGCCAGAATCACCACAATTCCTATTCCCACGCCCATTAGATTTCCCTGCGCCCTCTCCACCGTTTTCAATTCTTGTATCTTTGAATCAAAAGAAAAATCCTTATCATGAGGACTAACTTCCAAAAGCTTCAAAAGAATGTTTTCTGTTTCTTCATCATATTCTTCTTCATATTGAATACCCACTTTGAATATGAAAGCATTCGATACGAATTTCTCTATTGCCTGTTTACTGACAATCAGTGTCGGCGGCGTTCCAAGAAGTGCACCTGTATAATAATTTTCATCCGTAACTCCCGCAATCTCAAAAGTCTTTGTATTTTCAGCTTTTTCATACTCTGTACAAGTAACTTTCTTTCCTATCAGCTCTTTGTCTTTAAAGTCCAGACCATTACGATACACAATACAAGTTTCACCTGCAAGAAATCTTTCTTTATCTACAGGCTCTTTCAATAATTCATTCAGATAATCCAAATCCGTTTCGTCAATACCCACCATAAACGAACCAAAATTCTCCGGATGTTCCTGATGTTCTTTTCGATCTTCTTCATAAGGACTTTGCATCCACATATCATAGAACTCTTCCATCCACATATCTATAAAATCCGGCTCCCATGGAATCGCAATCTCCGTACTTGTAACTGCGTGAAGTTCTTTCACGCCTTCGCTGTGTTTCATTTCTTCTAGCATATTTTCATCTATAATCTGCATCCAATCCTTTCGTTCTTCCATCTTGAGTGTATCATTTTTCACAATCAAGTCGAGATTCATATAATTGCCTACAATCGTTCGCGGTCCCTGACTTTTTAAAAGCGTAATCATACATAGAAATACACACAGACTCATAGTCAGCGATAAAATCACTACTGCTGTTTTCTTCTTATCTTTTACAAGCTGCTCCTTTGCCATACGAAGAATAACTTTTCCTTTGCCCGTCTTTCTTGTACTTTTTCTGCCAGAATGTGCCCGATAACCAAGAGCCTCTACCGGAGATATGGATACTGCCATCTTCACAGGCTTACGGCTCCCAATATAAACAGTAAATCCCGCGACCGCAATCGTCAGCAAAAATACTATTGGCTGAAACTGGATTGTAACTTCCGTTTCTCGAATACCGAGAGTTTTCACAATCATCGGAATTAGAAAAAATGCCGCTATACTTCCAAGTCCCAACCCTGCGATAATGCCGGCGAAGGCAATCATACGCATCTGACGATGCATAAATCGGTAAAGCTGTTTCCCTGTCATACCTACAGTCTGTAACAGGCCATAATATCGAACGTTTCCGGACACCGCAAGATATAAGATGTTATAAATCAGAAGATAAGCACAAAAACAGGTAACAAGTACAATCCCCAGTAACCCTATTAAGATTTCTAATCCATTACTATAATCCGACAGAAAAAACATAGATTGTTGTTTTTCCAATTTCATGCTCTTCCTAAATGCATCTTGTTCTTTCTGCGGCATATATTTTGGAGCAAAGTCTATATGATACCTTGCGGCAGCCACATCATAGACACTCCAGCCGGACTGTTCAAAATATGCTTTCGACATATGGAACGTTTTCAGGTCTCCATACCCTTCCCACATACCGGAAATGCGGAACTCTTTCATATGACTTCCGTTGATAGCCACAAACTCCTGCTCTCTCACTGCAAAATCCACACCATCTAATGCTTTCACCGTATGATTTCCCAACTGATAATACTTTTTCAAATTCTTCGCCTTTACAATCCAAGACTCCATATTATCTACCTCCTCCTATGTCCATAATAAAGAAGATGTTTTCTTCTTGCTAAAAGCATACCAGTGAAAAATCACAAAGTAGTCTCAGAATATTATTTTTACCATTCATTTGGCAAATATAAATGAAACTCGGAACCACAATCTGGTTCCGAATGAACTTCAATATAACCATTTTGTAATTCCAAAATCTGCCTTGTCAGATAAAGTCCGATTCCTATGTCATCCTTCTCATGCACTTCCGGTTCCCGATAAAATCTTGTAAAAATCTGTGCCTGACGATCTGCGGCGATTCCTTTTCCTGTATCACAAATACTAAGTTTGGTAAAAATCTCCTGACGTTTGACAGAAATTTTAATGTTTCCAGAGTTCTCTGTATATTTCACTGCATTGTCCAAAACATTGAAAATAGCTTCTTCCGTCCACTTCTTGTCATGAGATATGAAAAGTTTTTCATCTGCTTCTACATACAGTTGTATCTCTTTTTTAGCCGCCACAGGTACAATCTGCGCAACTGCATGGGAAAGTGTCTCTATCAAGTCTTCCTTCTCTTTCGTGATTCTAATAACACCGTTCTCAAGTCTCGACATTTTCACCAGATTCTTAAATAGAAACTCTAGCTTATCCACCTGTTTTTCCATTTTGTCAAGATACTCCTGTCCTTTCGGCGAATCTATTTCCTGTCTTAAAATTTCAAGATACAGCCTCTGATTGGCAACTGGTGTTTTCGTCTGATGCGAAATATCTGAAACCAATCCTTTCATTGATTTCTTTGCCCGTCTGTCCTCTTCTCTTCTCACTTCCCAAACATGAGAAACCCTTGTTAACTTCTCATTGATTTTCCCGTATAATGACTCCTTGGTGTCCTCTTCCGCCACAATCTCCTTATCAGACAAAAGCGCATCCAAATTCTGCTCCAGACGGTCTGAAAAATCATAAATATCCTTTTTCTGTCTCCAAAACTTATATCCCAAAAATAAAAGAAGCACCGACAAAACTACAATTACTATGATATATCTATCCATTGATACCCCATCCCATATACATTTGAAATATACTTATGCTCCTCATCTTCAATCTTACTGCGAAGCCTGTTGATATTAACTGCCAGTGTATGTTTATCCACAAACTGCCCGTCAATATCCCACAAACGTTCCAACAGCACATTATAGGTCAAAAGTTGTCCTCTATGCGTCAAAAACTCCTGCAAAATCTTAAATTCTGTAGGCGTTACGGCACATTCTCTGCCTCCCGCCTCCACTTTCACCCGCGAAAGATCAATTTTCAAATACCCGTCATCCAATACATCTTCCGCCTCTTCTGCCGCCAGTTTTAAGAGAACACGAATCTTCTGCAATAATATTTTCATAGAAAATGGTTTCGTCACATAATCTTCCGCCCCAAGTTCATACCCTGTCAGCGCATCCTCTTCCAAATCTCTGGCGGTTAGAAAAATTATGGGTAGATCCTTTTGTTCTTTCACCCACTTGCAAAACCGAAAGCCTTCGCCATCCGGCAGGTTCACATCCAAAATAATGAGAGCCGGCTCCTGCTCATAACAGGCCAGTCTTGCCTCCTTTATAGAATGTGCAGAACGCACCTCATACTCTTCTTCCCGCAACATATAGCTAATACTCTGGTTTAATTCATAATCGTCTTCAACTACTAAGATTGTCTGCATCATTTTTCCTGCCCTCTGCCTTTAAAATAAATTTTTCAAAAGGCATGGAATCCGCCTGAATTCCATGCCCTATACCTTTTATTCTTATGATAAAATTATTTCGTCAACAACATCATGATCTCATTACTTCTCTTCACAAACGCTGTCATCTCTTCCGGATTCAACGGTTTATGTGCAATCATCGCAAGATCATACAACTGTTTGCAGATAATATTCGTATTTTCTCCATCTTTATGATCCACCACATATTTCACAAGCGGATGGTTTGCATTGAGAATCAAGGTGGTCTCGCCTCCCATATCCATGCCCATGCCTGCCATGCCGTACATCTTCATCATCTCCTGCATACGACGGTTCTGCTCAGACAGTGTAATCATGGAAGCTACGTTGTCGTCTTTCAAACGCTCAATCTTCACATCCAGCTTATCGTTCTCAAGCTCTTTGCGGAAGATTTCAATCAAGCTGTCAGACACTTCCTTAAATGCTTCCTTATCTTCCTCTGCCACTTCTTCTTTTACACTCTCTGTAACATCTGCATCAATTCTCTGGAAACGTATGTTTGGATTGCGCTGCTCTAACTGTGTGATAAATGCAGAGTCGATGTTGTGGTTCAAAATCACCGCATCCTGTCCCTGATTCTTAAACAAGTTAATATACTGGCTCTGCTGAATCTCATCTGTAATATAGTAGATCGTCGTCTTAATTTCTTCTACCTTATTCTCATCTGGATTTTCTTCTTTTTTATCATTTGGCTCAATCACTTCACCGCCATTTTCTTCAACACAATCTTTAAGAGTCAGATACTTGTGCTCAATGTTCTTGAACAAAATTGCATCTTTCATCTTATCGCAGAACTTCTCGTCCTTTAAGCAGCCGAATTTGATAAACGGACTGATATTATCCCAGTATTTCTCATAATCCTCTCTTTTCGTCTTACACATTCCTGCCAGCTTATCTGCAACCTTTTTAGAAATGTAATCTGCAATCTTATTTACAAAACCATCATTCTGCAGTGCGCTTCTGGATACGTTAAGCGGAAGATCCGGACAGTCAATGACACCCTTTAATACCATCAAGAATTCTGGAATGACCTCTTTGATGTTGTCTGCAATAAATACCTGATTATTATATAACTTAATCGTTCCTTCAATAGACTCATACTCTGTATTGATTCTTGGAAAGTATAAAATACCTTTTAAGTTAAACGGGTAGTCCATATTCAAATGAATCCAGAACAACGGCTCCTTATAATCCAAAAATACTTTACGGTAGAACTCTCTGTAATCTTCATCAGAGCACTCATTTGGATGTTTTGTCCAAAGTGGATGAACATCACTCAAAGAAACCGGACGCTTCTCGATTTTCACTTTCTCTTTTGCAGGAGAAACTTCCACCATTTCTTTTTCGCCATTTTCATTTTCCTGTTCTTCCATCTTCGCTTCTTCATGAATATGCTCTACAACTACGTCATCCCCTTTAAGATCAGCCTCATCAATGGTCTCATATTCTGTCTCAGCATTTTCTGTGGAAAGGAAAATCTCTACCGGCATGAAAGAACAATATTTTTCAATCACTTCTCTTACGCGGTATTCATTGGCAAACTCCAAGCTGTCATCATTGAGATAAAGTGTCATAGTAGAGCCGACTTCCGTCTTAGCCCCCTCTTCCATCTCATACTCAGTGCCGCCCTCACTTACCCAGTGAACTGGTTTTGCTCCCTCTTTATAAGACAATGTATCAATGTGTACTTCGTCTGCTACCATAAATGCAGAGTAAAAACCAAGACCAAAATGACCTATCATATCGTCCTCTGTCGTTTTATCTTTGTATTTCTCAAGGAATTCTGTAGCTCCGGAAAATGCAATCTGTGTAATGTATTCTTCTACTTCCTCCGCCGTCATACCAATACCGTTATCTGTAAATTTCAGCGTCTTTTCCTCTGGATTTACTTCTACTTTAATGCTCGGTTTATATCCATCCGGAAGCTGATACTCTCCCATCACATCCAGTTTTTTAAGCTTAGTAATAGCGTCACATCCATTAGACACCATTTCACGCACGAAAATATCGTGATCAGAATATACCCATTTCTTGATAATTGGGAAAATATTTTCACTACTGATAGACAAACTTCCTTTTTTTACTGCCATTTTTATCACTCCTACTTTTATATATTTAGCGGAAATACCCGCCTGTTTTACCTAACAGATATGATAATACGCAACAAAATAAAAGTCAATACAAAATTAGCACTCTTTTTGAAAGAGTGCTAATAATTGCATTAAAAGTATAAAAATTATATAAACTCTGCTACTCAATACTTTTTAAAGACTCTACCATATTGATCTTCTTGAGTTTAAAATACATCACTCCATTTACAATCATAGAAAATGCAACTGTAAAAAGCAGACTGTAAATATAGCTTGGGAAGTTAATATTTCTTCCAAACATAGCTCCCGGAACTTCCACCGTCTCTATAATAAAGAGATGGAGAATCCTGCCAAATACCACGCCTACTGCGGCGCCGATAAAAGTGAGGAGTATATTTTCCCGGTACACATAAGCCGCCACCTCCGGATTATAAAATCCCAAAACCTTTAATGTGGCAAGTTCGCGAATACGCTCTGTAATATTAATACTATTTAAATTATAAAGCACGACGAACGCAAGCATACCTGCCGAAATAATCAACACTATAATAACAAGATTCAAACTTTTCAGCATATCGTTCAACTGCTTCTCAATATCATGCATATAACTGACACTTAACACCTCGTCTCTCGCCAATATATCCTCGCCCGCCTTTTCAAGCCGCTCCTTCTCATAAGAATCTTTCATGGCAAACATGACGTTATTGTACTTCGGTTTCTCACTGTATACTTTCTCATAATACTTCGGAGTCAGATAAATATAATGTCCCATATAATTTTCGCAAATGTGCTCAATGCGAATCTCTTTATCCCCAGTCTCTTCATCCTTTACATAAACCGAGTCTCCAATTCCCACATTCAGAAGCTTCGCTGTCTTTTCACTGACAATCGCACCTTCATCAGACAAGCGATATTCTTCTTTCGTTTTTCGGTCATGAAAATCTACATATTTTTCACTTTCTTTTGGAGAACCGAGAACCATAATGTAAGTCTCGTTTTCCTTTTCTCCGTTTTTCAGCGTAATATTCTTCATATAAGAATCCATATGCCTGTCAACATCTTGATTTTGCTGCAAATAAACATCCAGATTTTCCCTTTCCTCTACCGTCAGCTCCTCTTTCAAAATAATACTTCCATCATAAATCTGAATCTCGTCATACTGAATATCTGCAATCTCAAACACCGAATCCTTAATTCCATATCCCACCAGCATAAGCGCCATACATCCGCCGATACCAAAAATCGTCATAAAGAAGCGTTTCTTATATCTCATCAGATTACGAATGGTAGACTTCCATGTAAAATTCAGACGTTTCCATAAAAATGGTACATATTCCAACAATACTCGTTTCCCAATCTTCGGGGACGGCGGACGCATCAAAGACGCAGGCTGTTCACTCAGCTCTCTGACACAGGAAAACAATGTAGCAAACATCGTACATGCCACTGCCGCCAGAGATGCCTGAATAGCGTAAGACCAACTATAAGGCACCAATATCTCCGGAATATGCTGATACAGAATTCCATAAGCATAGATGATAATATACGGCAACACTTTCTCACCCACCAAAACACCTATAATGCTTCCGCCTGCTGTCGCCAAAAGCGCGTATCCCAGATATTTGAAAATAATAGACGCCTTACTATAACCTAACGCCTTCATCGTACCAATTTGTATCCGCTGTTCTTCAACCATACGAGTCATACTCGTCAAGCTGATGAGCGCTGCAACCAGAAAGAAGATCACTGGAAATACCCGCCCGATGGCACGCATACGGTCTGCATTCTCTCCATAACCTTCATACTCCGGCAAGGTACTTCTGTCATAAACATACCATTTGGGAAGTTCTATTTTTGCAATATCTTGTTCTGCTTCTTTGATTTCCTCTTCTGCATCTGCAATTTCTTGCTCTGCCTCTTTTTTCCCGTCCTCATATTCTTTCTGCGCATCTTTTAACTTTATTTCATTTTCTGTAATCTCAGCTTCGCCTTCTTTTAACTTCTGTTCCTGTCTGTCAATCTCTGACCGGCCAGAATCAATCTGAGACTGCCCGGATTTGATCTGAGCCGCGGCTTTATCCAGTTTCTTTTTGTTATTGTCTAGTAAAGCTTTTGATTTTTTCAGTCTCTGTTCTCCTGCTTCCAACTGCTCCTTGGACTTCTGAAGCTCAACATTCTTCTTATTGTAATCCGCTTCCGCTGCTGAAAGTGCTTTCTTGGCTTCTTTTTCCTGTTTTTTCATTGCCGCTAAAGTCACATCCCACTCTGCGGATGGTTCTTTTGGCGGATTCGCTTCCATAGCGGCAATAGAGCCAAGAAGCGTCTGATAATCTTTCTGTTTCACATCCAACTGCTGACGATATGTTTTAAGTCCTGCCTCTCCCTGCTTGATACTTTTCTGGGCAGAAGCTTCCGTTTTCTCAAATTTTTTCTGACCCGCAGAATATTCCGTTTTCCCGTCTTTCCATTTTTCCAGTCCCTCTTGGTACTCTTTCTTGGCACGCTCCAACTCTTTTTGCTTAGACTTTAAAGCCGCCTTCGCGCTCTTTATCTGCTTCTTGCCATCTGCCACCCGATTTCTGGCGTTCTCTAACTCAGCTTGCCCATCATCCAGCTTTTTCTTTGCATCCCCTAATTCTTCTTTGATCTCTGCTTTCGCATCCGATAATTCTTGTTTCGCGTCATCGAGCTCTTCCTGTGCCTCATCCACAATCTCCTGACGGCGTATCTGCGCCCGCTCTCCTGTAATGCTTTCGATATGGTCCAGTACGTCCCCCACTTTGTCTTTATATTCTTCTGTGTAGGCAACCAGTTCTTTTGCCCCGGACACCTGTACATAAGACTCCGTATAGACGTCCAGATCAAAGTCATCCCCCGGCACCATCATAAATCCACTAATACTTCCATTTCCTATCACAGCCGATCCACGCCCGAAAGAAATATAACAGGGGCTGCTTCCTATCCCTACAACCTTATACTCTGCCGTTTTTAACGTATCCGATACCGAATCTTCTGTACCACTTTTTAGCACTACAGTATCCCCTGCCTGATATCCTATATCTGCATCCATCAGACACTCTCCGGTTTTCTCCGGAAGACGTCCTTTAGAAACTGTAATTTGGTTCATCTCCTTTGGCAAGGACATAACATGAAGGACATGTTGTTCTTCTCCCGTCTCATTCAAGAAGTCTTTACTATATGCCCCTTCCACATTTGCAACACCCTCTATCTCCGCGATTGCCTGAATATCCCGCTCTGTAATACCAAATGTACTAAGCGCTTTAATATCCATCAAATCTTCTCCATCGAAATAGGCATCTCCCGTAATACGCATTGATGGTTCCGACGCACGAATGCCCGAAAAGAAAGCTACCCCAAGGGTAACGATAAACAGGATAGACAGAAACCGTCCAGAACTTTTTCGTATTTCCATATAAAAATCTTTACGAGTTGCTTTTCTCCTCATTTGTCACCTCTGATACCTTACCACTCAATTGTTTCAACCGAAACCGGAGCCACATTTTTTATAACTTTGGACACACGCCCATTTTTAATCTGAATCACTCTATCCGCCATGGGCGCAATAGCAGAATTATGCGTAATCAAAATAACGGTCATTCCTTTTTCACGACAAGTATCCTGCAACAACTTCAAAATCGACTTTCCCGTATTATAATCAAGCGCCCCCGTAGGTTCATCACAAAGAAGAAGCTTCGGGTTTTTTGCCAAAGCTCTTGCTATGGATACTCTCTGCTGCTCACCGCCTGATAACTGCGCCGGGAAATTCATAAGCCGGTCTCCCAAACCCACTTCTTCCATTACCTTTTTAGCATCCATGGGATCTTTGCAGATTTGAAGAGCAAGCTCTACATTTTCCAGTGCGGTCAGATTAGGAATCAGATTGTAAAACTGGAATACAAATCCAATATCATCCCTTCGATATGCCGTCAGTTGTTTCTGAGAATATGCGGCGATGTCTTGTCCCGCCACTAGAACCTTCCCCTCAGAAGCGGTGTCCATTCCTCCCAAGATATTAAGAACTGTTGTTTTTCCGGCTCCGCTTGGACCAACAACTACGGTAAATTCCCCTTTTTCAATCTCAAAATCAATTCCTGCTGCCGCCATAATCTCAACTTCGCCCATTCGATATATTTTCTTTACATTTTCTAATGTAACAAATCCACTCATAACATCCTCCACAAATATGCAAAATATTCAACTTTGTATGGCTTTCATTCATTATATCATTTATAATAGTAATTGAAAATTAGGATTTTTTAAAAGAAATAGAAAATATATACAAAAAAGAAAGAAGGAATACTAATGAGCACAAATTTTCACATCCGAGCCATCAAAACTGACAGTGAAATCCATGCCATTGCCGCCCTTGCCGAAGAAATATGGAATCAGCATTTTACTCCCATTATCGGCAAATCACAGGTAGATTATATGGTAGAAAAATTTCAGTCTTACAAAGCGCTGAAACATCAAATCCAAATGGAGGGATATGAATATTTTGAAATTCTTTGTGATGAAGAACTTGCAGGATATACCGGTGTCCGACAGGAAACAGAGAGCCTTTTCCTTAGCAAACTATATATTCATCAGTCATTCCGCGGCAAACATCTTGCCACCAAAACAATGAATTTTCTCACAGCACTTTGCAAAGAGCGAGGTCTCAAAAAAATCCATCTCACTTGCAATAAACATAATGATAACACATTAAAAGTTTATGACCATCTGGGATTTCACATCACAGATTCTCAAGTTGCCGATATTGGAAACGGATTCGTAATGGACGATTATATATTGACATATGAGATAACCGGCAGATGAGCAAAACACTCTTCTGCCGGTTTTATTATCTTACTTTATATGCTATTCCTTTCCATTAAAGCAGTACGTACATAACTTGCAAGGTTCGATTCCGATAGACGCAATCAAATCGTCCAGTCTATGATATCGTAGTGTCGTAAAATTCTGCTGTTTTCTAATATCCTCCAACATCTGAGCATATCTTTCTGTCGTAGGATCTGCATATTCATCTAATATTTCCTGCGGACAATTGTCACCCTCCCGCTCTCTGATCACTCTCCGCGTAATCAAATCGAGCTCTGACTTAGAGCGTGAGAAATTAAGATATTTACATCCATATAAAAGGGGCGGACATGCCGGGCGGACATGCACCTCTTCTGCTCCGCTGTTATACAGAAACTCTGTCGTCTCCCGCAGCTGCGTTCCGCGCACAATGGAATCATCAATAAGCAGCAGCTTCTTATCTTTAATCAGTGACTGTACTGGAATCAACTTCATTTTTGCAATTAAATTTCTCTGCTGTTGGTTGGTCGGCATAAAGGATCTCGGCCAAGTCGGCGTATATTTGATAAATGGTCTTGCATACGGGATACCGGACTCATTCGCATATCCAATGGCATGAGCAATGCCAGAATCCGGAACGCCTGCAACTACATCCGGCTGTACCGAATCTCCATCGCGTTTTGCCAGCATACTTCCACATCTGTAGCGCATCTCTTCTACATTCACGCCTTCGTAACCGGATGTCGGATACCCATAATATACCCACAAAAATGAACACATCTTCATTTCTTCTCTTGCTTCACTTAAAACTTCCACCTTATCCGGTGTAATATAAACAATCTCACATGGTCCAAGTTCCTTATAATCTGTATATCCCAGATTAATATATGCGTGACTTTCAAAGGAAACACAGTATGCATCTTCTTTATGCCCCAGCACAACCGGCGTTCTTCCGTACTTATCTCTGGCCGCGTAAATACCTTTATGCGTCATAACGAGCAACGTCATAGATCCGTCCACAAGTTCTTGAACATACCTGATTCCCTCTAAAATTGTATCTTTCTCACAGATAAGAGCGGCAATCAACTCCGTCATATTTATCTGCCCATTAGACATCTCTTGAAAATGAGAATGTGCACCCTCATATAACTTCTCTACCAGTTCTTCTGCATTATTCACTTTACCAACAGTAGTAATAGCAAAGCTTCCAAGCTTTGAACTGATGATCAACGGCTGAGGCTCAAAATCTGAAATACACCCAATTCCAAGAGTTCCTTTCATCTCACCTACATCTTTATCAAATTTTGTTCTAAACGGCGAGTTCTGAATATTATGTATGGCACGATTGAATCCATCTTCACCATGCGACGCCATTCCCGCCCGTCTCGTACCTAAATGCGAATGATAATCTACACCATAGAAAAGTTCCAAGACACAATCTTGTTTTGACGCTACTCCGAAAAATCCTCCCATAGGTCTGTCTCCTTTTATATATGAATCTTTAATCACTTATTCATTAGGAATTGTAGCACACAGACATAAAACATGTCTAGTATTGTTTCTTATAAATATATGGTTTTTATTAATACAATTAATAATTAAGTGAATCTTCAAATCCCACAATTTCTCCACAAAGCCGTTCCATCTGATCATATACCATAGGCATATCCCTTTCGTCCGTCATTGTCACGACTACATCTCCAACCAGTAATTTTGTCTTTCCTTTTGGAATTATCTCGTCCGTTCCCCGTCGAACAGCTACCAGCAAACAATTATCCGGCCACCGGATCTCACCAATCATCATTTCCTCTACCTGGGAGCCCTGGTGCACCACAAATTCAGTCAAAATCTTCTGCCCTTGGTCTTGATAAACTTCTTTCCCACGCTTCTCCAATAAACGTTCCAGAAGGCTCTCATAAATAGGCTTTGATTTTAATAAAGTCGCCACAACATACGCCACTATAGATACAAGCGACAACGACAACATCTGACTCAGCGATCCCGTCATTTCAAAAATCAAAATGATACCAGTAAGAGGAGCCCGTACAATAGCAGAAAAAAATCCTCCCATAGCAAGCAGTACAAAATTATTCAAATAGATACTGTCCAGACCGAAAAATTGTATTCCTACCGCTGCAAATGCTCCCCCGATAAAACCGCCAAGCACCAAAAGCGGGAAGAAAATTCCTCCCGGAGCCCCCGAACCAAAACTCACTGCTGAAAAGATAAACCTTCCAACCAATAAAAATAAAATCGTTCCGATCATCATGTCCGTATGCGTCAACTCATCGATCAATCTATGTCCGCTTCCCAAAAACTCCGGCAGCGTAAACCCAAGAATTCCGGCACATACAAACGGAATCACTATTTTCGTCGTTACATTCAGACACTTTGCCCGGTTATACATTGCCTGTACTTTCAACGTAAACCAGTTATAAAACGCTCCCATTACGCCAAGCGCTGCGCCCAATAATAATATCATCCAATAATATTCCACAGGCAGCGTTTTCAAAATGTCAAACCGAAATACAGAATCCATACCCAGCACCGTAGAAGCCATAAAATCCGCAGTCAATGACGCAGACATGACAGATACCAAAACGGATACTGAAAAATTTTTATGCACCTCTTCCATAGAAAACATAACTCCCGCAAGCGGTGCGTGGAAAGCGGCTGAAAGACCTGCGCTTGCTCCACAGGTGAGCAGGAATTTTTCCTCTGTCTTACCCCGATCCAGCCCTTTTGACACACCCTTTCCTACCATAGCCCCAAGCTGGATAGACGGGCCTTCCCGTCCCAGTGCAAGTCCACCGAGAATACACAAAAAACCGCCAATGAATTTAGCAGGCAGAACTTTCCACCAGACCTGATCTAGTTTTCCTGTCATCTCTCCTTCAAGCTGCGGAATACCGCTGCCGGAAATCATCGGCTCATACTTTACAAGTTTTGCCACAATCCATGCCAAAACAAGAAGAACTGCAAACCATCCTGCCATTCTCACCGGACTTTGTCTTGCAAATGCCAGAATATCGCTCAACCATTCTCCTGCATACTCTAACCATACCCGGTACAAAAGCACTACGATTCCGGCAAATGCGCCCACTAATATTCCTTCTCCAATTAAAATAATCTGAAAACGCTCTGCACGTCTGATTGTGCTTTTTGTATCATTACCCACATCTTTTCCCCCCTGTGTACATCCTCAGTCCGCGCAAAAACTGCCTCTCTTATGATCCGGACGGCAGATATGGTCTAAGCGCCCCTGCCATGTTGCTGACAGGCATTGTCTGTAACCACACTCTTCCTGGTCCTGTAATGACCGTATTAAAAATTCCTTCACCGCCAAATAGCATATTTTTTACACCGGGCACACTTCTAATCTCCATACTGCAGCTCGAAGTCATAGCCGCCAGATGTCCCGTATCTATTACAATCTGCTGCCCTGCCTGAAGCTCATACTCAACAACATGGCCGTCAAACTCCGCAAATACAGTTCCTTGCCCGCTGACTTTCTGCATAATAAATCCCTCGCCGCCAAAAAGACCTGCACTGAATTTCTTATGAAAGAACACCGAAAGCTGTACACCTGCTTCTCCTGCAAGAAATGCACTCTTCTGGAACACCATTTCCTGCCCCGGTCCAATCTCAAACGGTCTGATTGAACCAGGAAAACTGGATGCAAACGCAATCATTCCCGGTCCTCCCTGTGCAGTATAAATGTTCTGGAACATTTTTTCTCCGGACAACATTCTTCCAAACGCCTTTCCAAGACCGCCATTGGTAGTAGTCTCCATCAGCATATTCGGAGACATCCATGACATACTGCCGCCTTCATTAATCATCCGCTCTCCGCCTTCCAGTTCACACACAACTACCGGAAGTGTCTCTCCTAAAATCTTATATTTCATTTACCTTCCTCCTTCTCTTTAAAGCTGCCTTTATCATACCACAGCCACGCGCTCTCTGTCTATTTGTAAACAGAAAAACAGGAATGCTTACTCATATGCACTCCTGCCTCATTTCGATTATTATGATTCCTTTTTCTTCTTTCCGCCTGCAAGCGCACAACAAAGCACGAATCCAAGCAGAAGAATGGCAACAGTCATCCATACTACAAATACAGTTGTATCCATTGTGCTGAATTTATCATAGTACCCTTTGAGATAGATGACTATGATAATCAGTGGAATCCCATATCCCACATACCCTTTCAAAACTGCCGGAAACTTCATCCCATATCCGGTGTTTACCTCGGCCAGAAACTTCTCCCATCCCCATCCATTCTTTCTCGTAATGAACAAGAGGTATCCTAAGCTTCCTAGCGGAAGCAAGTTATTAGATACGATAAAATCCTCAAAATCCAGCACCGTACTTCCGGGACCTACCGGCTGAAAACCAGACAATAGATTAAATCCAAATACACATGGAAGACTCAGTATAATAATGAGCACCATACTCATAATAACACTCTTTCGTCTGGACCAGTTTAACATATCCATATCGAAAGAAATAATATTTTCAAAGACAGCTACTAATGTAGAGAACGCCGCAAATGTCAGGAACAGAAAGAATAACGCTCCCCACCAACGGCCGCCCGGCATCTGTGCAAACAAATTAGGAATCGTTATAAAGATCAGACTCGGGCCTGCATCCGGCTGAATATTATATGCAAAACAGGATGGAATAATAATGAATCCTGCCATCAATGCAACAAATGTATCTAAGATTGTAATATTTACCGCCTCTCCGGTCAGACTTCTATCTTTACTCATATAGCTTCCAAAAATCATCATCGCTGCAATACCGATAGACAACGTAAAAAACGCCTGACTCATAGCGCTAAAGATGACATTTCCGATTCCAATATCCATCATCTTCTTGAAATCCGGAACAAGATAGAAACGAATTCCTTTCTCTGCCCCGTCTAAAAAGAAAGAATGCACCGCCAACACAACCATGATAAGAAGCAGCGCCGTCATCATCACCTTTGTCACACGCTCAACACCGTTACGGATACCAAACCAGCAGATTGCAAATCCAAGCACTGTAATGAGAATCGTCCAGAATGCCATCGTTCCGGGACTGCCCAACATTTCCCCAAATCCATTCTGTACATACTCCGAAGATACTCCTACAAATTCTCCCTTCATACTGCGCCAGCAATAGTAAAGCATCCACCCTCCTACAGTTGTATAAAACATCATAAGCAGATAACTGCCTAAAATACCGATCCATTTGGTATAATGCCATTTTGTTCCCTCAGGCGCAAGTTCCTCGTATGCTTTTGCCACACCATAGCCACTTCCACGTCCAATAGCAAACTCACTTGTAAGAACCGGTATACCCATGATCACTAAGAAAATCAGATAAATTAAGATAAAGGCCGCTCCCCCCATCTCTCCACATAAATATGGAAATTTCCACACATTCCCAATTCCAATCGCGCATCCGGCTGACACCAAAATAAATCCCAGACGTGAACCAAATTTTTCTCTTTTCATCTTATGTCACTCCCTTTTTTGCTTTAATTCGTATATTATACAATGCAAAAACATAAAAATGCAAGTTAAATCCGCTCTTATTCCACCATTTCACAAATACTGCAAAAAGAGGATTCCACTAGTGAATCCCCTTTTTGTATTACATTATTCTTCAAACTGGAGGTCTAATACTCTTCCGCAAATAGTTTACTTGCACCAGCCTGATTTCCACCAATATAAAGGTGTGTTGTCTGTTCAAAGTCTAGTGCTTTGTCAGATGGTGGGAAGAACCCGCCAGATTCTTTATTAAGACGAAGCACGTCTCCACCTACCACGCGTTCAACATCTGGAATTCTAAATGGCTTCTCAATAGAACCACCGCTGATTACAGCATCCGCTTCTGGAACATCATCTACGAGAAGAATACCTTCCGTTCCATCTACGCCGCCAAACTCAAAAGTGATAGTGGAAGCTTTGATTCCATGTTTTTCAGCACACTGAATTGTAAGCATACCGTCTACGGCAGCATTTCCACCACCTTCCCATGCCATAATAAGTCCATCTGCCTCAAGATACTGAGCAATCTTAACCGCAACCTGTGCGCAGCGTGTCTTATGCCAGTTAGATGGATTATGGCTTCTTCCAAAGATAACACCACGAAAGTTAATCGTCTTTCCATGTTCTTTGTAAAGTTCAAGAAGGATTGGACTGTTTACATATAAATATGTCGGTACTTTAAATGCCGACCATACATAATTACCACTTACTACACAACCGTCCATCAGCTCGTTTGGGTGAAACAGTGTCGGCACCATGTTGTCAATCGGATGTCCGTAAATAAACGTGTTAGAGTATGGTCCCTGATTCTGAGAATTCCATACAAACACAACGTTCGGAAGCTCCGGATTCACTTCATCAATAGAAAAATCTTCTTTACTGTCCGGCTCCATGCCTTTTGTAACAGAAGCTAAGAATGTAGATACTTTGATGCCTATGTTACGGATATCTGTATCATACTCGACAGAAGATTTTCCTTCTTCTAATTCATACACAATTACAAAGTTGATTGTCTGAGAAAACGGTGTAACTCCTGCAATTGGTCCAACCATATCCATAATCGCATCGCGAGGATAGAGAAGTCCTGAACTTGCACTGGAATCATCCCATGGAAGAGCCGCGCTTTCCATAACCGCAAAACCATTCAGAAGGTTTGTTGTTCCCTCTCCAACCATATGTGGATCACTAAAATATCCAGAATACTGCTGTCCTTCTCCTTCAACCTTAATCATTGGCTGCAAAGTATCCAGAAGGTGAATAACACGCGTATTCTCACCCGGTTTTACAATTTCAAAATCAACAGATTTTACGGCTTTCATCAAAGGCTTAATCTCTGCCTGTAATTCCTCTTTAGAGATGGACAACACGCCGTTTGAAAGAGCAGTTTTATCTGTAAATTGTGCGTCTTTAATATCGTAATACTGACGTGTCAGTGTTTTGCTCATCTTTTTCATGTTATTTTGCCTCCTTCTCTTCATCTACCGTAAATAAGGTTGGTTTATCAATATCCATAGACAGAACCTCTAAGCATTTATCGATGATTTTTCTTCTATAAGCTTTCTCTCTGTCGATTGGAAGCTCCGGGTTACCGCTTGGTGATGTGAAGTCTCCGCCGAATACGATACGGTTAGAGCCTACACTAAGAGCAATTGACGTGAATGCCGTAACGTGAGCAACTGGAATACCGGCTCTGTCAAGCTCTTTAGCCATCGTTGCACAGCAACGAGTACAAGTACCTCAAGTAGAAGTAAAGATTGCTGCTGTTACACCAGAAGCTTTCAAATCTGCTGCAAGCTTCTGTCCCATTTCTTTGCTTGTCTCTACGTTCGTACCAACACCACATGTTGTATAGAAGTATTCATGTACAGCTTTTATTTCTCCCTCTGCCTCTAAATCTCTCATAACGTCAAGAGGAATCAATCGATGTGGATCGTTGCTCGCATCCGTCGTATCATATCCGCCATGAATAGACTCATAAACACCTTTTTTTAGTTCATTCAAACCATCAATACTGTATTTTCCATAGTTAATCGAAAATGCCTGTTTTAATTTGTCCGGGTTCCCTACTGGAACAAGTCCGCCTGTTGTAAACAAGGCAATCTTTGTATTTTTCATGTCTACAATCTTATCTGCCGCCGGTACCTGCTCAAAACCACGAAGTGGTACTTCTGTTTTGTATGGACGGTTGTATAACTTATCTAACAAGATATCTGTAACACGTCTTGCACCTGTTTTTTCATGATATTCATTATAACGATGTCCTGTAGGAAGGTATCCTTCAAATCTTGCCGCTTTAATTTCTTCTTTCTTTGCAAGTTTTAATGCTAATGCCGCTAACTTCGGAAGAGACTTTCTCATACCGCTTGCAGTTTCTGTTGTAGAAATGATATAGTTATCTTTTACAAACATACCAACTGCAGGGTTTTCCCACCACATACCTGTTACACTCGGAATTCCAAGTTCTCTTCTTACATAATCACATATCTTCGCACATGCCACTCCATAACGGCCTGCATTAAATGCTGGTCCGGCTATGAATACATCTGGTTTACTTTCTTCAATTTCTTTCTTAATCGTTGGAAGAATTTCTTCATATTTCACATCTGTGTTGATGTAGTTATCACCACAAACCAATACTTTTACAACTTCCATCTCGTCATTCCACATTGGCTCAATACCAAGTGCAGGACCTTTTTTCTCATCTAATATATGTAATCCTGTATCAGCCATTTCTTCACCGCCCATGCCGGCATAGAACTGGTTAATATAATAAACTGCTCTTAATTTACCCATAATATGTCTCCTTGTCTATATTCTAGTATGGAACGCTTCCTTCTTCTGTATCTACGAAAATCGTCTTAGAAATCATATATTTCTGAATACCTGCAACTCCAAGTCCACTCTCTCTCCATCCTGTTCCCGGGGATTCGATCATTCCCTTGCTGAAGTAAGAATTTATATAGAGCTGTCCGCTGTCGACTGCCTGAGCAACTCTTAATCCCCTCTTAATATCCTTGGTAAATACGCCGCCTGCAAGTCCATACTTAGTAGAATTAGCAATCGCAACTGCCTCTTCCTCTGTATCAAATGGTGTCACACATACAACAGGTCCAAAAATCTCTTCCTGGAAGATACTCATATCTGTTGTAACATCTGCAAACACTGTTACGGGCACAAAGTTTCCTTTCTTTAAAGTCTCATCTGAATACGGCACTCCCCCACAGATAAGTCTTGCGCCTTCGTCTTTGCCTTTCTGGATATAATCCCATACTGTCGACGCATGATCTTTATGAATCAACGTACTAAGTGTAGTATTTGAATCAAAACCATCGCCAGGTACCATTTTCTCAGCTTCTGCTTTCAATTTCTCAAGGAACTCTTCGTAAATGTTTCTGTGAACGATAAGACGTGTACCAGACACACATACCTGCCCCGAGTTCAGTGTGAATCCCCATCTTCCCCATTTCGCAGCGTCATCTACATTTACATCATCAAAAATGATGTTCGGGCTCTTTCCGCCAAGCTCTAAAGCAATCTCTTTTACCGTCTCTTTAGACGCTCCGATAATACTCTTGCCTGTGCTTGTACCTCCCGTCATAGCAACCATATCTACTTCCGGGCTTTCCACCAGCGCATTGCCAATAACAGAACCAGAACCTGCAAGGAAGTTAACAACACCCTTCGGAAATCCAGCTTCATCAAATACTTCTGCAAGAAGCAGCATACTAAGTGATGCCCATGAAGATGGTTTTACTATAGCTGTATTTCCGGCTGCAAGGATAGCACAAATTTTCTGACATCCCATCATAAATGGCCCGTTCCATGGAAGAATCTCTCCCACAACCCCATGTGGATACCACTGTACCATGTTGATTGTATTACTATCGATCGGCACAACTTTCCCTTCGATACAACGGGCTTTTCCAGCGAAATATTCAAACGCGTCCACACACATTCCGCCTTCATAGTACATAACACTTCCGAACAGCTTGCCACACTCTAATGTCTCGATACATGCAAACTCTTCTAATCTGCGCTCGAGGATTTTTCCAGCTTTTAACAGTAATTTACTTCTGTCTTTTGCCGACATTTTTCCCCATGGCCCGTTGTCATATGCTTCTCTTGCCGCCTTAATTGCAAAATCCACTTCTTTTGTTCCCGCTTTATACGCCTTTGCAAACACTTCATTATTTACCGGATTTACAACATCAAATGTCTCTCCTTTTTCCGGTATGATAAATTCTCCGTTGACATATAATTTATAAGGCTCTTTTTTTACATAATCATATGGATTCATATCTATAATTCCCTCCTACAAAATAGCACAAGAAGCCAGGAATGAATCCCGGCTTCTAATTGCAATACATTATTAGTCACTTAATATATGGCTGTTATTCCGCTACAGATTCTAGCACTTCCCGCACCTTCTCGATATCTTTTTGTACCTGTTTTTGCACCTGTTCAAGATTGTCAAATTTCTGAACTCCGCGAACAAAGTGGCGAACACCGAGAATAATTCTCTTTCCATAGATATCTCTTGCAAAATCCAAGATAAACGCTTCAATTGTCACATAATCATAATCATCAACAGACGGTCTCTTACCAATGTTTGTCATAGACTTAAACACTTCATCATCAATCTTAACACTGGTAGCATATACACCACTCGGCGGTTTTAACTTATCTTCTTCAACTCCCAGGTTAGCAGTCGGCATACCAACTGTTCTTCCAAGCGCTTTTCCATGCTCTACCTCGCCGATCATGATGTATGGGTGCCCACAGATTTCGAAAATTCTATCAAAATCCATATCATCAAATGCCTGTTTCACCCACTCTGTTGTAATAATTTCACCTTCGGCTTTCACCGCTTCGCATACCACAACTTCTGCGCCGGCTTCTTTCGCTGCTTCGGTTACTTTTTCAACATTTGCATGTGTTTCTCCAACTACGATTACTTTCGCACCAAGTTTTCCAACTAATATATCTTTTACAAATGCTTTTTCAGCCATATTATCAGAAGGACAAGATACAAATTCCTGTACGCCCTTTCCTTTAAATAAATATTCTTTCTCTTCTTCTGTAGAGAGGACTTTTCCATCCTTTGGAATACTTACAACTACAGATGTAAGCCCTTTTTCTTTTGCAATCTCCACTGCTTTTTTAGCCACTGCAATGTGTCCTTGGTGTACACCATCAAAACAACCGTATACAACAACAGTATCTTTCATATTTTCCATAATCCGGCACCTCAACAATTTCCATCATTTTTATTTTGCGTTTTTCTGTCTGATTTTATAGTAAATGATTCCACAAACATACCATGCTATAGAATATGCCCAGATCATCCATCCACCATTAATAATATCTGGAATATAGCAGATGATGATAAGCGCTAATGCAACAACCGGCAGTACATTTCCACCCGGAGCACGAAAGGCGCCCTCTGGTAGATCAAATTTCTTTCTTGCAACAAGAAGAGAAGTGAAATTAATACTGATTGTAACTGCTGCAAATAGAGCTCCAAAGCTTACGATTGTAGATGTAAACTGTGGAAAACAGGAAATAATAAGACATGGAACTGTTACTAAAATTGCTCCATATACAGGAACTCCTGCTTTATTATTCTCTGCTAATTTTTCTGGCATAAGTCCTTTTGATGCCGCTGCCTGAATAGCTCTTGAGCTAAGAGACATAACAGTAAGCATTGTTGTTAAAAGTGCAAGTAATGCCGCAATAGAAATTAATTTGGATACCCATGGGATAGCTGCAAGCTTAGTAAATGCCGCTGCATATAATGGAATAAACTGCATTCCCGGATTCTCCATCAAGAAGTCTGCTGACACCATACCTACAGTTGCTAAGATAATGCTTAAATACAAGCACAATACAATAATCATAGCAATCAATACAGAGCGTGGTACATTTCTATTTGGATTCTTAACTTCGGATACCATGAATGCCATAGCTACAATTGAACCATATCCTGTCATAGCTGTAGGAACCATTGCAAGGAATCCCGTATTGCCTGCCGCACCCTGAGAGAAGAAAGGTGTTAATGTACTTCCATCCCATGCACCACTTACGAATGCGATAACAACGTAAGCAATCATTGTAAGCGCAAGACCTAATACTAATAAGTTATTTACTTTTCCAGCCAATGCAAACTTAACAATATTCAAAATAAAAATTAGTATAATAGAACCTACTGCTAGCGGAATCTGCATTCCTTGAAAAATCGGGAAACCAACGCTTAAATATGTTCCTACATAAATAGCCGCAAAAGAAATTGCCACTATATTAGAGTTAATATATCCCCATGTAGAAACCCATCCCCAAAAACGTCCCTGATCTTCTGTTTTACCAAGGGCTTTCGATGGGAATACAAATACTCCACCTGATCTTGGAAATCTTGTTGATAACTCTGCGCATACTAATCCGTAGCAAAGCATAATTACCGCTGCAACTGCCCATGTAACGATTGCTGCAGGACCTGCAGAAGTCATTGTAAGTCCTGACAAAGAGAAAATGGAGCTTCCAATCATACCTCCGGCAATCATTGCCACACAAGTCCAAAGTCCTAATGAACCACCCTGATTGTTGTTGTTTTCTGACATACGTCCTATACATTACATTACTGCAAAGGGGACATGTAATATAATATTCCTCCTTCCCTTATTCCATAAGTAATCTGGCCGTTTGTAAGTCAGTGATTAATACGTTAATATAATTGCCTTTCACTGCGGCGGCAATAGCTTCTGCCTTTTCTGCGCCTGCTGCTACACCAATTCGTACCGGAATCTTCATGTAATCTTCCAACATTATCGAGATAATCCGATTCCTGAAAGGCGGCTCAACAGAATGACCGTCGGCGTCATAGAAATGAGTACAAACTTCACCGGCAACATTTTTTGCCCATTCTGTTTGTTTCTTGTCTTTAATATCATAAAGTGATATCATATGTTTCCATTGACTCGAGGCAGTTCCTATACCTACCACAGCAACATTACATTTTTTGATCACATCATAACTTTCCTTAAAATACGGTTCCTTGGCAAAGGAATCTCTCAGCTTTTCACTACCCAAAATAATCGGTGCATATAACCTGGAAACTTTTGCCTGCAGCTTTTCTGCGAAACGATAGATTGTCTCATCTACTGCTGTATTGGCATCTGTCTCAATGGCGCTTCCAAGAAGCTGCGTCACTGTTATATTCTCCGGATACTCTGCATCCATCGGCAGACCTTCTACCAGCGCGGAAGTATTCCGCCCCCTGCTGAATCCAATAATATCATTTTCTTTTAAAATACTTCTAAGATATTTCCCGCCTTCAATACCAAGTTCCTGTATTTTCTGTTCTGGCGCTACGTCATAAATAATCCTAACTTCTTTTAAGCCATATTTCTGCTCAAGTTTGGTTTCTAGTTCAAGAAGGCTGTTGTCCAATCCTTCAATATTTATAGTCACAATACCTAGTTCAATACAACTACTTATCATCCGGTTCACTCTCTGTCTTGACATCTGCATACGTTTTGCAATCTCTTCTTGAGTCAACCCCTGTTTATAATAGTAGTAAGCAACTCTTCGGTGCTCTTGCTTTTGTTCCTCTGTCATGCTTTTTCTACGCATAAATCTACCTCCACAATCTTCTGGCATTTTTCAGACCTTTGATAGATTTATTGTACCTTCCAAACTACCCTTTACGCAACCCAACCCGAGTATTTTTTGTATCTTTTTACGGTTGAACTACAATTCTATATGTATCTGGCTTAATCGCTTCTTCAAACGCTTTTTCCACTTCTGCTAAAGGTACTCTATCAGAAATCAGCTCTGATACGTCTACAATTTTAGAAGATAACAGTCTAGATGCAGCAAGAAAATCTTTCTTCATCGGGTTTACTGTTCCTGTAATAATCTGCTCTGAAGAATGTACCTTATTCGGACTAATCTCAATCGGTTTATCCGGGTGGAAAGAAGTATAGAATACAGTTCTTCCAAGTTTACCAGTCATCTGTACTGCCTGATCTGCTAAAGCCGCCACTGGAACTGTACAAAATACTGCATCTGCTCCACGTCCTTCTGTCAGTTTCTTAACCTCTTCAACTGCATCAACCTTACCAGAATTAACAAGTACATCTGCTCCCATTCTCTTAGCCACTTCAAGCCTCTTCTCATCTAGCTCACATGCAATAACTCTTGCACCTTTTAATTTAGCAAGCTGAATATGTAACGCTCCCATAATACCGATTCCGATGACAACCACGTCATCTCCTAACTGAATCTGCCCATTCTCAATACTATGTACGCAACAAGCAAGAGGCTCTGTGATGGAAATGTGTGAAAGATCTGCATCATCTGCTACTTTATACACGTCAGCTGCACTTACCATCATGTACTCCGCAATTCCTCCAGGTCCTATTGCACACTCCTGCGTCTCTGCAATAAAAGATTTTACGCACTGATTCTCATGACCGTTTCTACAGTAATAACACTCTCCACAAGAATTCAAAAGTCTGACTGCTACTTTGTCACCAGGTTTTACACCTGCCACCTTACTTCCTACCGCTTCTACAACTCCTGCCGCTTCATGTCCTCCTGCGAATGGATATCTGTTCATAACTCCCAAGTAAACTCTCTGCTCTAATGTACAGATTGCGCAAGAATGCACTTTGATGAGTACCTGTTTTTCACCCGGCTCTCTTTTCTCCACTTCATGAAATCCTATTTTTTTCTCGCCTTCAAGAACCGCGACTTTAAATGTTCCCATTATTCTAATTCTCCTTTCTATAAATATTTGAAATCTTAGTAGATTTTATTCATTTCTTTCATAGCTGTTTCTACGCTGCAATCCTCATGAATCAGTTTTGCGATAGCTGCGGTGTATCCAACCGGGTTTTCATGTCCCCAGATATTTCTTCCCATGGCGATACCTGCTCCACCTACTTCTAATGCGTCTTTGATTTCCTGAAGAAGCTGTTCAACCGGAACCTTCTTAGCTCCGCCTAAGATTACAACTGGTTTATAGGTAGCATCTACTAATGTCTTAAAGCTATCCTGATCTCCTGTGTAAACGCTTTTAACAAAGTCAGCACCAAGTTCAACACTCTGACGACATGCAAATGTAATATTCTCTGGTGTTCTGGAATCTTCTGCCGGTTCAAATCCCCTCGGAAGTGCCTCTGCAAGTACAGGAACTCCCCATCTGTGCATATCCATACAAACTTTTGTAAGATTACTCAATACTTCGTTCTCAAATTTAGATCCCGGAAAACTCATTGTTATAACAGCATCTGCTCCCATACGAACAATATCTTCTGCTGTTACTGTAATCTGCATCGGTTTAGATTTATCACCAAGGAAAGAAACTCCGCCATCTGCTCTCACAATAATACCTTTTCCTAAGAAAGAGTCTGTCAAAAACTCTGCCATACCTACTGTAGATAAAAAGGCGTCTGCTCCGGCTGCTGCAATCTCTTTAACAAGTTTCTTGGGATTGGCAAGCGCCGGCAGCGTGTTAAAGTTTGCCGCATGATCCATCGCCATAATAAAGGTCTTGCCATCCGTATTAAAAATGTGGTTCATTCTTGCTGTTGTGTTCATATTCTCTTCTTCCTTCCAGTTACATTTGTAACATACACATTTCTTTTGTATTACTTTTGCTCATTATAGCACCTTTTGTAATATATATCAATCATTTATTCCATTCTTCGTTTTTTCAGAATATTGCATAATTATGTCCTTTTATTTTTGGTACTTTTTACACAACCGGATATACACCGTCAAAAACCTCTTCATAATATGTCAGTCCTTTTTCAAAAGTCATTTCTGCCGGAGATACAACTGTTGGAAACTGTTCCAGAGAAATCTTGGCCCACACTTTTGCATCTTCCATATATCTGTCACGCGAAATACCAAACTCTTTGAAAGTTGTTTTCATATTTAGATTTTTCATTAGTGCAAAAATGTGATCAATAAGCGCCTGTGTCAATTCTCTATCACTGCCTCTGTATCCAAGTCTCTTACTAATCGTCACATAAGCCGGATGTATGCCTACATATTTCATAGAGTAAGGAAGCATCAAACCGCACACACTGCCATGAGCAAAAGAATATGCCGGTCCCATATGCGCATAGGAATGAGCAATCCCTGTACAACAATTGGTAATTGCAACTCCCGCCAGTCCTGCCGCAACATGCATTTTCTCACGAGCATCCTTTTTTCTCTCTGTCATCTCGCCGTCAGACACTACTATTTCCAAATTCTCTAAAATATCAACCGCCGCTTCCATTGCCATAACCCTTACCATTGCAGAAGCATTGACTGCAGTGGCGGCCTCGATGGCATGAGTCAGCGCATCCATGCCCGTCGCACTTGTCACCGACGACGGCATAGAATCTGTAAGATTCGCATCTAAAATCGCATAGTGTGGGAGTAGTTTATGGTCTAAAATAATCTTCTTCTCTCTAGTGACAGAATCAATAAACACTCCACACGTAGTCGCCTCTGCTCCCGTTCCGCTTGTAGTTGGCGCCGCTACAAGGATGGCTTTCTTTCCAAGGGGCGGCAGTTGAAATGGAACAAGCGCCTCCTCAAAAGTCATTTCCGGATTTTCATAAAAAAGATGAATTGCTTTTGCTGTATCCATGACACTTCCACCACCAATAGCAAGAAACATGTCCGGATTAAACTTCCTCACATCGTCCATACAACGAAAAATATCTTCCACATATGGCTCATTTCGAATCTGTGTCAGATAACAAAGCTCAGCCCCTGCAGCTTCCGCCAGTCTTTCAATCTTTACTTTCAACTCATCATTTAAACTACGGCCTCCACAAATCACTCCAATCCTTTTCTTTCCCAATGTAGCAAAGAAAGAAATGGAACCTCGTCCTGTGATAAATTGCGGCATTTGTAATTTGTGATATTTTTGTTCCATATCCATCTCTCCTTTTCTTATCATTACATATGTCCTAGTTATTATCCTTATGTAACGTATATTACTTTTGCTCATTATATATTCATTTGTAATATTTATCAATATTTTGTGTAATACTTTTTCTTTTTTGAAAATATTGCACAATTGTATTCTTTCTTTTTTGTTACTTTTTTTATTCCGACTTATTAAAATACATATAAAAAGAGAGTGACACAAAAGCTCATTTAAATGCTTTTGCGTCACTCTCTTTTTAGTATTTCCTCAACGTATCACTACTATCATCCGTAGTATTCTCAATCTTTTTAATCACCACATAATATCCGTCGTCCCCACTGGTCTTTACAAGCACCCGGTCGTTTACCTTCTTTCCCTTAATAGCCTTTCCAAGCGGTGACTCTATACTGATAAGTCCCCGCAAAGAATTCCCCCGCACGCTGGTTACCAGCCGATATGTTTCAATCTCATCATCTTCTTCAAAATATACATCTACGGTATTATTAATTCCCACTTCATCTTCCTTAGAATCATCTGATACAATTTTTGCATGTTTCAACATCTTCTCCAAATAACGGATTCGGCTCTCGTTACGATTCTTATCCTGTTTGGCCGCCTTGTATTCAAAATTCTCACTCAAGTCCCCTTGGGCTCTCGCTTCCTTTACTGCCTCCAATTCCTTTTTACGGACAACCAGCTTACGGTACTCTATTTCCTCTTTTATTTTCTCAACATCACTTTTTGTTAATATTTCTCCCATTATGTCTCCTTATTACTTCCAGTACTTATCTAACCATTCCATAGCAATTCTTTCCCGTTATATCCTATTGCGGTTTGTAATTTTGGGAATTCCCTGACTGAATAGTCTCTGATCTATATAAGACCGATCGGATTAGAATTCTTGGATGTAACCAGTATAATACAGACACAGGAAAAGAACAAGCTAAAATAACAGATATGGATTAAAAAACAAAAACTCTCCCGTCATCGCCAACAAAAGATAAATAACCGCACGCCCTTTCACATACTGCTTAGGCAGACGAATCTCGCAAGTAGCTACTACAAGTTCCAGATCGTCAATCTCTACCGTATCTGTTTTCAGATGTTCTCCAAAAAGCTTTGTAAACACTTTCCAAATCACATAACCCAAAAATGTTCCACATATATTTGCAGTCAGATCATCAATATCAAGCGATCGAAAATTAAAGAGCTGGGTAACTTCAATCAACATCGAAAACAGCGCTCCTATCAGAACCGCCTTTCTTACATCTCTGCACTCTTTCCAAATAAACGGAAGTAAGAATCCAAGAGGCATGCACATAATAATATTTAAGACATATCCAATTCCAATATCAGAAAACGGTTTCAGATTCACACCACCTGATATAAGTGGAATGTCTGTACGAAGCACATCTGCCAGAAGCCCGATCCCCGTCACATCCAGTACCATCCACACATAGACAAGAAAAATGTATATCCAGATAAAATAAACAGCCCGGCACTGTTTCCCCTCCTTTCTCCCTCTATACACCACAATAAACTGATAGAGTAAACAAGGCAGAAATACACACGCCAGGCTGTATACTGTAAAAATGTTAAATATTCTTTCCATCATTCTTCCCCCTTTTCTATCGAGACATTTTATGGTTTCTATTATAAAAACCAATTCTTAATATTCTCGAAAGAATTTTATTAAGGAATTATGACTTTTATTCTTTTATCAATTCCTAATACTACGATTTTTTCTCCTTCTTACAATCCCATGTATTTATCAATTCCATCTGCAATTCCAGACGCAATCTTCATTTGATACTCTTCTGTCGCCATCTTCTTATCCTCTTCCGGATTTGTCATATATCCCATCTCTACAATCGTCACCGGAACTTTCGCCCAGTTTATACCGCTCATAGTGTCCGTTTCCCACACACGCTCCTTTTTCGCCCCCGTAGCCGCTGCCGCGCAATCCAACACATGGACGGAAAGGGCCTTCTCTTTTCATACAATTCACCGTTATACAGATTGGACGGTGTCTGGCAAATCGTCATCATGCCATTCACACTACTATTTTCTGAACCATTGGCATGAACCCGGATAAATACGTCTGCGCCTGCTTGATTCGCCTCTTCCGCCCGCTCTGCATTAGAAATATCAACATCTGAACTCTCCCGCACCATAATAATCTTATATCCGCGCGCTTCCAGTTCATCACGCAGTTTTACTGATACCGCAAGTGTCAGCTCATGCTCTGGCACTCCGGTTGAGGTTCCACTTGTCCCAGACGAAACTTTCGCTTTCGTCTCAGATGCTCCCGGTCCCACTGGCTCCTGACTGCTGTTTCCTTTCGCCTGATGTCCCGCATCAATGACGACCAAGTATCCATTTTCCGACCGTTCTTCTTCCAACCCTTCCGGCTCTTCTTCCTTTTCTTCCTGTAGTTCTTGCTGTTCGTCTGTCTCAATCACAAAATTCTTTACTTCTTTGCTCTGCTCTTCTTTCTCAGCTTTTTCTTTTTTGCCACACCCAGCGGCCAATAATGTAATGATT
>CAJTRE010000018.1:30548-54273 GCA_910578495.1 uncultured Dorea sp.
CCAAACAACACAATTCTTTTCATCCCGGATTTCCTCTCCCCATTTTATTCATAATATCTCAATCTCTCCGTCATATACTGTGACAGCCGGTCCAGTCATATACACCTTATCCGTCTCCCGATCCCACTCAATAAACAAATCTCCCCCCAACAGTTTCACTGTAACCGCACATTCTGTAAAGCCATTCAAAATACTCGCTACCGCCACTGCACATGCTCCTGTACCACAGGCAAAGGTCTCACCAGACCCCCTCTCCCACACACGCATCTCCACTGTCCTTCGGTCAATCACTCGAACAAACTCAGTATTCACACGCCTCGGAAATCTTTCGTGACATTCGAACTTCGGGCCAATGTGTTCAAGATTCAGAACTTTCACATCATTCACATACACAACAGCATGCGGATTTCCCATAGACACCCCTGTCATCCGATACTCTTTATTATCGACCACAATCAGATCATCTACTATCTTCGTCTGCCCGGGTGACTCTACTGCCATCGGAATCTTTGCAGGATTCAGACAAGGACTTCCCATATCGACCTTCACCATGGAAACCTTTCCATTTTCCACCTTAAGATCAAGATATTTGATTCCGGCCAGAGTTTCTACAGAAATATGCGTCTTATCTGTCAGTCCATAGTCATATACGTATTTACCCACACAGCGAATCCCGTTGCCACACATCTCCGATCTGGAACCATCTACATTGTACATCTCCATTTCAAAATCCGCCTCTTCAGACGGATTTATCATAATCAGCCCGTCTGAACCAATCCCAAAATGTCTGTTGCTGACAAGCCTCGCCACTTCCGGCGGATTAGCAATGGTTTCTTTCAAACAGTTTACATATACATAGTCATTGCCCAGTCCCTGCATTTTTGTAAATTTCATAACACTCTTCTCCTCTGTGTACCCACTAAAACATTTATGGCTAAAATCAAGAACCGCATCATTCCTGATACGGCTCCTCATATATTACTACTTATTAGTCTTCATCTTCCAACCAGAACTCATCTTCCATCTCATGATATGTATTACCGTTATCACTGAAAACCTTCACTCCTCGTTTTACCGGAGAAAGCATGAAACCTTTGATTACACCGATCAGTACACAACATAAAATCACCAGTATTTTCTCAGTCATCGTCCAATCTCTTGTAAAAAATTCTTTCAGTTCTTCCCATATACCTTTTAATACATCTCTCATAGTAATCCTCCTTATTCTTTCGATATACTCCTCCAAAAAGTTTCCTGCGTTCATTATATTCCATTTTCACTATAAAGTCAAAGGTCGTCTTAGCTATTTTAGTTGAAAAACAGAGTGCAGTCTGTTACAATAAATCTTGTCTATACAAAAAATAGAACGGAGTGAATCATTATGGGACTTGCAATACCTATTGAAACCAGCGCAAGACACATCCATATGTGTCAGAAAGATTTTGAAAAAATATTCGGAGAGGGACGCACTCTTACATATAAAGCAGATTTAAGCCAGCCTGGACAATATGTGGCAGAAGAGAGACTGTCCGTAAAAGGTCCGAAAGGGACTTTTGAAAATGTAGCTATCCTTGGTCCTTTCCGCCCCGAAACACAGTTGGAAATCTCTATGACAGATTCCAGAAAACTTGGAGTTCCAGGTGTCATCCGCCAATCAGGAGATACGAAAGATACTCCAGGCTGTACGTTAATCGGACCAGCCGGCGAATTAGAGCTTGACCATGGTGTAATTGTTGCCAAACGTCATATCCACATGACTCCCGTTCAGGCAATCCAGGCAAATGTCAAAGACAACGACGAAGTATTTGTAATTATGGAGAGTTTTGAACGCTCCCTCATCTTTGCCGATGTAATTGTCCGAGTAAATCCCAATTTTGCTCTCGCCATGCACGTTGACACCGATGAGGCAAACGCTTTTGCAAGTGACAGTAAACCAACGGGCGTAATCCTCAAGTTATTTGGCGGACGTACCTATAATCTGCAAAAATGGGCGGATGAATTACAAAATGGAATCAACCGCTTATAAACATATGCAATTACATAGCAATCTACAAATATAACACAAAGAGGATAAGCCGTTCACACTGAAACCTGCTTATCCTCTTTATGTTTACTTCATTTCAGAAAGTAATGATTCACCGATTAATCCTTCTGGTTTTTTTACCGCAAAATTCTCCGCAATGGTTGCTCCGATAACCCCAAAGGTATCTTGTTCCTTTAATGCTCCTGCACTTTCCATTCGATTAGAATAACAAAGCAGTGGTACCGTTTCTCTCGTATGATCTGTTCCAGTATGTGTTGGATCCGTTCCATGGTCTGCCGTAATCATCAGCAGGTCATCTTCCCGAAGTTTTCCTAACAATACACCAAGATTTATATCGAACTTCTCCAGTTCATCTGCATATCCCTGTACATCACGTCTATGTCCCCACAGCGCATCAAAATCCACAAGATTCACAAAACAAAGTCCATGAAAATCTCTGTCTGCAATCTCCAGTGTCTGTTCCATGCCATGCACGCTTGACTTAGATTTATTGGATTCTGTAATTCCTTCCCCGCAGAAAATATCGTTAATCTTTCCTACACTGATAACGTCCAACTCCGCTTCTTTCAGCGCATTTAATACGGTCTTACCATACGGTTTTATAGCATAATCGTGACGATTAGATGTCCGTTTAAACTCACCTGTCTTCTCTCCAATATACGGTCTTGCAATAACACGCCCTACTCTCCACTCTGGACGCATGGTAATCTCTCTTGCGGCCTCACAGAAATGATATAGGTTCTCAAGTCCGGTATATTTTTCATGTCCACAAATCTGAAGCACCGAATCTGCCGAAGTATAAACAATAATATCTCCGTTTTTAATCTCCTGTCCGCCCAGTTCTTCAATAATCTCCGTACCACTCGCCGCTTTATTTCCAATAACCTTTCTTCCAAATGCTTTCTCAAGCTCTTGAATCAACTTCTCCGGAAATCCGGTTTCGGTAAAAGTAAGAAACGGCTCTTTTACATGAAGTCCCATCATCTCCCAATGACCGGTCATAGTATCTTTGCCTACACTCCTCTCTTGCAGACGCGCATAGTATCCTTGTGCTTCATCTGTCCTGCCGGCCAGGTTTCCAAGACCTAACTTTCGCAAGTTCGGAATATTCAAATTTTCTCTATGCTCCCAAATATGTCCAAGAGTATTTGTTCCTGCGTCACCATATTTCTCAGCATCCGGCATAGCGCCGATTCCAAGTGAGTCCAATACAATTAAAAAAATTCTTTGATATGTTTTCATTATCCAACCCTTATATCTTTGCAGTCAGCGTTTTCGCACTGACACCTTCTAACATTCCAAGCTTTCCGGAAAGCGAACTCGTCATATCCCCTGGCGCATCTAAAACCACACTAATAATAGAAACTCCTCTGTCTCTGTACGGAATTCCCATCCGCCCCACAATATACTGACGGAACTCGTGCAATAGTTCATTAACGGCGCCTGCCGCTTCCTCATCTTTGATAATAATACTAACTACCGACACTCTGCTATCCATATTTTTCTCCTTAAAGAGTATCTACTATCTGCTGTGCAAAAGCTTCCAACTCTTCCTCTCTATCATTCTTGAGCGCAGACTTGATCGAAAGCTGGTTTTCTAACAGTTTGATATTCTTCATTTCTTCCAAATGTTTCACAATCTGCTTTCCTGCCGTCGGAGCCCATGTACCGTTATCCATCACTGCAACCGTACGATTCTGAACAGCCAGCGCTTTCATGTCATGCAACAGGTTTTCCATCGGTGGATAAATGCCTCCATTATAAGTAGAGCATGCAATCACTACATGACTGGCGCGGAAAATCTCTGCAATCAGTTCAGACACATGCGTTGTTGATACGTCATATAGGGAAATATTTTTCACACCTTTTAGTGCAAGTTTTGTTGCAAGTGCGTCTGCCGCCTGCTCTGTATGCCCATAAATAGAACCATAGATAATTACCACATCCTTGTCCTCTGGCTTGTATTTACTCCATGCATCATATTTTTCTATAAAATACGCAAGATTCTCTCTCCATACCGGACCATGAAGCGGACAAATCATCTCTATGTAAAGACCGGATGCCTTTTTAAGGAGCGCCTGCACCTGCATACCATATTTCCCTACAATATTAGCATAATAACGTCTTGCATCAGCAATCCAGTCTCTGTCAAAATCAACTTCGTCACTGAACATGTTGCCGTTTAATGCGCCAAACGTGCCAAAAGCGTCTGCTGAAAACAATACTTTCTCCGTTTCATCATACGTCACCATAACCTCCGGCCAATGTACCATCGGAGCCATAACAAAACGTAAAGTATGCTTTCCTGTAGATAATGTATCTCCCTCTTTGACAAGAACAATTCTCTCCTGTCCCGGCTCGTCAAAAAACTGTCCAATCATCTGCACAGTCTTAACGTTCGCCACAATCTTCATATCCGGATAACGCTTCATAAATTCAACGATATTCGCACAGTGATCCGGCTCCATATGCTGAACCACCAGATAATCAATGTCTCTTCCGTTCAGGGCATATTCTACATTTTCCAAAAACTGCTGTGTCACACTGGCATCTACAGTGTCCATAAGCGCTACTTTCTCATCCATGATTAAGTAAGAGTTATAAGAAACCCCTCTCTGGATCGGAAATAGATTTTCAAACAGAGCCAACCTTCTGTCATTACACCCTACCCATATAATATCCTCTGTTACTTTTCTTGTATTCTGCATTTCAAAATTCCTCCTGCCAACTCACATTTTTATTATAATCTAATCAAAATCCAACTCAATCGGACAATGGTCAGAACCCATCACATCCGTCAGTATTTTTGCATCCACAAGCCTGTCCTTCAAACTTTCAGACACTACAAAATAATCAATTCTCCACCCCGCATTCTTTGCCCGGGCGCTGAATCTATAAGACCACCAAGAATATATATTTTCCATGTCCGGATAAAAATAGCGGAACGTATCAATAAATCCTGCCGATAAAAGTTCGGAAAACTTTCCTCTCTCCTCATCCGTAAACCCCGCATTTTTGCGATTAGTCTTCGGATTTTTAAGGTCGATCTCCTTATGCGCCACATTCAAATCCCCACAGAAGATGACCGGCTTTTTCTCTTCCAACTTCTTTAGATACGCAAGAAAATCCGTTTCCCACTGCATCCTATACGGCAGTCTTGCAAGTTCATTTTGAGAATTCGGAGTATATACCGTTATAAAGTAATAATCCTCAAATTCCAGCGTGATCACTCGGCCTTCCTGATCATGCTCTTCCATCCCTATTCCATAAGACACAGACAACGGCTCTTGTTTTGTAAAGATAGCTGTCCCGGAATACCCCTTTTTTACCGCATAATTCCAATATTGATGATACCCCGGAGTCTCAAGCTCAAGCTGCCCCTTTTGCAGCTTAGACTCCTGAATACACAGAATATCTGCATCCGCCTCCTGAAAGAACTCCAGAAAACCTTTCTGAACACAAGCGCGGATGCCATTCACATTCCAAGAGATAAACTTCATCTGATTTCCTCCAATTGTTCACATTGTAATGCAGCAATATAAACATTATTTTCATAGCATACTATATTTTAATAGTACACTTTTCTTAAAAACAATCCTCTTGCCGGAGCAAGAAATCCCGCAAGGCTGCGATCCTCTGCCGCAATCACAACCGGAAGCATAGAGGCGTCTCGTTTTCCTGTCCCAATCTCCAATAATGTGCCTGTCAGAATCCGAACCATATGGTATAAGAATCCGGAACCATAATAAGTAATACGCACTTTCTCCCCGGCACTTATGATTTTAATATTGCTAATCTTCCTAACCGGATCTTTACAGTCAGTATCATCTGTAAAACTTATAAAATTCTTAGGCCCGATCAGATACGGCACTGCATCCCGCATTGCCGCAATATCCAATTTTTCCGGATAATGATAACAGTACCTTCGGGAAAATACATCCGGTTTTTCCCGGCAATCAATGTAGTATTCGTATTTTTTCCCTTTGGCACTTTTGCGGGCATGAAAACCATTTCTCACCAGTTCCACTTTCATAATACGAATATCTTCCGGAAGGTAACGGTTCAGCGAATCCTTAAGTTCCTGAGCATCGTAAAGCTTGGACAATTTCACACTTGCAACCTGTCCGCGAGCGTGAACTCCGGCATCCGTTCTTCCGGATCCGTCCACCTGTACCCTGTACCCTACTAATTTGCCAATACTCCACTCTAACACAAACTGGATCGTATTATCCGTCGTCGCCTGACGCTGCCATCCCTGGTAACGGCTTCCATCATAGGCAATCGTTAATTTATATGTTCTCATAATTGAATATCACCCTATTTCAGTATTTTTTTCAATTCATCCATAAATGTATTCACGTCTTTAAATTCTCTGTATACCGAAGCAAAACGTACGTAGGCAACCTCGTCTAAATCCTTCAGCACATCCATAACAATCTCACCGATAGCGCTGCTCGGAATCTCCTTTGCCTCCAAACTGAAAACCTTCATCTCCACACAATCAATTGCTTTCTGAATATCAGCCGCGGATACCGGACGTTTGTAACAAGCTCTTAGAATACCATTCTCAATCTTTCCTCTGTCATATTGCTCTCTATTATTGTCTTTTTTTATAATAATAAGCGGAATCGTCTCTACTTTCTCATAAGTCGTAAACCTTTTGCCACAAGTATCACAGGAACGTCTTCGGCGGATAGAATTACCATCTTCGGCCGGCCTTGAATCTATTACGCGTGTATCTGGATTATTACAGTATGGACATTTCATCTTTTATAAATCCCTTTCTTTTGTTCTATCTTTTAGTATATCTTGCATGGATACAGAAGTCAAACCACAAAACAAAGTTTTTATTTCTCATCATGAATCTCTACCAAGATAATATCTGCCCCTATTCTCCTAATACATTTAAACGGAATGACATACTCCGATCCATCACTGAAAAAACCACAAAATTTCCCGCATCTTGGTACAATAATTGCCTCAATACATCCTGTACAGTCATTGATAATAAGATCTACAACATACCCCAGCTTACAACAGTCACATGCATTAATCACTTCTTTATCCTGAAATTCACAAAAGCGCATATACAACACCACCTCTCCAAAACAACTCCTGCTATGATATAGTATATGCAGATTTCAACTATCGGGTACTTGCTAAAACGCCCCAAAAACAAAGACAAGAGAGTGTGTTTTTTTCCAAAAGTCACACTCTCATCCTTCTCTTATTCCTCTATGTCAATGACGGATACCGGACAACTGTCTCTTGCCTCTTCAGCCGCCATCTCACACTCCGGCGCCACTTGATCATAAGCTTCTGCAAGCCCATCGTCATTAAAGCGGAATACCTCCGGGCAAGCTGCCACACAGGCTCCACAAGAAATACATCCTTCATTTACTCTGGCTTTCATAGGATACCTCCTTCATATTTATAAGGATAGTATACCCATTTTCTGGTATTTCATACTTCCATACTGAAAGCCGATTTCTCCTTTATAATTTATAATCCGTAAGTACGAAAATTAAATTTAATCGGGGTAACAGGATTCGAACCTGCGGCCTCACGGGGCAACAAGCAACGCATTTACGGGCTTTATAAGGGGTATTTTATAACCCCAACCAAAAGCCAACCAATGACAAATATAAACAAGCGACCCAAGGGTCTGAAAGGAGAACTTGTATATCCGTTTAACAGAAAAGCTTATTAAATTCAATTGATTAGTGAAAAACTACTAGCCATAGATGTTTGTCTATGGCTAATTTTTTGCCATTACACCAACTAAGATTATGTATTCTATTTTGAAAAACTGGCACTTGTCGGCAAACTGAAAGTTGTCGAGTTTTATATATTGACCAAAAGTTTGATTTAAGAACTATAAGACTTTTTTCAAATAATATCTATAATGCTTTTCTGGACAATTTTCTAATATACCAAATACAATATACCCTTGCTTCTCATAAAATTCTTTGGCTTGAAAATCAAATGTATCAAGATGAATAAGTTTAGCACCTTTTGATTTAGCATCATTTTCAACTTCTTCTAAAAGTAAGCTACCAAGTTTTTTCCCTCTATAACTAGAATCGACCCACAATGTATCAACATAAACCATATTCCAACAATACATCCTTGCTACAATACCAGCAACAATCTTATCATCCTTACCGATTTTCTTGCTTAAATCTATGAAATTTTCTTTCTGTTTAGCCTCAACCTGAGATAGATTATATTCCACCAGTCTATCAATGATATAATCCTGTTCTTTCTTTGAACATACATCAATTTTCATAATATAATTTCCTTTCATATAATAAATCGGATTTGTCTAGATTTACAACTTCTAATTTTGTTTGACTTTCACTACTCACAGTATAATTCGATTTTATAAAATACACAAGTAAAAAGGTATGAGAGACTTTCACACCTCCGCATACCCTTTTATCCATTCCATGCCAATAACAGCAACAGCTCGTTATTCTTTTACGTAACAAATCAATTCGCCAACTTCACAAGCAAAATAATCACATAACTTACAAATCAAATTTGCGTCCAGCCTTTGAAATTCATTTCTGCAATATCTGTTAAAATTTGACCTCGGAATATCCAACTCTTTACAAATGGTATTCTTACTAATACCTCTTTCTTTCAACAATTCTTCTATCCTTAACTCTAAATGTCCATGATTCATATGCATCACCCCTACACAAAGTATATTTAATAAATCTTTATGTAGTAATTCACTATATAGCGAGGTACTATATAGTTATCCCCGTAGGGAACTTAGGAAAGAGAGGTACATACACATGAAAAGAAACGTCATAACTACACTTTTATTGCTCTGTTTAATTGCCGGAATCTGCTATTACATCAGTCTGCCCGATTATCATGTCCGTAACAGCATGTCATTCAGCAATCAAGGCACACGAGACACGGAGCTAACTGTTATTGTTTACAAATATTGGGGAATTAATGAGACTATTCGTAAAATTGAAGAGGAACACAACAAAATCAATGGCACTCCTACTACCCTTGAAATCAATCTCTATTATTCTGCATGTCTGATTCGTTATGGCGAGAAACCCTTTAAAACCGTTGTTTTTAAATATGACTAAGAAAAAAGAATAACAGACAACACTTTCGCAATCGTGCTGTCTGCTATTCTCTGTATACTTTCCACATCTAGTTCTTTCTTGTTCGTGCTCTTTCAAAAACCAACGTTCCGAAGGATGCCCAGAGCGACAGTTCCTAACAGGGCGGCGGGTCGGCTGGGCAAGTGGACGCCTTAGATTCTTCTGCTATTTCGTCACATATTCGATTGGACTATCTTCAATTCCCTCATATTTCTTTGTAGTAAGAAGATTGTTAATAAAGTCTAATACCTTGTTTGTATCTTCATCATCCAGTAAGTCCAATTTAGTCAAAATGTCAATGTCTGTTTGATTTTCCACTTGTATTGATATGGGTTCAGATATATCCACAACTGCTTTAAATTTCTTCTTTTTATGAACTACATCAATATCTGTAGTCAATCCCATAACATGACTTTTGCTTACTCCAAAAAGCTGTGACAACCTATCCCATATAGAATCATCCCTTGGAGTTCCATTCCCATTTTCATAGTTAGTCAGCATACTTTGTGAAATTCCCAACTCTTTTGCCAATTCCGCAACCGTGATGTTATTTTCTTTTCTTAATTCTTTTATTTTATTCATCGCAATCCTCCTTGTTTATGCTCATTATATTTCAATGTTTTTATTCTGTCAATCTTTTTATCGGATATTAAGATATTTCGCTTGACACTCTATTACTCTTAGTGTATTATAATTATTATCTGAATATCAGATAATCAAATATTTTAAGGAGGTCATATTTATTGATTAGAGGAACTGATTTTATTTTAAACCCGGACAAACTAGAGGAACAATTTCAATTAGTCGAAGTGTCTGAATGGATTGACTACAACACCAAAGAGAAACTAGGCTTCTACTACACCGTTCTTTTTCCAAAGCTGAAATTTGAGAAAATCAAAGTTGGTGTTAAAAATGCCAATCAGCTTGTGTCTAATGAAGAATTGGAGCAAAGAGGACAAGTGGCCGTTTCATTTGAGGGACTACATACATGGGCGAGTCTCTATAATGGACGCTTATCCGTCAAAGCAGAAGCTGCCAATATCAGAAAAGCCGGAACAAAATAGTTCCCTAAAGGGGGCAGATAGTCAGTGCCGAACAACGTCATAAGGTGCTGACTATCTGCACCATTTAAGGAAACAGATGTCGTTCTATCTTTACTTGATATATAAAACAACATCTTCCGAAAAATCGGAGTAGAAACAAGCACATACAAAATAGGATACGAGGTGAATTTCGTGGGCAAACCAAAACAATGTTTTGTATACAATACGAAAATCATTGAAACTCCTACTACGAAAGAAGTGTATTTCTATGAAACTCCAATTTACAGCCATTCAAACTCAGATTCAAAGACAAGGAAAGCACAATCACATAAACGCAAAACATTTGATGAAATGTCGGCATATAAGCAGTATGACAGCTTAAAGCGCAAGCAAAAACACTACGAACAAACCCGTTGGGAGATTACCCGGATTGTTGACTGTAATTTTGATAACAAAACGAAATTTTTAACGCTGACATTTAAAGAGAATATTCAAGACATCACTGAAACCAACAAAGAATTTAAGTATTTTATCCAACGACTAAATTACTATCTGTATCAAACCAAAGTCCAAACATTGAAATATATTGCAACGTGGGAGAAACAGAAGCGTGGAGCAATCCACTACCATGTTATTTTCTTTGATTTTCCATATGTGGCAAAAGAGAAGTTACAGAATTTATGGACTCATGGTTTTATCAAAATAAACCGCATTGATGTAGACAGCATGGAGAACAGAGGACGTTATTTAAGCAAATATTTTGGTAAAGACCTAGAGTTAAAGGAACATAAGAAAAAGGCATTTTTCAAATCTCAAAACCTTAAAATGCCGATTGAACAAAAGTTAATGCTTACGGATGATATTCTACAGGATTTATCACAAGAGAATATTGTCTTTCAGAAAGAATATACCAGACAGGTGTATGATGCAAAATCTATCATTACAAACGGCTCACCCCTTAAAGACAGCAGTGTTACATATCTAAAAATTAAAAAGGGGCGTGATTGTACTGGCTAAACTGAACGCCCTTGAAATCCTGCAATATGAGAAAGCCATTATGTCGAGAGCCGATTCAATAAAGACATTGTATCAAGAATTAAAAGCTGGTATACTTTCGCTAACGGATATACAAGAACAGGTTGATATGAATAAAAAACAAGTTCTTGATTTACACAAAAAAATGTATAACTACTGGCAAGGGAAAAATGGTAAGTGGTACAGCTATTTACCGAAAGAGGGGGTTGAACCGCCAAAAGGAAAGCAGATTGAGAGTGTCAATGAGGAAAAACTGAATAATAAAATCATAGAGTATTATACCAATGAGGAATCTCGAAAAAAACAGAAAAAGGCTTGCCCTACTTTCTTAGAAGTCTACTATATGTGGCGGAGTCTAAAAGATTTGGAATTGACTGACAATTCTATTTACAAATATAACACTGACTGCAAGCGTTTTTTTGAGGATACAGATTTTGGAAATATGCCAATAAATCAGATGACCGAAAACACCATACGGCTGTTTCTTTTACAGACTGTAAAAGAATTAAAATTATGTAAGAAGTCATGTAGCAAACTTTTTGGTTACATCAAAAACACAATTCGTTATGCAAGAGTTGAAAAGATTATCCTTGATAATCCTATAGAGTTCCTCGAACCAAAAGACTTTACAAAACATTCTGTAGAAATAGAGCGGACAAATGCTTCATACTATACCGACAATGAACTTCTGACGCTTCTAAATGGCTTGCATTGCCATTATAGTTCTGCTCCTACATATATGCCGGCATACGCTGTTGAATTGGCTATATATACGGGAATGAGGGTGAGTGAGCTATGTACACTTAAATGGACGGATATTGCCGATAACTATATCAGTATCAACAAATCTGCCAAATTCAATCGAGTACATAAAGAATATTCTGTTGGTAGCACTAAGACGAAAAAAGCACGAGTTTATCCGATGGACGCACAAATCACAACGTTGTTTGAAAGAATCAAGCAAGTACAGACAGAATACAAAATTTTGTGTGAATGGATATTCACGGATGGAAATAGTGGATATGTCCATGCAGGAAATATTACCAGCTATATGACTAGATTATGCAGAGAATGTGGTTTAAGCGGTGGTGGTATCACCAAGCTACGCAAAACGGCTTCTTCTGACTTACAGACCAGCGGTACACCAAAAGCGATTGTTGCAAGTATGCTGGGTCATACTACAGAAGTCAATGAAAAGTATTATACTTATGACACCTCAAACCTCGACCAAAAGAAAAAGATTATCCAGAACAGAAATGTTAAATTCAAAGAATTAACACCTGCCGGATAATCCCAACCAAAGCCAACCAGCTTTTTTAACACTTTAAAAATCAAAAACCCGCATAAAATGCGGGTAAAATCGGGGTAACAGGATTCGAACCTGCGACCTCACGGCCCCCAGCCGTGCGCTCTAACCAAACTGAGCCATACCCCGATAACACATATACATATTTTAACGAATGTTTACGGAAAATGCAAGAACTACTTTTTCTGTCTTCTGTTATATGATAAAATAGCAAATAAAATGGTAAATGAAAGGAGTCCTTATCATGAAAATAATCGTAATTGGTCCTAGAGGAAAGATGGGTAAATTAATCACACAAACGGCTGCTGCCAGAGATGACATGGAATTAGTCGCCGGTGTTGCCCCAAAGGGACGGGATTATATCGGAGCTGACCTTGGAACCACAGCTATGGTCGGTCGTGAAATCGGTGTTCCGGTTGTAGATGATCTCAAAAGTGTTATCGACCGCTGCGACGTTATCATTGATTTTTCCACAAAAGAAATGGCGATGGAAGTATTAGACCTTGCAATCGCCCACAAAAAGGCACTTGTCTGCGGAACCACCGGATTTTCCGACGTAGAGATGCAGCGTTTCCAAGACGCCGCCAAAAATATTCCCATGCTCTATGCAGCTAACACTTCTAAACTTGTAAATATTATGAATAAATTATTAGAACTTGTAGTACGTACTGCCGGACAAGACCTGGATATTGAGATTCTGGAAATGCATGATCAATGGAAGAAAGACGCGCCAAGCGGCACTTCGAAAGAGATGGGCGAAATCATGGCAGAAGCTCTCGGAAACGAATTAAAAGACCTTGCAGTGTACGGGCGTGAGGGCGCTTCCCCAAGAGTCCCTGGCTCGATTGGTTACCATTCACTCCGCGCCGGTAATATTCCAAGCAGCCATACGGTATATTTTGGCGGTATGGGCGAACGTCTCGAAATCACACATCACTCTTACAACTGGGAATGCTTCGCACGAGGCGCATGTGACTGTGCGGCGTTTTTAGATGGAAAAGCTCCGGGATTTTACACCATCAAAGATGTGCTGAATCTGTAAAGTTTCTGGTGCAAAAAACGTAACAGTTCAGCCCGCGCCATTTTCAAAACTGTTACAAAAAAACTTCTTGCATTTCTTCAATAGCAGGTATATAATTGTATTAATTTGATAATACAATATTTAAAGGAGGACTTACTATGATTTTAGTAAATACAGATTATATTGAAGGAAAAAAATTTGAAATGATCGGTCTTGTAAAAGGTAGTATGATTCAGTCCGTACATTTCGGAAAAGACATCGTAAACAGCTTCAAAACTCTGGTAGGCGGCGAACTTACTTCTTATACAGAGATGATGAACGAAGCAAGGGCTGTCGCAACAAGAAGAATGTCCGAAGAAGCCGAGTCCATGGGTGCTGATGCCGTCATAAACATCCGCTATTCTTCCAGCCAGGTCACACAGGGTGCTGCTGAGATGATGGCATACGGAACGGCTGTTAAATTCATCGATTAAAACAGCCAGGTATACTAAAGGAAAAAAGAAGGAGCGATTGACATGAAAGACATCGGCGTTGTACATGGTAGATTTCAGGTATTAAATCTGAAACATATGGAATATATTCTCGCAGCAAAAATGCGATGTCAAAAATTATTTATCGGACTGACTAATCCGGATTCACTTCACACAAGAGATTCTGTAAATGATGAAAATCGTTCTACAAGATCTGCAAACCCGCTCACATACTATGAGCGCTATGAAATGATCCGGGGCGCTATGAAAGAATTCAAAGTACCGGACTTCGAATATGACATCATGCCATTTCCAATCAACTGTCCGGAACATATCCTTCAGTACGTACCAAAAAACGCAACTTACTATATGAGTATATGTGATGAATGGGACGAGGAAAAATACAAAATTCTGAGAAGCCTGGATCTTGAGGTTGAAATACTATGGCGAAAAGCTCCAAAAGACAAGGGTGTTACTTCTTCCTGGGTAAGAAGCTGTATTGCCACTGACCAGGAATGGTCCCACCTTGTTCCCAAAAGTGTATACCAATATATGATGGAACATCATTTGAACGAACGTATAGAAAGACTGGAAAAAATTCGAATGGACGAAAAAACATTTCCTTTGTGAAACCTGCGTCCACACCAGAAAGGACTGATTCATGATCTCACATGAAAACTACAAGATATTAAAATCCTCCCTTCCCTTCTGGGAATCTCTAACCAACTCCCAGAAGGAACTGTTGGTATCCGAGTCTTCTCTTGTATCCTATAACAAGAACCAAATCGTACACAGTTCCGAATCGGAGTGCGTTGGAATGTTGTTTGTTCTTTCCGGATCTTTGAGAGTATATCTTTCTTCCGAAGAGGGACGGGAAATTACGCTCTACCGGATTCATGCCGGAGAAACATGTATTATGGGGGCTTCCTGTGTTTTAAAGTCCATCACTTTCGACATCTTTATAGATGCAGTGGAGGATACACAGGTTATTCAAGTGCCATCCGGTGCAATTAATACGACTATGAACCAAAATGTATACATAGAGTGCTACGCTTACAAAATGGCAGCCGAACGCTTCTCCGATATTATGTGGGCAATGCAGCAGATTTTGTTCATGAGTTTTGACAAGCGGCTGGCAATCTTTTTATTGGATGAGTCTTCGTCTTCTCATTCGGACGAAATTCGTATGACACATGAACAGATTGCAAAACTGATGGGAAGCGCAAGGGAAGTAGTGACTCGAATGCTGAAATACTTCTCCAGCGAAGGTTATGTGGAATTATCGCGCGGAACAGTAAGGCTGACAGATAAGACGGCATTAAAAAAATTATTATAACCACAAAATGACGATGACTTTCACATGAGCCATCGTCATCTTATCTTAATTATATCGGGGGAAACTTATGCTTTCTTCTATATGTTCAGCATATCCAAAAGCTCTGCTTTGGACTTTGCTCCTACTTCTCTTTTTACTACTTCTCCATCTTTAAATACCATCAGCGTTGGAATTGACATCACTTTGAACTGTCTTGCAAGCTCCGGCTGCTCATCTACGTCCACTTTGCAAATCTTTGCAGTTGTCACTTCTTCAGACACCTCTTCTACGATTGGTCCTACCATCTGACATGGTCCACACCAGGTTGCCCAGAAATCCACTAACACCGGTTCTTTCGCCTGTAATACTTCCTGTTCAAAATTTTCTTTCGATACATGTAATGCTGCCATATCTATATCCTCTCTTTCTTCTCTTTATATTTGTTTCTCATTAAGATTATAGCTTTATTATAACCTTTTTTCGTAAAATATCGGTGATTAAATCACAAAATTTTAAGAAGAAATTTATATTAAAAAGCTACGCTCCGGGCGTTATGCCTATGACAATATGCTGTCATACCTGATACATATCAAATACGATAAGAAATATCAATATGACGTTCATTCCGTCTATACATTTGCCAGAAGAAAATATGTAGAGCATTACAGGGGAAATTTTCTATGACAAAAACAGGAACCTCCGTTAGGCGGACACATCCGGCGAGATTTTCAGTTTCTTCCGCATATTGCTGATGTGGTTGTTGACAGCCTTTCGTGAGTAGTTGGAATAGTCCTCATTCCATACAAATTCAATAATCATCTCATAGGTAAATACCCGCTTGGGATTCCGGATCAGTAATGCCAGTATATCAAACTCCTTTGCTGTCAAATCGACAACCTGATTTTGAACTCTTACAAGCCTTTGCTCCAGGCATACGTATAGGTTGCCCTTCTGAAATTTAGTCAATGATTGACCATTGTTTCTGCCACGAAGATATGAAGGGGACATGGGACACAAGTTTCCTCATACTCTCGGATAAACTCTGTTAATTCTCTTTTCTTGCCAGCATTAAGAACCGCAATAAGCTTTTTCAAAACACCTACTCCTTATTTTCCGCTAAACACAGGGAAAAGCTGTGCTCGCCATAGTTTTTGAAATCGAGATTCCGAAGCAATGTCATATCTTCCTTCGATATGGCAAAATTAAGTTCTAGATTTTCCAGCATATGGGTTGGATTAGAGGTTTTAGGCAATGCCGCCATTCCCAATTCCATTACATATTTAATGCAGAACTGTACGGCAGAAACATTATATTTTTTGCCATTTCAGCAATGGTTTCATTTTTCAACGCTTCTCCATGAGCGATCGGAGAGTATGCAGCAACAGCAATATTTTGCTTTTGGCAATATTCTATCAGATCAGCAGGCGTATTCCCGATATGAGCCAAAATCTGATTCACCATAGGCTTTATTTCACAGGTAGAAAGCAACTGCTCCAAATCGTCTGTAAGGAAATTAGAAACACCGATTGCTTTTAATTTTCCGGCTTTATAGGCGTCCTCCAAGGCTTTCCACACTTAAAAGCTGTTCTCTCGGTAGACGGCAGTTTCTCACTCCCGCACCGACACCTGCCTCATTGCCATATGCCTGTGCGGTATCAATATGACGATAACCCATTTGAACGGCTGATTTTACCGCATTTTCTGCCTTGTCATCATCAATAAACCAAGTGCCAAGTCCTAACATCGGCATTTTCACATCGTTGTTCAATGTTATAAAATCCATAACTATTTCTCCTTGTTTTTCTTTTTTGCTTTCAATAACTTTGAGCCGTAATGAGCAATAAAAATGCAAAGCCCAATTAAAGTAAGATAGTCTATATAAAACAATATTTTCGATTCGCTGTAATCCAAAAATATAAATTCACTTTTCAAGAAAAGATAAGTCAAAAAATCTCTCTTGATAAAAGCATATACGCCATATCCCGCAATCACTACTCCAACTACGGGCGAAATAACTTTACTAACTCTTGATGTTTTGAGAAACGAGATATTCTTTCTCACGACACCGAGCAGCATATTCCAGTGCAGTCCCAAATGCAGGCTCATCAAAAGGAAACCCCAATAAAAACCGAGTATGTGAAATCTGCGTGCGAAAGACATACCGCCGTCAACCGGCAAAAAAGAAAATACATAGCGTGACATTGCGATACCGCTATACATTTGTACCAGCATTGAAATCAACAACAACACATCAACGCAAAGCGTGAGAGTGCGAAATGCTGTGTATTTCCCTTTGAAAAGATTTCTATACCAGTTCAGATTAAGCAAATGGTGAGCGATGAAAAGGACGAGCATACCTGCGCCAATCCATTCGTGAGCCTTCTCTCCCCAAAGATGATAGCCCATTAAGCCCAAAAGCAGTATCGTCATTAAAGCGTCAACAATCAGTTTTACTGTAAATTTCGGTTTCATTCCTCCACCGCCTTGTTAATGCAGACAATTGCATTCAGAGTGCGGGGATAACCGATATAAGGCAGGCTTTGTGAAACAACACGAATCAAAAACTCCTTGTCATTTCCCATATTCATATTCCCTTTGGAATGAGCAATGAGCTGTGGCTCGCAGCCGCCCTGCGCCATAAGAAAGCAGAAAGTAATCAGTTCACGCTCCGAAAGGGTAAGGCCTTTTCACGTGTAGTAATCACCGAAGCAATTTGCCGCGAGCCAGCGATTTATGTGCCCCGCTTTCCACGCTTCTTTCATATGTGCACCGAAGATTTCAGTCTGTGCCTCAATCCCTTTTTCAAGCCTGTTTTCAAGGGCAGTCGTTTCCTGTCCGTCAAGGGGTAACTCGATACCGCTTTCTGCAAAGATTTCGTTTGTGCAAATTAGAAACGGTAACATTCTGCCGTAGCCTAAGTAATCGGTTGCTTGATACACGATTTCCTTTACCATTATCGGCGTAACATCATTTTCAAGTGCTTTTGGGAGCATTTCCTTGTATGCGCCCACGCCGTCGCAGCCGATCAGCGTTGCCAAAATCGCCATATAGCGTGTCTTACCCTCTAACTGCTGATTTTCTTCATTTGGCACTTCATTAAATGCAAAATGCTCAAAGCGTTCTATAAATTCAGGGTCGGTTTTATGTAAGTCCATTTTAAGCTCTCCTTTCAGATTTTTTGATTTCCTGTAGACCACACGTGCTTTTCCTTTGCGGATTCCGGCGTGTTCTGCGCCATAACGCCTACTAAATTGTGAGGAACATATGCTTCTTCCAAGTAAGCGATTTCATCATCGCTTAATGTAAGCCGGACAGCCTTTGCCACGCCCTCAATGTGATGGAGCTTTGTTGCGCCTACAACGGGGGCCGTAACCTTTGTGAGAAGCCAGGCAAGGGAGATTTCCGTCATAGAAACGCCATATTTGTCGGCAAGCTGTGCTACACAGTCAATGATGATACCGTCCTGCCCGACGGTGGCGTCGTATTTCAGATGTGCATAGCTGTCCTGCTCTAAACGCTTTGAGGTTTCACCGGGGCGTTTTGCAAGCCGTCCTCCTGCAAGTGCGCTGTACGGCGTCATTGCAATGTTTTCTTCCCGACACAGCTTCGCCATTTCCCGTTCTTCCTCACGGAAGATCAGATTATAATGCCCCTGCACAGAAATGAATTTGGCAAATCCCTCTTTTTCGGCAAGTGCATTTGCCTTTGTGAGTTGATACGCAAAGCAGTTGGAGATACCGATATACCGGGCCTTACCCGATTTGACTGCATTGTTCAGCCCCTCCATAATGTCATAAAGAGGGGTGGCGTAATCCCACATATGGTAAATATATAAATCCACATAATCCATACCGAGATTAAGGAGGCTTTTATCGAGCATTTTTTCAATATGCTTTTGCCCCGAAATTCCCTGCTCAATTTCTTTTGCTGTGCGGGGCAGGAATTTTGTTGCGATTGCAATATCATCACGCTTTGCAAAATCCTTGATTGCTCTGCCGAGATACTGTTCGCTTGTGCCGCTTTGATAGGCAATCGCCGTGTCAAAGAAATTCACGCCAAGCTCCAGGCCTCGCTTTATGATTTCACGTGACTGCGCCTCGTCAACCGTCCAAGTGTGCTGTCCGTTTTGTGCGTCGCCAAATCCCATACACCCCATACAGATACGGGATACATTCAAATCAGAATTTCCTAATTTTGTGTACTGCATATTTTCTCCTTATACACCTGGAGAGATAAACATTTTCTTGTCGGTCATCTTCTCCATATGGGTGTTCCAATTTTCTTTTTCTATATCCTCAATCGAAACGGACACAAACTTTTCGTCAATGTTCAGTTCTTCGGCAAGAAACCGCTGTATTTTTACGGCAATTTCTTTTTTTTGCGGTGTCGTCCCGTCCGGCAATCATTGTAATATCAATATGGGGCATAATTTCATCTCCTTACTCGCCGCGTTCGTTTATCATCTTTTTTACTGTGCAGGGATTTCCGCAGGCAACGGCATTAGCGGGGATTGCTTTCGTGACTACACTTCCGGCGCCGATTACAGCATTATCGCCGATTGTGGCACCGGGCAAAATAACTGTTCCGCCGCCAATCCATACCTTGTTCCCGATTGTAACAGAAGCGGTCTTTGTCTTTATTGCCTTTCTGTCTGTTTCATCGGTATAGATTCGTTCATCAGGTGAAATTGGGTGAACAGCAGTATAAATCTTAACATCGGGGCCGATTAACACATCTTCTCCGATTGTAATTTTACCTGTATCTAAAAGCGTGCAGTTCATATTGATAAGGCTGCCCGCACCGAGGGAAATATTGCAGCCGTAGTCAACCCAAATCGGCTGATTGACACGTGTATTTTCACCGCAGAAACCGAACAGCATATGGATAATCTGATTACGCAGTTCTATATTTTCAGCAGGCAGACCATTATAGATTTGCATTAAGTCTTTTGCTTTGTTACTTAATGTGCGAAGCTCCATATCTCTTGTGTCGTAGAATTCTCCTCCAAGCATTTTTTCTCTTTCTGTCATTTCTTTTGATTTCCCTTAAAATTGTTCTGCCCAGTTTTGCATATCCTGTTCAGAAACACGGTTTAACATTTTTCCCTTATCCCATTTTGCTGAAGCCGAGCAGAGAGGTTTTAAGATCTCGACTGTTTTTCCCATTCCGCTGCCGCCGCTGGTAGCAAAGGGAACAATGGTCTTTCCCGAAAAATCATAGTTCTCTATAAAGGTGTTGATGATTGTAGGAGCTACATACCACCAGATTGGAAAGCCAATAAACACCGTATCGTAGTCCTCCATATTTGACAGTCTTTCTGCGATTTCTGGGCGGGAATTGGGATCGTTCATCTCCACGGAGCTGCGGCTCTTTTTGTTCGTCCAATCCAAATCTGCTCTTGTATATGGGTTAGCCGGTTGAATTTCAAACAAATCTGCGCCCGCCGCTTTTGCCAAGCGCTCGGCTGCGACTTTTGTAACGCCGCTTGCCGAGAAATATGCTACTAATTTTTTGCTCATTTTATTTTTCCTCCAATTCGTTGTATTCTTCATCGGTTACAGGTTCGCACCATTCGTTTGCGGTGTCTTCTCCCGGTACTTCCACGGCAACATGCGAAAACCAACTGTCGACTTTTGCACCATGCCAATGCTTTACCTCCGGCGGGATGGTGATGACCGTACCCGGCGTCAGGTTGACGGGTGCTTTTCCTTCCTCCTGATACCAACCTTCGCCTGCGGTACAGAGCAGAAGTTGTCCGCCGCCACTTGTAGCGTGATGGATATGCCAGTTGTTGCGGCAGCCCGGCTCAAAGGTTACATTTGCCAAAAAAACTGCTGTTTCTTTCGGATTCGTTAGGGGATTCAAAAAAGAATCCCCAATAAAATATTGTGCAAAGGCTTCGTTTGAGCCGCCTTTTCCAAACAAATTTGCTTTTTCAAATTCTTCATAAGATAGTTGTTTCATATTTGTGTCTCCAATCAATCGTGAATTTTCCAACCATTCAGCCATTTTTCGGTTTCTGCGGCGCTGTGGTCGATAATTTCGCTGTGTCCCCAATCCAAAGTGTCAATGGCGCTCACATCTTCATCGCTCAAAGTAAAATCCCAAATATAAGTGCTCCCGCTTGCGCAAAAACGGATGAAGCTCTACCTGATTTACGTCGGGAATCACCTTTTCATTGGCGCACAAATCGGCAAGACGGTCGGGATAAAAATTGCACACGCCGATTGCACGAATTTTTCCCTGCTCATAGAGTTCTTCCATTGCTCGCCAAGAACCGTAGTAATCGCCAAACGGCTGATGAATCAGATACAGGTCAAGATAGTCGAGTCCTAATTTATTAAGCGAGGTCTGAAATGCCTTTTTTTGCATTTTCATAACCTGCGTCTTGAATCCACAGTTTTGTTGTGATGAACAGTTCTTCACGGGAAATACCGCTTTTCTTGATAGCCTTTCCAACCGCTTTTTCGTTCTCTGTCTGACCGCAGGCCGCCAGAGAAATAGCAAGGGTTACTGCCATAAGAATAGCTAAAAACTTTTTCATATTTTCCTCCTACTGTGACGTACCGATTTCAGAAAGCCATTCGCTTACCGCACTATCCGGGTTAGAGGAAGAACCGCTGCCAATATGCAGACCGTCTGTTACTGTTCCGTTCGGCTCAAGATCTTTCATTTCATTAACGGTATTTGAAAGACCGCTGCCGCCGCTGGTGCAGAACGGAGCAATCATTTTGCCAGACAAATCGTAGCTGTCAAAGAATGTATAAAGAATCATCGGCATATCACCCCACCAGTTGGGAAACCCCACATAGATCACATCATAATCTGCGATATTTTCAATGCTGTTTGCAATGGCGGGACGGGCGTTTTCTCTCTGTTCCTGCTGTGCAAAATCTACAACCGTATCATAATCGTCGCTATATGGTGTGGCGGGTACGATTTCAAAAATGTCGGAATCCGTCTGGCTTTGAATCGACTTCGCAACATTTGTGGTGTTACCCGACCATGAGAAATAGACAACCAAGGATTTCGAGCCAGCCTCCGTAGGCTCAGCTTCCGAGGCAGAGCTTTCGGGATTGCTGCTTGAATAATCCGCTTCCTCGGTTGGAGTGGAACTCGACTCGCTGCTCTGCGGTGTAGGAGCGGAATATTCCTCGTTGTTTGTGTTGCTGCACGCCGCCAAAGAGAACAGCAGAGTAAAGACAATAAGAATAGAACCTATTTTTTTCATTTTGAAAAGCTCCTTTCAAAGTTCAATCATTTTTGTTATTATCCTCGTTTTAGTTCAAACCTAAGATAATCTAATCTATCTAACTGTTTTTCTGCTCCTTTCGCCGGCTTCAAAAAATAAAGGTGCTCCGTCCTGGAACACCTTTATTATAGGTTTATTCACTTGAAATGTCTAATACTTATAAATTATCATAAGATATGCTTTTTAGGTATTTTTTTGAGAACTCTATAAAAGCAGACGTAGCAGAAGAAAAAATTTGCTCCTTTTTCCACGCTAATGCAGTATCAATTTCCAGTGTTGGGAGGAGCGGTATAAACCGAAGCCCCTCATAGTTACAATTTAATTTAATGCCTATTACTGCCCCGATGTTACTTTGTGCCATCATTGCTTCGTTATAAAGCAAATTGCCCTTTGCAATAATATTGACCTGTCCTGCATATTCCCCGAACCATTTACCTACGCTGCTCTCTGTAAATTCTCCCGATGTGGATATAAGCGGAATACCGAGCAAATCCTGCGGGGCTATAAAGTCTTTTTCAGCCAATGGGGAATCAAGCTGCACCAATGCACCCCATTGTTCTTTTACGGGCATAGATACAAAGTCATATTTTCTTAAATCAATCGGCTCGACCATTAAGCCAATATCCAAAAGACCCCTCTCAATATAATCTCGGACATTACTTGCGTTTCCGCTGTAAAATTCATAGCGTACAAGCGGGTACTTTTTCCGGAATTCTGCAATACAGTCAGTTAAGTATCGGGTAGACAAAAATTCTCCGCATCCTATCGAAATAACGCCCTCTAAATTTTCATCTTTGTGCAGAAAATCCCGCTTTGTTTTATCTGCCAAAGACAATATTTCCTGTGCTCGGCGTTTTAATATCATTCCGTCTTCTGTTAAAACAATATTATGATTGCTGCGAGTGAACAGCTTAACGCCAAGCTCCTGTTCTAAATCGGCAATTTGTCTTGATAAAGTAGGTTGCGTTATATGTAGCTGTTCTGCCGCTCTTGTAAAGTTTTCTTCCCTTGCAATCGCCAAAAAATAATTTAATACTCGAAGCTCCATAGTATTCTTCCTCCTACTACAATATATTTATGGTTAATCTCCCTTACAGCCAGTAAGGAAT
>CAJTRE010000019.1:0-22479 GCA_910578495.1 uncultured Dorea sp.
GGTAAGGTGTCACATCAATTGTAACCTTACAAGGAAGAATGGTAAATATTAAAATATGACTTTACATTGTAGCGGCAGTGTGATATACTTTGCAGGGTGACAGCCGATGTTCGGTAGTCGGATACTCCAACCGTTACTTAATATCCGGCGGTAATATAAGAGAATTAAAAGGAGGAAATCAAGATGATTTCAAAAGAGAAGAAAGAACAGATTATCAAAGATTTTGGAAGAACAGCAGGAGACACAGGTTCACCGGAGGTTCAGATTGCAATTCTTACAGCTAGAATCAATGAGCTGACAGAGCATTTTAAGACCAATCCTAAGGATCACCACTCAAGAAGAGGTCTTCTTAAAATGGTAGGACAGAGACGTGGTCTTCTTGCATACCTTAAAAAAGTAGATATCGAAAGATACCGTACATTGATCGAGAGATTAGGATTACGTAAATAATCGCTTGGCAACGAACGCGAGCAAGCAAGAAAAGACTCTGACTGTTTACAGTCAAGAGTCTTTTCTTGCTTGTAAATGATTAGTGTTCTGTTTCGTATGCTCTGAAAGCGTCGACTTTCGGCTGAGAAGAACATCCTTCAACAAATTCAGAAGTTAAGAAAGCGTCAACTAATGATTCCGCGGTCGTATTCTTTGGAAGCTACTGCTTCAGCAACTTTGATTGCAGTGTTGGCGTAGATTGGATCGTCACTTCCAAAATCAGTAATGTCACCGTATCCTTTTGATTCCATAAACTAAATGAGCTGTTCCTTTGCTTCCTGTGCGTTTGGATCACATCCGATTGCAATTTTCATATTAAAAGTCTGCTGTAATTATGATATATGAGTTTGAATTTGAAGTCAAGAAGTTTGGAAAATGGCGCACAAAACGTAACAGTTCAGTCCGCGCCATTCGCAAAACCGCACTAACGTGCTATTTGCTGCTGTGCAACTATTTTTGCTCATAATCTGGCGCTCCGCTCATAACCGATAAAGGACGCTCATTTTACCGGCTATGGCTGAACTGTTACCACAAAAATTAGAAAACGCAAGAAAACATTGCTTTTGTGATAATATTCTGATAAAATTAGGATAGAATAAGTGACACGAAAGGAGTGCTTGAGCATGATACAAATTCGCCCTGTTTCTGACCTTAGAAATAAATTCCCAGAGATTGAAACCATTGTAAATAGTGGAAAACCTGTTTATCTTACCAAAAATGGATATGGCGCAATGGTTGTATTAAGTCTGGAAGAATACGCAAGTCTAACAGATAGTATTGAAATGAAACTTGATGAAGCTGACAGACAGGCAGCAATGACAGAAGAAAGGCTTTCCCATGAAACAGTTTTCAGTAATGTAAGGAGCGCGATACATGGAAAATAAATCCTATCAACTTAGGTATTTACCACTTTTTGAACAGGATTTAATCAGCACGACGAATTACATTACCAATGTTTTAAAAAATGAGGACGCAGCATTACGCCTGATTGATGATGTTGAAGCCGCTATTTTGGAAAGACTGAACAATCCTGTTGCTTTTGAACCGTACCATTCTGCGAAAAAGCGTGATTATCCATATTATCGAATCTACGTAAGAAATTACGTCATTTATTATGTAGTGATTGATAATGTGATGGAAGTGCGTCGCTTGATGTATGGTGCTAGAGATACAGATAAGCATTTATAATTTGTTCCCTCAATCAGATAATGGGAGTATAAGCAGTTAGTCTTGATGATTAGCTGCTTTTCTTAGCGGTGAAATCTATATAAACAGAATAAGGACGGAACGGTTTCTGAAAAAATCAAATCTCACCGCTAGCAGAATAAAAAAACTATGGCAGATTTGTTAGCAATATGCTATAATATATAAGATTGTGAGTAGTTATCAGCGAACCGAGACCACTGAAAAGCGTATTTGTCTATGAAAAAATATAAAGTACATTTTTCAGTAGTTTCGGAGATAACCGCTTGGCAATAAATAATAAAAAATAAGGAGATTACTATGTACAAAATGTTTGAAATGGAATTAGCCGGAAGAACTCTTCGTATTGATGTCGGTAGAGTTGCAAAGCAGGCAAATGGTGCAGTTCTTATGCACTATGGCGATACAACTGTACTTTGTACAGCTACTGCGTCAGAGAAACCAAGAGACGGAATTGATTTCTTTCCGTTAAGTGTAGAGTATAACGAGAGATTATATTCTGTAGGTAAGATTCCGGGAGGATTTAATAAGCGTGAGGGTAAGGCATCTGAAAACGCAGTTCTTACCTGCCGCGTAATTGACCGCCCGATGAGACCGTTATTCCCGAAGGATTATCGTAATGATGTTACTTTAGAGAACTTAGTATTATCTGTAGATCAGGACTGTTCCCCGGAACTTACAGCTATGCTTGGCGCTGCAATTGCAACAAGTATTTCTGATATTCCGTTTGATGGACCAATCTCTACAACGCAGGTTGGGCTGGTAGACGGAGAATTTGTATTCAACCCGACAGCCTCACAGAAAGAAGTTTCTGATATGGCGCTTACGGTTGCGTCTACAAAAGAGAAAGTAATTATGATCGAGGCCGGAGCGAACGAAGTACCGGAGCAGCAGATGATTGAAGCTATCTTTGCGGCGCATGAATTAAATCAGAAAGTCATTGCATTTATCGATACCATCGTAGCTGAGTGTGGAAAAGAGAAACATGCCTACGAAAGCTGTGCAGTACCGGAAGAGTTGTTCACAGCAATCAAAGAAATCGTTCCACCGGCTGAAATGGAAGAGGCTGTATTTACAGATGAGAAGCAGGTAAGAGAGGAAAATATCCGTCAGATTACTGCAAAATTAGAGGAAGCATTTGCTGAAAATGAAGAATGGCTGACTGTACTTGGCGAGGCTGTTTACCAGTATCAGAAGAAGACGGTAAGAAAGATGATCTTAAAAGACCACAAGCGCCCGGATGGAAGAGCTATTGATCAGATTAGAACACTTGCTGCTGAGACTGATTTGATTCCGAGAGTACATGGTTCTGCTATGTTTACTCGTGGACAGACACAGATTTGTACCATTACAACTTTAGCTCCGCTTGCAGAAGCACAGAGATTAGACGGATTGGACGAGTCCGAGACATCTAAGAGATATATGCATCACTATAATTTTCCATCCTACTCTGTTGGTGAGACAAGACCATCCAGAGGACCGGGACGTCGTGAGATTGGACATGGAGCTCTTGCAGAGCGTGCGCTTGTACCGGTACTTCCAAGCGAGAGCGATTTCCCATATGCAATCCGTACAGTATCTGAGACATTTGAATCGAATGGCTCAACTTCCCAGGCAAGTATCTGTGCATCTTCTATGTCACTTATGGCGGCGGGTGTACCGATTAAGTCTGCAGTTGCAGGTATTTCCGCAGGTCTTGTAACAGGTGATACAGATGATGATTATCTGGTACTCACAGACATTCAGGGGCTTGAGGACTTCTTCGGAGATATGGACTTTAAGGTGGCAGGTACTCACAAAGGTATCACAGCTATCCAGATGGATATTAAGATTCATGGTCTTACAAGAGCAATCATTGAAGAAGCAATTGCGGCTACAAAGAAAGCAAGAACTTATATTTTAGATGAAGTTATGAGTAAAGCAATCGCAGAGCCAAGAGAAGACGTTGGAGAGTTTGCGCCGAAGATCATTCAGATGCAGATTGATCCACAGAAGATTGGCGATGTAGTCGGACAGCGCGGTAAGACGATTAATGCGATCATTGAGCAGACAGGCGTTAAGATTGACATTACAGATGATGGAAACGTATCTATCTGCGGAACAGATGCGGCGAGCATGGATGAGGCAAGAAAACTGATCTATGTCATTGTGACAGACTTTGAAGCCGGACAGGTTTTGGAAGGAAAGGTAATCAGTATTAAGGAATTTGGTGCATTCGTAGAGTTTGCGCCGGGAAAAGAGGGAATGGTACACATTTCCAAGATTTCCAAAGAAAGAGTAAATCATATAGAGGACGTACTGACACTTGGCGATCAGGTGAAGGTCGTATGTCTTGGAAAAGACAAGATGGGAAGATTCTCATTCTCTATGAAAGATGTAGCTGAATAAAAATATTAATTGGGGACATAGGAAAGTGCAGCTTTCCTATGTCCCCAATTGCGTTTTCCTATGTACTTAACCGTCAAATGGAGTATCCTCAATTGCATAATTTACCATAAGTTAATTTTCTTGAATGGAAATTAAGAATCTGTCAATTGTGTATAATCTCGAATAATGTTATAGTGAATTTACAAAATATAGTGTAAATGTTGAAATGAAGAAGGGATTATTTTATGAAGATTAATGAAATTATCAGAGAGAAACGTTTAGAGAAAGGACTTACCCAGAAGCAGGTGGCGGAGTATCTGGGAGTGACAGCTCCGGCAGTAAATAAATGGGAAACCGGAGCGTCTTACCCGGAGATTACGTTGTTGCCCATATTAGCGAGAATTTTAGGAACGGATTTAAATACGCTGCTTTCTTTTCAGGAAAACTTAACAGAGCAGGAGGTCTCAGAAATTATAAGGCATATAACAGAAGTGGCAAATGAGAAGAGTTTTGAAGAAGCGTATGCACAAGCTATGAAAAAGGCGGCAGAGTATCCCAATTCTCATATATTGATGTTAAATATTGGACTTATCTTAGAAGGTATACTGATAATGAACGGTAATCTGACATCGGAGTATCAAAAAGAACAGGAAGAGATAGAGAGGTTATATCGAAGGGCTATGGAAAGTTCTGACGAGAGAGTCGGCAATCAGGCAAAAACCATGTTGATTTCCAAATATCGGGAGAGGAAAGAATATGATAAAGCACAGGAGCTTATAGATACGTTTCATGATGAAAGTCCGATTGATAAGAGGCAGGTACAGGCACGTATTTTGATGGCGCAAGAGAAATACGAAGAGGCAGGGAAGCTGACAGAACAGAAGTTGATAAAGCTGATTAGTGATCTTTATGGGACACTTTTGACACTTGTGGAACTTGCGGTGAAAGAGAAACGATTAGAGGATGCGAAAAAAATTGCAGAAATATATAAAAGAAATGCTATGCAGTTTGAAATGTGGGAGTTTGGATGGTATTCGGCAGATATTCAGTTATATAGTTCCCTTGAGGACTGGGACAGGTTCCTTGAGACTTTGGAACTTATGCTGAGTTCGTTAAAAAAGGAATGTAGTCCTCAAAAATCCGGTTTGTTTCACTATACAGATTTTAGCAAACAGAAGGAGGAAAGAGGGAATAAGGAACTTGGTGCTAAGATGCAGACTATGATTTTAAATGGTCTTTACCAGGATGAGGCAACGGCATTTCTAAAAGATGATCCAAGATTGCAGGAAATATTGGAGCGAGTGGGATTACTTAATTAAAAAACATGAAATTATACTAATATTCTATTTGTAGCTTGAGAAGGAGAGAGAAATCTGTCCTTCTTTTTGTTTGCGAGCCTACGCTCCTGTCGGTGGATAGATTTCATAATTTTGAAAAATTCTTCGAAATAAAAAGGATTCAATGTATGCAAATACGGAAAATCCAATGATGCATCCGATAATGATTACAAAAGCGGCGGTATAGAAGGAGTATAGTGACAAAATAAATATGGGTATATTCAGTAGCACGAGAAAGAAGAAATCTCCCTTGTGTGTGACGATCATGTGGGGAATGTGCATCCATACCTGCTTAAATGTGAAATCAAACCGGGCAAGAATCGGGAAATAATATTTTGCACATATAGACAGGCATACGAGAAAAATAGTGGAAATTGCCCGCAGTATCATAAAGAATATTCCGGAAATCTGATATGAAATTACAAGATTTATCCCTAAAATAGAAAAGGCAAAGATAAAAAGTAAAAACGGAAGGACAGACGCTTTAAAATTGCGCTTAAATGCCCGAAAATAATTACGTGCGATATAAGATTCTTCATTTTTTACCATTTTTAAAGTGACGGAATATAAAGCTGTCATGGATGCTCCCAATGTGATAATTGGGAGTGATGTAATTATAAATAAAAAATTCAATACGAGAAAATCTATTATTTTAGAAAATACGGATGTTATTTCAAATCGCTGATTCATATGTAAACACTTCCTTTTTCTTTCATTATAATCGGATTTCGATAAAATTTCAATACTATACTAGATAAAATAGATGATAATATTTTAACTAAAATTTACTAAATAAAATTATAGAAAGATGGTAAAATACAATTTAACCAGAAAATATATGGTAAAAATGCACAAAAATATCAGAAAAAAATTGACTAAAACAGCAAAAATACAGTGTAGCATAGTAAAATATTGACTTATTACCGATAAAATGATAAGTTTTATATATAAAATATAGAGGGAGGAGAAGAAAGTGAAAAGAGAAAAGAAACGCTGGGAGAACGAGGAGCTTCTTCATATCGGACGCAGAGACTCTCATACGGATTTTCATAGAAATAATGAAGAAACGTATCGGCTTTCTTTAAACGGAAACTGGAAATTCCTGTATCTTGAAGCGCCGGAGTACTCTCCGCAAGGATTTGCAGAGAAGGATTACGACGACGGACAGTGGGACACGTTGGAAGTACCGTCCTGTTGGCAGTTAAAAGGATATGGACATATGCACTACACAGATGTGTGGTATTTGTTCCCGATTAACCCGCCGTTTGTTCCGTCAGAAAACCCAACAGGTATTTACCGCCAAGAAGTGGACATACCGGAAAGCTTTGCGGGACGCCGTACAATTTTAAGATTTAACGGTGTGGGAAGTGCATACGATGTGTGGGTAAACGGTGTGTATACAGGATACAGTAAAGTAAGCCGGCTGGCTTCTGAGTTTGATATTACAGAACTCTTGTGTGAGGGCAGGAATCAGATTACGGTTCGGGTTTATCAATGGTCTGACGGTACATACCTGGAGGCGCAGGATATGTGGTGGTACAGTGGGATTTTCCGCGATGTAGAGCTGATTAGTGAACCGAAATGTTCGATTCAGAACTACATTGTAGATGTGGATTTGGATGAGACTTACAAGAACGGTATCTTAAAGCAGAGAATCTTTGCGCATAAAGAAGCGGATGAAGTGAGATGGCGGCTTGAAAACGATAGTGAGGAACAAATCGCAGAAGGCGTTATGAGGCTTCAGGACGGCTTTGGTGAATGTACGGTAGAAGTCGGTGAGGTAAGCGGCTGGACAGCGGAGACGCCGACGCTTTACAAATTATGCGCATCACTGATGAAAAACGGAGAGGTTGTAGATGATGCAGTTGTAAGAACCGGTTTTAGAAAAGTGGAAGTAAAAGGATGTACATTTACGGTAAACGGACAACCGCTTCTTATAAGCGGCGTGAATTTGCATGACTTTAGCCCGAAAGGCGGGGGAACAGTTGACAGAGCAGTTGTAGAAGAAGATATGAAGCTGATGAAACAGCATAATATCAATACGATTCGTTGTTCTCACTATCCGAAGATGTCTTATTTCTATGAGCTTTGCGATTATTATGGATTCTATGTAATTGATGAAGCAGATCTTGAGACACATGGATTTGAGTGGATTGAACGATACGAGTGGCTGAATCACGAGCCGGCATGGGAAAGCGCCTATGTGGACAGAAATATCCGTATGGTAAAAGAGCACAGAAATCATCCTTGTATTATTATGTGGTCACTTGGAAACGAATCTGCGGTAGGAAAGAACTTTACAACAGCAGCAGAATCCATCAGGGCGTTGGACAGTTCCAGACTCATTCATTATGAGAGTGATTACGAGGCGGACATTACCGATGTGTACTCCACAATGTACACGAGATTGGACGGAATGGAGCGAATCGCTGCGAATAATGATTACCATGGAAAGCCGCACATTTTATGTGAATACGCACATGCGATGGGTAATGGACCGGGAAATATGGAGGAATATCAGGAATTATTCCGCAAATATGAGAGACTTCAGGGCGGCTGTGTATGGGAGTGGTATGACCATGGTATTGAGACGAAAGATAGTGACGGAAACATTACTTACTATTATGGCGGCGACTATGACGATACGCCGAACAATTCCAACTTCTGTATGGATGGACTGCTAAGGCCTGACAGAGTACCTTCAACGGGACTTTTGCACTACAAACAGGTTATTGCTCCTGTGAAGGCAGAGGCAGTTGACTTAAAAGAAGGAAAAATAAAGATTCACAATTATCGTTATTTTACTTCTTTGGAAGATTTGTCTCTTACATATGAGATTGTACACGATGATGTTGTAGATAAGAACGGGCGGATTGAAAGTATTTCCGTTGAGCCGCAAGCATGTGAAGAGTTTGTACTTCCTATAACAGTGGAGAACATTCTTCCGGGAACAGATTATTATTTGAATCTTTCATTTAGATATAATCACGATACGTCATTTGCGGCTTCCGGTCACGAAGTGGCGAAACAACAATTTGCACTTCCGGTTTATATGGAAGAACAGGCTGTAAATATGGACTCGAGTGGAGAAAAACTTACCGTTGTGGAGACAGAGGCGAGGGCAGAAATTTCCGGAGAACATGTGAAAGCCGTATTTGATAAAGTGACAGGAAAACTTCTTACATATGAAGTAAATGGCAAAACAATGATGATTGACGGCCCGTCTCTCAATCTTGATAGAGCGGCTATTGATAATGACATGTATAAGGTTGGCGACTGGTACGGAAAATACTTCCTGCATAAGCAGCAGGAACAGAAAGAAATGTTTGAAATCCGGAAGGAAGCCGCTTACGTGGAAGTGCTTGCAGGTACACATTTTTCGCCGCTTAGTATGGCATTTGGCTTTAAGGGAACTTACTGCTACCGCATTTATGAAGACGGTGTAATGAGCCTTTCTCTTTCCATCAAAGGATTCAAGTACAGCAAATTTGTACCGGAATTTATCCCGAGAATCGGAATAGAGATGAAGCTTCCGAAAGAAATGAGAAACGTGTCATGGTATGGCTTGGGACCGGAAGAGAACTATCCGGATATGCAGTCCGCATCCATCATGGGGATATACAATACCAATGTGGACGGAATGCACGTAGAATATGCAATGCCGCAGGAAAACGGCCGACGTGGAAATGTGAAATGGCTGGCAGTAGGAGATGATGAGAACAGTCTTCTTATCTGCTCCAAAAACGGTGTGGGTGTTGATGTTCACGACTATACAATCGATGCTTTGGCAAAAGCGAAACATGTTGGAGAAATTAAAAGATGTCCTGAAACGATTATACATATTGATGCAAAACATTCCGGTGTGGGAACAAATGCCTGCGGGGAAGAACAGACATATGCGAACAAGACTAGAATCAATGATTACGAGATGAAGCTGGTGTTTGGATGTGCTTCAAATAAATCGCTGATAGGAGAGAGTAAGAAAGTTAAGGTGAGGATTGATGAATAAAAAGCAGTTGGTTAATCAAAAAACGATACCATATGTTCTGATAGCGCCTATCGTTATTATATTTACAGTTTTCATGGTATATCCGATTCTTCGTTCTTTGTATTTGAGTTTCTTTGAGCTGGTATCCGGCTCCTACGAATTTGTCGGATTCAAGAACTATGCGGCGCTTTTTAAAGATAAGACATTTTATAAGAGTTTGTTTAATACATTTATCTTTTTGATTGTACAGGTTCCGATTATGATCGGAGGAGCGCTTTTGATTGCTGTTGCGATTGAACAAAAATTTATACGTGGGAAGGCATTTTTCAGAACGACGATTTTCCTTCCATCTGTTACGGCTCTCGTAGCATATGCACTGGTATTCAAGGTTCTTCTGAACGGTGACCATGGTCTTGTTAACTATGTGATCGAATTGTTTGGCGGAAAAGGAGTCAACTGGTTTTATGAAGAATGGCCGGCAAGATTTGCAATTATTATTTCAATTACATGGAGATGGCTTGGCTATAATATGATAATTCTTCTGGCAGGCATCCAGGCTATTCCGGGGGATCTGATGGAGGCGGCTGATATTGACGGAGCTACTTTTTGGGATAAATTATTCCATATTACAATTCCGATGGTAAAACCGATTATCTTATTCTGTACGATAACATCAACAATCGGAACATTGCAGCTTTTCGATGAGCCGTACATTTTAACGGCAGGCGGGCCAAACTATGCAACAATTACAATGGGACAGTACCTGTATGACAATGGTTTCCGTTATTTGAAATTTGGTTATGCATCGGCAATCGGTTATGTAATGACTATTATTATCGGTCTGCTGTCTGTATTCCAATTTAAAGCGACAAAGGAGGAGAACTGATGCAAAGATTAGGTAAAGGGTTTTGTTATGTTGTTCTTGTAATTGGTGCATTCCTCTCATTGTTTCCGTTCTATTTTATGTTTGTGTCGGGAACAAATACAAACAATCAGATTCTATCTGTGCCGCCGAAACTTACTCCGGGCTCGGAACTTTTTGATAATTTTTCGATTTTGGCAGGCAAAGTGGATTTGGTAACGAGCATATGGAATACACTGTTTGTTTCCGTTGTATATACAGTTCTGGCGCTGCTTTTGTTTTCAGCGGCAGGCTATGCACTTGCGAAGTTCCAATTTAAAGGAAAAGGGATTATTTTTGGCTTTATCATGGGTTCAATGATGATACCGACTCTTGTTATGTATGTGCCGTTATTTGAGATGATGATAGCAATTGATATGACAGACAGTCACTGGGCGGTTATCCTTCCGCTTCTGGCAAACGCATTCGGTATCTTTCTCATGCGCCAGAATATGTTGAATTTTCCGACAGCTCTTATGGAAGCGGGAAGAATTGACGGTGTGAGCGAGCTTGGAATTTTTTTCAGAATCGTTCTGCCGAATATAAAACCGGCGCTTGGCGCTCTGGTAATTTATATGTTCACAAGTATGTGGAACAACTTTATGTGGCCGCTTATTATCCTTGGAAGTGAAGAGAAATATACACTTCCAATCGCGCTTGCAATGCTGGATGGTAATCCGACCAATAAAGACTATGCTGTGATTTTGCTTGCGACAGCCGTAGCAACACTGCCGATCCTGATTATCTTTCTGGTATTCCAGAAGCAGTTCGTAGCAGGTGTTATGGGTGGAGCAGTAAAAGAATAAAAGGAGGAAAAAGTTATGAAGAAAAGAATGACAAAAGTCTTAGCTTTAGCTATGACAGCAACAATGGCGGTTTCGCTTGTTCTTACGGGATGTGGAGGTAAGAAGAAAGACAGCAAAGAGAAAGTGCTCACTGTCTGGGCATGGGACGTCGCTCTTATGCAGCTTCAGGATGCGGCGGAAGTTTACCAAAAGGATCATCCGGATGTAAAATTCGAATTTGAAGAGATGGGAACAGACCAGATTTACAAAAAGCTTTCCACATCTCTTGCCACAGGAAACGGCATTGGTGATATTATCGCTATTGAAGGAGATGTGCTTCCGGGATATGCGGATAAGTTCCCGGAAGGCTTCCTTGATGTGGCGGACGCTGTAAATGCGGATGAATTTCTTGCATCTAAAGTATCAGAAGTAACATACAAAGACAAAGTACATGCGTTCCCATGGGATGCGGGCCCGGTTGGTATGTTTTATCGTACAGACTATTTCGAGCAGGCAGGCGTGAAAGCAGAAGATATTAAGACATGGGACGACCTTGTTGAAGCAGGCGAGAAGGTTGAAGCGGCATGCAAGACTCCGAAAGGAGATCCTGTTAAAATGATTCCGGTAGATCCGAAGAAGAGTTCTCTTTACTCTTTGATCCGTAACCAGTTTGGTATCGGTGTATTTGACGAGAGCGGAAAACCTCAGGTTGACAGTAAAGAATCTGTTGCGGCAATGACAATGGCGGCTAAGGTATATGATTCAGGCATAGCTCTTAACTATAATGGATGGGATGAATACGAGCAGACAGTTTTAAATGAATCTGTTGCATGTATCCCAGAGGCTGTATGGATGATTGGAACAATTAAGGACAAAGGACCTCAGACAGAAGGCAAATGGTCTGTAATGCCTCTTCCAAAAGTAGAGGGTGGTCAATATGAGTGCAGCAACGGTGGTTCAAACTTAACAATCAATGCAAAAACAGATTTCCCGGAAGAAGCAAAAGATTTCTGTAAATTTGCAATGACAGATACAAAACTTCAGGCGGCAGGATTTGAGAATTACGGATTATATCCATCCTACATTCCAAGTTATGAAGAGGAAGTGTTCAAAAAAGGCGATGCGTTCTTTGGAGAAGGAAATGTATATGAGCTTTTCATAGAGAATGGACAGAAAGTTGCAGAGATTCCGATTTCTCCAAATTCCCTTGAGGCATCTGATTCTATCGGATCGGCAGTATCTAAAATCTTCTTAAACGGAGAAGACGTAGAAAAGACAATGAAAGATCTTCAAGCAGAGCTTGAGACAAAATTTAAGTAAAATATTAAAAAAAATAAGTAAAAAGGGGCATGTTTTTGCCCCTTTTTTTGAAAAATATGATATAATAACGAGATGGTATAATTGTTTGAAAATATAAAAAATTACATTTAGATGATGGAGACAGAATGGAGAAACTATGAAGAAATATTTAGGCATCTTAGGACTCTTGGCGGTAACAATTATTTGGGGCGGCGGTTTTGTGGCGAGTGATATAGCGCTTGAGACATTCACTCCGTTTCAAATTATGGCGATTCGTTTTTTTATTGCGGCTGTTTGTATGACGGCACTTGGCAGCAGGCATCTTCGCACGATCAACAAAGATGAGGTGAAATGCGGGTTCTGGCTTGGAGCGGCATTGTTTGCAGGTTTCGCACTTCAGATTATAGCGCTTCAATATACGACTCCGTCCAAGAATGCTTTCCTTACAGCAACCAATGTTGTATTCGTACCTTTTATCGCACTCGTAATCTATCATAAGAAGATTGAGATGAGAAGCCTGATTGGTGCGGGGATGGCGATTGTAGGAGCGGGCGTATTATCCCTTCAGAATGATTTTTCTGTAGGAATCGGTGATGGGCTTACTTTATTATGTGCAGTAGGATTTGCGTTCCAGATTTTCCTTACGGGAGAATATGTGGGAAGAATCAGACCTTCGGTTCTCAATTTCCTACAGATGGTGACAGCGTGCGTGCTGTCGATTGTGGGATTAGTCATAAGCGGGGACTTCAACTTTAACCCGTCTATGGAAAGCATATTGGCAGTAGGATATCTTGGGGTTGTAAGTACGACAATCTGTTATTTGTTACAGACGGTATCGCAAAGATATGTAGATGAGACAAAATCGGCCATTATTTTGTCCATGGAAGCGGTATTTGGTACGGTATTTTCCGTAATTCTTTTACATGAGGCTGTGACGGGGCGTATGATTATGGGTTCCGCACTTATTTTGGCGGCGGTTCTTGTTTCCGAAATTCAACCGAAGAAGAAAAAGGCTTAAGAAAGCGTCACAATATTATTACGAGATAGGGGAATGACTATGGCAACAATTAAAGACATTGCGGCGAAGGCAGGAGTATCCATTGCGACGGTATCTAGGGTATTGAATCACGATGAGACACTGAATGTCCAGGAAGAGACAAAGAAAAGAATATTTGAGGCGGCAGAAGAACTGGAATATGAGTTGAAGGCTCAGAAGAGACGTAAGAAAAAAATGAAAGTAGGAGTGCTCTACTCCTATTCTCCGACGGAGGAGCTGGAAGATCCATATTACCTCTGCATACGCCTTGCGATTGAGAAACGTTTGGAGGAAGAAGGGTATAAGAAGATTCCGGTTACCTTTTCCGATACAGCGGAGTCTCTTGTAGGAATTGACGGTCTTATCTGCTCCGGGACATTCAGCAAAACGATGGTAGAACGGATTGATACGTGGGGAAAGCCGGCGGTATTCATCGACTCCTGTCCGGATATTAACCGGTTTGATTCTATTATGATTGATTATAATCAGGCGGTAAAAAGTATTCTGGACTGCTTTGTCGAACATGGCCATACAAAGATTGGATTCATCGGATGTCAAGAGATTGACATAGACGGAGACGAGGTAAAAGATGACCGGATGGATGCGGTAAAGGACTACTTGACAGATAAAGGATTATATCATCCGGAGTATATAAAGACCGGATTATACCATGCGAAATATGGGTATAGTCTGTTGAAAGAGTTATATGAGGAAGGAAATCTTCCGACAGCATTGTTTGTTGCCAATGATTCCATGGCGGTTGGTTGTTATGGGGCGGCGAATGAACTCGGGCTTACGATTCCGGGAGACATCAGTATTATCGGATTCAATGATATACCGACCGCAAAATACATGACGCCTCCGCTTACGACAGTGCGGCTTTACATGGAATTTATGGGAGATTATTCGGTATATATGCTTGAGGAACGTGTTCTTAGAGGACGTGAACGCTGTGTGAAAGTGACGGTGCCGACAAATCTGTATATGAGGAGCAGCGTGAAAAGAATAGAGAAGGGAATGGCAAAATGAAGCAGAAGTTATTAGAAATTTTACTGAGTGAAATATCAGTTTCAGGCGAGGAAACAGCACTTCAGGATAAACTTGAGAGACATATGAAAGAGACTGTGGAAGAAGTAAAGTGTGAAAGAGACCGAATCGGAGACGGAATGTATACCGTAGAGGGCAAGTCAGGAAAGAAAATTCTTTTGTCCGCCCATATTGACGAGATCGGACTTATGGTTACGGGAGCGGATGCGGACGGATTTCTGAAGGTAACGAATGTAGGAGGAATCAAAGCGCTCGCTTATCCGGGACACAGTGTGAAAATACAGACGGAAAACGGTATGGTATACGGAAGTGTTGCGGCAGATGGAAAAGCCATGAAGTCAGATGGATTTGGAGTGAAGGATCTGTTGGTTGACATTGGGGTTTCCACAAAGGAGGAGGCGCTTTGCCTTGTTTCTCCGGGGGACGTTGTCGTGCCTGACACATCCATCAGAGAACTTCAGAATGACCGTATTTCAGCGAGAGGTCTGGACGATCGTTCCGGCGTATATGTGATTATGGAAGCGCTAAAGCAGGCAAGGGAGAAGAAAACGCCGCATACGGTATGCGCGGCGGCAACTGTGGGGGAAGAGACAAGCAAGCATGGCGCCAGATGGGTGGCAGAGAGAACAAGTCCGGATGAGGCGATTATCGTCGATGTAACATATACGAGTGATTACCCGGGTATGCAAACGGCAGAATGGGGAGAGGTGAAGCTTGGCGGCGGTCCGGCTATCTGTATCAACCCGATTTTTGATAAGAAGATAACACGTTCTCTTATGGATATTGCCAAAGAACAAGGAATCCCTTACCAGCCGGAAGTGAGCGCAGGAAAGAGCTGTACAGATGCGGATGAGATACATTTTGCAGGAAGCGGAATCCCGACTGCCCTTGTATCAATACCGCTTCGATATATGCACAGCCCGTCCGAGGTGGCAGACGCCAAAGATTTGGAATGGTGCATTGAACTTTTGGCAGAATATTTAAGCAGATAATTTGATAAGTGACAGTAAGAAAAGGGGAAGAGAGATCTTTCCTTTTTTGATGCTTTAAAACATCATTTTACATATCTGTCATATTTCCTCTGCCACTACATATACATGGATGTAAAGAGGTGGACAAAGTATGAAAGAAGACAGAATTTTAAGTGTTCTTCCGCGGGATATCCGCAGGATGATCCAGAGAGAAGAGTTGGAATATGCGTATCTACAGGAGATTAAGCTTAGGGCAAAAAAGCCTTTGCTTCTGATCTACAGGGGAGGGGAACTGGTTTTAGGGAGACAAAGGGGACAGCCCTACTATGTAACGAAAGAAGATATTCGGGAAATGATGGAGTATGTAAGCAATTATTCTTTGTATGCGTACGAAGAGGAAATGAAGCAGGGATTCATTACCATTGAGGGAGGGCACCGGATTGGAATGACGGGGCAGGCAATTATTGAACATGGGAAAGTGAAGAATCTGAAACACATTTCCTCCATCAATATGCGATTGTCTCACGAGGTTTTAGGATGCGCCGACGAGGTGTTTCCGTATATAACAAAGAACCGGAGACTTTATCACACGCTTATTATATCTCCGCCAAGATGTGGAAAGACAACGCTTTTACGGGATATGATCAGACAAATATCTTCGGGAAATGCTTATCTTAACGGGATGTCTGTGGGAGTTGTGGACGAGCGGTCGGAAATCGGAGGATGTTATATGGGGATTGCACAGAATGATCTCGGTATCCGTACGGATGTGCTGGATGGCTGCCCAAAAGCGGAGGGGATGATTATGCTTATCCGTTCCATGGGACCGCAGGTAATTGCGGTGGATGAGATTGGAACAGCGGGAGATGTAAGCGCTATCGAATATGCCATGCACTGCGGCTGTAAGCTGTTGGCGACAGTCCACAGTCAGTCCATGGAAGAACTGCGGCAGAAACCATTGTTTGGGCAGATGATGAAAGAGAAACGGTTTGAACGGTATATTTTGCTCTCTAATGAAGAAAAAACAGGACAGATAGCCGGAATCTATGATGAAGAGGGGAAGCTTATATGGTGAAGATAGCCGGATGTATCATTGTCATAGGAACAACCACACTTCTCGGTATTAAGAAGGGCGCTGCTATTGAGGACGCTTACAGACAACTACAGTACATACAGAGGTTGATGTATCTTTTGCAAAGTGAGATTCGTTATGCCAGAACCTATCTTGGAGAGATATTTATACATTTGGGAGATAAAAGTATCGGGGCATATAGGAAGTGGCTGATGTCTCTCGGCAAGGAGATGGAAAAACGTACTGGAGAGAGATTTGAAGAAATGTGGAGAGAGGGTGTTGAAACTTATCTTGCGGATATTAACATTCCTAAGGATGAGAAGGAACGATTGATTGCCCTTGGTTCACAGCTTGGCAACATGGATACCGAGATGCAGATAAGGACGTTGGACTTATATCAGGAACAACTGGCACAGTCCATGGAAGAATTGAGAGACGGGATGAAAGCGAAAGTGAGACTTTGCCGCTGCCTTGGGATTATGAGCGGTATGTTTCTTTCCGTTTTACTTTTATAACAGAAGAAGGAGGAGGCCATGGATGTAAATCTTATATTTAAAATTGCAGCGGTAGGAATCTTGGTTTCTGTGCTGAGTCAGGTGTTAAAGCATAGCGGGAGAGAAGAACAGGCATTTCTGACAAGCCTGGCAGGACTTCTTTTAGTGTTGTTCTGGATTGTCCCATATATTTATGACTTGTTTGAATCGATTAAGAGGTTATTCTCGTTGTGAGAAGTGAAGAAGCTGCCGGATGAAAGAGTAGAAAGAAGGGATCAGGATGGATGTCATACAGATTGGTATTTTAGGAATCGCAGGCACACTTCTGGCGGTACAATTTAAAAGCGGAAAATCAGAATATGGAATCTATATCGGTGTGGCGCTTAGTTTTTTTATCTTCTTTTGTATTCTTGGAAAACTGGAGATTATGATAGAGGCAGTAAAAACAATCGGAAACTATATTCGGATGGATACAGTCTATATCGGAACGCTGGTGAAAATGCTTGGAGTGACGTATATTGCAGAATTTTCTTCCAATATATGTAAAGACGCCGGGTATCAGACGATTGCAAAGCAGATTGAAATTTTCGGTAAGCTTGCGATCCTTGTGATGAGTATGCCGATTCTTATGGCACTTCTGGAAACCATTGAGGGGTTCTTATCATGAGGCGGCTGTTTAGCCTTGTCCTCTTGCTGGCAGTATTTTTCTTTGGAGGAATGGGCTGCCTTACGGCAGAGGCCAAGGAGAGAAAGACAAGAGAAACAGAGAATACGCTGCAGGATATAGACCAGTTGGACAGCATTATGGGTCAGTTTGATTTTGAGGAAATGGACGAGGCTATGAGGGAATTATTTCCGGATGAGAGAATGGATTTTAAGGATACCTTATTAGCCGTACTGTCCGGAGATTTGGATCTGACCGCAGATTTGTTCGGGAGGCTCGTATCCGACCAGCTCGGGTATGCGTTTCGTGTGGGAAAAGAAAATCTGATACATATCCTTTTGATTGCGTTGATTGCGGCAGTGTTTCGGAATTTTTCCAATATTTTTACAAACCGGCAAATATCCGAGGCAGGTTTTTACATCCTATACCTTTTGTTGATAGCGCTCTGCCTTAATACATTTGGAGCGGCAGCAGACTGGGTACGGGAAGGGATTGAGAACCTTACTTCTTTTATGGGAGTGTTTTGTCCTCTTTATTTTCTGGCTGTGTCGGTGGCAAAGGGAAGTATTACTGCGGCGGCATTTTATAATCTGGTCTTGTTCCTTATTTTTCTGGTGGAAGTGCTTATCGTTAATGTGCTGCTTCCGGCAATTCATATTTACATTATGGTAAAGGTACTGAATTTTCTGTCCGAGGAAGATTATTTGAGTAAATTTGCGGAACTTCTGGAAGTCGTTATATCCTGGACGCTGAAAACAATGCTGGCGTGTATCATAGGGCTGAATGTGATTCAAGGGCTGATAAGCCCAGCCATAGATACGGTAAAAAGAAGCGCTCTTACAAGAGGTGCAGAGGCGATTCCGGGAATTGGAGACGCCATTGGGGGAGCGGCTGAGGTTTTACTTGGAACGGCGGTGCTTGTGAAAAATGGGATAGGCATGACGGGGGCGGTCATTAGTCTTGCGTTATGTATCGTACCGCTTGTAGAAATCGGATGTGTGGTACTGATGTATAAATTGGCGGCTGCTCTGATCCAGCCCGTATCCGATCAGCGTATCGTCGGATGTATTGAGAGTGTAGGAGAGGGCGGCAGACTTTTGATGCGGGTAGTGTTTACAACGGGACTTTTGTTTTTGCTTACCATCGTAATCGTATCAGCAGTAACGACCGGTGTGTAAGGAGTAGTTAGGAGCGTGGGACGATGCTTGACTATATTTATGAGTGGATACAAAATATCGCTTTTTATCTTGTGCTGGTTACGGCAGTTGTTCATATGATGCCGGATTCGGATTATAAAAAATACATCCGTTTTTTTACCGGACTGGTGTTGATTTTGTTGATTCTTACACCGATACTAAAAATATTCCGTATGGATGACTGGATTACGGATATTTATAAAAGTGAGGATTATAAGGAACAGATTAAAAAAATGGAGACATCCGCAGAATACTTAAAGGATAAGGGGGAAGTTATACCGGCGGAAGAAGACGAGAAGCAGAAGCAGTTTATAGAAGTGGAGGAGATTCGGATTGATGAATAAAAAGCTTTGGAATAGTGAGATTCTGAAACATATACCGATTAAGGATCTGAAAAAAGAGAAACTTCTCATTTGTTTATTGGTGGGAATCCTGCTCCTTGTTATTACAATACCTTCCGGGAAGAAGAAAGAGGAAATCCCCGGAGGGTATAAAAGTACGGATGTGTCGGGTCCGGCTGCGACAGAGAGTGAATATGTCACTTATCTGGAACGGCATTTGGAGGAACTCTTCTCTCAGATGGAGGGAGCGGGCGATGTGTCTGTGATGATTACATTGTCGTCTTCGGCTGAGAAAATCGTAGAGAAGGACATGGAAAGACAAAGTGAAACAGTTTCTGAATCGGACAGTCAGGGCGGAGAGCGTACAACAAACAGCTCTTCCGGGGCGGAGACTACGATATATGAAGGAGAAAAAACAGGGGGAGGAACCCCCTATGTGAGCAAAGAGATGACGCCCCGGGTGGAGGGGGTGGTGGTCATGGCTTCCGGAGGAGACGACGCCAGAGTCGTGAAAAATATTACCGAGGCTGTGCAGGCATTATTTGGGATAGACACGCATAAGATTAGAATAATGAAGAAGAATTAAAAATATGGCAAAAGCAGGAGGGTACATAACATTGAAACGAATTTTTAAAAAGAATCAGATTATCATTGCAGCATTAGCTGTTATGATTGCAGCGGCAGGCTATCTTAATTATTCCGGCAGGCTGTTTAACAAAACCGACAAAACAGTGGAAACCAATAGTGAGCTTGCAAGCAAGGAACTTCTGGATATTTCGGAAGAAGATCTGGCGGTTGCGGGAGATATTGAAAGTCAGGACAGCGATGCGGATGCAGGAAAAGACGGAAAGGTAGAGGGGACTCCCGGAGAGGCTGTACTTACAAACGGAGAAGCCAGTGCGGTAGTTGCAGAAGCGAAGGTTACGAGAGAGCAGGTGCGTGCAAAGAATAAAGAAACTTTGCAGCAGATTATTGACAATGATAAATTAAGCGAAGCGCAGAAAAAGGATGCAGTGGCGCAGATGGTATCTATGACAGAACTTACGGAAAAGGAAGCGGCGGCAGAAACTTTGCTTGCCTCCAAAGGATTTTCAGAGGCGGTAGTCAGTCTCTCGGAAGAATCTGCAGACGTAGTTGTGAATGCCAAGGAGTTAAGCGATGCAAACCGGGCGCAGATTGAAGATATTGTTACGAGAAAGACAGGGGTGTCTGCGGAAAATATTGTAATCACGCCGATCCATGGAGCGGAAAAAGGTGATGCGGGTAAAACAGAGAAATAGTATCGGTAAAATTCATAAGAAGGCGAAAAGTGTGAGCCGTCTTGTTAAAAAACAGGGCGCTTACGCTTTTCTTTTTGTTGAAGAAGTAAAGCAAGGTGTGTTATACTGACTAGTAACGTGTTTAAGCGGATATAATATATTAGGAGTGTTGAAATATATGTCACAGTTATCAAATGAAGTAAGAAAAGAGATTGAGAAACGCAGGACGTTTGCGATTATTTCCCATCCGGACGCAGGTAAGACAACCTTGACGGAGAAGTTTCTTTTATACGGAGGAGCTATCAATCAGGCGGGAAGTGTAAAAGGAAAGGCAACGGCAAAGCATGCGGTTTCTGATTGGATGGAGATAGAAAAGGAGAGAGGAATCTCTGTTACATCTTCCGTTCTGCAATTTAATTATGGAGGTTTTTGTATTAATATTCTGGATACGCCGGGACATCAGGATTTCTCTGAGGACACATACCGTACGCTGATGGCGGCAGATTCGGCGGTGATGGTCATTGACGCATCCAAAGGTGTTGAGGCTCAGACAAGAAAGCTGTTTAAAGTCTGTACGATGAGACATATCCCGATTTTTACGTTTATCAATAAGATGGATCGTGAAGCGATGGATACGTTTGAGCTTTTGGATGATATTGAAAATGAATTAGGTATCGCTACCTGTCCGGTAAACTGGCCCATTGGTTCCGGTAAAGAATTTAAAGGGGTATATGACAGAAATACGAAGAAAGTAGAATTGTTTTCCGATACAAAAAAGGGTACGGCGCTTGGCGAGGTGAGAAAGGTAGATATTACTGATCCGGAGATTGATACGCTCATTTCCAGGGAGCAGAAGAGTAAACTGGAAGAAGAGATTGAACTTCAGGACGGCGCAGGGGCAGAGTTTGATCAGGAACTGGTAAGTAAAGGAGAACTTTCACCGGTATTCTTTGGTTCTGCTCTTACAAACTTTGGAGTGGAGACATTTCTTCAGCATTTTCTTCAGATGACGTCTTCACCGCTTCCCAGAAAATCTGATAAGGGTGAGATAAGTCCGATGGAAGAGAGTGAGTTCTCTGCTTTTGTGTTCAAGATACAGGCAAATATGAACAAAGCGCACAGAGACCGTATTGCGTTTATGAGAATCTGTTCGGGAGAATTTGAAGCGGGAATGGATGTGTTCCATATTCAAGGAGGAAAGAAAGTGAGACTTTCCCAGCCGCAGCAGATGATGGCAAGCGAGCGGCATATGGTACAGGAGGCGTACGGGGGAGACATTATCGGTGTATTCGATCCGGGTATTTTTTCTATCGGAGATACATTGACTAATTCGCCGGAGAAATTTGTCTATGAGGGTATTCCTACTTTCGCGCCGGAGCATTTTGCAAGGGTGCGTCAGGTGGATACAATGAAACGGAAACAGTTTATTAAAGGTATTAACCAGATTGCTCAGGAAGGAGCTATCCAGATCTTTCAGGAGTACAATACCGGTATGGAAGAGATTATCGTAGGCGTTGTAGGAGTTCTACAGTTTGACGTGTTAAAGTATAGACTGGAAAACGAATACAATGTGGAAATTCGAATGGATAACCTTCCGTATGAATACATCCGGTGGATTGAAAATGAGGAAGTAGATATGGATAAATTGTCCGGAACTTCTGATATGAAGAAAATTAAGGATTTGAAGGACCGGCCGCTTCTTCTTTTTGTCAATGAATGGAGTATCCGTATGACGCAGGAGAGGAATGAAGGACTTGTTTTGTCTGAGTTCGGACGATAGTGCAGCCATAACTGTGCGGCGTGGTTGAACTATTATAGAAATGCTTTGCAAAAAGATAGAAATTTGTTATAATATAAAGAAGTGAAAACCAGATAGGAGGTTCATAAAAATGAGAAAAGAAGAAAGAAATGCGTATACAATAAAGACAGATGAGAATATTGGAGAGGTAAAGATTGCAGATGAAGTTGTAGCAATCATTGCAGGTCTGGCGGCTATGGAAGTGGACGGAGTAGCTTCTATGGCGGGGGAC